>NZ_JAYRTF010000003.1:0-185320 GCF_041919735.1 Acinetobacter sp.
CAATTACGCAGAATAATTCGGTACTATTGAACATTAGGACTAGAGTTGTGAGTTTTGTGTGGTAACTCAACTGATGGCTCTAGTCCTCTTATTTTCAAGTTTATTTCTTATCCGCGATTCGGGTTAATTATTAAGTTTAGTAATAATGTAAGTGTATTTATCAAACTCTTGTTTAGATATTTTCCCATGATGTTTTAATAAAGTAGCACGCCCAATCATTCTAGCTTGATGCTCTAAATAGGTTTGATCTAGTATGCCTAGAATTTCCAAACCGAGTTCAGTGTTGTTTTTATCTTTAAAGAAATTATTTATAAAATCAGGACTATTGGTTTTTGTTTCTTGAATAAAAGCTAAAAGCTGTTTTTGCTCCTTAAGTGTTCGAAATTGCGTATAAGTTTGAATTGATCCACTAATAAGTGATGCAAAAGGGATAGATTTAATAGCATCTTCTAAAAATGTATTGGCAGCTTTAAAAAGTATTTCATCTCCTAGGTTTTCAGCTGTTGTTAAAGCAAGCTCACGGGCAGTATTTTTATTAGACATAGTTATGATCGATCAATATGATTGATTTGATATTAATAGAATATGCATTAAATCGATATGCTCAAACTCATCTACTACGTTCCAGGATCACACCTTGAATCCACCAAACTTGCCGTATTTGAAGCAGGTGCAGGCGGTATAGGCAACTATGAACATTGTGCGTGGCAAGTGTTAGGCACAGGGCAGTTTAAACCGGTAAAAGGCGCAAATCCATTTATTGGCGAGTTGGATACTTTAGAAAGAATTCCTGAATGGCGAGTGGAAACCATTGTGCCTGAAGAGAAAGCTAGTGCTGTCGCGAGAGCATTAAAAGCCAGTCATCCTTATGAAGAACCTGCTTTTGAGTTTATTCAGATGGTGGATGTTAAATATTAAAAAGCTCCTTCTCCCTGTGGAATGAGGAATATATTCCGCAAGAGGATGAGGGGATTTAAAAATTACCTCATCCTAACCCTCTCCTTAAAGGAGAGGGAATAGCCTGTCAGTTTTAAACCTTCTGAATAAACAACTCACGGTCAAAACGATATTGAGGGAAGAATACGCCATCTTTGGCGCGTTCACCCGCACCAATCACCATGACAGGATACTGCTGAGCATTTAGCCCTAAAATTTTGCGTACCAACGGCTCATCAAAACCTTCCATCATGCAGCTGTCAAAACCATAAGCACGTAAAGCCAAAACTAAGTTTTCACACGCTAACGCAGTGGTTTTAGACGCCCAAAGTTTTGCATCGGCTTCATTAAAAGCCGTCACAGGCAATTGCTTATCAAAGCTGCGTGCAACTTTGAAAGCAACTTTCTTAAAGTTACCCAGTGCATTGAAGTAACCAGTTTTATAGTTATAAGGAATGAACTTGTAATACTTTTGCACAGCAGCAGGGGCTTCAGGAAATGGAAATTCGGAAACATTGCGTTTTGCCATTTCATCTACGCGATCGGTGCGTGCAACACAGACGATCAATTCAGACGCTGTTTTTGCTGCCAATTGACTTAAGCAGGCTTTCACCAGCTGTTTCTTTTTACTTGGGTTTTGCACCAAATAAAAAGTCCAAGGCTACAAGTTTGATGAGTTTGGTGCAAGCAGTGCCAAATCTAAACATTCATCCAGCACATCACTTGGGATAGGCGTTTGGGTAAATTTACGCACAGAACGGCGGCTTTGAACGACTTTTTTAAAATTTTCGATATCAATGCCTTCAGGCGCAGGCTCAAAAGAACGTTTCTTTTCAGTTTTTACTTGTTCAGTCATGGCGATAAATCCGGTGATGATTTTTAAATTTTAATAGGGATCAAATATGAAAAAACCACTTAACGAGGGCCGCTAAGTGGTTTTCAGCGCAATAAAAATAAGCTTAGTTAAATTGAGAAAAATCAGGTTTACGTTTTTGCATAAAGGCCGCAACCGCTTCCATCATTTCTGGTGAACCTACGCGATCCATAAAGATTTCTGCTTCATGATCAATCCACGCCACAATTTCATCTACATTGTGTTTCATCAGTGCTTTAGACTGAACCAGTGATGCCAAAGGCAATGCAGACAATTGCGCCGCTTTCTTCGCAGCAGCAGCATAGACATCGTCTTCAATGCTATTGACTAGATTTACAGAAACCGCAGTTGCACTGTCAAATTTCTGCGCAGTTAAAAGCAATTCCGCTGCTTTGTGATAGCCAGCTTGTGCCACCAAAAGTTTGCTAGATGCACCTTCAGGCGATAAACCTAAGCTGACAAATGGAATTTGGAACAGCGCAGTATTGTCGCTATAGACCAAATCGCAGTGCAAAAGAATCGTTACCCCGATGCCAATCGCGACACCGCGTACAGCGGCAATTAACGGCTTAGAAAATTTCGCAGCAGATTTGAGCAAAATAAATGGAGCGCCTTCAGAAGCAGGTGCTTGACCTTTTTGCGCAGCTGATTTCATAAAATCCTGCATGTCATTGCCTGCGGTAAAGTCAGCATCTTCACCACGTAAAATCACGGCACGGACAGCACTGTCTTGGTCGGCTTCATCCAGCGCTTTGGCAATCCACAAATAGAGTTCGCTGTAGAGCGCGTTTTTAGCCTGCGGACGGTTAATTGCAAGCGTCAGCACGCCATTGTCTAAATTTGCATTCAAATGTTCATGAGGTTGTTGAATACAGCTCAGTGTCATCGTACTATCCTTGCTTTCAATTTAATTCAAATTTATGGGCTCATTATGTCTCATTTTCAAATTGCAGGCGCAACTCATGAGTTCATAAATCACGATGATTCTGTTATGAACGATAAATTTGATTATTTGGTATTCATTGGCCGTTTTCAGCCTTTTCATTTGGCGCACTTGCAAACGATCCGGATTGCGCTGAAGCAAAGCCGCAATATCATTCTGGCTTTGGGCTCTGCGCAGAATGAACGCAATATCAAAAATCCGTTTACAGTTGATGAGCGGGAACAGATGATTCTGTCGAATTTTTCAGCAGAAGATCAGCAGCGGATTAAATTTGTCCCGGTCATTGATGTCTACAATGATGAAAAATGGCAAAAACTGGTGAAATCGTTGGTTGCCGAAATTACGCTGCCGAGCGACCGGATTGGCTTGATTGGGCATTTTAAAGATGATTCATCTTATTATTTAAAATTTTTCCCCGAGTGGGAAATGGTGGAGCTGGATAGCCTGCACGGCTCCATGTCTGCGACGCCTGTCCGGGAAGCCTATTACCGCGGCGAAATTATAGAATCGGCCTTTCCTGCCGGCACCAGCGAATTTTTACATAAATTTAAAGAAACTCCAATTTATCTACAATTACAGCACAAATTTTTGACTCAAGATAAAAGCAATTTAGAGTGATTTTCTGTAATTTAGAGGATGTAGATGGGCGGAAGCCGCACATGGAATGTGCGCTTGAAAATGCGATAGGAATGCTAAAGCAGAATTTAAAATGGCGATCAAACAATCTTTGAAGCTGAAGCTGGCGGTTTTTTTTACTGCATTGGGCTGGATGAGTCAGCTGCATGCGCAGAATTGGACGCTGACAGAGGCTAGCATTATCAGTTTTGATATTAAAACGGTAGGACTGTCTGCGGTGAAAGGAGTGTCGAACCAGCCTGATTCGCGCCTGTTTTTTGATATCAATTTGCCTGAAAACTCATCTGTGCAGCTGATTTTGCCTGCCAGCACGCTAAAGTTCAGCAATGATGCGCTGCGTCCAATGATTCTCGGTGAAAATTTTTTTGATGCTGCGCAATTTAAAAATGTTACGTTTAAAAGCACCGAATTTAGACAGCACGCGGTTGGCCACTATTGGGTCGCAGGGGAATTGACCCTGCGCGGCATTATCAAGCCAATTACTTTTGATGTTGTATTGAAACCCAATGCTGCTAACGCGAAGCTGTTGGATATCAATGCTTCAGGATCAATTAACCGCAGTGATTTTGGCATGAAGCGATCTTATGCCGATGTTGGTGATAAAGTGAATATACAGCTGATCGGGCAATGGCAGCCTAAGTGATGTCCGCGTTAATCCACAGGCTGGTTCATCATGCTTTCTGCATGAGCAAGCAAGGCGCTGCTTAAAATATTCAGCATATCCGACTGCTGATTCCAATGATGCCAATATAATGGTAATTCTAAACGCAGTTCTGGCGCCGCTTCGATCAATGTCCGTTCTTTGATGTGTGTTACGGCTTGATAATCCGGCAGCCAGCCATAACCTAAACCCATCATGACAGCATCGATAAATGCGCAGGACGATGGAACAAAAAAATGCGGATATTGCGCTGGGTTGAGGCCAAAACGCTGCTGAATTTTGGCGGTGTGCATTTGGTCTTTAGCATTGAAAATAATGGCTGGTGCAGCGCGTAAAGATTCCCGATGCACGCCTTGTGCAAAGTATTTTTCGGCAAAATCCGGCGTGCAGGCAAAACGGTAAGTCATGCTTCCCAAATATTGCGCCTTACAGCCTTTCATGGCTTTGGATTCCTGCGCAACACAGGCATTCACTAAGCCCGCTTCAAGCAGATGATGCGTCTGAGACTGGTCATCGACCTGAAAATGCACCGTAATTCTGTGCGCGGTTAAGGCCGGCTGCAGGGCGGGAAGCAGCCACGTAGCGAGTGAGTCGGCATTGGCGGCAATATTGACTTGGTAAAAATCACCCGAAGTTTGTCCTGTCAAGCTTTGAATAAAGTTTTGTTCAAGCAGCCGGCTGTGCTGCAAATAATGCAGCAAAGCCATTCCTGCGGCAGTCGTTTTGCAGGGGCGTTCACGGACAATCAGCATCTGGCCTAAATATTTTTCTAAACTTTGCATGCGCAGCGTGACTGCAGATGCGGTGAGATGCAAGCGCGCTGCCGCCAAATCAAAACTGCCTGTTTCAGCAACCGCTAAGAATGCTTCGCATTGTTTATGATTCAGCATAAATGGTTTCTCTTTTGGCTAAAAAATATTTAACTAGACTGATATTTACTTAAGAATATTTAATTTATCAGAAATCAGCAGATAATGCGCTACGAGTTGAAATATGGGTTGATCGATATGCTGAATACTTATATGCAAGGGCTGGCTTTAGGCCTCAGCCTGATTGTGGCGATTGGCGCGCAAAATGCTTTCGTGCTTCAGCAAGGCCTGAAGCGGCAGCATGTTTTTTGGGTGTGCCTGATCTGCGCGATGTCAGATGCCTTGCTGATTTTCTTGGGGGTGGCTGGCTTTTCGGCCGTGATCATGCATTATCCGCAAATCATTCAATATGCAAAATGGGGCGGCGCGGCCTTTCTATTTTATTATGGCTGTTTACATGCTGTGCAAGCCTATCAAAATCAGTCCGCCATGCTGCTGGGCTCGGGCCATGAGCAAAAGTTACTGCCTGTAATGTTGACCTGCCTGGCTTTCACTTGGCTCAATCCGCATGTTTATTTAGACACGGTTATTTTGCTTGGATCGCTCTCTGCACAGTTTCAGCAGCCTTTGTATTTTGCTTTAGGCGCGATGAGCGCATCGTGGCTGTTCTTTTTCACTTTAGGTTATGGCGCACGGCTGCTGCTGCCTATTTTTAAGAATCCCAATGCATGGCGGATTTTGGATCTGCTGATCGCCTGTGTGATGTGGGGCATTGCGCTGTCCTTGCTGATGCGTAGTTAGAGCTGCATAGTTAGAGCTAAAAACAAAAGCCCCTAAAGGGCTTTTGTTTTAATCAAAATGGCGGGACGAAAAGTTTTTAAGCCTGCAGCGCCTTGAGATCTTCCAGCACTTGCTCTGCGTGGCCAGCTGCTTTGACTTTACGGTATTCTTTGACTAATTTGCCGTGATGGAAAATGAAAGTTGAACGCTCAATGCCCATGACTTTTTTGCCATACATATTTTTTTCTTTAATCACATCAAAGTGATTGCACAGCACTTCTTCTTTATCGCTGATGAGGTTAATCGTGAGGTTTTGCTTTTCGGTAAAGTTTTGATGCGCTTTCACCGAGTCGCGGGAGATCCCGATAATCGTGGTGTTCAATGCATCAAATTGATCTTTTAAGCAGGAAAAGCCTACAGCTTGCGTGGTGCAGCCAGGAGTGGAGTCTTTTGGGTAAAAATACACAATCAGCCATTCTGCAGGCAGTTCAGCAAGATTAATTTCGCCTGCAGTGGCAGGAAAGGTTTGATTGAGTAAGGTAATATCGGACATAAGGCTTCCTTTTCAATATTTACTGATGTTCTAATTCAAGCGCCAAAAAAGCATAATCACCATGATACAGAATTTCACCTTTGCTGACAGGAATTGCGTTTTTAAATAAAGGCCCATCCAGCACAGTTGTATGAAATTCACCGCCTTCGCCGCAAGGGTCAATTCCGCGATGGATTAAGGTCTCGATATAGCTTTGCGTCAAAATTTGCCCCAAATCATTTGCTGTCATGCCAAGCTTTAAATTCACAGTCACAATCATGGTTTCAAAACCCAGAGAAATAAACTCGTGAATGACCTCTAAATGTGGACGCTGCCAAAGCGGGGTATACAGATTCAAATGCGCTTGCTGGGTCATTTTATGGTGCCAGCAATCGTCTTCAGGCAAATCTAAATCGCCAGTGACTAAGGCCTGCGCACCCTGTGTTTGGGCATGCTGCAAAAGGCTTAAAAATTCAGTTTCATAATCTTGCCACTGCGCTTTGGCCATCCAAATAGGCAGGCCAATGGCTTCCGCTTGGGCATGAATAATAGACAGCGGCATGGCATGCGAGCGTGAGCGTAAACCGTGTTCTTCCAGCATGACAATCAGGCCGAGGGCTTCACCATGCTGCATGGCGTGGTATAAGGCCAATGTGCTGTCTTTGCCGCCGCTGTAAGAGGCAATGAACTTTTCGCTTTGCGGCAGCTTTCCCCATGTTGTATGCATAATTTTTCCATGATTCAGAGCATAAAAAAGCCTGCAAAACGCAGGCTTTTTTAAGACAGCAAAATTATTTCTTTTGAGCTTGAGCAGATTTCATTGCTTCTTCAGTCAAAGATTTTAATTTGCCAGTCAAGTCAGGGCCAAAACAAGCTTGCAGGTCTTTATTCTGCTTTTGAACAAAGGCTAAAGTTGCAGGGCTTTTCTTTTGGTTAATGGTACTTTGGATTTCCCATTTTTGAGCATTGGTTAAACGGCCATCAGCCTCTACAGCGCAAGAACAGTATTTGCTGACTTCAGCTGCAGACAATTTTTTACCTTTGCCTGTTTCTTCTTTACAAACATTAATTAACGCAGATTTTACGTTTGTGCTTTTATACGCTTGCTGAAGTTTTTCAGTGTCAGCATGTGCAGCAGACGCGAACAGCGCAGCGGCAGAAATTGCAGCAGAAAGAATAATGTTTGATTTTAAAATATTCATAAACCCTACCTTGTTATTTCGGTATGTAACGTGTCGGATCTTCAACACCTGCTTGCGCAAAACCTTGTTTACGCAGGCGGCAGCTGTCGCATGTACCGCAAGCACGCCCTTGGTCATCTGCTTGGTAGCAAGATACCGTTTGACTGTAGTCTACGCCATGTTCTATGCCTAAGCGAATAATATTTGCTTTGGATAAATGTAACAGAGGTGTTTCAAATTTAAGTGGTTTTCCTTCTACGCCGACTTTTGTTGCAAGGCGGGCCATGTTGGCAAAAGCCTCAATAAATGCAGGGCGGCAGTCCGGATAGCCTGAATAATCAACGGCGTTAATGCCAATGACGATGGCTTGCGCATCAAAAACTTCGGCAGCTGCCAGCGCATAAGACAAGAAAATAGTATTACGTGCTGGAACATAGGTTACAGGAATGCCATCTTGTTCATGATCCGGCACTTCAATGCTGTGGTCGGTCAACGCAGAACCGCCCAGATTGCCTAAATCAATATTAATGACACGATGTTCGATGCCGGCCTGCTTAGTCAATGCACGGGCAGCATCCAGTTCAGTGGTTGAACGCTGGCCATACATAAAGCTGAGGGCAATGCATTCATACTGAGATTGGGCCCAAGCAAGGCAAGTGGTTGAGTCTAAACCGCCAGATAACAGTACAATCGCGCGAGGACGCATGTCTTTCTCCAAAAAATCTATATCAATTAACGACCAGTTTCATCGTTCCAAAGCAGCTTATGCAGCTGCAGCTGGAAACGGACAGGGAGATGGTCTTCTAAAATCCATTGCGCAAGATCACGCGCAAGCTGAGGCAAGCGGACAGCGCCTTTTTCCACCGCAAAGGCAGGTGAAAACCAGATGGTGCCGGCTTTTTCATTCAAACGAAGCTGTTCAACCTGCTGTTTAGACCATTCATAGTCTTCACGGTTGCAGATTACAAACTTAATTTGATCATGCTCAGTTAAATAATCAATATTTGAAAGCAAATTTCGTGCAGATTCGCCAGAGGTTGGCGTTTTTAAATCTAAAACTTTAGAAACACGCGGATCAACTTTGGACACATCCAAAGCGCCGCTGGTTTCGAGGGAAACTTCACAGCCTAAATCGGATAAGCGCTGCATCAGCGGCAGGGCATTCGGCTGCGCAAGAGGTTCGCCGCCAGTCACGCAAATATACGGCGTCTTAAAATCCAGCGCAGTTTGAATAATTTCTTCTAATGATTTGCGCTCGCCGCCTTCAAATGAATAGGTTGTATCGCAATAGGTGCAGCGTAATGGGCATCCGGTTAAGCGGATAAATACAGTCGGCAGTCCTGCCGCATTGGCTTCACCTTGCAATGAATAAAAAATCTCCGTGATACGTAAGCCCGCAGACGGATCAGAAACAGGAATAGCGGAAGAACGAAGCGTACTCATAACAAAATTAACCACATATAGAAAAACAAAAATCTCTACGATCATTTCTGACCGTAGAGACGAGGAGCACGGATGCCCCGTATAAATTTAAAACTTAGTCTTCGCGCAATAAATCGTTCAGGCTGGTTTTAGCGCGTGTCTTAGCATCGACTTTCTTCACGATGATTGCCGCATACAGGCTGTAAGTGCCGCATTTAGAAGGCAGGCTGCCAGAAACCACCACAGAACCTGCAGGTACGCGGCCATAGTGGATTTCGCCAGTTTCACGGTCATAAATTTTTGTCGATTGGCCGATGAACACGCCCATAGAAATCACAGAACCTTCTTCGACAATAACGCCTTCAACGATTTCAGAACGCGCGCCGATAAAGCAGTTGTCTTCAATGATGGTCGGGTTGGCTTGAAGCGGTTCAAGAACACCGCCAATGCCGACACCGCCAGACAAGTGTACATTTTTACCGATTTGAGCGCATGAGCCTACAGTCGCCCATGTATCAACCATCGTGCCTTCATCCACATAAGCGCCGATGTTGACATAAGATGGCATCAATACAACATTTTTCGCCTGGAAAGAACCCTTGCGTGCAACTGCAGGAGGAACAACACGTACGCCAGCAGCTTTAAACTGTTCTTCAGTCCAATCACCAAACTTAGTCTCAACTTTGTCATAGAAGCGCAGGTCGCATGCTTCCATTGGTTTGTTGTCATTGAGTTTGAACGATAGCAGTACTGCTTTTTTAATCCATTGGTGAACAATCCATTCACCGTCAATTTTTTCAGCAACGCGCAATGAACCGTTATCAAGACCAGCAATAACGTCTTCAACAGCTTGACGGATTTCAGCAGAACAATCGGCTGCTGTGAAATTCGCTCGGTCTTCAAACGCTTGTTCAATGATTGTTGAAAGCTGAGACATGTTCTTCTATCCAGAAAAAAATTTTCCGAAGATTTTACACTAAATTAGGCCAAGAATAGATGGAAAATAAACGATAGGCCGGAATTAATTATGAAAGCTGCAGAAATTAAAAGCTGCAAAAACAAATATGGTTAAAAAATTATGAAAAATATTTATTGATAATCAATATGAAACCGAATTTGTATCAAAAAGCAACAAAAAATAAGCAAATTTTGAATAAAACGTGACCGTTATCTATTTTATAGTTCATCCCAAGAGGAACAGATTTTCAATAATTCTATAAAGTTTGTATTCGAGGAGAAACCTAATGAAAGCTCTACGTACAGTTTTAGCAGTGTCTCTATTGGCGGCCGCCGGTACAGCTATGGCGGATTCATCCGTTGTTCATGATGGCTACGCATTTGACCAAAATAAATTAATTCCTACTGGCGCGCGTCTTGAAGCGGGCACTACCGGCTATGGCGGCGCTTTGCTTTGGACTGCAAACCCTTATGTGGGCTTGGCGCTGGGTTATAACGGCGGCGATGTATCATGGTCTGATGATGTCAAAGTGAATGGCTCTACATATGATATGGACATGGATAACAGTGTTGCATATTTGAATGCTGAGATCCGCCCATGGGGTGCAAGCGCAAACCGTTGGGTGCAAGGCTTATATGTAGCGGCTGGTGTGGGCTATATTGACAACGATTATGGTTTAGATCGCCGTGTTGATGGCGGCCGAAATTTCAGCGTCAACAATGCTGATTTCCAAGCCGGTGCTGAAGGCGTTAATATTAAAGGCAATCTGAATTATGATAACGAATTCGCACCCTATGTCGGTCTAGGCTGGGCGCCGAAAATCAATAAAAATTGGGGCGTATTTGGTGAAGTCGGCGCTTACTATACCGGTAACCCATCTGTTAACCTGCAGCGTGTTTCCGGTTCGGCAACTTCAAATTTACCAGGCGTTAATTTAGATGATGAATTGGCGGCGGAAGCGCATAAAATTGCCAATGACGACAAATATCAATGGATGCCTGTCGGCAAAGTGGGCGTAAGCTACCACTGGTAAGTGATTGCCAAATAAAAAACAGGCTTCGGCCTGTTTTTTTACGCTAAAAATGCAATAGCCTGCTTTTAAAAGTGATGGCCGATTTTAAGGCCATAAGCCCAAGCTTCTTTATCCTCTAACGAGGAAATGGCGTTGACTGAAATGCCGCCTTGGTCTTGTTTAGATGGTCTGAACCTTAAATAGTAAAGCCCTCCGGACAGCGCGGTTTTAGGTGAAAGCTGATAGCGGAAACCTGTACCAAGGCCGTTATAGCCGTTTGCCGGATTAATGGTCGATGCCGGATTGTCGCTGCCGCTGTCCCAGATCGTTTCTAAACTGGCGAAGGCGCGCTCATTCAGTTTATGCGCAATGCCGAGTTTTGCAGACCATTGATCAGACTGGTAATCAATCAGGTTGAATTCAGCTAAAGCGGGAAGATAAGGCAGATAGGGCTGGATGATGCTGGAAAAGCCGTCAGGCTTGATTTTAAAATTCGACCAATCGACCCATCTTAAAGAGCCATAGATCAGGTTTTGAGTGCTGATTGCACTGATAAAATCAAAATTCACCGATTGCGGTGCGGTAATGTGCGTGCTGCCGGCAAAATTACCATTCATTGCCGTGCTTTCCACGGTCTGATTCTTATGCTTGATTTCAGAGCGGTAGGTCAGGTTGGTGCGCAACGCAATTTCAGGAATTTGATAGCTGATGCCTGCAAGCCATCCCAGCGCATAGTCTTTTTTAAATTCGACATTGTAGCCATTAAAAAAATAGAAACTCTGGCCAAAAAGGCTGACATCGCCGTTAAAGCTTTGGTAAGCCAGCCCTCCATAAATATTCCAGTGCGGAGTGGGCTGATAGCCGATCAGACCAGTTATATTTTGCGACTTGAGGTCAATATGAATGGCTTCCAGCTGTTCGCGCCCAAGAATGGATTCAGGTGAATAGTCATAGCGGAGTTTAATGCCATAAGGCTGATCAAAGAGCAAACCGGCAGATAGTTGGGGATACAGCTGCCATTTTATAGCGCCTTGTATAAAAATGAGTGTTTCAACTAAATTTCCGGTTGAAAAGTCAGTGACATTCAGTGCTTGAGACAATTGTTCTTTATTGGCATTTTCGCCGCTGATATTGCCCTGAGCGGCGCCAAAATTAATTTCTGCATAATTGCCAGGCTCAAGAAAGGGAAGCGTGCTTTGTCCTGAACGCTCTAAAGCCGCAGCTTGTATATGCATAGACGTGCATAATGATGCAATTGCAAGAATTACCGCAGGTTTCATTGGTCTGGCGCCCAAAAGTTTTTGTTTTATAAGCAGTTATTATGCAGTCAGTTACATGAAATTACGATGAATAAAAAGAGACATGCGTCACTTTTTATTCACTTTTTTATGTCAGTCGTCGGGGAAAGCCACTTTTTTCAGCGCTTTAATGTCTGCATTTGGTGAGCAGAGTGAGATAAACTCATAGCCGTAGCCGCGCAGCAGATGCCCTTTACGTACAGCAATCCAAGTGGTATTGACCCCAAAAATATCCGTTGGAATTTGCTTTAATCGATAGTCGCGTTCAGCATCATAAGCCACGTTGTTGACAATGCCGACACCCATGTTCAGTTCGACATAGGTTTTAATCACGTCCGCATCCAGCGCGGACATGACGATATCCACATCAAAACCAGCATCTTCAAACGCTTTATCAATTTTTGAACGGCCGGTAAAACCGCCATGATAGGTAATAATAGGATAGTTGGATAAATCCTCAATGCTGATCTGGGCTTTTTGCGTTAAGGGATGATTTTGCGGGGTAATGATGCTGTGCTGCCAGTTATAGTAAGGCACGCTGGCCAGATTTTCTTCCGTGGTCAAAGATTCTGTGGCAATGCCAATATCCGCTTCGCCTTGCAGCAGCATTTCAGTGATTTCTACTGGGCTAGCCTGCTGCAGAATCAAATGCACCTTCGGGAATTCTTTTTTAAATTGGTTCACGATCGGCGGCAAGACATAGCGCGCCTGCGTATGCGTGGTCGCAATGGTCAATGTGCCTTCATCGACTTTATTGAAATCATCTGCAAGACGTTTAATATTGTCGGCATCCACCAGCATGCGTTCCACAATCCCCAGCAATGATTGGCCCGGTTCAGTGAGGCCTAAAAGGCGTTTGCCTTTGCGGATAAACAGCTGGACGCCCAGTTCATCTTCTAAATCTTTAATATGCTTGCTTACACCGGATTGCGAAGTGTACAGCGCCGCGGAAGCTTCGGTTAAATTGAAGTTTTGCCGAACAGTTTCTCTAATAATTCTCAGTTGCTGGAAATTCATTTTTTTGTATACCTCAAAAGAGATGGGGCTTCATGCCCCATCAGCGGCTTTAGGCGACTTGGTTTTCAAATAAATGCAAAGTCGATGCGCTCAGCCATACGGTTTGATTTGGACGGAATTGATGCAGCTTGGCCTCATCCGGTGTCAGTGATATTTCAATCAAGTTGCCTTGACGGTCATTCAGTTCGGCCAGCACTTTTCCGGCAATCCAGACTTCACGCAGGAAGGTCGCCTGAATGGCATTTTCCTGCGGCTGTGCATGAATGCGCAATTCGTCAGGACGGGCAAAAGCAATTACAGGGCCTTGAGGCGCATTGGGCGCTTGCGGCAATTGAATGCGGTCTTCACCGATTTGGATGATGCCGCCGCTGTTTTGGCCTTCAAAACGGTTGGCTTGACCCAAGAAATCGAAAACAAACGGGGTTGCCGGCTTTTCGTAGACTTCCCGCGGCGAACCGATCTGCTCGACATTGCCTTTGTTCATCACAATAATCTGATCGGCCACTTCCAGCGCTTCTTCCTGATCGTGCGTCACAAAAATAGACGTGATATGCAGTTCATCATGCAGGGTACGCAACCAGCGGCGCAGTTCTTTACGTACTTTGGCATCTAAGGCGCCAAAAGGTTCATCCAGCAGCAATACGCGTGGTTCAACTGCCAATGCACGCGCAAGGGCAATACGCTGGCGCTGACCGCCAGAAAGCTGAGCAGGGTAACGGTCGGCCAAGAAGCCCAGCTGCACCAAATCCAGTAAACGCGTTACCCGTTTTTTGATGTCTGCTTCAGACGGGCGCGTTGCGCGCGGACGCACACGCAGGCCAAAAGCAATATTGTCAAATACAGTCATGTGGCGGAACAGCGCATAGTGCTGGAAGACAAAACCGACTTCACGTTCACGCACATGCACATTGGTAGCATCTTCACCTTCCAGAATCACCTTACCGCCATCGGCCGATTCCAAGCCTGCAATAATGCGCAGCAAAGTGGTTTTTCCGCAGCCCGATGGTCCCAGTAATGCCACCAATTGGCCATCTGGGAAATCTAAAGAGATATTTTTCAGCGCATGGAATGCACCAAAGTGTTTTTCAATATTTTTGACTTGAATACTCATGAGGTCATTCCTTAAGAAGCGGTTGTATCTTCATTGCGTTTGTCTTGTTTCTCTTGGCGGATTTCGACCCATGTTTTTAAAATCAGGGTCACAATCGCCAGCAGCGCCAAGAGGGATGAAACGGCAAAGGCTGCGCTGAACGTATATTCGTTATAGAGAATTTCGACGTGCAGCGGCAAGGTATTGGTTTCACCGCGGATGTGGCCAGAAACCACCGATACCGCGCCGAATTCGCCCATTGCACGGGCGTTGCACAGAATCACGCCGTAAATCAAACCCCATTTGATATTCGGCAGCGTCACGTTCCAAAAGGTTTGCCAGCCTGAAGCGCCCAAGACAATCGCGGCTTCTTCTTCTTCTGTGCCTTGCGCTTCCATGAGCGGAATCAGCTCACGGGCAACAAAAGGCACGGTAATAAATACGGTGGCTAATACAATAGCAGGTACAGCATATAAAATTTTAATGTCATGATCCATCAGCCAGCCGCCAAACCAGCCTTGCGCACCGAAAATCAGCACCAGCATTAAACCTGCAATCACCGGTGATACGGAAAAAGGCATATCAATAATGGTGGTTAAAATGGATTTGCCGCGGAAATGGAATTTCGCTACACACCATGCGGCCGCCACGCCAAAGACCACGTTCATCGGCACAGCAATCGCTGCGGTGAGCAGAGTCAGTTTGACTGCCGATAAGGTATCTGGATTGACCAGCGCTTGAAAATAAACGCTTACGCCTTGTTTGAAGGCTTCAACAAATACTAAGATCAGCGGCAGCATTAAGCAGCTGATAAAGAAAATCATTGCAATAGCAATCAGCAGGCGGCGCACCCAAGTCGGTTCACGGGTCGCATCGCGCGACTGCAATTTTTCAGCCAAGGCATTGCTGTTGGTATTCATCGTGCAGTTCTCCCGGTGCGGCGGCTTGCCCAAGCTTGAATTAAGTTAATGACAAACAAAATGGCAAAGGAAATCACCAGCATCACCACAGCAATGGTGGTCGCGCCAGCATAGTCGTATTCTTCCAAGCGGGAAATAATCAGCAGCGGCGCAATTTCAGTTTCAAAAGGCTGGTTGCCGGCGATGAAAATCACCGAACCGTATTCGCCGACACCGCGGGCAAATGCCAAAGCAAAGCCGGTAATTAAAGCGGGAAATAAAATCGGCAGAATGACTTTGGTGACAATTTGAAAACGGTTTGCGCCCAGTGCTGACGCCGCTTCTTCCAGTTCAGTTTCTAAATCGCTGAGGACAGGCTGTACGGTACGCACCACAAAAGGAATGCCGATAAAAATCAAGGCCAGTGTAATGCCGATGGGGGTATAGGCGACTTTGATGCCGATCGGTTCCAAATATTGACCAATCCAGCCTGTCGGCGCATACAGCGAGGTTAAGGCAATGCCTGCAACTGCAGTCGGCAGGGCAAATGGCAAGTCCACTAAAGCATCAACAATGCGTTTGCCTGGAAAGCTGTAGCGTACGAGGCACCATGCCAGCAATAAACCAAACACCACATTGATCAGCGCGGCGATAAGGGCGGTGCTGAAACTTAATTGCAAAGATTTTAAAATACGTTCTGAACTGAGAATTTCCCATAAACCGTCCCAGCCAATGCCAATCGATTTAATAAAAACCGCTGACAATGGAATAAGCACGATTAATGACAAATACGCTAGGGTAAAGCCCAGAGACAGACCAAATCCTGGCAGCACTCGGGATCGCTGCGACATGATGACTCCTCAAAAAAGAGAAAGGCTGGCAGTAAAAAGCCAGCAAAATTTAAAAAACGAATTCGCGACAAGCATAGTTAGCAGTGCTCAAAAAGCAAATTTAAATAAATACTTGCCGTCATCAGCAATACTGATATGGTGCATAGGATTTTCTGAAATTAAATAGTCGAAAATTTCAGGAAAAGGGCCAAAACCCGAAGCAACATTAATGTGCCCCACGGATCCTAAATTCACTGGATAAAGTTTCCAGGCGTCTGCAAGCTGTTTTGCATCTTCAAAAGCCAGCCAAGGATCATTTTCACTGATCAGCATGGTGGCGGGAACGCTGATTTTCAGCTGATGAAAATAGTCGGCATAATCATTTTGGCTGTCACGGGAAAAACCGGCATCCCCAAAACGGGCAGGATTGGCTGGCGCAGCCAGAATCAAATTTTTAACTTTCTGGTTGAGTTCCGGATGCTGCGCCAGCGCCGCCACAGTGGTCAGGCAGCCAAAGCTGTGCGCTACAATTTGGATGTCATCCTGAATCGGTGCAACCGTTTTCACAAACTGCGCGATCCATTCTTTTAATACAGGCTGATGCCAATTCTGCTGCTGCACACGGGAGCACGACATGAGCTGGCGCTGCAGCCAAGACTGCCAGTGATGGTATTCACTGCCGCCTACACCTGGAACAATTACGGTATGGGTCATGTCGATGCTCCTTTATTTAGCCTTTTGCTGCCGCGCTGAATGACAGCGTAGAAATCACTGCAGCTAAAACTCCCAGTTTCAATTTTGCTGAAATGCTCATGAGAACCTCAAAAAATTTTTGATGTTTTGTAACTTGAATGCAGAATAGCGCCATTCTTTATGCATAAAAAATAATAAAAAATGAATTTTATATGAGTAAATAAGATAAGTGGTTTTCTAAGGCCAGACTGTACCGGCTATAGCGCTATAGCCGGTACTTTTATTTTATTGAACTGTGCAAGCGCTTATTTGACGCTGTTTGCTTTGACGATTTGGTCAAACACGCCGTTATTGTCAAAGTGTTTGCCTTGCACTTTGCTCCAGCCGCCAAATTCTTTGTCAATGGTGACCAGTTTCAGCGGCTTGAATACCGACTTGTATTTGGCTGCCACAGCAGCATTGCGCGGGCGGTAGAAGTTATTGGCGGCCACCGTTTGACCTGCGGGTGAATACAGATAATTTAGATAGGCTTTGGCTAAATTTTCATTGCCTTTTTTCTTGGCATTTTTTTCAACCACTGCAACTGGCGGTTCGGCCAAAATGGACAGTGATGGGGTAATGATTTCAAACTTGCCCGGCTGTTCGCGCACCGCTAAAAAGGCTTCATTTTCCCAAGCCAGCAGCACATCGCCGATGCCGCGTTCAGCAAAGGTCGTGGTTGCGCCGCGTGCGCCAGAATCCAGCACTTTGGTCTGTTTGTAAATCTGACGGACAAATTCCTGCGCTTTGGCATCATTGCCGCCGGCTTGATGTTTCGCCCATGCCCATGCCGCTAAATAATTCCAGCGCGCGCCGCCCGAAGTTTTCGGGTTTGGGGTAATAATATCGACCCCCGGTTTGATTAAATCGCCCCAGTCTTTTATGCCTTTGGGATTGCCTTTGCGCACTAAAAACACAATGGTCGAAGTGTACGGCGTGGAGTTTTGCGGAAATTTCTTTTGCCAGTCTTTCGGCAGCAGGCCGCGTTTGGCAATTTCATCAATATCGGCTGCCAAAGCCAAGGTCACGACGTCGGCGTCTAAGCCGTCAATCACGGAACGGGCCTGTTTGCCTGAACCGCCGTGCGATTGTTTAAAGTTGATGTCTTGGCCAGTGCTTTTTTTCCAGTAAGCGCTGAATTCCTTATTAAAGCTGTCATATAGTTCGCGGGTCGGGTCGTATGACACATTTAAAAAGTCTTTGGCCAGCGCGCTGAAAGACGTTGCTGAAAGAAGCGCGGCAAGTAGCCCGATTTTTAATGATCGCATTTTGATATCCTTGATTTTGATGCATGGGTGTTTGCTGATGAATCGAAGAATAGCGGGAAGTTTTTTGTATAAAAAATAATAAGAAACGAATTTGATATGAATAAAAAAGCTATTAATTCTTGAGCAGTCTTCTTAAACTAAACGCTCTATTCTGAGCGCTGTTTTTGAGGGCGCAGTTTTGAGGTCAATGTTATGCCGTATTTTAAAAATGCGCAGGAAGCCGATGAAGTTTCAGTTCTAGACCGCGCATTTCATTATGGTGACGGCTGCTTCACCACAGCGCGCTTGCGTAACGGCGCGCTGGAACTGCATGACCTGCATATGGCGCGCTTAAGCAATGCCAATGAGCGCTTGCTGCTGAATGCAGATCTCAATTTAATCGGGCAGACTTTAGCTAAAATTCAGTCTGTCGATGCTGCAGCGTCAGGCACAGTGAAAATCATATTGAGCCGTGGTGAGGGCCAGCGCGGCTACAGCCTGCCGGAGCATCCTGCCGATGTTTGGGTATTTTACTATCCAAAGGAAGTGGCGGATTTTCACTACGATGCGCTGCCAAGCGGCGTGCTGGAACAAGTGATTGGACTGAGCATGCCGAATCTTGCCGGCTTGAAATCGCTGAACCGTCTGGAGCAGGTGCTGCTGAAACATGAGGCTGATCAAAAAGGCTGGCAGGAAGCGCTGGTGCTGGATGTGCAGGGCATGATTGTTGAGGGTGTGAGCAGTAATTGTTTCATTCGAATAAAGGATACATGGATTACCCCTGAACTTCGCTATAATGGTGTGCATGGCGTCATGCGCGCTGAAATTTTATCGCGCATGCAGTCGCAGGGCATAGCGTGTCAGCAGCGTGCGGTGGATATGGAAAATATTCCGCAGATACAAAGTGTATTTTTCTGCAATGCGTTAAATGCGATGAGAATTGCGTCCAGCCTCAATGGCGCGCCTTTAGATGTTCAGGCCTGTACTGAACTGTTCCAAAAACTTCAACTGAATCAGATCCGCTAATATGTCATCAGTCAAGCCTAAATCTAAAAAGAAAAAAACACAGCCATCCAAAAAACCGAAAATGATTTTGCTCACAGCCATGGTTTTGGCCGTGCTGCTGTGCGCGGTTTTATGGTCAAGCTTATTCAAGGCTTATCCGGTTGAAGGCAACAAGCAAATGCTGGCCATTGGGCAGGGGGATACTTATTCCGGGTTTATTGACCGCTTAGCCAAAGAAGGCAAAGTCAGCTTTCCGATTGTGCCGAAGCTGTATCAAAAGCTGATGATTCATGACACGTTAAAAGCTGGTGTTTATGAGGTGCGTCAAGGCATGAGCATCCGTGAAGTGATGGACATGATTTCCAATATTGACAATGCGCAGATGAACCGGATTTTGGTGATTGAAGGCACGACTTTTAAACAGTTGATTGAGGCATTAAAGCATGATCCGCTGGTGACGCATGACATCAGCAATTTGCCGTATCCGCAAATTTTACAGGCTTTGGATATTCCTTACAGCCATCCTGAAGGTTTGTTTGCGCCGGATACCTATTTCTTTGCCAAAGGCGAATCGGACAAGAAGATTCTTAAAGATTTATATACTCGGCAAATGAAAGCATTGGATCAGGCGTGGGAAAAACGCGCATCTAATTTGCCGTATAAAGATAAATATGAAGCGCTGGTTATGGCGTCCATTGTGGAAAAAGAAACCAGTTTGGACAGCGAGCTGGAGCAGGTGTCTGGGGTGTTTGTGCGCCGCCTGCAGCAAGGCATGCGCTTGCAGACTGACCCCACCGTCATTTACGGCATGGGTGATAAATACACAGGCAATATCAGCCGCCAAGATTTGCGCACCCCAACGCCGTATAATACCTATACCATGAGCGGCTTGCCGCCGACACCGATTGCATTGCCGAGCAAAAAAGCCATTGAAGCGGCCATGCATCCGGACAATTCCAGCAATATTTACTTTGTGGCCACCGGCAATGGCGGACATAAATTTACGGCAAATCTGCAGGACCACAACCGCGCAGTGCAAGAATATCTTGCGGTCATTCGTGCAAAAAATTAAGGAGCGAGCATGTTTATCAGTTTTGAAGGCACCGAAGGGGTTGGTAAAACCACGCTCATCCGTAAAATTTATGACTATTTTCTCAGTCAAGGCAAAGAGGTGGTCTTGAGCCGTGAACCGGGCGGTACGCCGATGGCGGAGCAGATCCGCGCATTGCTGCTGGCGGTGAACCACGACGAAAAAATGTGCAATGATACGGAGCTTTTGCTGATGTATGCGGCCCGTGCGCAGCATTTAGATCAGGTGATTATGCCGGCTTTGCAGGCAGGGAAAATTGTACTGTGTGACCGTTTCAGTGATGCCAGTTTTGCGTATCAGTGCGCAGGGCGCGGCTTGAGCGAAGAAAAACTGCAGCTGCTGAATGCTAATTTTGTCAGCCGCATGCCGGACATTACGTTTTGGCTGGATGCGCCGATTGAGCTGGGCATGGACCGCGCGCGCGCGCGCGGCGCTTTAGACCGTTTTGAGCAGGAAAAAGTCACTTTTTTCGAAAAAGTCAGAGGCGGCTATGCAACGCTGGCAGAGCGTCATCCAGAGCGTTTGAAGCGTTTGGATGCATCGCAATCGCCTGAGCAGGTTTTTAAGCAAGCCTTGGCTTATCTTTAATAAGCTTTGAGGCGGGATTTTGCACGTATTTAAACATCTGTTCAAAAGCTGATGGAATAAAATGCCGTCAGCGAGTTCTGAATAATCAAGAGCATGGTTAAAATAATGCTGGATTAAAAACCCAAACTGCTTTAAAAATCATTCATAGCCTATGTTATGGATGATTTTTTATGGCCAGCGCGAAGCAGGACATTGTTGAATATTTAGAAAAATTTTTCCCGCCGAGTTTGACCAAATGCAGCATTAAAGAGGTGGGCAATAAAGGCGCTGAAGTGATGTGGCACGTGGCTGAAGATGATTTGCGCCCGGGCGGCACAGTGTCTGGACCGACCATGATGGCGTTGGCGGATCTGGCCATGTATATCGCCATTTTGGGGGAGATCGGCTTAGTCGGTTTGGCGGTGACCACCAATATGAATATTAATTTTTTGCGCAAGCCTGCGGGCGCAGAAAATCTGCGCGGTGTCTGCAAACTGATCAAAATCGGTAAAGCGCTGATTGTGGGAGAAGTCTGGATTTATTCTGAAAATCAGCAGGATGAGCCTGTTGCGCATGTAACGGGAACCTATTCCGTGCCGCCGCAGCGGGCAGCGCAAGCCTAGTTTTTGAAGACATCAGCTTTAAAAAATCAGCAGCATGCGGCGCGGCATCAGATGGAGCCATGCGCCGCATTCGATTGAATACAAATGTGCACTGCCGCCAAAATGTCAGTTTTGCTGATCGGTCATTTATTTGATTATTTCTGCTGTGCGTTGCGGATTCTGTAAAATAATTAAAAAAATAGCTGTGTTTTAAAACAGTCATTCAGCAGCCTTATCTGAATAAGATAAAGAGGCTTTTTATAATCGATCTTAAATCAAGATAATAGCTTTACTTTATTGGGGGGGAGATATGGATCAGTATGAACGCTTGATAACAGCACTGTTTTAATCAATAGGCGGCATAATCCTAGGTCTGGGGCTGGCAATTTTTTCATCGCTCTATCTCAGCCTGTCGATCAGTTCAGCTCACATTGTGATGTTTACAGTGGCCTGCTGTTTTGCGATCGGGTATGTATTTCCGAATGCTGTTGGCAATATTTTTAGGTGGATGTGGAAGATTTTTGTTAATTAGAGTGTAATTTTTTTAAAACAGTTAGTTATATCAAGAATAATCTTTTGCTCTGCTGTTTCTGTGGATCAAGCAGCGTATTTTAAAGCACAGTCCCAAAATAGAATAAAACTCAAAGCAAGATTGCCGCTTTAAATCGGCATTTCTGCTGGTCAAAAGAAGCTGCATCTCCCATGTTTGAGCTTACCAAAGGCTCTCAGCCTTTAGCCGATGGAGTGTCATTGACTGCATTTATATCGATACAGTTTTTAGGCAGCAATCGCGGCTGATGAGTTGAATTTAGACTGCAAGATTACAAGATTAAATGCGCAGAGATAAAAAAAGCCGAATATTCATTCGGCTTGTTGCAGTCTTTACTTGGATTCAGGCAGCGCGCTACGCGGAATGATCCGCGGTATTCACCAGCGGGCACTGCACTTGAAAATCTGGCGGGGCCAGCACGGTTTTACGCAGTTCAGGGCCTAGTTCCGGATAGTCCAGCGTGTAATGCAGGCCACGGGATTCTTTGCGTTCCATGGCGCAGCGTACAATCATTTCCGATACAAGCACCAGATTGCGCAGTTCAATCAGGTTTTTACTGACTTGGTAATCCTGATAATACTCAGTGATTTCGCGTTTCAGCATTTCAATGCGGTGCAGGGCGCGCTGCAGGCGTTTGGTGCTGCGCACAATGCCGACATAGTTCCACATGGTCTGACGCAGTTCATCCCAGTTTTGCAAAATCACCACGTCTTCGTCTGGGTTCATGACTTGAGAATCATCCCAAGCAGGAACTTGCGGTGACTGATAGCCGTGCTGCAACCCATCTTGAATATGTTTCGCCGCGGCCATGCCATAGACAAAACACTCCAGCAGTGAGTTGCTGGCCATGCGGTTGGCGCCGTGCAGTCCGGTATAGGACGTTTCTCCAATTGCATATAAGCCGGCAATATCAGTTTGGCTGTTTTCATCCACGACAACGCCGCCGCAGGTATAGTGCGCAGCCGGCACCACAGGAATCATTTCCTTGGTGATGTCGATGCCAAGCTCCAATAAGCGCTCATACAGCGTTGGGAAATGTTCTTTGACAAATTCCGCAGGTTTGTGGGTAATATCCAGCCAAACATGGCGGATGCCAAGGCGTTTGATTTCATAGTCAATTGCGCGCGCGACAATGTCACGCGGCGCCAATTCAGCGCGCTCATCAAAACGCAGCATAAAGCGTTCGCCATCCGGCAAGCGCAAATAGGCGCCTTCACCGCGCATCGCTTCGGTGATTAAAAAAGAACGCGCTTGCGGGTGGTATAAGCAGGTCGGGTGGAATTGATTGAATTCCATATTGGCCACACGGCAGCCTGCACGGTAGGCCATGGCAATGCCGTCACCTGTCGCAATGTCTGGATTGGAAGTATACAGATAGGCTTTCATTGCGCCGCCGCAGGCCAGTGCAGTAAATGGCGCAAGAAAGGTATGCACCTTCTCGGTTTTTTCATCCAGCGCATATAAGCCCAGCGCGCGGTTTTCACCGTTCAGGTTCAGCTTGTGCGAGGTGATCAGGTCAATGGCGATATAATTTTCAAAAATACTGATGTTGGCTTTTTCTTGGGCGCGCTGCACCAGTGTGGTTGAAATGGCGCGGCCCGTGGCATCCGCTGCGTGAATGATGCGGCGCTGCGAATGGCCGCCTTCACGGGTCAGGTGCAGCTGTTCTTGTTCATCTAAGGTAAATTGCACGCCATGCTGCAGCAGAAAATCGACGGAAGGCTTGCCGCCTTCTACAGTTTGCTTGACGGCGTCGCGCTCACATAAGTGCGCGCCGGCAATCATCGTGTCATCAATATGCTGTTCAATCGAATCAGTTTTATCCAAAACGGCAGCGACGCCGCCTTGAGCAAAATAGGTGCTGGCATCGGTCAGTGTGGATTTTGCTAAAACCGCAATATTGAAATGATCCGGCAGCGATAGGGCTAAGCTCAGTCCTGCACCGCCGCTTCCCACAATAATCACATCAAAATGATGTGTTGTTTCTAAATTAGACATATCCATCAGCTAATTTGAAAAAAGTTTGGTAATGACAACGCTTTTTTGAACAAAAGGCAAGAGCAAAAATGCGCCAGCTTGATGAATAAAATTAATAATGCGGCAAATTTTAAGGAATGATTAAGCGGCTGTTTATAAGAATATATTCAAACATATTGTAACGGTTAAGCTGAATGCTTTATGTTAAAACCAAACATATTTCAAAACATCAATAATTTGAGTGAACGCTTAAGATGAAAAATCAGTCTATGCAAAAAGGATTATATGCAGCGGTATTTACCGTTGCTGCTGTTCAGTCGCATGCCGCTGCGCCTGTCGATTTTTCCAATTTGGTCGAGCAAGTCAGCCCTGCGGTCGTTAGCGTCAATGTGGTGAAAAAACTCAGCCAAGAAGAACTGATGCAGCAGCAGGTGCCGGAAATTCTAAAACGCTTTTTCGGCAATCAAGTCATTATTCCTCAGCAGCAGATGCCGCAGGAAAAAACCGCGTATGGCAGCGCATTTTTCATCAGTAAAGATGGCTATTTGCTGACCAATCATCATGTGGTGGAAGATGCCACTAAAGTGACGATTGTGCTGAATGACCGCCGTGAAATTGACGCTAAAGTCGTAGGCAGCGATGAGCGTACCGATGTGGCGTTGTTGAAAGTTTCAGGTTCAGGTTTTCCAGAACTGCGTACAGGCAATGTCGGGCAGCTGAAGGTGGGGGAGCCGGTGCTGGCCATCGGTTCGCCATTCGGTTTTGATTATTCTGCGTCTGCGGGCATTGTCAGCGCCAAAATGCGCAATATGATGGGCGAGACCTCCGTACCGTTTATTCAGACCGATGTGGCCTTAAATCCAGGAAACTCCGGCGGTCCTTTATTTAACCAGCGCGGTGAAGTCGTGGGTGTGAATTCACGCATTTTCAGCGGCACGGGCGGCTACATGGGCCTGTCATTCTCTATTCCGATTGATGTGGCGATGGATGTTGCCGAGCAATTGAAAAAATACGGAAAAGTAACGCGCGCTTATCTCGGCGTGAGCTTGCAGGATATTGACCGTAATTTGGCTGAATCCTACAAGCTGTCGAAGCCGGAAGGTTCGCTGATTACACAGGTGGCGCCAAATTCTCCAGCGGCCAAAGCGGGCTTTAAATCAGGGGATGTGATTTTAAAATACAATGGCACACCGATCTCCCGTACTTCAGAGCTCTTGAATTATTTGAACCGCGCTGCGCCGAATCAAAGCATTCAGCTGGAAGTGCTGCGTGATGACAGCCGCCGCAATATTTCTGCAACTTTGGCCACGGCGCCGGATGATACGCCAGCTAAAAATGATGCAGGCCAGACGTCCAGCAAAGGGCCGGTTTTGGGCGTGAGCATCCGTGATTTAAACGCCAATGAACTGCGCCAGCTGGATACCAAAGGCGGGGTGCTGATTCAAGATGTGCGCCGCGGCGGTATTGCATCACAAGCGCGCATTATGCCCGGAGATGTTGTGACGCAAATCAACAATAAGCAAATCAATGATACGAAAGATTTTATTGCTGCGGTGACTGATTTGAAAAAGAACAGTGTGGCGCGGGTGACCATCATCCGTGAAGGTCAGCGCGCCATTGTCGGCATGCGTATTGAGTAATCATTTATATTTATAGCTTGTTTTAAAACCGTTCTGCATGAACGGTTTTTTTATTTTTTGCAATTTACTGCCTGCAGATTTGCCGTAGACTGTATGGCGATGAATCATCCAATCAGCAGGGACAAATGAGCAGTATTTTTGATATGAAACTAACTGTGCAGCCGGAACATATTGATGTGCTGGGGCATGTGAATAACGTGGTGTACGTGAGCTGGATGCAGGATGTTGCCACAGCGCATATTGATGCGCTCGGTTTGGGGCTGAAAGAATATCTGGAATTGAAGCATGCCATGGTGGCTGTCGAGCATCATGTGCAATACCGCAAAGCGGCGATGGAAGGCGATGAAATTATTTTGCGCACTTGGCTGAATGACATCAGCGCCCTTTATTTATACCGCCAGTATGTATTTTACCGGCCCAAAGACAAAGCCATTTTATTTGCCGGCAATACGCAATGGGCTTGCGTTGAAATTGCCACAGGGCGCCCTAAACGCATGTCACCCACCTTTACGCAAGCGTATCAGCCTTTGCCTGCATCTGAAAATCCAGCAGATTTCAGCGCTTATGAGGCATGAATGATTGGGCATTTTCAGTGATGCTGCAGTAAAGCTTTGAACGCAAGCGTTTAATGCATAAAAGGAGTTCATTATTATGGATACATTAAAAAATCCATCTGCTATAATCCTCCGCAATTTCTATTCAGTTTTTGCTGTGCAGATCAAATTGCATGCATAGCGCGTTTTTTCTCAAGGTAGCCCATGGCGCAAGCTAAAAAATCTGTTGATATTAAAAACATCCGTAACTTTTCGATCATTGCGCATATCGATCATGGTAAATCGACACTTGCAGACCGCTTTATTCAAATGTGCGGCGGCTTGCAGGACCGTGAAATGCAGGCGCAAGTTTTAGACTCTATGGAGCTGGAACGTGAGCGCGGCATCACCATTAAAGCGACATCGGTTACCTTGTACTATACACATCCCAATGGCCTGGAATATCAGCTGAATTTCATTGATACTCCAGGGCACGTGGATTTTTCTTATGAAGTATCACGCTCGCTGGCAGCATGTGAAGGCGCTTTGCTGGTTGTGGATGCCGCGCAGGGCGTAGAAGCGCAATCGGTTGCCAACTGCTATACCGCAATTGAGCAAGATCTGGAAGTGCTGCCGGTCTTAAATAAAATTGATTTGCCGCAAGCCGAACCTGAACGCGTGATTCATGAGATTGAAGAAATCATAGGCATTGAAGCGACCAATGCGCCAACCTGTTCAGCCAAAACCGGCTTGGGTGTTGAGGGTGTACTGGAAACACTGGTTGATGTGATTCCTGCGCCGCAAGGCGACCGTGATGCGCCGCTGCAAGCGCTGATTATTGACTCTTGGTTTGATAACTATCTTGGTGTTGTATCGCTGGTCCGCATTAAACAGGGCCGCGTGCGCAAAGGCGACAAGATGCTGGTGAAATCGACCGGTCAAACCCACATTATTACTTCTGTTGGTATTTTTAATCCAAAACATACTGAAACTGGCATGCTGGAAGCTGGTGAAGTCGGCTTTGTGATTGCCGGCATTAAAGATATTTTTGGCGCGCCAGTGGGCGATACCATTACTTTATCGACTACACCGGAAGTGCCGACTTTGCCGGGCTTCAAAAAGGTCAAACCGCAGGTATATGCCGGTTTGTTCCCAATTGATGCCAGTGATTTTGAACCTTTCCGTGAAGCGCTGCACAAGCTGCAAATTAATGACTCGGCGCTGTTCTTTGAGCCTGAAAGTTCAGATGCGTTAGGCTTCGGTTTCCGTTGCGGCTTCTTGGGCATGCTGCACATGGAAATTGTGCAGGAGCGTTTAGAGCGTGAATACGATTTAGACCTGATCAGCTCTGCGCCGACCGTGATTTATGAAGCGCTGATGAAAAACGGTGAAACCAAATATATCGACAGCCCATCAAAAATGCCGGATGGCTCAACGGTTGAAGATTTGCGTGAACCGATTGCAGAGTGCCATATCCTGGTGCCGCAAGAGTACTTGGGCAATGTGATGACGCTGTGCATCGAGCGCCGCGGCGTGCAAAAAGATATGAAATTCCTGGGCAACCAAGTTTCGATTACGTTTGAAATTCCGATGGCGGAAGTGGTGATGGACTTCTTTGATAAGCTGAAATCCTGCTCACGCGGTTTTGCGTCACTGGATTATAACTTTGTCCGTTTCGAATCTTCATCTTTGGTTAAGGTAGACGTGCTAATTAATGGCGATAAAGTGGATGCTTTGGCCATGATTTGCCACCGTAATGATGCCCGCCACCGCGGTATCGCTTTGGTGGAAAAAATGAAAGATTTGATTCCGCGTCAAATGTTTGATGTCGCTATTCAAGCCGCTATTGGCGCGCAGATCATTGCCCGCTCAACAGTGAAAGCCATGCGTAAAAACGTATTGGCGAAATGTTATGGCGGCGACGTGTCACGTAAGAAGAAACTTTTGTCCAAGCAAAAAGAAGGCAAGAAGCGCATGAAGCAAGTGGGCAGTGTAGAAATCCCGCAAGAAGCGTTCCTTGCTGTGTTGAAAGTAGAAAGATAATAACGAGAGGATATTGCGCTCATGGATTTTGATTTTAATTTAATCCTTGTACCAGTCACACTGATTTTCTTTTTAGTGTGGCTTCTGGATAAGCTGGTCTGGAAACAGCGGCAGACAAAAGGCAAGGGCAATGAAAATGTCATGATCACATGGGCGTATGACTTCTGGCCGGTATTGGCCGTGGTCTTAATTTTACGTTCTTTCCTGTATGAGCCGTTTAATATTCCATCGGATTCAATGGTGCCGACTTTGGAAACCGGCGATTTTATTTTGGTGAATAAATTTGATTACGGTGTGCGCCTGCCAATCATCAACAAAAAAATTATCAGTGTGGGTGAGCCTGAGCGCGGTGATGTGATTGTATTCCGCTACCCGCCGCAGCCAAGCATCAGCTACATCAAGCGTGTTGTGGGCTTGCCGGGCGATCATATCGTTTATGATCATGGCCAGCTGACGATTAACGGTCAGAAAGTGCCGAAAGTTCCTGTTGAATTCAGCCGCGCCAAAGATGTGCAGGATACGCCTGAATCGATTTACCATAAGGAAACTCTGGGTACGCATACGTTTACCATGCGGGAACTTGAAGGGGTGAATATCGCCCGTCAAGCGCCGTTTATTAATTATTTGGATAATGGTAAATATTCGAATGAAAATGGTTTATATTGGGAAGTGAAGGTTCCTAAAGGTCATTACTTCGCGATGGGGGATAACCGCGACCAAAGTGCTGACAGCCGTTTTTGGGGATTTGTACCTGAAGAAAACTTAACAGGCCGTGCGTTCTATAAATGGATGCATAAAGAGCCTGGCTTTAAATTGCCGTCATTTAGCCGTAACGGCAAGATTGATTAATGCATCATTAGGAAAATAAAAATGCGACATCAACAAGGGGCATCGTATATTGCGATATTAATTGCAGTTATTGGCTGTGCGTTTATGGCCAAAGTTGCAATTGCGGTTTGGGGACCGTATTTGGATGATCGGCTGCTTGATACGCAAATCGAAGAGCAGCTGCAAAATGGGCCGAAAAATCTAAGCCCTGCCAAATTTGTCCAGGAAATGGATCGGCGTTTAGACATGAATAATATTCGTGATCTGAAATTTGCCGATGTGGCTCAAGTGACAAATATTGATGGTATTCAAGTGAAAAAAGATTATGAAATAAGAAAACCTTTCTTATTGAATATAGATATTGTGTTGAAGTTCGAGAAAAGTTTTGATCAAAGCTCAGTCCAAGCTAAATGATGCACGTTTAGCAAGTCGTATCGGTTATCAGTTTAAACAGCCTGAGTTGCTGCAGCTGGCCTTGACCCACCGATCGGTGAGCCATAAAACCAATTATGAGCGCCTGGAGTTTCTAGGCGATTCATTATTAGGGATGATTATTGCCAATTATCTCTATCATGCCTATCCGCATGAGAATGAAGGCCGCCTGACCCGCATGCGGGCGACGCTGGTGCGTCAGGAGGCTTTAGGCAAAATCGCCAATGACTTGAAATTAAGCCAAAACTTAATTCTAAGTACCGGTGAATTGAAATCCGGCGGTCATCATCGCGAGTCTATACTTGCAGATACCGTAGAGTCGATTATTGGCGCAATTTATGTCGATTGTCAGGATTTGAAAATTCTGGAACCGATTGTTCTGAAATGGTACGTGCCATATTTAGATCATATTGAACCAACCGATCAGCTGAAAGATCCGAAATCACGTCTGCAGGAATATCTGCAAGCGCGCAAAAAACCTTTACCTGTTTATGAAGTGGTTGATATTCAAGGTGATGCGCCTAATCAGCATTTCAAAGTGGAATGCATTGTAGATGGTTTGCCTGTGAAATATGGTGAAGGATCAAGCCGCCGTTTTGCTGAACAGGCAGTAGCGGCAGATATTTTAGAAATTTTGGAGAAAAAGTCTTAATGACTACTCATTCCGATCACAACGATGCTGATCACGAGTCGCAAAGCGACAGTAATGACTTAATCAGTCAATTTTTCAGTTCTCAAGGCACTGAAATCCCTTCTGACTACCGCAGCGGTTTTGTGGCCATTGTCGGCCGCCCCAATGTCGGAAAGTCAACGTTGATGAATCATATTTTGGGTCAAAAACTTTCGATTACTTCACGTAAGCCGCAAACTACCCGCCATAAAATTGTCGGTATTGATTCACGTGAAAAATCTCAAGCGGTCTTTGTGGATACCCCAGGGATGCACAAGAAAGAAGTGCGCGCCATCAATAAAATGATGAACCGCGCGGCGCATTCCGCTTTGCGTGATGTCAATCTGGTTTTATTTGTCCTGGATGCAGACAAATGGACGCAAAATGATGAGCTTGTGCTGGAGAAGCTGAAAAACGCTGACATGCCGGTGATTTTGGTCATCAATAAAATTGATACGCTAGAAAATAAAAACCATGCTTTGCCGCTGATTCAAGAGCGCGCAAAATTAATGAATTTTGCTGAGATTGTTCCGGTGTCTGCACTGCGCGGCGCGAACTTGGATCACTTGCGCAATACCATTGAAAATTATTTGCCATTCCAGCCGCCATTGTATTCATTGGAACAGCTGACTGACCGTTCTGAACGTTTCTTGGCGTCTGAAGTGATCCGTGAAAAAATCATGCGTCAATTGGGTGAAGAGCTTCCGTATGATTTAACGGTTCAAATCGAATCCTTCAAGACAGAAGAAGCGACTATCAATGAAAAAACAGGCCGTCCAAAAGCAGCCTGCACTTACATTGACGCTACAATTTTCGTTGACCGTCCAGGGCAAAAAGCCATTGTGATTGGTGAAAAGGGCGCTAAACTGAAAAAAATCGGTATGGATGCCCGCGTTGACATGGAAAAAATGTTCGAACAGAAAATCATGTTGACGCTTTGGGTGAAAGTGAAAGGCGGCTGGTCTGATGATGAGCGCGCATTAAAAAGCTTGGGTTATAGCGATATTTAACGCTGAACTTGATTTGGATTAAGAGGGAATGGTAATGATGAAAGTGCTGGCAATTGCAGTATGTGTTATTTTTCTGCAAGGGTGCATTACTAAAATCGTTACTGTTCCTGTTAAAGTCGCTTATAAAACCACCAAAGGTGTGGTGAAAGGCACCGCCGCCGTTGTGGGCGCCGTCATTCCGGATGGAGATGATGAAGAGAGTGAAGACTCTAAAAAGAATAACAAGGATTAGCTTTTTTAATCATGCGCAATGAAGTTTTGCATGGTTATTTAATCCATCATCGAAAATACCGCGAACGCAGCCATATTGTGCATCTGTTTACGCAGGAGCATGGCCGTGTCGACGGCATTTTACGGCAAACACCGCCGCCGCAATACCAGCCCATTTGCTTGCAGGCATCCGGTAAATCTGAACTTAAAAATTTCACTAAACTTGAGATTGTCAATCAGCCAATTTTCTTTTTTGGTGATGCCTTTTTTTCCGGGTTTTATCTGAATGAGGTTTTATTGCGCCTCTGTCCTTTAGAAGTTGAAATGCCGCAAACCTATGCACAATATGCCGAAACCTTAGCGCAGCTGCAGCATTTGGCACAGCAGGACAACGCCAATTTATTTTTAAGGCAAATTCTGCGCAAATTTGAACATGAACTGCTGGAAGAGCTAGGCTATTCGCTGGATTTTTCGACGGATGCCAATCAGCAGGAAATTGCTGCACAGCAGCAGTATTTGTTTCAGCTGAACGATGGCTTTATGCCGACAGCACAAGCCTCCCGAAGCGCTCTTGCCGGGCAGCGCATCCTATCCATGTGTGATTATGAAAAGGGTAGGGATTTTAATGCAGAACAGTTACAATTATTGTCTCAGCTGTACCGGCAGATGATCAGTTCACTGCTGGGTGACCGCCCATTGAAAAGCCGGCAGCTGTGGATACAGAATTCTCAAGCACAATCGTAATAGAGGAAAATATGATGGCAGCATTATTGGGTGTAAATATTGACCATGTGGCGACTTTGCGTCAAGCGCGCGGCACGGCTTATCCTGATCCTGTAAAAGCTGCGCAGATTTGTGAACAGGCAGGCGCTGAGGGCATTACGCTGCATTTGCGTGAAGACCGCCGCCATATTCAGGATGATGATGTGCGCCGCATGCGCCCGGTGCTCACAACGCATATGAATTTGGAAATGGCGGTGACAGCGGAAATGGTTGAGTTTGCTAAAGAAATTCAGCCGCAGCATGTGTGCTTTGTGCCTGAAAAACGTCAAGAAGTGACCACTGAAGGCGGTTTAGATGTTGTTGGTCATTTTGAAGATGTTAAAAAAGCAACGCATGAACTGACTGCGATAGGCTGTGAAGTCTCATTGTTTATTGATGCCGATATTGCGCAAATTGATGCAGCTGTAGCCTGCGGTGCACCTGTGATTGAATTGCATACAGGCGCATATGCAGATGCGGCAACGCCAGAAGCACAGCAGCATGAGCTTGAACGTATTGTTCGAGGTGCAGAATATGCTGCATCTAAGGGCTTAATCGTCAATGCGGGTCACGGTTTAAACCTAGACAATGTTATGCCAATTGCGCAAATTCCGCAGATTCATGAATTAAACATTGGTCATTCCATTATTGCAGAAGCAGTATTTGTGGGCTTGGAACAAGCTGTACAGCGTATGAAAACAGCCATTAAAGCTGCACGTTAATTTTATTTAGTTTAGATCTATGTCAAATCTTGATTACGCTGAGCTGATGAAGCCAGTGATCAGCTTCTTAGGCTGTGAAACTCCCAAAGCATGGTTAGATGAAGCTGTGCAAAATTTAGATATTTTGATGCAGGACCATGCGAACTGCGAGAAGAAAGCTGCCAGTACGGCCATGAATCTCATGTTCCGCTACAGTTTTTTTTCTGATTTGCAAATTAAGCTGGCTCAACTGGTGCGCGAAGAAATGCTGCATTATGAGCAGGTGCTGGAGTTGATGGCTAAACGCGGTCAGGAATGGACAGCAATTAGCGCTGGCCGTTATGCAGGTGGATTGCGTAAAGAAGTGCGTACATTTGAGCCTGAAGCTTTAATTGATATTCTTGTGGTTGGCGCCTTTGTAGAAGCGCGTTCATGTGAGCGTTTTTACGCGCTTGCACCGTTAGTTGATGAAGAGCTGGGGCGTTATTACCGTTACTTGCTGAAGTCTGAATCGCGTCATTATGAAGACTATTTGGCATTGGCGATGGATGTTGCGACCACCTCAAAACTGAAAAATCCGAAAGAAGATATTCAAATGCGTATTGAGCGGATTCGTGAAGTTGAAAAAGACCTCATTTTGAGTCCAGATGATATGTTCCGTTTTCACAGTGGTGTGCCAGTCAAAGCGGCGTAAATGTGGAAAGAAAGTCCTCCTAATTAGGAGGATTTTTTATACCTTTAAAATTTAAGTAAATAAGAATTATTTACATTATGGATCGAAGCTCCTAAAATTCATCAAACTTTACATGAATGATGTACCATGAATTTAGTCCGAAATTTAAGCTTAATCAGCAGTAGCTTGGTGATTGCCTCTGCTGCATATGCGCATTATCCCTATATTGCGCCTTTAAGTTATCAAACCTTCAACAATCATTCGGCGATTATATCGGGCTTCTACGACAATCCTTTTGTATCTGAAATTGCCATTAAAAACTTTAAGTTTCAAGTGTATACACCTGCAGGTGAAAAAATTGAATTAAAAGATACAGACTGGTCAAATACTCAAACGCTGAGCAGTTATAGTTTGGAAAATAAGGTTGATGGTACTTATCGTATTCGCGGTGAAAAGACGGGCAACATGAGCAGTTTTGCGCAAGTCAATAAAGAGTGGAAAGCTTTAATTGGCGGACAGCCTGCAGTAGATAAAGCAATCAGTCCGAATGTGGTTTACCGTTCACAATTGGCTAAAAATGCAAAAATTAAAACTGTTCAAACCCAAGAAATTATAGAAACTTTTGTTTCGCGACGCACTATTTCAAGTGCTGCAGCAGCGCAAGTACGTGACGGTTTTGATGTGCAATTTATCACTCATCCAAATGCAATTCAGGTTAATCAGCCTATACAATTTAAAGTGTTGGATAACCAGCAGGGTATTAAAGGTTTAAATGCTGAAATTTTAGTGCAGACTACGGATTACAGCCGTGATACTAAGGTTCTAAAAACTGTGACCACTGATGAGCAAGGTGTTTTGAATTTTTCTTTGGCTGAAAAAGGGCAATATTTGCTGAAAATAGATTATCAGCAGCCATTTGACCATAAAGGCAATGAGCTGAAGCGTTATAAATATACCTTGAGCTTTAATGTCACCGCGAAGTAAATGGAAGCAGTGAAAATGGCAAGTGCATAGCTTGCCATTTTATCTTTCGATATTATTTAGAAAATAACAAAGCTACGCCAATGAGGGTAGGCATGCCAATTTTAATCAAGAAATCTTTGTTCATACCGCCATAGAACTGCAAAGCAAAACCAGCCAGCATTAAAAAGCCAAGCAGATAAATAAGTCTGAAATATCCATTTGAATAAATATAAAACACACTGGCTAGCGACATGAGCAGGCAGCTAATCACGAGATAATGCATATCCCAAATATATGTGCTTAAGGTAAAAAAGATTAAGCTGAGGATACCTAGAGCAAGCACTTGTGTACTTTCGAAGCCTTGATAATGCACAAACATCATTCCTGCAATAATCGGGAGTAGAAGCAGCAGAAATTTATAATACTTTGAATGATGACTTTGGAAAAAATAAGAAGTTTGCGAGTGCTTGATGATGTGGGTTGATGTGCTCAAACGGATCCATTTGGATTGATAGTCTTGAGGTAAGGACGCAACCGCAATAAAGCTAACATCCTGTACGGGAGAGCTGATCAGGTACTCTGCAGTATAACCTTTGGCATAGTAATACCAAGACTTGCCCGAAGAGCCGCTTAGCGTTTGATATTCAGTGTTGTCTTTCGTTGATGCATTTAAATACACATGCTCTTGCGGAAATAAAGTATTTAAAGGACAAATCGTTTGATGATTGCCCAAATGACATACAGCTAAAACATAAATTTCTGCATCCTTACGTGTATTTTGAATCCCTGCAAAATCCAAATGCATAAAGAGCTGACCAAAATCATTCTGTACCCGCATAATCGGAGATTCCCAATGCGGCAATGCTTTGAATTGAGCCAAAATATCACCTTGATCATCAATGTGCAGTGTTTCGCCTGAGAAAGCACTGGCTGGAATCATTAACTGCTGTGAATCTGGAATTTCTTCATTGCTGGATTGATCAAACAGTTCGGGTGCATGCGCAATTTGCTTCTCAAGTTTAGACTTGGGTGCACAGGTATAGAGAAAGAAGCAGCAGGGCAGCACAACAATCAGCAGTGCATAAGCAATAGCTTTAAGGCGCAGGAAGTCTTTGGATTTTGCTTTAGGCGGTGGAATATACATTTCTAATTGTCTAGAATTATTATTACGTTAGCACATTATAATTATTTTTATGCATAAAAAAAGCCCAAGTCATGATGCTTGGGCTTTTAGAATTTGGCTCTCCAACCTGGGCTCGAACCAGGGACCTGCGGATTAACAGTCCGTCGCTCTACCGACTGAGCTATTGGAGAATCTGGAAAGGATTTTATGCACAGCAGGCAGTTGGGTCAAGCCCAAAATGAATAATAGCGCTTTAAAATGAACTGAATGCACTAAATCTAAGCAGTTTGGTCTGTGGCAGTCTATTTGTGCATAAAAAAAAGCCCAAGTCATCATGCTTGGGCTTCTTAGAATCTTGGCTCTTCCACCTGGGCTCGAACCAGGGACCTGCGGATTAACAGTCCGTCGCTCTACCGACTGAGCTATGGAAGAATAGATGGCTCTCCAACCTGGGCTCGAACCAGGGACCTGCGGATTAACAGTCCGTCGCTCTACCGACTGAGCTATTGGAGAATCTGATGCGCATTTTAGGGATGAAAGCTAAGGTGGTCAAGTAAAAATGGAGGATTAAGCGCTTAAATGTTTTTTTATTATCCAAAGATTGGCGTGTTGCTTATTTATTGATTCTTTTGGGCTTTTGGAAGGATTACAAGGCATCAGAAAACTTTGGCGTATATACTTGGAAGAGTGATTAATAGATATGAATACAGTTGCGTTAGATTGCTGTTCTAGTTCCGAATATGTGGAGAGTACTGCGTTACGTAGTTCTGTATAAGTGGCTTTATGTTAAACGGAAGTTTTTACTAACTCTTTCCAAAAGACTAATAGTAGTAATATGCTTATTGAATGAATAAGAACATTAAGTTAATGAAATACTCAAAAGAAAAAATCAAAAAGACCCTCTTACTTGCTCCGTTACCAATACTCTTATTTCATTTCTTATTTAAATTCATGAATCATGAAGGAAAAATCAGCTTAAATGCAGATTTCTTTTTCGCTATTTTTCTTGGCTTTTTAGCTTATAGTCTTGTTTATTTAGCTTATTGCATTTTGATCGTACCTTTTAGTTTCATTTTCTCTATTCTTTTAAATCATTATAGCCGCCTCAACTTATTAACCATCTGTATTAGCCCTTTAATTATCTCTACACCATTTTGCCTTTTTCTGAGATGGTGTTTTAAAGGTGAAATTTCTCCAACAGTAAATTCTATGGGAGGAGACATCCCTCTAAAATGGTGGGCGATCTATACTGATATATCTTTTTTAATTTTTACATTATCCATAGGCTTATTTTATTGGTTATGTTTGATTATTCTAAAAGAGAAGAAACCAAACGTTGTAATCACCCGTTTTATGTAATATTTCTACAATTAACATAATACACGCTATACGAAATTTATTAATTTATTTCAATATCTTATGCTTTAATTAAAACCCCAGAACTGCTGATCTGTAATTTTTAATAGGCTTATCACGTTCCAAGATCAATACACTGACCATGTTTCACAATTTTTTTAGTTTTATTTAATGCATAAAAAATCACCCTAGAAGGGTGATTTTTTGCAAAAAATAAGATTAAAGCTAATCTTATTTTTCAACGCCAGCAGCTTGACCTGCATATTTAGCGTTTGCGTAATCCCAGTTTACTAGGCTTTCAAGGAAAGTAGAGATGTACTTAGGACGTGCATTGCGGAAATCGATGTAGTAAGCATGTTCCCAAACATCGATAGTCAACACAGCAACTTTACCGTGAGCAAGCGGAGTGTCAGCATTTGAAGTTTTAAGGATAGAAAGGTTACCATTAACTTCGTCAGCAACTAACCAAGCCCAACCTGAACCGAACTGAGTCGTTGCAGCAGCAGCAAATTCTTCAGCGAATTTTTCGTAAGAACCGAAAGCTTCGTCAATTTTAGCAGCTAAAGCGCCAGTTGCTTTACCGCCGCCGTTTTTAGCCATACAGTTCCAGTAGAACGTGTGGTTCCAAACTTGCGCAGCATTGTTGAATACGCCTGCTTTAGAAGCATCGCCAGCAACCGCTTTGATGATTTCTTCTAAAGTTTTACCTTCAAGGTCAGTGCCTTTGATCAGGTTGTTCAGGTTCACCACATAAGTGTTGTGGTGTTTGTCGTGATGGTATTCTAAAGTTTCTTTGCTGATGTGCGGAGCAAGATCTTCGTAACCGTAAGGTAACGCTGGTAAAGTAATCGTTGTCATGTTTTCAATTCCTTGCATTTTGCTGGGTTTTGACATTAAGTAGCCTTATTGTAATAGATTCTTGGCTTAAATTGCGCATTGCTTATAAATAAGAATACAGAATAAAGCCCGAATGCATACGTATAAAGAATAATGCCAAAAGCAGGCTTCTACTAAATTAAATCGGATTGTTTAATTCGAAATAACTATACTCAATATTGAACTGTTCTGAAATAGCTTTTGCGAGGCGCTGTACGCCATAGCGCTCGGTCGCATGATGGCCGCAGGCGTAATAATGCACATTGAGTTCTTTGGCTTCATAGAAGGTGCGTTCGCTGACTTCGCCGGAAATATAGGCATCGCAATTCTGTTCAGCCGCCTTGCCGATAAAATCCTGCGCGCCGCCCGTACAATACCCGATTTTTTGCACCGCAGTTTTATCTGCCGGCAAATGAATGGCATCAAAATGCAATTGCTCTGACACAAAGGCTTTGAACTCCTGCGGCGTCATCGGCAGTTTTAAAAAGCCAATATTGCCGATAGGATTGCGTTCGCTTGGATCCAAAGCTTCGATGCGCTCTAGCTGCAGCAAATCGGCAATGGCGGCATTGTTGCCTAAGATAGGGTGGCTGTCTAAAGGCAAATGATAGCCTACCAATGAGATGTCATGCTGAATCAATGATTTAATGCGTTTGCCGCGCATGCCGGTAATCGGGTAGGGTTCACCTTTCCAAAAATAGCCATGATGCACCAGCAGCAGGTCAGCGCCTTGCGCGATCGCGGCATCAATCGCATCTTGCGAAGCCGTCACAGCGCACAGTATTTTGTTAACCTCTGATTTGCCCTCAATCTGCAGGCCATTGGGCGCATAATCTTTAAATTCGTGCGACTTTAAGGTCTGATTGCACCATTGAATAATGTCATTTAGTTGAGCCATCTGCAGTCCGCCAATTCAAAAATCAATTTTTACTATTTAAACATGCATTTAATTGTAACTAAAGCAGCACAAAACTCTGTGTTTTTTTTAAAGCCTGTATGGAAAATTACTTTACAATATGACTTAAATAATTGAGTCATCACAAATAATAATTTAGAGGATAGAACTGTGCGCCGGAGTTTTACGTGGTTGCCTTGGGTGCTGCTGATTATCGTTATTTTAGGCTTTTTAGGCTGGCAGCAGCTGCAAAAGCCTAAAGCGCCTGTCATGCCTGACGGGGTGAAGCTGCCTGCAGAAAAAGTAGAACCGTTGATCAATACATCGCGCACGGGCGGTGTGGTGTCCTACAGTGCGGCGGTTAAAGTGGCAGCGCCTGCGGTTGTGAATATTTTTACCACGCAAAAAGTGAAACAGCTGGATCATCCTTTGCTGAATGACCCCGCTTTCCGTGAATTTTTCGGCAATCAGCTGCCGGATCAATTGAAGCAAGACCCGAATGAAAACAGCTTGGGTTCAGGCGTCATTGTCAGCCCAGATGGCTATATTTTAACAAATAACCATGTGATTGCTCAGGCCGACAAAATCATTGTGGGGCTGCATGATGGCCGCCGCGCGTCAGCAAAAGTAATCGGTACAGATCCCGATACGGATTTAGCTGTAATTAAAATTGAAATGACGCAGCTGCCGGTATTGCCGTTTAAGCTTAGCGGCAACGAAGTTGGTGATGTGGTTTTGGCGATTGGCAACCCGTTTGGTGTCGGGCAGACGGTGACGCAGGGGATTATTTCTGCAACAGGCCGTTCAGACTTGGGCATCAATACCTATGAAGACTTCATTCAGACGGATGCCGCGATTAACCCGGGCAACTCTGGCGGCGCATTGATTGATGTTGCCGGCAACCTGATTGGGGTAAATACCGCAATCTTCTCGCAATCCGGCGGTTCATTAGGGATTGGTTTCGCTATTCCTGCCAAGATCTGCCAGCAAGTGCTGAATTCAATTTTAAAAGATGGCCGTGTCGTGCGCGGTTATTTAGGGATTACCGTTCAGTCTGTTGCGCAGAATGATGCGTTTGAACCGAAAGAGCAAGGCGTGATTGTTGCTGATGTGCAGGCTCTCGGCCCTGCAGGCAAAGCCGGCATTAAGCGCGGTGATAAGATTTTAAAAGTGAACAATGAAGTGATTACTTCTGCATCGCATTTAATCAACTATGTGGCGATGCAAGCGCCAAACAGCATGGTGCAAATTGCGCTGGAACGCAACGGCAAGCCCATGACGCTGGATGTGATTATTACTGAGCGCAAACCTCAGGAGCAGAATGCAGAATCGCAATATATTCCACTGCCCCGCTAAATTTAAGCGCTGTTTGTAAGCAGTGTAAATTTAAGCAAGCCGCAGCACATATGTTTGCATTTTGAATAAAAAAATCCCTCATCTGAGGGATTTTTTTGCAGTCCATTCTTCTGTTTTGGCTGCAAAATGTACACGGAATTTTATGATGCAGCGTTTATGTTATTAGTCACGTCTAAAAATAATGAGCGCAATAACAATGACCAGCTTTATCTCTGCCGCATTGGCCAAAGAATTTTCGGCCAACGCCAATTTAAATATCGAATTATATAAAACCCGTTTGGCGCAAATGATTGAAAGCAATGCAAAGCAGGGCAATACAGCGGTTTTTACTGTGCTGCCAAAGCATTTGCCTTTGGAGGATATTCGCAATCTTTCCGCCGAGCTGACGGAACTGGGATATCAGGTGCGCTTTGAGGTGAATGAGTTTTTTTACAGTGTGAATGTGTATTGGATTTAAAATCCTGCATGCGCATGGACTGTCTTCATCAGCAGCTGGCTGGATGCATGCAAATGTTTTTATTCGCGTATTCGTTCGATGGAACAATAGCGGTGCGGCAAGGTATGTGCACGTTTAGGCGCTATTTATATCCGCCCGATGGGTTTTAAATCATCAGGAAAATTTGGCGCAATCTGAACGTATGCAGCAGGCGTACTTTTTACCGGCATATGATGAATTGAGATGCTTGCGCGTGCTCAACCGCCGTTTTGATAAAACCTTTGCCTTAGATCTACTGTAATAAGATATAGGCATTGCGGTGGATTTGATGGCTGAGGAAAACTTGTAATTGCCCGCTATGCATTTGGTGTAAGTATAGTTTGGCTTGATTTCTCGGCTGAGGTAAAAAACTTGGAACCGCTGAATCAGATTGAACTGTCCTGAGCTTGATTCATCATGAAAAAAACCGCAGCAGCCTGCGGTTTTTGATTACCAATGTCTAAGCTTTACTCTGGCTTTTGATAATCATTAATGACTTCCAACGCGGCGCGGAATGCTTCTTGAGTCGCTGGTGCTCCGCAATACGGCAAGCTGTGCAGCAGCACTTCCTGAATTTCTTCGACGGTCGCGCCGTTATTGAGTGCGCCGCGCACATGGCCTTTTAATTCGGTCGGGCTTTTTTGCGCAGTTAAAAAGGCCAGGGTGATGAGTGAACGGTATTTGCGCGGCAGCACGCCTTCACGCTGCCAAGTTGAGCCCCAAGCATGCTCATTGATCCAGTCCTGCAACGGCTGGGTAAACGGCACAGTATTCTCCTGCGCGCGTTTGACAAAGCTTTCACCCATGACTTCTGTGCGGACTTTCAATCCATTTTCATAATCTTGCTGCGACATGCTGCATACCCTCTGAATGTTTATTTTCCGCTCATAGACTATACTTCCTGGCGATGGAATCCATTGGCTGATGGTCGTATAAAAAATAAAACAGCGCTGTATAAGCGCTGTTTTATCAGAAAAACCTGCATTCATTTGGAATGATCAAACCCAGAAATTCGCCACTTAACAGAATCGTTGCAGATGCGTTCTTCCATCCATCAGTAACGCAGGAATGCTTCTGGCGCATCATCCGTATGCTGCTGTTTTTCAGCATGCGGCGCTGGAGGCGCATGCGGGTTGGACAGTTCCAGTTCATGCAGCAGCTGCATGTCAAAAATATCGGTCAGCATGCTGTCATAGCGCTGAATATTATAAGCTGTCAGCTGTTCTGCCTCCGTCTCGCTGATAAAGTTTTGCGCCAAAGCATCGGCAAGATGCTCTTCAAAGGTCAAGCCTCTGAATTGGCCTTTGGATTCTGCTTTTTTGAACCGATCCCATAAGGGTTCAATGCTCAGCAGCTGCAAAAAGGCATTTTCCATCCGGCCGCAGACTTCATGCGGTTGAGTGGTGTAATACACGTGCTTTTTCAGCTCTTGACGGAAAGCATTATCCTGCATCATGTATTCAGCCGCTTCGCGTTTCAGCTTATCAGCCGGTTTACTGACGGCGCAGCCAAAGGGGAAACAAATCAGTTTGATGAGACTTGAAGCCAGTCGAATCGGGAAGTTTTCAAACAGGCCATAAAAAGCTTCCTGCACATTATGCAGCGCTTTGTCTAAAGCCAGCTGCGCATGGTTTTGTTCAGCATCCGTTCTTTTGCCTTGCTCATAATATTTAAGGATGGCTGTGGCAATAAACAGATAGGCGTGAATGTCGGCTAAGCGTCCGGAAAGCATTTCTTTGCGTTTAATATCGCCTGCCAGCAAGCCAAGGCACATATCTGCGGTTAAGGCAAAGTCGGCGCTGAAACGGTTGATTTTTTTATAATAAGGCCGGCTGAATTCATCAGCATGCTCAGAGGCATCGGACGATCCGCCAGTAAAAGCATAGGCCAATGCACGGGCAGTGCGGTTAAAGGTATAGCCTAAATGCTTGAACAGCAAGTGATTAAAGCTTTTCAGCGCTGTATCTTTATCTTTTGCCTGCAGCAGCTGCAATTCTTCAAACAGATAGGGGTGGCAGCGCATTGAGCCTTGCCCAAAGATCATTAAAGAACGGCTGAGAATGTTGGCGCCTTCTACGGTAATGGATACCGGAATGGCCTGATAATTCAAAGCCAAGAAATTGCGCGGGCCCATTTGCACCGCACGTCCGCCGACAATGTCCATGCCGTGATTGACGGTTTTACGCATGGTTTCGGTCGCATAGTATTTGGCCATGGCGGTCATGACGGCTGGCTTGCCGCCTTGATTCAAGCCGCAGGTGACTAGGTAGCGGAAAGCTTCCAGCATATAGGCATCACTGGCGATATCGCTGGAGGCTTCCTGCACGCCTTCAAACTGGCCTACTGAAATTTTAAATTGCTGGCGGACTTTGGCAAATGCGCCGACATTCAAATAAGACATTTCACCCGCTGCCGTTGACAGCGCAGGCAATGAAATTCCGCGGCCCACAGCCAGGCATTCCATCAGCATGCGCCAGCCTTTGCCTGCATTCTTCACTCCGCCAATAATCCAATCGAGCGGAATAAACACATTTTTGCCTTCAATCGTGCCGTTCATAAAGGGCGAGCCAGGGTTATGGCGCGGCCCTGTAATGACACCGTCATGACTGGCGTTCAGCAGTGCGCAAGTAATGCCGTATTCTGCCTTGTTTTTATCGCCCAATAAGCCGTCTGGATCATACAATTTAAAAGCAAGGCCAATGACTGTTGCGATGGGCGCAAGGGTAATCCAGCGCTTGGAAAAATTCATTTTCAAGCCTAAGATGCGCTGGCCTTCAAAGTCGCCGTAGCAGACCACGCCCGTATCCGGAATGGCGCCGGCATCTGAACCGGCCTCTGGGCTAGTCAGGCCAAAACAGGGGATTTCCGTGCCTTTGGCTAGGCCGGGCAGATAGCGGTCTTTTTGTGCATCTGTGCCGTAATGCAGCAGCAGCTCACCCGGGCCTAAAGAGTTCGGCACCATGCAGCTGACCGCAGCGGTGAGGGAGCGGGAAGCAATTTTGCTCATCACGCGGCTTTGCGCAAATGAACTGAATTCGCGGCCGCCGTATTCTTTGGGAATCACCAAGCCGAGAAAGCCATTGTCTTTAATAAACTGCCAGGCTTCCGGCGGCAGATCTTTATGCTTATGATGAATATCCCATTCGTTCAGCATGCCGCAGAGCTGTTCCACTTCGTTGTCTAAAAAGGATTGTTCTTCCGTACTGAGCTTTGGATAAGGATAGGCATCAAATTTTTTCCAATCCGGCGCGCCCATGAACAGCTCTTTTTCCCACCAGCTGGTGCCGGAGTCTAATGCTTCGCGTTCGGTGCTGCTCATGCTGGGCATGGCGTCGGCAAGAACTTTATAGGCAGGCTGGGAAATGAACCTCATTCTTAAAGGCTCGATCAGCACAATCAGGCTGATCAGAATGAGCGGGATGCCTAAAATCATGGACCATGGGCTGATCCAGGCCGCGGCAATGGAGGCGATCATGAGGATGATTGCGCCGGAAGCGCGTGGCAATTCAAAGAAAAAAACGGCCCACAGGGCGAAAATCAACAGTACCGCACTGAGTATGAATAGCATTATTTTAGCTCCAGTGACAAAAGTTCAGTGTGATCAGCGCTTCATGACAGCCATGGTTCAGTAAAAGTCTTGTTATCTCATCGTCTGAATTTCTGGCTTTAAGGGAGGCTGGGACTGTAAAAAGCATCACGAGACTGATGGGCGCAATGGATGAAATCGCTCTAAAGCCATGAAAGAGCAAATATTATGTTTATGGATAGATTGGTTGAAAAATGAACTGAAAGCAATTTGATTCGGGCAAAGAAATGTCACATTGCGTAAGCTGGAATGAATGGATTAGCCGTCTCAGCGCATCCTTCGCCTTTGACTTGGAGGCTTGGCTTGGTTTTTTCAGGCAATAAAAAGCCCTCAATCATGAGGGCTTCTATACTTAGTATTTCAAATGATTTGAAAATTAAGCTTCAATGGTTTGCACAGCAATTTTTTTCGCAGGGTCCGCTTTGCGGCGCACAGCTGGAACTGGCTCGCCATAGTATTGACGGTCTGCAAAGTAGCTTGAACGCACCATAGGCGCAGCCCAAATATTTTTAAAGCCCAGTTTTTGACCGTGCTCTGTATAGCGCTCAAACTCTTCAGGCGTAACAAAACGGTCAATAGGCGCATGCTCTTTAGACGGCTGCAGATACTGGCCAATCGTCACATAGTCGACATCGTGCGCTTTTAAATCATCCAGCAGCGCCAGCACTTCTTCTTCAGTCTCACCGATACCCACCATCAGGCCGCATTTGGTCGGCACATATGGGCAGTATTCTTTAAACATTTTCAGCAACTTCAAAGAGTGCTGATAATCAGAACCTGGACGCATCGCTTTATACAGGCGCGGCACCGTTTCAATATTATGGTTGAACACATCCGGCGGGCATTCAGTCATAATGCGAAGCGCAATATCCATGCGGCCGCGGAAGTCTGGAACTAAAATTTCCAGCAAAGTTTTCGGGCTTAAGTCGCGGGCCTGCTTAATGCAGTCGACAAAATGCTGCGCGCCGCCATCCAATAGATCATCACGGTCTACAGAAGTGATTACGGCATATTTAAGGCCAAGGTTGGCAATGGTTTCAGCCATGTGGCGCGGTTCATCCGGATCCAAAGCATTTGGACGGCCATGCGCAACATCGCAGAATGGGCAGCGGCGCGTGCAAATATCACCCATAATCATGAATGTCGCGGTACCGCCGCCAAAGCATTCAGGCAAGTTTGGACATGCCGCTTCTTCACATACGGTATGCAGCTTTTGTGCGCGTAAGGTTGTTTTGATGCGCTGCACTTCATCTGGGGCCGCCATTTTTACCCGAATCCAGTCTGGCTTTCGTGGCGCTTCTACCGTAGGGACAACTTTTACAGGAATACGGGCGACTTTTTCTGCGCCGCGGAGTTTGACACCCTGTTCTGGTTTACGGTTTTCAGACATATTCAACTTTTCCACTGTTTTGACGGGGGAGATGTTCTCAAAAATAGCCCATCCATTATAGCGGAAATGCCTAATGATAGGGCAAAAATACTATTCATTTGCTAAATGTGGTTATCACTTAATATATGTAAGCTAAATACAGCAAAATGGCGCCAAGTACGTCATAATATGCGCAAGATAAGCAATAAGTCATTTTGAGGAGCGTTGAATGCCACGTAAGAAAGAGGTCATTAGTGGGACTTTCGTTAAGTACGATGCGGTAGTTCTCGGTTCGGGCCCTGCGGGTGAAGGCGCGGCAATGAAACTTGCAAAATCAGGCAAGCGCGTTGCCATTGTGGATATGCGCGAGCAGCTGGGCGGCAACTGTACGCACGTCGGGACAATTCCAAGCAAGGCCTTGCGTCAAACGGTTTCCAGCATTATCCGCTACCAGCGCGATCCAATGTTCCAAAAAGTAGGTGAATGGAAACAGTTCACCATGAAGCAAGTGCTGCGCAATGCGCATAAAGTGATCCAGCTGCAAGTGGATACGCACTCACGCTTTTATGACCGCAACAAAATTGATATCTATCATGGCCGCGCTTATATCCAAGACAAAAATACGATTTTAGTCTTCAGTTCAGACGGCATTACTGAGACGTTAAGCTTTCAGCAGCTCGTGATTGCAACGGGTTCACGTCCGTACCGTCCATCTGTGCTGGACTTCAATCATCCGCGCGTCTTTGATTCAGACAAAATTCTGGATCTGGATTTCTCGATCAAGAAAATCATCATTTATGGCGCAGGCGTGATTGGCTGTGAATATGCATCAATCTTCATCGGTTTGGATCACAAAGTTGATTTGATCAATACCCAGCATAAGCTGCTGAGCTATCTGGATGATGAAATTTCTGATGCGCTGTCTTACCACTTGCGTGAGCAGGGCGTACTGATCCGCCACAATGAGCAAATTGATCATTTGGAAACTTTTGATGATCATGTGGTGATGCATTTGCAAAGCGGCAAGAAAATTAAAGCCGATGCAATTTTGTGGTGCAACGGCCGTTCAGGCAATACTGATGGCTTGGGCCTTGAAAATGTCGGCTTGAAGCCGAACAGCCGCGGCCAATTGACGGTCAATGAACAATACCAGACTGAAGTGGAAAACATTTACGCTGCTGGTGATGTGATTGGCTGGCCATCTCTTGCTTCTGCAGCGTATGACCAAGGCCGTAACGCCGGCGGCAACATGAGCGGTGAAGAAGGTCTTAAACCTGTAACGTCTATTCCAACAGGTATTTATACCATTCCGGAAATTTCATCAATCGGCAAGAATGAACAGCAGCTGACTGAAGAAAAGATTCCGTATGAAGTGGGTCAGGCATCTTTCCGCTACTTGGCGCGCGCGCAAATTACCGGTGATACGGTCGGTGAATTGAAAATTCTGTTCCACCGCGACACTTTGGAAGTTTTGGGCGTGCATTGCTTCGGCAATAACGCTGCCGAAATTATCCACATTGGTCAGGCGGTTATGAACAGCCCGAACAATACAATTAAGTATTTTGTGGAGACCACGTTCAACTATCCAACGATGGCGGAAGCGTATCGTGTGGCAACCTTGAATGGCATGAACCGCTTATTCTAAGCGGGTCTGCCTGTGTTCAGAAAAACCCGTGAGTGATAGCTTGCGGGTTTTTTTATTGATCAGCTAAAAATAAGGCATGCTTTACGGCATTGATGTTCAGCCAGCAAGAGAATGTTATGACGATTCGTACGATCACAATTCAAGGTTTCCGCTCTGTACGCAATATGACGCTTCAGCTGTCGCAATTGAATATTGTGAGCGGGCCCAATGGCTGCGGCAAATCCAATTTGTATAAAGCCGTGCGCTTATTGCATGAAGCGGCCTGCGGCAGGCTGTCGCAAGCGATAGCCGAAGAAGGCGGCATCCAAAAAGTTATGTGGGCGGGCGGACAGCGTAAGGGGGATTATAAAAAAGACCCTAAACGCATGATTCTTGCCGTTGAAATGCAGGATCATGAGTATCAGATTGAAATCGGCTTTCCTGAGCCATTAATCAGCCTGTTTGCCTTAGACCCGCTGGTTAAAAAAGAAATGCTGTGGCTCAGCGGTTATCAGCGCCGGCCTGTCAGCCTGCTTATGGAGCGCGTGAATCAGGCTGCATTTTTGAAAAATACCGATGATGAACGCATTGCCTATCCTGCCTCCTTGACTCAGGAAGACTCTATTTTTGGACAATTGTCTGATCCGCATCTATATCCTGAAGTTTCGCAAATTCGGGAGCAGATGAAACAGTGGCGTTTTTATCACGAATTTGCTGTAAGTTCTCAATCTCCTATGCGTGTTCCGCAAGTGGGCATCCGTTCGCCGGTGTTATCGCATGATGGCGCCAATCTTGCTGCCGCTTTTGAAACGCTGCGTGAGCGTGGGCAAACCGAGACTTTATATGAGGTTTTGAATGCAGCATTTCCGAATAGCCAGTTTTATGTTCAGGAAATGGGCGGGCGGTTCCAAATGATGATGAAATGCGATGGAATTTTAAGGCCTTTGGAAAGCAGCGAGTTTTCCGATGGCACATTGCGCTTTCTGTGCTTGGCCGTGGCGTTGCTCAGTCCGCGTCCGCCGCGCTTTATGGCCTTGAATGAACCGGAAAACAGCCTGCATCCAGATTTGCTGCCGGCATTGGCGCTGCTGATTGCAGAAGCCAGCCGCTATACGCAGCTGTGGGTCACCAGCCATTCGGAAGCCTTGGTGGAGATGATTCAGGCGCATACAGCGATCACGCATTATCTGCTGGATCAAAAAGATGGCGAGACGATCATTATGGAATGCCAAAGGGCTGAAGATTGAATGCTTTTAGCTTTTTACTTCTTAGATGAAGCGCAGCAGAGATTTATCTAGGTAGGACGTAAGAGGAGATGGCATTTGGTTGTTTTGGAAAAGCTTTAGAAAATATAGGCAGGAAAAGAGTGGGGGGAAATGCCCATGTTTTGACATTTCCGTTTTGGTTTTCAGCGATCAATGCGCGCAGAAAGCTTGATTGAAGTATTCAAATAATTGCGGTGTTTTCAGCCAAAGGGCAATGGCGACGGCAAAGAAAGCCAGCACGATGCATAAAACCGCGAGTTTTAAGCCAAGCAAAGAATCAGTCATGAATCACGTGCTCCTCTGTCACAAAGTAATGCACCAGTACGCCAAAGGCGCTCAGCACAATGGAAAATGCCCAAACCATATTGTAATTGCCGGTCATGTCATGGTTGACGCCGCCCAGCCAGCCGCCAAAGAATGAACCGACTTGATGGGTAAAAAACACAATGCCGCTCAGCATGGATAAATACCTTACGCCAAACATATTGGCGACAATGCCATTGGTCAGCGGTACGGTAGAGAGCCACAATAACCCCATGATGACACCAAATGCATAAATCGTCCATGTGCTGAGCGGCAGCAGCAGAAATGCAATAATGGCCATACCGCGCAGGCCGTAAAGTCCCATCAGCAAATGCGGTTTAGAAAATTTTCCACCCAGCCAACCTGCGCCATAGGTGCCAAAAATATTGAATAAACCAACAAGCGCAAGAAAGATGGTGCCGGTGGTGGCATTAAAGCCATGATCTATTAAATAGCCAGGCAAATGAATGCCAATAAACACCACTTGGAAGCCGCAGACGAGAAAGCCGAGAGCCAGAAACCAAAAAGGCTTATGGTTTTTTGCAATAATTAAAATATCTTTAAAGCCCAAAGCTGGCTTCAGCTGCGCTGCAGATGCATTGGGTGCGGCGTATATAGGAGCTTTCAGCATCCACGCCAGCGGGATAATGAATGCGGCGAGTATTGCGCTGACGATTAAAGCCGCCGACCAGCCAATATTTTGCAGCAGCAGCAGGGTAGACGGCAGCATAATAAACTGGCCAAAAGAACCCGCTGCGCTGGCAATACCCATGGCCAGACTACGTTTTTCTGGATGCGCAGCGCGGCCGACAGCCGACAGCAGCACAGGGAAAGAAGTGGCGGAGAGCGCAAGCCCTAAAATCAGGCCGACACTCAGATTCAGCATCAGCCCTGTAGAGCTGAAAGCCATCATCAATAAGCCCAGCGCATATAAGACTCCACCTGCAGCAACCACAACCTTGCTGCCGTATTTATCGGCAAATGCGCCGGTAATGGGCTGGACAGCGCCCCAAATCAGGTTTTGCATGGCAATGGCGAGGCTGAATACATTGTGCCCCCAGCCAAATTCATCGCTCATGGGAACCAGATACAATCCAAAGCCATGCCGTATGCCTAAGGACAGCGCTAAAATAATGGCGCTGCCGATCAGCATATAAATGAGAGGTTGTGAAAATCGGGTATCGGTCATCAGTTGTTCTGCATGCGGTGCAATAGGCTTATGTTATTCGATTAATTACATGAAAACGATTAATTAATTTTTAATAAACAATAAACTTTTTTTATGCATGAAGACCATAAAAAAAGACGGCATAAACCGTCTTTTCCGCTGATTAAACCGCAGGCTTTAGAACCGCATGCCGACCCCTGCATAAGCCAGAATTGGATTGATTTCAATATCCGCCTTGGAGCGGATCAGCTCGCCATGGGTATCGTCACTGACGGTAATGGTGGTGTCGCTTTTCAGGTGAGCATAGGAAACCGATCCGACCGCAAACCAGCGGTCATTGAAGTCATAAGTAAAGCCTACCGTTGCAACAGGCGCAAAAGCATCTGAGGCTTCAACATCCACTTGAGGATTGGCTTTACTCTTTTTCCCTTCAAGCGCCGCACCAGCATTGCCTTCTTTAATGTTGGCAATCATGTGACCAGCAGCAATCAAGTCTTGTTCAATGCGCGGGTTAATTTCTAATTCGTTAAAGTAAGCATACATAACACCTAAGCCTACATATGGACGGAATTTATTGACGCCGGTTTTACCAAAGTGATACTGCATTTCAAAAGCTGGTGTCCAAGCACGTGCAGATGCTGCAGGGCCATGCGCGCCTAGATCTGTAATTTCAATATCATTTTTTAAAGCAATATCTAAAAATTCTAGCGGAAGGTTGCCAATTTGCGGCGTGGCAATTGCTGCAAATGGTGCATAAATTTTACCTTTACCCATTAAGTCTACTTTGGGCGGTATGCCGGCTTTCATTTCAAATGAAACATTATCAGTAAAGAAGTAGTTGGTCATGATGCCGAGGGTAGTGACATCATCCGCTTCTAAACCTGTACCTGGGTTGTCCCAGCTTTCCAGACCCGTGATATTAGAACTGCCGCTGAGGCCCGAACTTAACTTACCGCCTGTCACAAAACCTAAAAGCTTAAGTGCTTCACCCAGCAGTTTTTGATCGACTGCAGGGTCTAGGTTGTTTAGAACTGTATCAACCTGAATGTCGCCATTTTTTGCAACTTCACCATCTTTAACAGCTGTATCAACATGAAGTGGCTGCGCTTTGCCTTGCGGCATAACATGCAGTGCGCCGACCGAAACAGAGAAGCGCTTAAAGCCATCGCCATCATGCAGGCTGAAATATGGGGAATCAGCATGGCTGATCATTGGCATGGCAAGCGCGGACGCCGCCACGCAAAACAATGTTTTTTTCATTTAAAGGACTCCGTGTCCAAATCAAGCAAATTGGTATTTTTTTAGTAGGGCCATTATGGGAATGAAACTTTGTAATCATTGTTATTAAAATCGAGTGAACAAGTTGATTTCATGTAAGCTGGGCGCTTATATGTTGAGTGATGATTATTTTGTTTTAGTTTTTATGTAAAAAATATTATAAAAAGTTATAAAAAAAGCAGACATTAAGTGCCTGCTTTTTTTGAATTTTATTGGATTAAATTAGAAACGGATGCCGACGCCTGCATAAACCATTAATGGATTGACTTCAATATCCGCCTTAGAACGGATCAGCTCGCCTAATTTTGCGTCTGTGACGGTAATGGTGGTTTCGTTTTTCAAATGCGCATAGCTGACAGATGCCGCAGCGAACCATTTGTCATTAAAATCATAGGTGAAGCCTGCTGTGACAATGGGTGCAAAAGCATCGGTCGCTTCTAGATCAACCTGCGGATTGGCGCTGCTGAGCTTTCTTTCCAAGGACGCGCCGGCTTTGCCTTCTTTAATGTTGGCAATCATGTGTCCGGCGGCGATCAAGTCCTGCTCTATGCGCGGATTCATTTCCAGTTCATTAAAATACGCATACATCAGGCCTGCGCCGACATAAGGGCGGAATTTATTGACGCCGGTTTTGCCAAAATGATATTGAAACTCAAAAGCCGGTGTCCATGCGCGCGCAGAAGCTGCCGGCCCCTGAGCGCCTAAGTCTGTAATAAAAATATTATTCTGCAGGTCAATATTCATAAACTTTAAAGGCAGGCCCAATAATTCAGGAGTCGCCACGGCTGAAAAAGGCGCATAGATTTTACCTTTGCCCTGCAAATCAACTTTCGGCGGAATGCCTGCTTTCATTTCCAGTGAAATATGATCGGTAAAGAAATAATTGGCCATGAGGCCGAGCGTGGTGACATCATCGGCTTCCAGCCCAGTGCCTTGACTTTCCCAGCTTTCCAGCCCATTAATTTTGGAACTGCCGCTGACGCCTGCGGGTAAATTTCCTCCTGTTAAATAACCCAGCCCTTTTAGCGCACTTGCCAAGCCCGCCTGATCTACTTTGGGATTCAGGTTATTCAGTACAGTATTGACTTTGATGTCCCCGTTTTTGGCAACAGTGCCATTCGGAACAGCTGTCTGCACGGTAAAGGGCTGTGCTTTGCCTTGCGGCATGACATGCAATGCGCCCGCAGAAACAGAAAAACGTTTAAAGCCTTTGGCTTCCATGCTGAAATATTTTGAAATATCGGCAGCGTGAATGCTGCCCGATATTGATGCGATGCTCGCAGCAGCACATAAAAAAGCGCTATGACGCATAGGGCTGACTCCATTTTTGTTTTATTCACGTTTTTATTAAGCTTTATTTGAATGCTGATTCAAATTAAAGTGCTTGGACTTTTTATTTTGCACATTCATCTTGCAATGACAGCGTAATATTTTTTTTAAAAGTTGATCAAAAAAAGTGATCAGGTTGATTAAAATAAGTGAATAGTGCGCCGAATGCATTGACCATATATTTTTGAAATGAAAAAAATGAGCGAGTTGGGATGAATGATGCAGGGCATGGACTGTGCTTTTGCTATTTAGATAAGTGTTATGCACAGATTTTTCTAAGTTTTTGCCGCGCTTGCAGCGCATTTCCCAAAGGGCATGGTTTTTTTGTACAATAGCGCCAGAATGAATTGAGTAAATCACATGAGCACCCCAAATTCTCCCAAGAAAAAAGCGGCAGTGAAACTTCCGTTTCCGGTTGTTTCAGCTGAACAGACTGAGCAAGATTCAGCGCATAACCAAGTGCGCCCAAAGCCAGAAAACTATGCAGACCGCACTTGGATGCCGCCTCGCGGTACGCGCCGCTCTATGGGCAAGCGCTAATAAAAAAACCTGCAGCAATGCAGGTTTTTTTATGCTCGGCTAGCCTGCATCAATGGGCATAGTATCTTTTCTTTTGTTCATACATCAGTGCATCAGCGCGCTTTAACAGATCTTCAATGCGCTCATCCGGCTGTGTTGAGGCATGGCCAATAGACAGGCTGATGGGATGAGTTGAGTGATATTGATTGTCAATCTGCAGCAGTTCCTGCAGGCTGCTGATGCTGTGCTGCAGTGAGGCCTCATCGGCATCGGGCAGCAGGATGACGAATTCATCACCGCCAATCCGCGAGGCGGAATACTGCGTATTTTGGATCAATTGATTGAGTATATTGCCCATGCGGCGCAGCTGTTCGTCACCGGCATCGTGGCCAAAATGATCATTGATTTCTTTTAAGCCGTTTAAATCAATAAAAATACATGAAACAGGGCGCTGCCGGCTGCGTTCCAGACGGTTGATTTCTTCCGTATAGAAAGTGCGGTTATACAGCTTGGTTAAGACATCGTGCTTGCCCAAATATTCTAAATAATTTTCGGCTTTTTTCCGCGCGGTAATATCCACCAGGGCAACCTGCACGGTGCTCCACGTCTCTTCATAGCCAGGGAAAATGGTAAATTGCAGAATGACATGGCGGATACTGCCATCCAAAGCATAGTTTACAGCTTCGTGCTGATGATGGATTTTACCGTTCCATAAATCTTGTAGCTGATGGCGGAAGGTTTGATGCATTTCATTGCTGAAAATTTTATGGATGTTTTTCAGCAGCGTGCTTTTATCTGGCGCGCCAAACAGATTCAGGGTTGCCTGATTGACATCGGTAATAATAATTTCTTTGATGCACTGCTGAATAAAGTCTGGATGCACATCGAGAAAAGTCGTGAAGTCTTCAATGCCAATAGCGCGCAAATGATCGAGCTTGGCTTTGACAACGCTGAAATCCTCGACCCAAAGCGAAGTGGGCGAGTAATTAAAGCGCGCTTCCGCCATCTGCCGGTTTTGCACTTCCTGCCGGCGGGCATTTTGATACGAGGTAATATCCTCGGTGCTGATCAGGACTCTAGACCAGTCATGCTCGTAATCAGGCAAAATGCTGCAGCGCAGCTGGATATCCAAACGGGTGCCGGAAATTGTGTAATTTACAGAGGTGTTCAGAAAGTGGGTTTTCCCTTCCCAGAGCTGCACCAGCTCTTCAATATGCGTTTGCAGCATGTCTTGCTGGAAAATTTGCGGTAAATTTACACATAAATGCTCTAAATCTTCTGCTTCATATAATTCCAGCGTATGCGTATTGACTTGCAGAATTTTAATTTTTCGAGCGCTTTCGGCAACTTTTTCTATATTTGCCGTGAGATATTGGCGCAAGTCCGTGATCCCTTGCTCACGCCATGCCGTCAGCTGCTGTTTAATTTCGCTAAAGTCTTCAAGCCATAAAGGAATCGGAGATATATGAAATATAGGATTATCATTCAGAGTCATGTTTAGGCCTAATGGAATATTTTAGCTTGATCAATCAAGATATTATTTATTTACTGTGATTAATGTCTCGAAAAATAACCGAAAATGCGTAAAAAAGCGAATGAAAAATGCATAAAAAGCCAATTAAAAAATTGGCTTTTTATTTGACAGCTTATATCAGCGGTTATTTTTTCGATTTGCTGGCCGCTCTGGGCGGGCTGATTTCACGCAGGCCCAGCCAAACATCTGCAAAATCTTTTTCATTGATGCTGTAAAGTTCGAGCAAAGCGAGAATGGCGCCGCCAAAGACCAAGGCGTCATCAGCAGTATGCTGGAAGTCAAAAACCTTGCCTTGCAAGACATGCAGGATATCCTGTATTTCAAAAATACGGTCACGGCCATTGCTGTCGGTTGGGTAGATTTGCGTATTCAGAATAATTTTGGCCGCGCTTTTTTCGTTGTCGCTTAATGCCAGTGCGTCTGCCGCTTCTTCAGGATTGGCCGCAAAAATAACGGCGTCATTGAACAGCGCATGCAGAAAATGATGGGTCAGTTTAGGCAATGCTTTTTCGACAAAAGGGCGGAACGAAGCTGGGAAAATAACATTATGAGAAATGCCTTTGAACATCGGAGCAATTTCTTCAACTTTATAGCCTGCTACGCCGCAGCCGACAGAAGTGACAAAATATTTAGATTTGGGATGATTCTTGGTGTAGATTTTAAAATCATCAATATAGTGCTGAATTTGCGACAGCGGCATCTGCTGCAAATGTTCATTCATGGTGGGTATCGCAAAACTTTGACCTGACCAGCCGCGGCCAACACCTTTCATTGCGCCAAAATGCAGATGAGCGGTTTTCGCTGCTCCGCCTGCATGTGTGCCTGCCATATTGCTGCCAAATACAAAAATCGTATCTTCAGGTAAGCTTTTTACGATAGTTTCATCATGGTAACGGTAGGTCATAGGCTGTGCGCTGCTGTCAAAATCCATTGTTTTCATGTTGCCTCTGAACGCCGTGCGGGTCAAGGTAAATGCACCATCCTTTTATGAAAAATATGTATTAAATTTTAGATTTAGCCAGCACTTTTCAGATCATGCAGGGCTGTATGTCAAAGCGTGTATTTAATAGATAGGGAAGTAGGTTATTTAAATAGAGAAATCTGCTTTAATTTTAAGGCAATCGGCCTGCTGAATTGGCTCGAAAGTCAATTCACTATTGAGTAATCTCAAATAGCCCTCATAATTGATATTGGTATTTTCAGCAGTGCATTGGATCTAGTGTTTTATGAGTGATCATCAGCCTTTCGAATTAGTCACCCACTATCAGCCAGCGGGCGACCAGCCGCAGGCCATTGAAAAATTGGTGCGCGGTGTAGAACAGGGCTATCACGATCAGCTGCTGCTGGGGGTTACTGGCTCTGGTAAGACCTATACCATGGCCAATGTCATTGCACAGACACAGCGCCCAACCATTGTGATGGCGCATAATAAAACCTTAGCTGCACAGCTGTATGGCGAATTTAAAGCATTTTTCCCGAATAACGCCGTGGAATATTTCGTCAGCTATTATGATTATTACCAGCCTGAAGCCTATGTGCCATCTTCAGATACGTTTATTGAAAAAGATTCGTCAATTAATGATCACATAGACCAGATGCGTCTGTCTGCAACGCGTGCGCTGCTGGAGCGCCGTGACGCCATTATTGTTGCATCTGTTTCTGCAATTTACGGCTTGGGTGACCCAAATGCCTATATGAGCATGCTGCTGCACATTGTGCAGGGGGATCGAATTGTCCGTGATGACATCATCCGCCGTTTGGTCGAAATGCAATATACGCGTAATGAGTTGGAATTCTTGCGTGGTACCTATCGTATCCGTGGTGAAATTATTGATATTTTCCCTGCCGAATCGGATCAGCACGCAATTCGTATAGAACTGTTTGATGATGAAGTGGATTCGATCCGCTGGTTTGATCCATTGACGGGCAAATTGGTGCGTAAAGTGCCGCGTGTCACTATTTATCCAAAAAGCCATTATGTAACGCCTAAAGACAATCTAACCCGTGCCATTGGTACAATTCGCGAAGAATTGACAGAGCGTTTGGGTTTTTTCCGTGCTAACGATAAACTGCTGGAAGCGCAGCGCATAGAACAGCGTACCCGCTATGATTTGGAAATGATGCAGCAGTTGGGCTATACCAACGGTATTGAAAACTACTCACGGCATTTATCTGGACGGCCTTCTGGCGAAGCACCGCCTACTTTGTTTGATTATGTGCCAGATGATGCCTTGCTGATTATTGATGAATCGCATGTAACTGTGCCGCAAATTGGCGCAATGTATAAGGGTGACCGTTCACGTAAAGAAAATTTGGTGAATTACGGCTTCCGTTTGCCGAGCGCCTTAGACAACCGTCCCATGAAATTTGAAGAGTGGGAGCGGATTGTTCCAGCGACTATTTATGTCAGCGCAACACCAGCGCGTTATGAGCTGGAAAAATCTGAGCAGATTGTTGAGCAGGTGGTGCGTCCTACAGGTTTGGTCGATCCTGAAATTGAAATCCGTCCAGTACTGACGCAAGTCGATGATGTATTGTCGGAAATTAATAATCGTAAAGAGTTGAATGAACGTGTATTGGTGACAACTTTGACCAAACGCATGGCGGAAGATTTGACTTCATATTTAAAAGAATATGGTGTCAAAGTTGCTTATCTGCATTCGGATATTGATACGGTTGAACGGACCAAAATCATTCATGAACTGCGTTCAGGGATTTATGATGCCATTGTGGGTATTAACCTGCTGCGTGAAGGTCTGGATATGCCAGAAGTGTCATTGGTGGCTATTTTGGATGCCGACAAAGAAGGCTTCTTACGTTCAGAGCGTTCGCTGATTCAGACTATTGGCCGTGCAGCACGTAATTTAAATGGTAAAGCCATTTTGTATGCTGACCGCATGACCGATTCAATGCAAAAAGCCATTGACGAAACTGAGCGCCGCCGCAATAAGCAGCTGGAGTTCAATGAACTGCATGGCATTGTGCCGCGCAGCGCCGTGCGACAGGTGGTGAAAGATTTGGATGATGGCGAAGTGCTGAATGATGAGCAAATTGAAGCCAATATTTCTGATCAGGCGCGCGCGATCAGTGCCGATGAACGCCATCTGATGTCAGATCCAAAACTTTTTGCCAAACATATCAGCAAGCTGGAAAAAGAAATGCTGAAAGCCTCGAAAGAGCTGCAGTTTGAGCAGGCGGCGCGTTTGCGGGATGAAATCTTACGCTTGAAAGCAGAAATGCTCCATTGAGCAAGGTGTTTAGGCGGCACTTCAAAACTTATTGAAAATCATTACATAACATAGACAGTCAGGCTGATTTTTACGCAGTATTTTAAAGGCAGGCTATTGATTAAAACGTGAAAGCATAAGCGTAAAGGTATTTATTCATGATCAACGAACATCTTCCTAAAGCTGGGCTGAGCTTGGCAAAAATTGCCGTCGGCGGCGCGATTTTAATTGGGCTGGGCGCAGTGACTTTGGCTTATGCGCAGACCAAGCCGCTGCATGCAGTCGAGAAAGTTGAACTGGATAAATACTTGGGGGTTTGGTACGAAGTTGCCCGCAAGCCCATGTCTTTTCAAAATAAGTGCGATCGGGATGTAACGGCGACATATACACTGAATGAAAATGGCAATATTCAGGTTGATAACCGTTGCGTCATGAAAAATGGCAAAGCGGCAGAGGCGCAAGGCGAGGCTTTTGTGCAAAATGCGCCCTTTAACAGCAAATTAAAAGTCAGTTTTTTACCGGAAGCCATCCGCTGGATTCCTGCTGGGCGCGGGGATTACTGGATTTTAAAAATTGATGAGCACTACCAAACTGTGCTTGTGGGTGAACCTCGGCGTAATTATATGTGGGTCTTGTCGCGCACGCCGCATCCCGATCCAAGCGTGATTAATGAATATTTAGAGTACGCCAAATCTGTCGGTTATGATCTGAAAGATATTATTCATACCAAGCAAACTGCTCAATAAGCATTATTTTAATAATGATTCAAAAAACCATGCTAGTGCATGGTTTTTTATTTGCTAGAATGCCTGCGCTTCAAGCGGCGCTTTATTGGTTTGAAAACTCAAGCAGAGTAAGCTTAAGCAAAGCAGGTTTTAAGGCCAGAGATCGCATATATAAATCGAGGTGAGGGATGTTTAAAGGCGTTGCATTGTCTGTGTTGGCATCAGTCACTTTTGGTGTGCTGTATTTTTATACGCAGTTCCTCAAGCCTCTGGATAGCGAAGAAACTTTTGCATGGCGCATGCTGGCGACTTTGCCGTTTTTAACGGCATTTATGTGGTGGTCTGGCGACTTAAAGCACATTAGTGAGATCTTTAAGCGCATTTTAAAAGAACCGTGGATGCTGCCATGGCTGATTTTCAGCTCCCTGCTTTGCACCACGCAGCTCTGGCTGTTTTTGTGGGGGCCGATTAACGGGCGCGGCTTGCAGGTGTCTTTAGGCTACTTCTTGCTGCCGTTGGTGATGGTGCTGGTCGGCTGTGTGCTGTACAAAGAAAAGCTGAGCCGTTGGCAGCTGACTGCAGTCATCTTTGCGGTGCTGGGCGTTGGGCATGAGCTGTGGCGCATTGGCAGCATCGCCTGGGAAACCATATACGTGGCCTTGGCTTATCCGCTGTATTTCTTTATGCGCCGGACCTTAAAAACCGACCATTTAGGCGGTTTCTGGTGGGATTTGTTCCTGATCCTGCCTGTAGCGTTTTACCTCGGATTTGTGCATAGCGACAGTTTGACGCTGATGCAGGCTTTTCCGCATTTAATTTGGGCCGTCATCGGGCTGGGCTTTTTGAGCGCGTTAGGTTTAGGCAGCTATATTTTGGCCAGCCGCTATTTGCCTTTTGTGATTTTTGGCCTGCTGAGCTATTTGGAACCGGTTTTGCTGGCGTTCGCATCCATTATGCTGGGTGAGCGGGTCGAGGCGGCAGAATGGCTGACCTACATTCCAATCTGGCTGGCCGTGGCGCTGCTGGTCATTGAAGGTTGCATCCATATGATCAAGCAAAAGCGCAATTCAAAATTGCTGGATCAGAATGCTGCTAATTTATCAAAGCGTTTAGATGATGAATAAATCAAGCATTTGATTTTATGCGTGCGTGTTTATGCTGATGAATAATCCAGTTGAGTTGGCCGAGTATTCATTGGATTGGATATTTTGAGTGGTCATTTTGACTGGGCGTTAATAATGTTCCGCATTTGATAAATATTTCTGAATCGAGGTGATTTAAGCCGCTGAAGATAGCATTTATTTTTCGGCCATGATTGAGCATGACGGCATGCGGTTTTTCTACCGGGCTGGCCGCAGAAAATGATCAAAGGCAATCAAGCGCCTGAGTTGCGGCAGCCGCAGAAAGCCCTGTGGAAACAGCAATGGCGGGCTGCTGAGATGGGTGAATAGCATGCTGAAGCAGGGCAGCAGCAAGGCGCTCGGCATGAAGATGATCTAAAAGCGGCAGCTGTTTGTTTGATAAAGAGGCAAATAAACAAAAATATAAAAAATCTTTTAAATTGATGATAAAAATCTTTTTAAAAGCAAAATCATAATAATAATTACAACTATTTTCTTAATTTATAGTGAATATATAGGAAAATAGTGGCTTCAAAATCTGCTTTTGGATTCTATCTTGAGGATAATTCCATTACAATTGTCGGGTTTTGAATTTTATGCCTAGATATACAATTAATTAGAGGACGTATCTGTGAGCAAAGAGACTATTATCGCCCTACATGCAGAGCACCAAGGTCGCTGGAAAAACCGTGAAGAAATCGCGGAACAAATGATCGCTTTGATCGGTCAGCTGTACCGTGAAAAAAATATTGTTGTTTCAGTATTCGGACGTTCTTTAGTTAACCGTTCAGTGATCCAGATTTTAAAAGCGCACCGTTTCACCCGTATGATGGACGTTGAGCTTTCAGTTGTTCACACATTCCCAATCCTTGAAGCTTTAGCGAAAATCGAAAATATCGGTACAGCCGAAATTGATCTTGGCAAATTGGCTGTTGCTTTTAAAGAGCAAGGCGGGGATGTTGACGCATTTGTTGCAAATGAAGTGAAATCTGTTGAAGGCCGCGCGACTTCTGTTGAAGGCCGTGACGTTGTTCTTTACGGTTTTGGCCGCATCGGCCGCATTTTAGCGCGCCTGATGATCGGTCAATCTGGTTTAGGCCGCGGCTTGAACCTGAAAGCAATTGTTGTGCGTAAATCTTCTGATGGCGATTTGGAAAAACGCGCGTCTTTATTGCGCCGTGACTCTATCCATGGCCCATTCTCAGGCACTATTTCTGTAGATGAAGAAAACGAAGCAATCATTGCCAACGGTCAATTCATCAAAGTGATCTATGCGTCTAACCCATCTGAAGTGGATTACACTGCTTATGGCATCGAAAATGCGCTTGTGATCGACAACACTGGTAAATGGCGTGATGCTGAAGGCCTTGCTCAGCACCTGAAATGCCCAGGCGCTGCCCGCGTAATCTTGACTGCACCTGGCAAAGGTGACATGAAGAACGTTGTATTTGGCGTGAACCAAGCAGACATTCTTGATGAAGATACCATCATTTCTGCTGCAAGCTGCACAACCAACGCGATTACACCGACACTGAAAGTGTTGAATGACAAGTACACAGTGATCAATGGCCACGTTGAAACAGTTCACTCGTTCACAAACGACCAGAACTTGATCGACAATTACCATAAAGCTGACCGCCGCGGCCGTGCAGCAACATTAAACATGGTGATCACTGAAACTGGCGCAGCGAAAGCAGTTGCAAAAGCGCTTCCAGCGCTTCAAGGCAAATTGACAGGCAACTCTGTACGCGTTCCTACACCAAACGTTTCTCTTGCAATCCTGAACTTGACGCTGGATAAAGAAGTTGACCGTGAAGAAGTGAACGAATACATCCGTCAAATTTCTATCAGCTCTAACCTTCAAGGTCAAATCGGCTATACAAACTCAACTGAAGTTGTATCGTCTGACTTTATCGGTTCGCGCACTGCAGGTGTATTTGATGCGCAAGCAACAATCACTTCAGGCAACCGTTTAACAGCTTATGTTTGGTATGACAACGAAGTCGGCTACAGCTGCCAAGTGCTGCGCATTGCTGAACAAATGGGCGGCGTAAGCTATCCAAAAATTCCTGCTGAAAAGAATGCTTAATTCTTTTAAGTAAAAAGAAGGGCCTCATTTGAGGTCCTTTTTTTTATGCTTATCTTTATGGTGCAGGGTGTGAAAAGCCGCCTGAACATCAGTTGGGGAGGCTGCAATTCGGATTGATCAAAAGCAGCAGGCATCTGCCGGCATTCAGCCACTGTGTCTGTATCCAGACTCTGTTACAATATGGAAAATATTTATATTTTTATCATTAAACTAATGAAATTTATCAATAAAAACTACAAAAAATTGCAAACTGAGTTTTATTTTTAAGGCACGATAAGGCGTATAAATAAAAAAGCAAAAGGATTGAAGTTGCAAGTAAAGCACATGCTCAGTGGACTGGCATTTATTGTGTTTGCTGCGCTCTGTGGCGTGCTCATCGCCATTTGGGTGTTTAAACATTTTAATATTTACATTCCGCTTGAAAATCAAAGCGTCAATATTGACCTGCAGGAACCGCTGCAAGCGGAAGTGAAAATTCATGATGCGCTGGATGTCGATGTCACAGGCCGGGTGAATGCGGAAATTCCCATCCATGAAAATTTAAATATTCCTTTGACGCAGACGCTCACGCCACGGGTGTATTTCGATAACCAAGTGCCGATCAAAACCACGATTCCTGTGCGTGAAACCTTAAAAGTGAATCAAAGCTTACCGGTAGACACTCAAGTTCAGGTCAAGGTTTTAGGGCAGGATGTGACTTTGCCGCTGAAAGGCAATATCCCGATTCAGCTGGATATTCCTGTGCATATTGATGTGCCGCTTGAGCAGAAAGTCCATTTGAAATTTGATGCGCCAGTCAAAACCGTGTTGAAAGAAAATCTGCATATTCCGCTGAATGCCACCTTAAAAACCAATATTCCAATTGAAGGCAATTTGAATGTGCCCATTAAAACGGCATTAAAAGCCACGGTGGATGTGCAAAACACCTTGCCGGTAAAGATTCAAAAAGGCGAGCTGGTGATCCCGCTGAAAACCATGCGTTTGAAACAAGCTCAAGCACAGCCTGATGCTGCGGCTCAGGAGTAAGCTATGTGGATATTTGAGTCACCTAAGCGGATGATCCTCAGTTTTATTGCTGCGGTGCTTTTGGTGGCGGTGCTGTTTTGGCTGTATTTAAATATGTATGCGTCAATGCAGGTGCGCGCGAATCATGCTGATATTCAGCTGTCGCATTCATTGCCGACCAAAATTTCTGTGGGCAATTATCTGCAAACCCAGTCCATTGGCACTTTAGATACTCACATTGACTTGGACCGCCAGCTGCAATTGCCTTTAAAAGGAAAATATTTGGCGAATCTGCAATTCAGCGTTGAAGTGCCTATTGCTGTGAATATTGATTATCTGACCAAAATTAAAATTAATCAGACCATGCCTTTAGAGGCCACAACGGATTTGGTGGTTAAAAATAAACTGGTGCCGGAACAGCCGTTAAAAATGGATATTCCCATTCAGCTGGATGTGCCGTTTCATTTAAAGCACACTTATCATCTTCCCGTTCGAATTCATTTTAATGGCCCCGTGTATTTTCAGTTTGATGAAATGGTGGGGCTGCATGTGGTGCATCAATTTGCGCCGCAGCTGAAGCTCAATGACCCGATGACCATGCGTAAAATCGCCAGTTTCAATGCCACAATGTACAACGCGGAACGCAATACCAAAGCCAATCTCAACATGAATATGGATCTGCCGCTGAACAGCCTGCGCCCTTAAGTTCAGCGAAGCATTCATCTGAAGCCGCTTAAAAAAAGCCCGATCGATGAATCGGGCTTTTTAGTTTGGCTTAGTTTTGCAGCGCGGCTTTGACAGCCTCTTGAATTGAGGTGCTTGGATGGCCAATCAGCTGTTCAAGGGTTTTGTCGGTGCTGTACATTGCGCCTTTGGCGGTTTGCACATCGGCATCGACAATGACCTCTACCAGACCTTGCGGTAAGCCCGCCTGTAACAGTCCTTGCGTGTATTCTGCAGCGGATAGATTTTGATAATGCACAGCTTTACCTGAAACATTTGCAATGGTTTGCGCTAAATCTGCCCTGGTAAAACTTGCGGAACCAGCCAATTCATAAGTTTTGTTTTCATGGCCGGACGCCGCCAAAACTTTGGCTGCGGCTTCCGCGTAGTCTTTACGGGAAGCTGAGCTGATTTTACCGTCTTGCGCTGCGCCGTACAGTACACCGGATTCAGCAATCTGCTGCACATCGGCTAAATAATTATCGCTATACCAGTTGTTGCGCAAAAAGGTATAGGCCAGGCCGCTGTTTTTGATCAGCGCTTCGGTTTCACGGTGTTCTTGCGCTAGGCCAAGCGGTGAATGGTCTGCATGCAATAGGCTGGTATAAGCGATATAAGGCACGCCCGCCTGTTGAGCTGCTTCAATGACGGCTTGATGCTGCGGCGTGCGGCGTCCAACCTCATTGGCGGAAATGAGCAGAAGCTTATCGATGCCTTGCAGGGCAGGGGCTAATGTTTCCGGCGCATCATAATCAAAGCGGCGCAATTCTACGCCTTGCTGTTTCAGTGTTGCGGCTTTGGCTTCATTGCGCACCAAGGCGATAATGTGTGAAGCGGGGACTTCTTTTAACAGCGCTTGAATGACGAGTTGTCCTAGTTGGCCGGTTGCGCCTGTGATTGCAATTTTCATGATCGGACCTCTGAATATGTGGATTAGACTTGTCTATAAAATGTACTTGATGGGGTTATCTTATTCTGTTAACTTACTTATTGAAAGTACATACCAAAAAGTAAGTTTATTACGCATTGGAGAGAATTGATGAGCACATACGCTCCAAGTAAATTATTAGGTCAAGTTTTATCTGCCAATTGCCCTTCACGGGAAATTTTGGAGCACATTACCAGCAAATGGTCGGTGCTGGTTTTGCGCTGTCTCAGGGATGGGGTGCACCGTTTCAGTGAATTAAAGCAGCGCATTGAAGGAATCAGTGAAAAAATGCTGGCGCAGACGCTGAGAACGCTGGAGCAGGATGGTTTTATTCTGCGCACGGTCTATCCGGTGGTGCCGCCAAAAGTGGAATATCAGCTGACCATTACCGGTTCGCAGGCGGCGGAAAAAATCATCTATTTGATTGACTGGATTGAAACCTGCCTGCCGGAAATTGTCGAAAATAAAGTCAAAACGGCATAAAGGCTTTATGCAGATGATGCAGTTTTTTGCATTGCCTTAAAGTCAAAACGGTCGATGGCAAAAATCGCCAGCGCATAGCCTAAGGCAAAGCTGACGCAGCCCAGCCAGCCCCAATGTTGCCAGGCATAAACTGCTGTCAGTGAGCCCAAGGCTGCTCCCGAAAAGTAGATGGTCATATAGACGGCATTGATGCGCGAACGCGCAGCAGGGTTAATGCGGTAAACCAAATTTTGGTTCAGCACATGAAATGCGGTTAAGCCAAAGTAGCTCATTAGCACGCCGCAGGCATACAGCACAATATTCTGCTGCGCAAAGGCCAGCGGAATGCAGGACAGCAGCAGCAGGCTGATGCAGGTCAAGGCCACTTTATTTTCTTTGCCTAAGCCGGCCTTTTTTCCAGACCAGCTGGATGAATAGATGCCGATCACGCCCAATAAGCCAAACAAGCCGATTTCAAAATCACTGAAACGGTAAGGCGGATTGGCCAAGACAAAAGTCATAGAGGTAAAAATCATCGACAAAATAGCGAAGCCAAACGCGCCTGCGCATGCCCTGCGGATGAGGTGCGGTTCTGTACGCGCCAATTGCAGCAAGGATCGGTAGGTTTTCCAGACTGTCAGCTGCGGATTAGGCTGCGTAGGCGGCAGTTTTTTCCACATCAGCAGGGCAAACATTAAAGTTGCGATTCCGCTGCTGAAATAAACCCAGTGCCATGACCATAGTGTTGAAACCAAGCCTGCAAACGTGCGCGATAAAATAATGCCGAGGACCAGGCCGCTCATCAGCTTGCCGACAATGGCAGCGCTTTGTGATGCAGGGCTGATGCTGGAGGCAAAGGGAATCAAGATTTGCGCGGAAATGGCGCCGAAGGTCGCGCACATGGTAAAGGCATAAAGCCAAATGATATTTTGACTGAAAGACAGCAAAATTTGCGACAGCGCGGCAAAAATCATCAGGCTGACAATCAGTTTGCGCTTATTCAGCAAATCCCCCAAAGGCACCAGCAGCATCAGGCCCAAACCATAGCCGGCTTGCGCTAAAACCACCGCCAAGCCGGCTTGATCTGCCGTGATGCTTAAACTTTTTTGAATGGAGTAAATCAGCGGCTGGTTAAAATAGGCCGAACCTGCACAGAGCCCGCAGGCCAGCGCCATCAGTAAAACAAATTGCGGATTTAATGGGGGATTGGCGTGAGGCTGCTGCGGAGGCATGAACATATCCATATGAACATTGTGCCTCGAACTATAGCTTTGCACTGCTGGAAACAGAAATAAGAAAAAACGATGGCATGATTCAAAAACACTATGGCCGATCGGCCGAAATCATAAATTTGCGCAGCAGCAGAACCGCAGAATCATTTTTAGCGGGACAAAGCAGTGAAAAGACAGGTGAAAATGCTAAATACTGGAAAAATGCTGAATAAATCTATTCGAGAAATTCTTTAAAATATGGCAGAATAGGCGGTTTTAAAGTTTTTAGAGGATTGGCAAGATGCGCTTTGTTGATGAAGCAGTCATTACCGTAGAGGCTGGCGACGGTGGCAATGGCGTGGCCAGTTTTCGCCGTGAAAAATTCGTGCCATTTGGCGGTCCAGATGGCGGTGACGGTGGCCGTGGCGGCAGTGTTTATATTCAAGCTGACGACGACACCAGTACACTTGTAGATTATCGTTATACCCGTAGATTCCGTGCTGAGCGCGGTAAAAATGGTGCAGGCGCAAACTGTGCTGGCCGCGGTGGTGAAACTACCATTCTGAAAGTTCCAGTAGGAACCACCATCGTTGATACAGAATCAGGCGACATTATTGGCGACTTAGTCGAAGACGGTCAAAAAGTATTGGTTGCCAAAGGCGGTGACGGCGGTTTGGGCAACACTCATTTTAAATCGTCAACCAACCGCAGCCCGCGTCAATGTACGCACGGCATTAAAGGCGAATACCGTGAAATCCGCCTTGAATTGAAAGTTTTGGCAGATGTGGGCTTGCTGGGCATGCCAAATGCTGGCAAGTCAACCTTTATCCGCGCAGTATCGGCGGCTAAGCCAAAAGTCGCAGATTATCCATTTACCACCATGGTGCCGAACCTTGGCGTGGTGGATGCGGACCGTCACCGTTCATTTGTGATGGCGGATATTCCAGGCTTAATTGAAGGCGCGGCTGAAGGCGCAGGTTTAGGGATCCGCTTCCTGAAACACTTGGCGCGTACCCGCATTTTGCTTCACATTGTAGATGTGCAGCCGATTGACGGTTCAGACCCTGCATATAATGCCAAAGCTATTTTGGGCGAATTGGAAAAATTCTCTCCAACTTTGTCTAAGCTGCCGATCGTTCTGGTATTGAACAAGCTGGATCAATTGCCGGATGAAAGCTGTGATGAATGGTGTGACCATATTCTGGAAGAGCTGGACTGGAAAGGCCCAGTATTCAAAACATCTGGCTTGATGTCGGAAGGCACCAAAGACGTTGTGTATTACTTGATGGATCAAATCGAAGAACAGCGTGAGCGTGAAGCTGAAGATCCAGAATACGCAGCGGAAATGAAAGCATTCCGTGATCAGCTTGAAGTTGAAACACGTGAACAAACCATCGCAGCGAAAGAAGCATACCGCGCTTTACGCCGTCAGCAGCGTCTTGAAGGCCTAATCGGTGATGACGAAGATGACGACGAAGATGGTGAAGATGAAGCAGAATCGTACTACGTACGTTAATCGCTGAAGAAGAGTCAAAGCAAACAAGTCTGAGGACAAGATGATAGAAGTGGTAGATGGTCAGCGACAGCTCAAGGGCTGTAAACGTATCGTTGTTAAAATCGGATCATCTTTACTCACAGCAAACGGAAAAGGTTTAGATCTGGACGCGATCTCGCATTGGGCGGGGCAAATCGCAGAACTGCATAATGCAGGGCACGAGATCATTCTGGTGTCTTCCGGCGCTGTGGCTGAAGGTATGGTTCGGATGCAATTAGACAGCCGGCCCACAGATCTACCCAGTCTGCAGGCTTGTGCGGCCATTGGCCAGATGGGGCTCATCCATACTTGGTCGAGCGTATTGGAACAGCGTTCTATCCGCACAGCCCAAGTTTTGCTGACCCATGATGACCTTGCAGACCGCCGCCGTTACCTCAATTCATGCGATGCTTTGCAGCATCTGATTGATTGGCGCGTGATTCCTGTGATCAATGAAAACGACACAGTGTCTACCGATGAAATCCGTTTCGGCGATAATGACACTTTGGCGGCCATGGTGGCAGGTCAGGTGCATGCAGACTTGCTGGTGATTTTAACTGATCAGGAAGGCATGTTCGATTCTGATCCGCGTTCGAATCCAAACGCAAAACTGTTCCATACCGTGCGTGCCATGGATGAGACACTGTTTGATATGGCTGGCGGCGGCGGTAAATTCGGCCGCGGCGGCATGCTGACCAAAGTGCGTGCAGCGCGCTTGGCGGCAAAATCAGGCTGTCCAACTGTGATCGCCAGCGGCGACAGCGATAATGTGCTGTCACGGGTGATGGCTGGTGAGCTGCTGGGAACATTATTCATTACCGATAATGACCGCGTGACTGCGCATCAGCAATGGCTGGCGGCGCATTTGCAAACCGCGGGCCGTCTGGTGATTGATGATGGTGCGGTGAAAGCCATCCGTGACAATCACCGCAGCTTATTGCCTGTGGGCGTGAAAGCCGTTGAAGGGCATTTTGAACGCGGTGATGTGGTGGAGTGTGTTGATACGGCAGGCCATCGCGTAGCTGTCGGCCGTGTCAACTTCAGTTCACGCTCGGCGGAAATTGTCAAAGGCTTGGCGTCAGACAAAGTCCATCAGGTCTTGGGCGAAGCGCGCTCTTTGGAGATGATTCACCGCAATCATATGTCAATCTATTAAATTTTAAAGACCAAAAGCTTTAACGATAAAAAATCCCGTTCAAGAGCGGGATTTTTTATGTTGAATTTTTATTCTTCGTCGGATTGTATGCTGAGCTTTATTTAATCAGTCCTTTTGCAATTAAAGGCTGAAGCAGTTTTGAGTAAACCGCCATGATCCATGCCATCAGCTGTTCTTTATATTTATTCCAAAGGCTTTGACCAGAAGCATTGACCGCAAAGGCCAAGAAGAATGCGCCAAGCATGTCAATGGGAAAATGCACGCCGACGTATATCCGGGCCCAGGCAACAAGCCAGGCGAGAATCAGCAAAAATTTGCCGACTTGGCGCTGATTGGAAAAATAATAAGCGAAGCCGATGCTGCTTAAAATCGCCATGTGATTGCTTGGAAATGAACCTGTGGGCGCGTGTTCAATTAAGGTGCGGCCAGCCTCTATGACAAAGGGCCGGGGCGTGCTGAATATTGCCGATGCAATTTCACTGAGCATTAAGGTGATGCAGGTGAAAATGAAGGCTTTTAAGATATGCTTTTTAACCTGATAATCTCCGCGCAGCCACAGCAGAACAAAAATTAAAACAAGCAGATAGATTAAATCCTTGGCAATAAAAATTGCATAATGCATCATGAATGGAGAGGCCTGTTCAGGCGCATTCAGGATATTGAATAAATAGAGGTTTAAGCTGTCGATGGTCATGACAAGAATATGAATAATAAAGAAAATTTGACAAGGACTTTATCAAATAATATTTGGCGCAATGTAATTTAATGCAGCTAAATTGAAATATTATTATTGCTTTATTCAATGCCGCATTGCTACGGTGAAGAGGATGGCGATGATAACGAGATGGACAGCAAAACAGATGACACAATCAAAAAATCCCGCTCTTGAGCGGGATTTTTTGCAGCTTTATTTAAGCCATTGCTTATTTATAGCTCTATTTAACGCCGTTATTCAGCGCTTAGAAATCAAATGAGGTTTGCAGGAAGAACGTGCGCGGCTGGCCGACATATTTACCGCCTGTACCATCGGTAGAGCGGGTGTAATATTGTTTGTCGAACACGTTTTTAATGCCTGCAGCAACTTTTAAGCCATTCAGCTGCTGGCTAAAGTCATATCCTGCACGCACAGCAAATGTAGAGTAGCCGACAATATCGCCATATTTGCCGTTTGCTGTTTCTTCTGTCTGATAATAGCCTGCAGGCAGGGATTTATCAGGGTTATTTGGAGAATGCTGCTTAGACTGGGCAAACATATCCGCATTGACTGTCCATTGATCATGCTGATAGCCAACACCTAAATTGCCGACATGCTGTGAATAAAACGGTAAATCTTTGCCTTCAAATTCGCCCGCTTCCGCAACTGCTTTGGTATAGGTGTAATTGCCGTAAACTTTTAAGCCTTCCAATGCTTCGAATAGGCTGCCGAAATCATAGCTGAGGCCGGTTTCAACGCCTTTATGGCTGGTCGCGCCTAAGTTAGTCCATAGGCCATTGCCAGTGCTGTCGCGTTCTAATTGTAGTTCTTTATCAAAATCTAAATAAAACACGGTCATTTCGGCAGTTAGGCCATTGCCTAAATATTTGGTGCCGATTTCATAGTTTTTAGATTTTTCAGGATTGAGGCCGTCTAAGGTTGAAACGGCGCTGCCGCTGGTGCTGTTGGTTGTGGCCAGTTGGTTGTATTGCTGCGGGCCAAATGAAACGCCGGCATTGGCAAAAATGTTCCATTGTTCAGTCGCTTTATACAAAATTGATAAGCTAGGCAGAAATTCATCAGACTGAATGGATGGGCTGACAGAAGAGTCAAATTGGCCGTTTTTGTACACATTGAAGGTGTTGTGGGTATCAATTGATTCGAAGCGCAGGCCGGGGGTGATGTTCCATTGGCCTAGCTCAAAGCGGTTGTCTATATAGAATGCATGCGCTTTGGTGCCGCCATCGCTGGTGGTGCGTGTGATAAATTCGCCTGGCTGGGCATTGAGCGCATAATCAGCGCGGCCGGCACGTTCTGAGCTTTGTTCATCCATATAGCGGTAGCCGACGGTCACTTCATTTTGCGTGCTGCCTAGGCTGTATGTGCGTGAGTAGCGCGGCTCAATGGCAAATACTTTATAGTCGCGCGGCGCTTCATCCAGACGCTTGAATGCAGTGCCATTTTTGTCAGTCTGATCGGTCAGTAAATTACTGGTGCGGAATGAATCAATATAATAGCTGAGCAATTCAAAATTATTAACATTATCTTTATGCGTATAGCGCAATGAAACATCTGAACGGCGCCCGCTGAAATAACTGCGCTGATTGCTGGACTGATATGGATTTTCCGCGAAAGCCGCAGCAGTCAAGCCTTCAGGCATCTCGCCGAAACCCTCGTAATGGTGCAGATTGAACGCCACTTGATCTTGGTCAGTAAGGCTGTAAGACGATTTCAGCATCACATCGTCAATATCGGTTTTATTGTTGTTTTCACGGTAGCCATTGCCTTTGGTGCCGGAGTACAGCAGGGCAAGGCCTAAACCGTTGTCCAATGTCCCGCCCACAAACAGATTTGGGCTGAATTTGGTTTGATCCGTACCGGAAGCATACTCAGTGTTTAAGCTGACTGAGCCTGAAAATTCTTCAGGAATGCTGCGCGTTGTAAAATTGATGATCCCGCCTACGTTTTGTGGTCCAAAGCGGACAGAACCCGCACCGCGGACCACATCGACAGATTCAATATTGCCCAAGGATACTGGCGCTAAAGACAATTGCGGCTGGCCATAAGGGGCAAAGGATAAAGGCACGCCATCCATAAGCACGGTAGAGCGCGGAGAAAGGCGTGAAGCCAAGCCGCGCACACCAATGTTCAATGAAACATCGCTGCCGCCTGTGCCGTTATTTTCTTGGACTTGAACCCCCGGCACTTGGCGCAGGGCATCTTTTAATGAGGTCGAAGCGGTTTCATCCAGGCGTTTGCGGTCCACAATTGTCCGCGCGCCGGCATGCTGCTGTACTTTTTCTGCATTTGCATTTTCCAGCCAGTTGCCTTGGGCTTCAATGGTAATGGTCGGCAGCACTTGGCTGCTGGAAGCCGATTGTCCATCTTCGGCATGCGCTGCCGCAATGCAAAACATGGACATCGCAACAGCGAGGCTCAGCTGTGATGCTTGAAAAGTTAAATTTTGCGCAGCAAGAGGGCGTGAACAAATCATGATAATGTGGGAAATTGGTTACAGAGAGGCTGTATGATAAGCGCGCTTAATGAAAAAATAAATAATAATTATTATCAAATAGGAAGTTATTTGCGCGTATGAATAAAAAATCTTTGCTGAAAGATCTAGCGTGAAAAAAACCGCAGTGCTCAGAGCAAGCAGCTGCGGTTTTTAATCTGAAAAAGATGCAAAAAATGCATTTAAAGCGTATTGGGCAAAAGCCTGCCGGACAGTAATTTATTTAAACTGAATGGTGCCATTGGCGTTCACTGTAATTTTAGACTCACCGCCTGCCATGGCTTGTTCCGCAATCATATCTGCGGGAGGGGCGGCTTTCATCATGGACATGCGCGGAACGGGTTGGCCGCCGTAATTGCTGGTGTTTAAATTCAGATTGACTAAGTTATAGCTTGATTTATTCCATGCCTGCGCTAAAGCTTGCGCGCGCTGCTGAAAATTCTTTGACGCTTCAATCATTAGCTCATTTTCAGCTTTTTTCCGCTGTGCGTCTGATACAGAGAAGTTGATGGACTGCGTTTGGAAGTTTTGCTGCAATTCGCTCACCAGCTGGCTGGCTGCTTTAAAATCGGTGCTTTCCAAACGGATTTCAGCACGTCCGCGCCATTCTTTTAATTTGCGGCTGTCATTGTCGTAAATCGGGTAGGTGGTTTGAGAGCCTGTTTCAATTTTAACATTCGGGTATTTGCGCGCCGTATGGACGGCCTGCGTCATCAACTGGTTGATTTGCGAAGCCAGCTCAGCAGGCTGCTTATTTGATTTTTCAATATACAGCACCGCAGTCATTTCATCATTGGAAATTTGCCGCGCCGCTTCAGCTTGAATATTGACGATATTGTAGTTGAGCTGATCGCTGTTTTGCGCATTTGCGGCCGCGCTGAATGCCGCGCCAGCCAATAAAGCAGAAAGAACGATTGTACGCATAAGACACCTATTGTTTTTTAATTTCGCTTTTATGAAGCATTTGTAAAAATGGTAAACGCTGATTGTGGAAAATTTCGGAAAATATTGTGGTCGGATTGTTAAAAAAATCTGCATGCGCCTGGGCTTGAAAATAATTAAAAAATATTAGATATGAATGCCTTAAATTATTTTGTGCCGGGGTTTTACAATAAACCCCAAGAACATTTAAAAAAGACTAAACTAAAGGGGTTTTCTTTGCGCTGTCACATTGTAAGATGATAATTTCCCCTATAGGAAAATGTGATAGGTTTTTTTGATGAAAATTAGGGAATTTAAGCCACAAAAGGCGTTTATTTTCCTGAAAAAAACTGTATCATCCGCCTCTTAGTTTTGATGTGTAAAGAAACCGTCAAACTGAAACTTATAAAGCACCGAGTCAAAGGACCGCAAGTCACCAGACTTATTTCTTTCAACCCATATCAGAGATGGTAATTCGATATGAGCGTTTCTTCTGTAAACCCTGCCGCTAATTCTACTAACGAATACTACCTGACTCGCCAAAGTCAGATGGAATCCAATGTTCGTAGCTATCCGCGTAAACTTCCACTTGCGATAGCAAAAGCTTTAGGCTGCTGGGTTACTGATGTTGAAGGTACAGAGTACCTCGATTGTTTAGCTGGGGCAGGAACACTGGCTTTAGGCCATAATCATCCTGCGGTCATTCAAAGTATTCAAGACACGCTTGCAAGCGGTCTCCCTTTGCATACTTTGGATTTAACGACGCCATTAAAAGATGCATTTACTGAAGCATTGCTTGAGCAATTGCCTGGCGGTAAAGAAGAGTATTGCCTGCAGTTCTGTGGCCCATCTGGTGCAGATGGTACAGAAGCGGCAATTAAATTAGCAAAAACCTACACTGGTCGTAGCTCAGTAATCAGCTTCTCAGGCGGTTACCATGGTATGACTCACGGTTCTTTAGCGATGACAGGTAACTTGTCAGCGAAGAATGCAGTGAATGGCTTAATGCCGGGTGTACAATTTATGCCATATCCGCATGAATACCGCTGCCCATTGGGTATTGGCGGTGAAGCGGGTGTTGATGCATTAACTTATTATTTCGAAAACTTCATTGAAGATGTCGAGAGCGGTGTAACCAAACCTGCAGCTGTGATTCTTGAAGCGATTCAAGGTGAAGGCGGTGTTGTTACTGCACCAGTAAAATGGCTGCAAAAAATCCGTGAAGTGACTGAAAAGCACAACATCGTATTGATTCTGGATGAAGTTCAAGCAGGCTTTGGCCGTTCAGGTAAAATGTTTGCGTTCGAACATGCAGGGATTGAACCAGACGTAATAGTCATGTCGAAAGCAGTGGGCGGCAGCTTACCGCTTGCGGTACTGGGCATTAAACGTAAGTTTGATGCTTGGCAACCAGCGGGTCACACCGGTACTTTCCGTGGTAACCAGCTTGCGATGGGTACAGGTCTTGCAACGATCAAAACCATTAAAGAACAAAACTTGGCGCAAAACGCACAAGAACGTGGTGATTTCCTTCAAGCTGAAATGAAAAAATTAGCGGTGGAATTCCCATGTATCGGTAACGTACGCGGCCGTGGTTTGATGATTGGTATTGAAATCGTAGATGAACGCCAAAAAGCAGATCACATGGGTTCTTTACCGGGTGATTCTCAATTGGCAGCAGCGATTCAAGCCGCATGTTTTAACAACAAATTGCTGTTAGAAAAAGGTGGTCGTAACGGTACAGTCATTCGTTTACTTTGCCCATTGATCATCAATCAAGCTGAATGTGAAGAAGTGATTGTTCGCTTCAAAAAAGCACTTGCTGAAGCTCTAGTTGCAGTTCGAGGCGCGTAATGGTTGATTTTGCAGAACATCGTAAAGCGTTATTCTGCAATGATGCACAATCCATTGCTGACTATCAGTCAGCAATGGGCGAAGCGGTAAAAGCCGTTTCTGCATGGTTGCAAAATGACAAAATGTACACCGGCGGCAGCATCAAAGAGCTTCGCAGTGCAATTGCATTTAATCCTTCTAAAGAAGGTATGGGTGTACAAAAATCGCTAGACCGTATGGTTGAGCTTTTCCTCAATAAAAGCTTAAAAGTACATCACCCGCATTCACTTGCGCATTTGCATTGTCCAACAATGGTCACCAGTCAAATCGCAGAAGTGCTGATCAACGCAACGAACCAATCAATGGACTCATGGGATCAAAGCCCTGCAGGCTCATTGATGGAAGTTCAGTTGATTGATTGGCTGCGTCAAAAAGTTGGTTACGGTGCAGGTCAAGCAGGTGTATTCACCTCTGGCGGTACACAGTCGAACTTGATGGGCGTTTTGCTTGCGCGTGATGCGTGCATCGCGAAAAACTGGAAAGACGAAAACGGCAATCCGTGGTCGGTTCAGCGTGATGGCGTGCCTGCTGAAGCTATGCGCAACGTTAAAGTCATTTGTTCTGAAAATGCGCATTTCTCTGTGCAAAAGAACATGGCGATGATGGGCATGGGCTTCCAGTCTGTTGTGACTGTTCCTGTGAACGACAACGCGCAGATGGATGTCGATGCACTTGAGAAAACCATGGCACATCTTCAGTCTGAAGGTAAAATTGTGGCATGCGTAGTGGCAACTGCAGGTACGACTGATGCAGGCGCGATTGATCCATTGAAAGAAATCCGTGAAATCACCAACAAATATGGCGCGTGGATGCATATCGACGCAGCATGGGGTGGTGCACTGATTCTTTCGAATGACTATCGTTCGATGCTGGATGGTATCGAGCTGTCTGATTCTGTGACACTGGATTTCCATAAGCATTATTTCCAAACGATTTCATGCGGCGCATTCTTGCTGAAAGACGAAGCAAACTACCGTTTCATGCATTATGAAGCTGAGTATTTAAACTCGGCTTATGATGAAGAGCACGGTGTTCCGAACTTGGTGTCTAAGTCATTGCAAACTACACGCCGTTTTGATGCATTGAAATTGTGGATGACGGTTGAAGCACTTGGTGAAGAGCTTTACGGTTCGATGATTGACCACGGTGTGAAATTGACGCGTGATGTTGCAGATTATATTAATGCAACTGACGGTCTAGAAATGTTGGTTGATCCGCAATTTGCATCGGTCTTGTTCCGTGTGGTGCCAGCAGGCTATCCAACTGAATTGTTGGATACATTGAACCAAAACGTTGCAGACGAATTGTTTGCACGTGGTGAAGCGAATATTGGTGTCACTAAAGTCGGTCAGGTCCAATCTTTGAAAATGACCACTTTAAGCCCAGTGGCGACTTTAGATAACGTGAAGAACTTGCTTGCACTGGTGCTTGCAGAAGCGGATCGTATCAAAGGCCCAATCGCGGATGGTACATATACACCTGCAATTGATTAATTGATTGCAAGTGTGAGAAGAGGAGGCCGAATGGCTTCCTTTTTTATACTTGAAACTGCACAATCGCATTTGCTTTGCAGAATTAAAATGGCATTGCGTAAGTGATATTTTACTTTTCAGGGATGAAAAGTAACAAAAATCCTTTGCAGCATTGAAGGGATATCCTATCCCTCAATGCTGCATGGCGGCATCCATGCCACCGGTCATCTAAATCAATTTTGTCTATTGTTAAAGAAATTTAAAGCTTTAAGTTAAGCTGAAAGTAGTGGGCAAATTCATTTGGAAAATAAGTTTCAAGGCTTAAATCCAACCCTAAATATCGTATTTTCCGTGACTTCAACGCCAAAAAATTTTAAGTTAAAGTCAAAAACCTCTTGAGCTAGGGAGTTATTGTCATCCTTTTCAGCAGTGTTCTAATTTGCAGAGTTTTTGCAATTCATCATTTAAAAGATGAAAGCATAATGTAGCATTGCAATAAAAATTTACGTTTTGAGCATTAAAAATGCAGTAGAATAATAAAATTAAAATATACATTAGATATTGAAAATTAAAGAAATAAAATTAAATTAAAGATCAAAAAGTAATTATCATTAAACCGTCATAAAGCTGTAACCTATCTGTCATACTCTAAACTCAAAATGCAGTTATCGAAATAAGTACAAAACTGAATAAAAAGTGGCGTACTCCTAAACTGTATCAAATAAGAGAGATCAGAATGCGCTTTAATAACATCGCAATTGCATTGGCATTAACTGGGGCGGCGGCTGCAACAACTGCAAACGCAGCACGTGACACGATTCAAATCGCCGGTTCTTCAACCGTATTGCCTTATGCAAGTATTGTGGCTGAAGAGTTTGGCAACACTTTCCCGCAGTTTAAAGCGCCAGTGGTCGGTTCAGGCGGCACATCAGGCGGCTTGAAGCAATTCTGTACTGGTGTTGGCGACAATACCATCGATATCGCAAACGCATCTCGTAAAATCAAAGACACTGAATTGGCAGCGTGTAAAAAAGCCGGTGTAAATCAAGTCTTGGAAATTAAAATCGGTTATGACGGCATTGTATTTGCTTCAAATGCAAAAAAAGCAGCATTTAAACTTCGACCGCAGCACGTTTATGCCGCGCTAGCAGCTGAATTGCCATCAAACGGCAAAATGGTTGCAAACCCATACACCCGTTGGAATCAAATCGATCCAACACTGCCAAATGAAGCGATCACTTTGGTGATTCCAGCATCGAACCACGGTACGCGTGAAGTGTTCCAAGAGAAAATGGTTGATGCGGGCTGTGAAACATATGCAGCGATCAAAGCGCTTGATAAAGATGCACAAAAGAAAGCATGTTCAACTTTCCGTAAAGATGGCAAAGTCATTGAAATTTCTGGTGACTACACCGAAACATTGGCCCGCTTAAAAACGTCTCCAAATGCAGTAGGTGTATTCGGTCTAGGCTTCTATGATCAAAACCGCGACAAATTGCGTGTAGCGACAGTGAACAATGTAGCGCCATCAGAGAAAACTATTCTGAATGGTTCTTACCCGGTTTCTCGCCCATTGTTCTTCTACGTGAAAGGCGAACACTTGAAATCAATCAAAGGCTTGCCGCAGTACACTGAGTTCTTCCTGAGCAAAAAAGTATCAGGCAAAGGCTCTAAGCTTGAGAAAGCAGGCTTGATTTCAATGTCTGATAAAGAGCGCGCTAAAGTTCTAGCGGACTTTAAAGCAGGCAAATCGGTTAAATAAGATTGAAAAATAAGCTGAGGGCAGGGATAACCTGCCTTTGGCCTTTTGCAAAGAAAAAGTTTTTTCAAAGAATGAAAATTGAAAAAACGGTGGAGAATACATGAATCTGCTGCTTATAGGTGTACTGCTGGCAATTATTGCCATCGCCTATCAAATAGGCTTAACCAAAAGCCGGAAGATGGCAGGCAAGGGAAATAATTCAGCCATGCTGCATTCGCGCCCGGGCTATTATGGCGCTCTGGTTGCACTTTGGTGCGGTATCCCTGCTTTTTTAATTTTGATTGTTTGGAATATTGTTGAACCAAGCATTTTAAAACATGTGGTCTTAGACAGTGTGCCTGCGCAAGTTAAAGCAGCGCTTGATCCTGCAAGCACCAGCGTATTGATTGACCGCGTACAGGCCATCGCTTCAGGTTTCGGTGTCAGTGATCAGCCGGCAGCGTATGAAGTCGCGGCGGCGCAGCAGCTGGCTAAATTTGAAAATATTGCTTCCTTTGCCAAACTGGCGGTGGTGATCTGTGCGGCGCTGATTGGCCTTGTCTGGGCAAAAAGCCGTGTCGCGCAGCAGTTCCGCGCTCGAAATCAAGTTGAAAAAGTGATTAATGTGGCTTTGGCGCTGTGTTCGGGTGTCGCGATTCTGACTACCGTCGGCATTGTGATGTCGATGTTCAGCGAAGCGATGCGTTTCTTCAGTTTTGTCAGCCCGCTGGACTTCTTCTTTGGCACAGAATGGAACCCCGGCTTCAGCACCTCCGGCAATGCGGAAGGCAGCTACGGCTTGCTTCCATTGCTTTGGGGCACCTTGATGGTCAGCGGCATTGCGCTGCTGGTGGCAGTGCCTGTAGGCCTGATGATTGCGATTTATCTTGCTGAATATGCTAAACCAGCTTTCCGTTCATGGGCAAAACCGGCGATTGAGATTCTGGCGGGTATTCCAACGATTGTTTACGGTGTTTTCGCCTTAATGGTGATTGGCCCGTTTCTCAAACAGCTCGGCGCGTATATTGGTTTAGACATCAATGCGACAAGCGCATTAACCGCTGGCTTTGTGATGGGTATTATGATCATCCCGTTTGTGTCTTCGCTGTCGGATGACATTATCACGCAAGTGCCGCGTTCACTTCGCGACGGCTCATTAGGCCTTGGCGCGACCAAGTCTGAAACAATCCGTCAGGTGGTGGTTCCAGCTGCCTTGCCGGGCATTATCGGTGCATTTTTGCTGGCCGCTTCCCGCGCCATTGGCGAAACCATGATTGTGGTGCTGGCTGCCGGCAATAGCCCGCTGCTGCATGTAAACCCGCTTGAAGCGATTTCGACAGTAACCATTACAATCGTCAACCAATTAACGGGCGATACGGACTTTGCCAGCCCGCAGGCTCTGGTGGCATTCGCATTAGGCTTAACCCTGTTTGTGATTACCTTAGGTTTGAACATTGTCGCGCTGTACATTGTGCGCAAATACCGTGAGCAATACGAATAATGAGCACTTCAAACACATCATCTATGGATCAGGTTTTAGATCCTCGAGCTGCGGCTGAATTACGCGAAAAACGTAAGAAAACCATTGAAAGCTCATTATCGAAGCGTCACCGCAAAGAAAAAGTATTTAAATTTTTCGGCTTCTCTGCAGTGATCACAGGCTTGCTGTTTGTTGCGCTGCTGTTTGGAAGCATCTTAATTAAAGGCTTGCCGTCATTTTGGCAAAGCAGCATGACCGTTCCTGTGTATTTCGATCCGGCCATTATCACTGCCGGGCCAAAACCCGTGCAAAAAGCCGGTGAAACACCCGCGCACTATCAAGAGCGCTATGTGGCTTGGCAAACTGATATGGGCATGGTGGATTGGGATGCTTTAATTGCGAATGGCTTAATTGCAAAAGATAAAGCGCTGGAATCTAAACGTGACGATTTAACTTCGCTGTATACCAGTTCTGAAGCTTACCGTTTGCGTGACATGGTGTTTGCAGATCCATCGCTGGTCGGCAAGAAGCAGGACATTAAAATTTTGGCGGATGCCAATGTCGATGTCTGGCTGGCTGGCAATATTGATCGTTCTTTGCCGGACGATCAGCAGCAGCTGAGCCCAGAAGTGCGTCAATTGGCGGATCAGCTGAAAGCGCAAGGCATTATCACCAATAGCTTCAACACCAGTATTTTCACCAATCCAGATTCACGCAGTTCACCGGCAACAGCAGGCTTGGCTGGCGCGTTCATGGGCTCATTGTTCATGATGATGATTGTGATCATTATCTCAATTCCAATTGGTGTCGCATCAGCAGTTTATTTGGAAGAGTTTGCGCCTAAAAACTGGATTACCGATGTGGTTGAAGTCAACATCAACAACTTGGCAGCGGTACCATCGATTGTGTTCGGTTTGCTTGGGGCATCCATCTTTATTGGCTGGATGCACCTGCCGCTGTCTGCACCATTGGTGGGTGGTTTGGTATTAAGTTTGATGACTTTGCCTACTGTGATTATTACTACGCGCGCATCGTTAAAAGCAGTGCCGCCATCGATTCGTCAAGCCGCTTTGGGCCTGGGCGCATCGCGTTTGCAAACGGTATTTCACCACGTGCTGCCGCTCGCGCTGCCGGGCATTTTAACTGGCGCAATCATTGGTGTCGCGCAAGCCTTGGGGGAAACTGCACCTTTGCTTTTAATCGGCATGAGCGCTTTTGTGGCAAGTGTGCCTGCAACACCATTGGATCAATCTACAGCATTGCCAGTACAGATCTTCTTGTGGCAAGGCAACGAACTGCGCAACTTCTTTGAGGGCCGTACCGCGGCTGCCATTATTGTACTTCTTGCGCTCATGATCGGCTTAAACAGTTTAGCCATCTGGTTACGAAAGAAATTTGAAGTCCGCTGGTAAGTGGGAGCATGATATGAATACTGCAACGGCAACATCTAAAACAAATTCCTTAGATCAGGATAAATCAGTGAATCCAGAGCAAACAAATTTTACAGCTTCTTCGGATGCTCAAAAGCAAACTTCGACTTCATTTGTATCGCAGTTTGATACACAGCCGCATTCTAAAAAAGATGAAAAAACCAAGAATGTAAAACTCAGCACGTCAGATGTGCATGTGTATTATGGCGAAGCTGAAGCGATCAAAGGCATTGATCTGCAGGTGTATGAAAATGAAGTCATCGCATTTATCGGGCCGTCCGGCTGCGGTAAATCGACTTTCCTGCGTACATTAAACCGCATGAATGACACCATTGATTCATGCCGTGTGACCGGTAAAGTGATGCTGGACAATCAAGACATCTATGATCCAAATCTGGATGTGGTGCTGCTGCGCGCGCAAGTCGGCATGGTATTCCAGAAACCGAACCCATTTCCCAAGTCTATTTTTGACAACGTGGCTTACGGCCCGAAACTGCATGGACTGGCGCGTGACAAATATGACATGGAAGAGATCGTGGAAAACAGCTTGCGTAAAGCCGGTCTGTGGGACGAAGTCAAAGACCGTTTAAGCCAGCCGGGTACAGGTTTGTCTGGTGGTCAGCAGCAGCGTTTATGCATTGCGCGCACCATTGCGGTATCGCCTGAAGTGATTTTGATGGATGAGCCATGTTCGGCGCTGGATCCGATTGCAACGGCCAAAGTGGAAGAATTGATTTCAGAATTGTCGAATCAATATACCATTGCGATTGTGACGCACTCCATGCAGCAAGCGGCGCGTGTATCTGACCGTACGGCATACTTCCATTTGGGTGATTTGATTGAAGTGAACTCGACTGAAAAAGTCTTTACCCAGCCGGATCATCAATTGACGGAAGCTTATATTACCGGCCGTTTCGGCTGATTTTGCCAACGATATCCAAAGAGCCTATTTCATAGGCTCTTTTTTATGGCTGAGAGTTTTAAGCTGCTGTTCATGATGGCTGGATCTTAATTTGGCTGAGGGACTGCAAGGTTGATATTTTTGATTTGAATTGGTGCTTTTGATCATGTTTAAGCAGCTGTGCATTTTTTTCAATGAGAATTATTTTCAAAATTTACATTGAATTTTTGTGATGAAACCCACATGTTATACAGCATAAATATGAATTAAATGAGTTTCGATTTTTATGCTATTTCATACAACCAAACTGCCTGCCGAAATCCGCATTCATCATCTCAATGCGCGTATTAACGAACAACGAAAAAAAATGGCTCAATCGGCAGGGTCGAAATTAGAATTCTTTCAACTGACGCAGCAGCTGGCAAAAGAAGCCCGCGCGCGTAAAAAAAATAATCAAAAAATTTATGTCTTGGATTTCAAAGGCGATACAGCCGCTTCTGCTGTAGAACATTTGCGTGAAGAAATTACCTTAATTCTAGCCACTGCAAAATCTGGCCGCGACCGTGTCGTGGTCCGCCTGGAAAGTCCGGGCGGCATGGTGCATGGCTACGGCTTGGCCGCTGCGCAGCTGGTGCGTTTGCGTGATGCAGGCTTTCATCTCACCATTTGTGTAGATAAAGTGGCGGCCAGCGGCGGCTATATGATGGCGTGCATTGGCTCGGAAATTATTTCTGCGCCTTTTGCTGTAGTGGGTTCAATTGGCGTGGTTGCGCAAGTGCCGAATTTCAACCGCCTGCTGAAAGAAAAGCATATTGATTTTGAACTGTATACGGCAGGCCAATTTAAGCGCACAGTCACCATGTTTGGTGAAAATACTGCAGAAGGCAAAGCCAAGTTTGAAGAAGAGCTGCAGCAGACGCATGAGCTGTTCAAGCACTTTGTAGAAAAATACCGTCCGAAACTGAATGTTGAAAAAGTGGCGACCGGTGAGCATTGGTATGGACAAGATGCGCTGGATTTGAACTTGGTCGATCAGCTGAAAACTTCCGATGAATATCTGCTGAGTTTATTGCCTCAGCATGATGTGTATGTCATTGAAACCCGCAAAAAACCGACTTTAGGCGAAAAAATAGGACTGCAAGCTGCGCAAGTGGCTGATTCATTGGTGCCTGCTGTTATGTCAAAAGTTATGGAGTCTTTGAGCAAGGCCAATGCCAGCCTGGTTCAGCTGCGCGATCCTAAACTTTAAGAAGATAATGATTTTGCAATTAAAGCCCGCGTTAGCGGGCTTTTTTTATGGATCATTCAATCGCTTAGGCCTGATTTTCAGCAATATTCCATCCGCTGTTTTATTTGGCCTGATTGCTTTATTATTTGGGGGATCAGTTCTATTTTTGGCTTTTCGACACACTATTGAAGTGCTGGTTTTTTATCCAGAGTTGATAAAGAGCATGAAAAGAGAAAGGGTGCCGCTATGTTTGCAATATGGCAGATTTTGAGTGTGATACTCATGCAAGGCAACTAAAATATGCATGCTTTTTTGGTCTTTTGCGGCATTTTGAGTTTGGTGCTGCTGCCATTTTTAAGCTATCTCTTTGTCGTGCCTCGATTAAAAAATATCAATCATAAACAAACATTGCCTTTTTTCAGCTTGCTGCCGGGCGCATGTGTTTTAGCGCTGGCTGCCTATATCAAAACAGACCGGCCGATTGAAATATCCAAAGCCTGCGGCACTGTGCAGTTTTATAAAACCTATTCCTTAAGGCATGATCATTTTAAGCGGATTGCGATCTTATTTGATGGTGGGCAATATAATCGGCACTTGCGTTTTGATGAACACATTGACCGGAAACGGACAGGGGAGCAAGTGTGTTTTGAATATTTGGACAAGTTTAAAAATCCAGACTTGGCTGAATCTAAAATATTGAACTGGCGCAGTGGATGATAATGCGGCTTTGCCGCCAAAAGAGTTTGCTGAGCGTTAAATTCAGGCATATTTTTTTGGCACGATTGGCTTGAAAAATATCGTCTTTGATGAGTGGTTTTTACGATAAAAACAGCAAATATTCGCTTTACGGCACATGCCGCGCTGTTTGATTCAACAGTGATTTTAATGGCGGTTTGTCTGCTGTTTTGTACTGCAGTATATCTGTTCTCATCTGTATAAAGGATGCCCCTTTGAATTTGTGAGCATTTGCTGAAGACGCTCAATATATCGCATTTGTGAAGAAAAGCCTTACTTTTAAACGGCGGATAAAGTGGCGCTGCAGCTGGAAACTGCAGCCGCAGATCAATGATTGTGTCTTGATTTCATGGACAGGTAAAGCGTGGCCGCTATTTCAGCGGTGATACCGGCTTTTTCAGCAAGCAGATCGTTCCTGTGATCATAGCGCCAGCCGTTGCTAGCAGCATATCTTTATGCGCATCCCAATTGTCGCCTTGCTGGCCATTATAATTTTCAGCTTCCTCTGGGGATAAGCCTATCGCAATTAGCCATTCGATCCATTCATACAATAGGCTGGTGGCCATCACAAATTGAATGACCAATACATATAGCGTAAATGGTTTGAGTGAAGGCAGCCAAACTTGAAACAGCCGGAGAAAGACCGGATAGAGCAATAAGCCATAAGCAAGATGCACGAACCGATCGTACATGTTGCGTGGCCAGCCCATGGTTTGATTTAAATCAAAATGAAAATACTGAATCAGCCATTCATTATAAGGCACATAAGAATATAAATAATGCGCGCCTAGAATATGAATCAGTAAAAAACCAATATATAAGGCAAAACTGTAAAAGGTGAAACCAATTTTTTTGTGGCAGAACAAAAGCGCCGCCAGCATAAATGCTGTGCCTGCCTGATGCAGTAAATAGGAGTCAAATTCGAGCGGATGAATGCTGGCGATCGCCACAGCCAGTAAGAGTATTGCGAGGCAAATCCAGTGTTTAAGGCTAAACTGGGTTTCAATCATTTATTATGTTCAATGTAAATATCAATAAGGCATAAAAGGCGGGGCTGAAGCCGAGCTGTCTCAGTGTAATGGCAAATGAAATTTAAGCAATGCCATCTTTTGTTTGCTTATTTTGCATAAAGCATGTGTGAGGTGGAATTCGATTGCTTTTTTAGCGGCGTAAGCGGATTGATTGACTGTTAAAACAGCTGAATATTCATTGCTGTTTTCTAAGCCATTTTATAAATTAATTATAAGGGTGATGAGACTGCGGCAAGGGCTTTTCATAACTGAATCGCTTAAACTGTATTTATATTTTTAAATTTTCTAGGTAGTGTTGATGGCTGTTATAGAAGCATTCGAAGCAAAACAGAATTGCTATTTTAATTATGACTTTGAATAATTGGATTTATCGGAAGATTTTCCAGAAGAACTGTCTGTGTCTTTGCGCGGCATGCTGTACCGTCACGAAATTCAGTATCCTGAAGTCACTTACTATATTTATTACAGTGATGTATTAACAGGCTGTGAGTTGCAGCGTATGAAAGACGATTGGGCGAAATATTGCCCAATGCAATAAAAATTCCCTCTCCTTGCAGAGCAATGCTCTTTATCCCAAGGGGAGAAGGAGTTTTGTTTTTGTTAATTTAGACATAAAAATGTTGGATAAAAAAACGAGGCATAAAGCCTCGTTTTTTTGATTTATCTAAAATTAGATTTTAGAAATAAGCTCTTTAACTTGTGCAGCTTGAGTAGAAGCATTACCTGTGTAAGTTGCAGGCGTCATCTCTGCAAGACGAGCACGATCTTCAGCAGGTACTGCAGAAAGTTCGTTACCATTTACGAAGTCTACCATCATGTCGCGAGTCATTGCTTGACCACGAGTCAGAGCTTTAAGTTTTTCGTATGGTTTTTCAACTGCATAACGACGCATAACGGTTTGAATTGGTTCAGCAAGAACTTCTTGTGCATGGTCAAGATCTTCAAGAATACGCGCAGCATTTAATTCAAGTTTGCCAATACCTTTAGAGCATGCTTCAAAAGCGATCAAGCTTTGCGCGAAACCAACACCCATGTTACGAAGTACAGTTGAGTCGGTTAGGTCACGCTGCCAGCGAGATACTGGAAGTTTTTCGCCTAAATGTGCAAGTACTGCATTTGCAATACCCAAGTTACCTTCAGAGTTTTCGAAGTCAATTGGGTTAACTTTATGCGGCATAGTTGAAGAACCCACTTCGCCTTCTTTCAAACGTTGTTTGAAGAAACCAAGAGAGATATAGCCCCAAACGTCACGGTTAAAGTCGATCAAGATGGTGTTGAAACGACGTAACGCATCAAAAAGTTCCGCCATGTAGTCATGCGGTTCAATTTGAGTGGTGTACGGGTTGAAAGTTAAACCTAAAGATTCAACAAAAGCTTGTGAATGTGCAGGCCAGTTGATTTCTGGGTAAGCAGAGTAGTGCGCGTTGTAGTTACCGACAGCACCGTTGATTTTGCCGAGAAGTTCAACTTGTTTGAATTGCTTGATTTGACGTGCAAGGCGGTAAGCCACGTTCGCCATTTCTTTCCCCAAAGTTGTTGGGCTAGCCGTTTGACCGTGTGTACGAGACAGCATTGGCTGTTCTGCGTGCTGTTCAGCCAAAGCTACAATTGAATCGATGATTTGCTGCATGGCTGCAACGAGAACTTCACGGCCATTTTTCAGCATTAACGCATGAGACAAGTTGTTGATGTCTTCAGAAGTACATGCAAAGTGAATGAATTCGCCTGCATTTTTAAGCTCATCAATATGCGCGATTTGCTCTTTCAGGAAATACTCAACCGCTTTAACGTCGTGGTTAGTTGTACGTTCGATTTCTTTAATGCGGTTTGCATTGTCTTCGGAGAAGTTCGCAACAATTGCGTCAAGCGCAGCATTGGTTTCAGCAGAAAAAGCTGGAACTTCAGTGATTTCTGGACGGTTCGCAAGCGCTTGCAACCAACGCACTTCAACAGTCACACGAGCATGGATCAAACCAAACTCAGAGAGGAAAGGGCGCAGAGCATCACATTTGCTAGCGTAGCGTCCATCTAATGGAGAAAGTGCGGTTAAAGCGTTCATAGCGATTCCTTAAACTTTGGAATTAAACGTAAAACAGAAAGCTGGCTGCAATTCAAGTTAGACCACCTGATACTGAAGCCGAGCAAGATCTTGAATATCTTTGAGCAGTTTGCGTTTGCTGAAAATCATGCCCCACGAGCTGCCGCCGCATTGACGCCATAAATGCGCCATTTGCAGGCCGGTAAAGAGGGAAGCGCGAATGCGGTTGGTATGCGAAGAGTCCTTAAAGGCTTCTGCATTGCCGCGCACCATAATGCGCGGGTTGATTTGCCCCGCCGTGTCAACATAGGTTTGTGCAAGGCTGGCAAGGACACTGGGGTGCAGGTAATTATGATCAAAGAACGACAGCTGTCTGAGTATTTTTTGCTGCGACTGTTCAATAATTTCGACAAACTTAGGATTGCTATAAACTTTTTTTTCTAATTGCAGCAAAGCCATGGCATAGCTCATTGGGAGTTTTGCGCTGGACAGTTTTGGAATTCTGGAAGCTGGCGAAGTATTGAACGGCTGATTGATGCTGCTTTCGAGGGTTTTAAGGCCTAAGGAGATATCGGCCAGCTGATTGAAGAAATCTAAAGTTTGATTATTGCATTTGCCGCTGGGGCGGATGTTTAAACTGGCTTTAATCAGCTGTTCTAAATAAAAGTTACCGCTTTCGCCTATGCTCTTTTGACCCGTGAGCGCAGTCATATGCGTCAGCTGGGCTGCTTGAAATACGCCAGCGAGCGCCAATGCGCGGTTCTGGCGTACATTCAGAGTTTGAGACTGTTGAAACGGTAACTCTGTCATGCCGAAACAATCCTTATTCTATAAAATCCGGTTTAGGCGCATTGGTATGATGAATCACGCCGCCGCCTAAACAAACTTCACCTGAGTAAAACACCACGCTTTGACCGGGTGTCACAGCGCGCTGCTGTTCGTCAAATTCAACGCGAACACCTGTTGGCGCAGCTGGGTCTTTATAAATGGTGCAGGCTTGATCTGGCTGGCGGTAACGGGTTTTGGCCGTACAGCGGAAACCTGATTCAGGAATATCCTGTTCACCTGCAACCCAGTCAATCGCTTCACTCCAAAGTATAGTACTTTGCATCAGCGGATGTTCATGGCCTTGGCCAACAATCAGACGGTTGCCCGCAATATCTTTATGCAGCACAAACCAAGCGCCTTCTTCAGCGCCTTTTAAACCGCCAAGGCCAATGCCGCCGCGCTGACCGAGCGTATAGTACATTAAGCCGTGATGTTCACCAACCTCTTTGCCGTTATCCAGCAAAATTTTTCCGGGCTGCGCAGGCAAATATTGTTTTAAGAAGTCATTAAAACGGCGTTCGCCAATAAAGCAGATACCGGTCGAATCTTTTTTCTTGGCGGTGGCTAAACCGAGTTCTTCGGCAATTTTACGGACCTGAGGTTTTTCAATTTCGCCAACAGGGAATAGGGTTTTGTTGATTTCACGGCCATGCACAGCATGCAGGAAATAAGTTTGGTCTTTATTTTGATCGACACCGCGCAGCAAAGGCGCATATTCTTCACCGCGTGAATTTTTCAGAGTTTCACCGCGGCGGCAGTAGTGGCCTGTGGCAATGAAGTCTGCGCCTAAGTTCACAGCATGATCTAAAAATGCGCGGAATTTAATTTCTTTGTTGCACAGGATATCTGGGTTTGGTGTACGGCCTGCAGCGTATTCCGCCAAGAAATGCTCGAACACGCGGTCCCAGTATTCCATGGCAAAGTTGGCTGTATGCAGTTTGATGCCGATTTTGTCACAAACGGCTTGCGCATCGGCTAAATCTTCCATCGCCGTGCAGTATTCCGTGCCGTCATCTTCTTCCCAGTTTTTCATGAACAGGCCTTCAACTTGATAGCCTTGTTGAAGAAGCAGCGCTGCAGAAACAGAAGAATCTACACCACCAGACATACCGACGATGACACGTTGTTGCATAGGATTAAGCATCCAAATTTGAAATTAAGGGAGAATTTTGGTGCTCGTAAATGAGCGATAAAGGATATTTTTGACCAGAAAGGGCATCTTGTACAGCTTTAATCACCAGTGGACTGCGCGCACGGGCGGTTTCCAGCAGTTCCTCTAAAGTCATCCATTTTGGACCGACAATGCCTTTGTCCAATTCTGCTTCTGGAAAATATTCCAGCACATGGGCTAAAAAGCAGAATCTGAAATAGGTGCGGTCTGGAAACATAGGCGGCGTATAGGTATAAATGCCAAGAAGGGCATCGACATCTACGGCATGGCCTGTTTCTTCCATAGTTTCACGTATGGCTGCCTGAATAATTGACTCACCGCATTCTACATGGCCGGCTGGCTGATTGAACACAGTGTGCGTTACGCCTTCTGTATGTTCTTCAACAAATAGGAATTTTCCGTCTTTTTCAACGACAGTTGCAACGGTAACGTGAGCAGTCCAAGCGGTCATAGAAAAGCACCATGGTAAGGGATGCGCTATTGTATAAAATTTTGGGGTGTGTGGCTATGTTCGCTGGGGATTTCTTTAGAGGAGGTGCTTTTTGCGTTTAACTAAAAAGTATTGTGGTGTATGTGTTAAATAATAAGCATGGAATGTGGAAGATCAATAAAAAAGGTCGCAACAGTATGTCTAGGCTTTTTGATATGTGATAAGATTTTGATTTAAAATAAAATAAAAAAACCGCTGGGCTTATTTAGTTACAACTGTATCAGAAACCAATTTATTGACTAATATGCCGATTGAAAATAAAGATCAGGTGTAGAGTGGCGTTATGCATCTTTATTGAGTTTATAAGTGGTTGCAATGATTTGAGCTTTATTATGAATGTATCCTGTTAAAGTTTGATCTTGTATTAAGTTTATATACTCATTTTGAGCTTTGGCTAACTCCCCGCATGCGGTATAAGAAATTAACTTTGCAAGATGCGTTCCATACGGAAGATCATGACCATCTAAATATTGGATGAGCTCAGCTTTACTATTTGTCTTTTTAAAGAAAGGCAAAATATGCTCATAGATGTTTTGATGCATGCTTGTAATGAGCTCATCAATAGATGAAGCATGATTCAAAATAAACCAGATATCATCCTGATGTGATAATTCACTAATTCGATATCGGATCATGCACTCCGCTTCTGAAGGAAATTTAGGTAATTCTTTATTATGAAAGTTAAACTCTGAAAGCCAGTATTCTGGTAGAAAAATGCCAAAATTAATTGTAAATTCAATTTGATCATGGTTATTCCAGCGCGATCTTTGAATACTAATTATTTGGCCTAAACCATCTAGTTCTAAATAAAAATTATTCCCCTTTTTCTTAAAGCCTATTGGCTTAAGAATTTCGGTAAATCCTTTTTTTACAATTTCTTCAAAAAGTAAATTTATTTGAGTTTTCATTATTAATCAGAATTTATAGAGTTTGTTAAATTTGGTACGTCTTTAAAGGAGCATATTTAAAATCTTAATGAATTTATTGAAAAGAATTTTACATTTGGCTTTTTAATCAAATGTAAAGGATTTAAATGGTGAAAATGATTTTTTATATTAGAACAATAGCATAACTCAATTTATGGCGCTTTTCTATTCAGTGATTAATAAATCGTGCCCGATGTTTTAACATTCTGATCCATTCATTTTCATTATTTTCGAAAACTTGTTGAAGAGGCCAATTAGGTGCAGTTTCAATTATATGCATTAATGTTTGAGCTAAGCCAAAATACCCATCTTCACCAAAAACTTTTGATAGAGCTAGGGCCTCCTCATTAGAAACAGGGCAGGAAATACTTTTAATTAATCTCTCTACTTCTTCTATATGCTCTTGCCCATGAGGATCCATGACAGATTCATCAGCAGTTGGAAATTTACCTAATTCGACCAGTTGCTTTATACAATTTTGCATGTCAAAAAAATTTCTTATTTTGTTTAATTATTAAGATATAGGAAGTAAAAACTACTTACTATAGTTTTTCTATTTAACATAGAACTTTTTATACAAAATCTGGATTCAAGACATAAAAAAGCCCGACATCCTGTCGGGCTTTTTCGTATGGGTTTGCTCGGTATAACTCCTGTCGTACCTTATTGCCCTTGTGCGTATCTGTATTTTTATTGTTGTGCGGAACTTCCTGTTCCTGATGACTTCATGATAGTAAAAACGGGGGATAGGTGAATATCCGCAAAACCCCTAAATTGCTGTGCGCTCAGGATTACAGAATTGGTTGTTTTTTATCCCAAGAGTTGTCCGCAGAAATTGGGATAGGTTCGGGATGGAGCGTATTGAGAAGTCAGAACAAAATGAAAAAATGATTGAGGTTTAATCAATTTTATTGGCGAGAAGTATTAAGCTGCTCATAAAAAAACCGGCTTATTTCTAAGTCGGTTGAACGAGAGCGTTCCAGAGGGTATGAATTAAGATAAGATACTGATCTTAAATTAATATTAAAAAAGCATTTCATATAGTCGCTATGGTGTTAAATGAGCCTGTTTTACTTTGTATGATATGCTCAATAATTTTAGGATATTCCATGCTGCAAAAAGCTTCTGAAATTGATTTTCCTATTCTTATTGATATTTGGGAAAGATCGGTAAGAGCGACTCATGATTTCTTGCCTGAAGACGAAATCAATAACTTAAAGCCTTTAATTCTGAATGAATACTTTCATCATGTATTGCTTCATAAATATGTTCAAGATGGGCAGATCATAGGTTTTATTGGCACGAGCAGTGACAACATCGAAATGCTGTTTATTGATCCTGAGTTTAGAGCTAAAGGGATAGGACGAATCCTCACTCATTTTGCAGTTGCAGAATTAAAAATTGAAAACGTCGATGTGAATGAACAAAACCTTCAAGCACTTGGATTTTATCAAAAACTAGGGTTTAAAATTAAAAATCGATCTGAATTGGATGGCCAAGGTAAGCCTTATCCAGTTTTGCATTTAAAAATGGAGCTTTTCTAAAATCAGCATAATGCAAGCTTATAAGAAAGGCCCAATTTATGGGCCTTTGCAGAACGCTCAGTTCTGTTCCAAATAATTCCCCGCCACTTTCACATAATGCTGTGCCGAATACGGCAAAAACTCTTTTTCCTTATCCGTTAAAGGACGGACTTTTTGCACTGGGCTGCCGACATACAAATAGCCGCTTTCCAGCCGCTTGCGCGGCGGCACCAGAGAGCCTGCGCCAATCATCACATCATCTTCAATAATGACATCATCTAAAACAATGGTGTTGATGCCCACTAAGACCCGATTGCCAATTGTGCAGCCATGCAAAGTGACATGATGGCCAATGGTCACATCCTCACCAATCATCAGCGGAGAACCTTCAGGCTTGTCGGCTTTTTTATGGCTGACATGCAGCATGGCATGATCCTGCACATTTGAATTTCGGCCAATCTTAATCTGATTCACATCACCGCGGATCACCGCAAAAGGCCAGACAGACACATTTTCCGCCAAAGTCACTTCACCAATCACCACAGACATTTCATCAACATAGCAAGTCGAATCAATTTTAGGATGATGCTCTAAATAGGGGCGGATATTCTTTTTCATAACGGTCCATCGCAAAACGTTGAATAGGAGAAGTATAAAATAAAAAAGCATCCGAACCGAGGCAGGGATGCTTTAGTCTAAGCTGAAAAAATCAGCTGTCGAGAAATCTTAGAACAAGTTTGCAAAAAATTGTTTGATGTGATCAATCATTTTTGCAAAGAAGCCAGCTTCTTCAACTGCTTTTAATGCCACTAACGGTTTTTCAGCAATTACTTTGCCGTTCAGCGTCGCCACGTATTTACCCACAACTTGACCTTGTTTTAAAGGTGCAGTCAGTTTTGGCTGAACAACCAATTGAGTTTTAATTGCGTTGGCATCGCCTTTAGGCATTGTGACGTTAAAGTTTTCAGCAAGACCAATTTGAACTTCGTTTTCTTTACCGTACCAAACTTTGGCTTTGGCTAAAACTTGATTGGCCGGCTGCACTTTGACAGTTTCAAAGTTTGCATAGCCCCACGCTAAAATTTCACGGGTTTGCGATGCGCGTTCATTCATGCTTGGCGCGCCGAAGATTACTGAAATTAAACGCAATGGGCCGCGCTTAGCTGAAGTGGTCAGGCAGTAGCCCGCTTCATCTGTATGGCCTGTTTTTAAACCGTCAACGCTTGGGTCGGTATAAAGCAGGGCATTGCGGTTGCCTTGCTTAATGCCATTAAAGCTGAATTCTTTTTCAGAGTAGATTGGGTAGTATTTAGAGCTGTCATGAATAATGTGCTGCGCCAATACCGCCATGTCTTTTGCTGTTGAATAATGGCCTTCAGCCGGCATGCCGGTTGCATTGATGAATTGCGTATTCACCATGCCGATGCGTTTCGCTTCCTGATTCATCATGTGGGCAAATGTGCCTTCATTGCCGGCAATATGTTCCGCCATGGCTTTAGATGCATCATTGCCTGATTGAATGATAATGCCGCGAAGCATTTCAAGCGCAGTCGCCGTACCGTTTAATGGAACATACATGCATGATTCTGAGCTGCTGCCGCGGCACCATGCAGATTCATTCATGCGCACTTTTTCATTTTCGGTCAGCTCGCCGCTCAATAACTTTTGTTCAATGATGTAGCTGGTCATCATTTTTGTCATTGATGCTGGAGCTAATTTCTCATTTTCATTTTTTGAAGCAAGGATTTGCCCTGTCTCGTAGTCCATCAGCACATAAGATTTATTATTTAATTCTGGTGGTGCAGAAAGGACAGTTGCCGCGAAAGAAAAACTAGGTGCAAGTAGTAATGCGGCAAGGGCGGTTTTTCGGGTCATTCTGGGTGGTTCCAATAACTTGTTATAAGCGCGAAGAGCCTAGCATTTTAGGACAAAGCTAGGCTGACTTCTACGGGTGAAAATGGCTTATTTTAAAAGTATTGTAACCAAGTGAAATTAATTTGCGTAAGCGGTGAGCTCTTTGCAAATTTCTTTGTTTTTCGCATCGCCCGCTTTTTCAGCATCGGCTTGCGCTTCTTTTAAAATTTTGGCAAAACTTTTTTGTTTGCTGAGTTTTTCTAAAGCAGCAACTGGGGCTTTTTCATTCGGCAAGTATTCTTTGGCAAGCTTGGCATAGCCCTGTTCAAATTTCGCCTGATCACTGACCAGTTTCGGGCACACTTCTGACAGCACGTAAATTGCGGCCAGTTCTTGACTGGTGACTTTTGGAGTGGGGGTAACTTCAATTTTTTCATCAGCGGCAAAAGTGGAACCGGCTGTAAAAGCAAATGCAGATAGGGAAAGAGCCGATAAGGTTTTAACAAAAATATTTTTCATTCAAAAATAACCTAAGAATTTCAGTGAAATTAAACAATGCGTTTAGATTAAAACTATTTTTGATAAAAGAAAGCAGCACTTTGTATTGAAGCTGTTGAAAAGTTAAGGAATTGTGAAATAAAAAAGGATAATGTACCCCACATTATCCTTTTTTAAAGATCAGTGCGCAGTTTTAAGGCTGATAACCCAAAACGTCGCCGCACACCGATTTTTGTTCATCCGCCGAAGTTTCTTTGGCTGTCTGGCGCGCTTCGTTTAAAACTGATTTATATTCGCTGTCAGACTGAAGTTTTTCATAAGTCATCGATTTGTCAGAAAAATCTGCAAGGTAGCTTTGAATCAGCACTTTAATGTTGCCGTCAAATTTGGCATTTTGACCAATCACGCCTGGGCAGACTTCAGTCATCACTTGAGCAGAAGCAATGTCTTCTTTCACGATTGTATTTGCTTCAGCCTGCGTTAACCCCTCATCAGCCATAACAGCTTGAGAAAAAACTGCAGCAAAACCTAAACTTAATAAGCTGCGAAATGATATAGTTTTAATCATTTGAAAATCACACATTTATGATGGATGTTGAGCCTCAAATATATATAATTCCTGATATTTTTCAACGAAAAGATCTGTTCAGTCATTTTTTAGATACGAGATTTTAGCTAGTGAATATTTTGATTGCCAATGATGATGGTGTTTTTGCTCCCGGTATCCAAGCTTTAGCCCATGCGCTGCGCCCATTAGGCCGTGTGGTCATTGTTGCGCCTGAAGCTGAGCGCAGCGGTTTTTCCAGCGCGTTGACCTTAGACCGTCCGCTGCGTCCCATTCAGATTGCGCCGGATATGTGGGCCGTCAACGGCACGCCAGCAGACTGCGTCTATCTGTCAATGAATGGCTTATTTGATTTTGAATTCGATTTGGTGGTCAGCGGCATCAACAGCGGTGCAAATTTAGGTGATGACGTGCTGTATTCGGGCACAGTCGGTGCGGCATTTGAAGGTCGCTTAATGGCGCAGCCAGCGATTGCTGTATCTTTGGCTGGCCCGAATGTCCGTTCTTATGAAACACCGGATGATTTCGCCGCAGCAGCCAAATGGGTGCATGACTTTATTGCTGCCGGTCTGCCAGCTGTGCCGGCACGCCATATCTTAAATATCAACATCCCGGATACGGCTGTGCTGAAAGGTGAGAAAATTACCTATCAAGGGCGCCGTAGCCAGTCCAAGCCGATTACCAGCCATGTCGATCCGCGCGGCCGTCAAGTTTATTGGATCGGTTTATCCGGTGAAGCGGTCGCCGAGCCGAAAAAAGGCTTGACCGATATAGAGTCTGATTTCTTTGCGGTCGCCAATGGCTATGTCAGCATTACCCCGATTCAAATGGATGCGACAAATTATGAAATTTTGAATAACTTGCATATGCAATTTTCTAAAAATGCGTAAGTAGTGTTATAACTTTGTGAAAATGCAGATGATGCAGCTTTTTTGATGGCATTTTTTGCTAATCTTAGCCTTATCATCGCATCCCATTTTTCGTGTAGAGAGGAAGATAATGTCCCTGGTGTCACAATATCGCTTAAACGCAGCGCCAACAGGTTTCATCAAGTCACTGGTTCTTGCCGTGGCTGCTGTTTCGACGGTTATTTTGAGTGGTTGTGCATCCAAGCCGCAAATTAACAATGCGACACGCTATGCTGCAGCGCCAGATTTTTATACTGTGCGTTCAGGCGACACTTTGAGCGGCATTTCTGGCCGGTATGGCTTGAGCTATATCAGCGTTGCTGAAATGAATGACATTGCGCCTCCGTACCGAATTTATGTGGGTCAGTCGATCCGCTTGAAAAATTCGGCTTCACGCCGCGCTGCATCTACGCAAGCCATGACGCAAACTGCGCCGATTCAGCGTCAGACTGTGCCATTGCCGCAAAATGCAGCGCCAGCCGCGCCTGCGGTGCAAAGACAGCCTGCGCCAGCAGTCAGCGCGCAGAGTTCGGCATTGCGCTGGGTTAAGCCATCCAATGGCCCAGTCATTGCGAAGTTTGATTTGGCGTCTAACGTCAAAGGCATCCGTTTTGGCGGCAATGCCGGAGACCCGGTTTATGCAGCCGCGAATGGACAGGTGGTGTATGCTGCTGATGGCCTGAAAGAATATGGCAATCTGATTCTGCTAAAACACATCAATGGCTACATTACCGCTTATGCGCATAACAGTAAAATGATCGTGAAAAGTGGAGAAAATGTTCAAGCCGGTCAGAAAATTGCAGAAATGGGCTCTACAGGCGCGAGCAGCACTATGCTTGAGTTCCAAGTCCGCTTAGACGGCAAGCCGGTTAATCCTGAAACGGTTTTACCGGTTAATTAAATTTAACTGATGCAAAACATAAATATACTCGTATAATGCAAAAAATTGCCTTTAATGTACGTACATTAAAGGCATTTCATAAATTTGAGGGGAATTTATGTTAGACCAACTCAGGGCAATGGGTGTTTTTGCATGCGTTGTAGAAAATAATTCATTTAGCGGCGCAGCCAAAGAGCTCGGCATTACCACTAGTGCGGTCAGTCAGCAAATACGGTCATTAGAACAGGATATGGATGTGGTCTTGCTGCATCGTTCGACGCGCAAGCTCAGCCTGACTGAAGCTGGACAGGCTTTTTTGCACAGCTGCCAAGAAATGCTTTCTGCGGCGGAACGCGGCAAAGTCCGCATCAATGAACTGCGTGATGATTTGGTGGGGGAGCTTCGGATAGCGTCTACGCCTGAACTTTGCGCAAATCATATTACGCCGGCGCTTGCGCATTGGCTTTCTGCGCATCGCGGCCTTTCAGTGCATTTTGAAGCAGACAATCAATATATCGATTTGATGGAAGGGCGCATTGATATTGCGCTGCGCTTGAGTCCAAATCTGGACGATCAAAATCTGAGCGTCATTCCATTGGCCCGTGTTGAACAGGTTTTGGTGGCGTCACCGAGCTTTATCAATCATTCCAGCTTAATTACGCGTCCTGAAGATTTAGCCGCGCATGATGTGATTGCGCTGAATATGATGAAAAACCAGAATACCTATTCTTTTGAAAACACGATATCTGGCGAAAAAGTCAATGTTGATATTTCTTCAAGATTATCAACCAATAATGTGCTGGCTGCAAAATCAATGTGCCTTCATCATCAAGGGATTGCAAAAATCCTGTTTTTGGATGTGCAAAAAGATCTGATGCAGGGCTCACTTATTGAAGTTTTACCGGAGTGGAAGCTGCCGGCATTTACGCTGTATGCAGTGGTGGTCAAACAGGAAGAGGCGCAGGCTAAAGTGCTTCGCTGTCTAGATGTGCTGAAACAATATTTCAGTCAGCTGTCATGCGGCCGTGTTTATCAGGAAGCATCTTAATTTGCAGGCCGCGGTTGGGGCTGAAGTGCAGCTGAGATCTTGAATGTTAAGTCTTAAATCTTTAAGAATTAAATATAGACACTGGAATGCAATTCTGCTGAAAGCAGAAGTTTAAATAAGCCATAAAAAAGCCGCAGAAGCGGCTTTTTTTATGGCTGTTTCAATGCGGCGCAATTAAGCCAGAAAAGCCTTCACTAATTTTACAATGCGTTCAATCAGCTGGTCTGCTTCGGCTTGAGTGATGTTTAGTGCTGGAAGCAAACGGATGACATTGCCGGAAGTCACATTCATGATCAGGTGATATTCATCGCGTGCAGTGTTCACAAGCTCTGCGCATGGTTTTGGCAATTCGATACCAATCATCAAGCCAAAGCCGCGGACAGTCACATTTTCATCTGCCAGCTTTTCAGTCAGCTGCGCTACAATGTACGCGCCTTTTTCAGCGGCATTTGCCACGAGATTTTCTTTTTGAATAGTATCGATGACTGTGTAAACCACGCGTGAACCCAGCGGAGTGCCGCTGTAAGTCGAGCCGTGGTTGCCTGCAGTCAATACGCCCACGCCGCGGCCTTGCGTCATCACAGCGCCAATCGGGAAGCCGTTGCCTAAGCCTTTGGCTGTGGTCAATACATCTGGAACGATATTGGTGTGCTGATAGGCAAAGTATTTGCCAGTACGGCCGTTGCCTGTTTGCACTTCATCCAGCATCATCAGCCAGTTGTGCTGGTTGCAGATTTGACGGATTTCTTCCAAGTAGCTGAAGCCTTGAGGCGCAGTATTCACACCGCCTTCACCCTGAATCGGTTCAACTAAAATCGCCACGATGTCTGGATGGTTGATGGCTGCTTCTTCAATAGCTTCAATATCGCCAAATGGCACGCGGATAAAGCCTTCAACCAGCGGCGCAAAGCCTTCTTGCACTTTTTTGTTGCCAGTTGCCGACAGCGTCGCCAGTGTGCGGCCATGGAACGAATGGTCTGCAACAATAATTTTCGGGTTGGCAACGCCTTGCATATGGCCAAATTTACGGGCAATTTTAATTGCGCCTTCATTTGATTCTGCGCCGGAGTTTGAGAAGAAGACTTCTTCCATGCCGGCAACTTCAGCCAGTTTTTGCGCAGCGGCAGTTTGCCAAGGCACTTCAAAGATATTGCTGGTATGAATGAGGGTGGCGGCCTGATCTGCAATGGCTTCAGTAACCGCCGGATGCGAATGGCCTAAGCCGCAAACAGCGATGCCTGTCAGCGCATCAAAGTATTCTGTGCCATCTTCGGTATAAAGATAAGAACCTCGTCCTCGGACAAAGCTGATCTGCTGACGGCCAAATACAGGCATCAAATGAGATGGTTGATCAGTTTGCACAGGGGCAAGGGTAATGTTGTTCATGACTAACTCTTATCTGTTAGGTGGATTGAAATAAATGCGGCTGGACACAATATATATTTATGCGCCAAGACGTTCTATATAAGCAAAAACTCCCTAAGATTTAAAGCCTGATTGCAAATAAAATTGGAATTATTGCTTTAGTCATACTGTTTTGTTCAGTTTTGGGTATAATGCGAAGCAGATTTATTGAGGATATATCAATGACTGAACAAGCACGCGATACAGAAGCGTTAATTCGTGACCAAATTGCTAAACATGCAGTTCTACTTTATATGAAAGGCACACCACAATTTCCACAATGTGGTTTCTCTGCTCGTGCTGTAGAAGCGCTCAGTCAAATTGGCCGTCCTTTTGCATATGTAAATATCTTGGAAAACCCGGATATCCGCGCAACTTTGCCGCAAATTGCAAACTGGCCGACTTTCCCGCAATTATGGATCAACGGTGAGTTGATCGGCGGCAGCGACATTATGCTGGATATGTTCCAAAAAGGTGAATTGCAGCCTTTAGTTGAACAATACAGCCCAGCGCCTGAAGCTTAATTCAGACGATATAAAAAGCGCCTAAAGAGGCGCTTTTTTTTGCGTTGAATTTTATGCGCTTCTAGCTGAAGCGCAAGCCTGCATTAATCTTCTGCAGGCGCTTCTGTTTGCTCACTTTCAGCTGATTTTTCAGCCTGTTCAAGCGCTTTTTTTTCCGTTTTGGCCTTTTTCTTGTCTTTCTTCTTTTTTTTCTTTTTCTTCGGCTCTTCTTCCAGCTCTGCGCCGTCTTCTATCGCTTGCCAGTATTCCAGCTGTTCCATTACCGCAGCAAAGATGGAGTTTTTGCTGTAGCGGCCTTTTTTATCCAGTGTGCCGACAGGGCGGGCCATGAGGATTTCAAGCGCCTGATCAATGGTATCAATGGCATGGATATGGAACTGGCCGGCTGTAACCGCTTCAATCACATCTTTGCGCAGCATCAGATGCTGCATGTTTTGACGCGGAATAATCACGCCTTGCTTGCCTGTTAAGCCTTGCAGTTTGCAGGCGTCATAGAAGCCTTCAATTTTGGCATTCACCCCGCCAATCGGCTGCACTTGGCCCAATTGGTTCATCGAACCGGTAATGGCCCAAGACTGGTCAATTGGCAATTGGCTGATTGCGGAAATCAGTGCAGACAATTCTGCAACGGTTGCACTGTCGCCATCGACTTGGCCATAGCTTTGCTCAAAGGCCAAGGCGGCAGAAAAATGCAGGATCTGTTCACGGCCAAAGTGCGCTTTCAAAAAGCTGGACATCAGCAGCACGCCTTTGGCATGCAAAGAGCCGCCAAGTTCTACACTGCGTTCAATATCTAAAATATCACCGCCGCCTTGATACACCGAAGCCGTCAAGCGCGAAGGCAGGCCAAATTCGACATCGGCATAATGAATGACCGACAAGGCGTTAATTTGGCCGAGACGGTGGCCGCGGGTTTCGATCAGCTGTGTGCCGCGGGTTAGATCCTGCCAGTACAGCTCGCGCAAATAGCCTAAGCGGTATTTGCGGTGATCCAAGGCTGTATTGATATGCTGTGCGGTCACCATGGTGTCGCCCGCTTTGGCGGCGTGATGATGCGCTTCACGGATTAAATCACCTAAGGTGAGGGCATGCAGTGACAGCGAGCTTTGATCTTCGGCCTGACGGCTGGAATCGGTGAGCAGCGCGGCGAGGGCGGAACGGTCAAAGGGCAGCAGTTTATCGGCCTGCACATAATCTGCGATCAGCTGCATATAGGCTTGTTCATTGCTTTCATTGCGCTGCAGGGTGTCGGTAAAATCTGCGCGGATTTTGAATACGCTGCCAAGTTCCGGTTCCAGCTCTAAAATTTCATAATAAATTTCAGGTTCCGCCAGCAAAATCACTTTAATGTCCAAAGGAATAGACGCTGGTTCAATAGAAATGCTGCCGGTTAAAGTCAGCATATGTTCTAAAGAGGACAGTTTCAGCTGGCCGGATTTTAAAGCGCGTTTCAGGCCTTGCCATGCATAAGGCTGTTCCAGCAGCTGTTCCGCTTCCAGCATTAAAAAGCCGCCGTTGGCTTTATGCAAAGCGCCGGGACGGATCAGCGTGAAATCTGTAGTAATGGTGCCGTTTTGGGTCAGCTGCTCGACATGGCCCAGCAAATTATAATGCGTTGGAAAATCTTCAAAGATGACCGGTGCGCCGGAATGCGGCTTATGCGATACAATAATATTGGCCTGATAGCGTGACGGCACGCGGCTGAATACACCAGGTGTAAAGTCATCTTCTTCCTGCTCAAGCACAATTTCAACATTGTTGATAATGTCTTCAGCATAATATTTCAGGTAGTTTTCCAGCCCATCAACATCAATGTATTTATTCAGAAGGGAGTCTATGCGGGGCAAAACCACTTGTTTGGCAATATCGCGGTTCAGCACTTGCACTTGATCTCGGGCATCATCTTCCAAATCGCCCAAGTGCAGGCCCAGGCGCTCCAGCTTTTTATTCATGTAGCGGATATTGGAGGCAATTTCTGCACGTTCTTTATTGTTCAGCGCATTGATTTCATCTTTGGTCATTTCCTGCATTCGATTGTCTTTGAGATGGACAGGAACGAAACAATGTTCATCGTCTTGTGAAATCAGCTTTAAATCCAGCTCTTCGCCTTCTTTGGTTAATTCAATCAGCGCCTGCTGCTGTTCATCACCAGCTTGCTGGCGGATCAATTCAATGCGGTTGTGATAGGTTTCGGCAGTAAAACGGCGTTCCAGCTGTTTTAAAATAATTTGCCACGTCTGGTGCAGCGCGCTTTGAAATTTTGGCGCTTGGCCCGCAGGCAGCCGCAGGGCAATCGGCTGGCGCGGTGATTTAAAATTATAAACATACACCCAGTCATTCGGGGTTTTCATATTTTTGGCGTGCTGCTGCAGCAGGCGCTTGATCATGGTGCGCTTGCCTAAGCCTGCAGTGCCGACAGCAAAAATATTGTAGCCTGAATAAGGCAGGGCAATACCCGCTTCAACCGAGGCGCGGGCGCGGTCTTGGCCTAAGAAATCATTTAACGGCTTAATGCGTTTGGTCGATGTTGGAATTTTCTTTAAATTGGTCGGATGCGTCAGCTGTTCAGCAGCCAGTTTGGTCTTGTTTAATGTCGTTTGAATTTCTGGACAGTCAAACACGCTGTTCAATTGATTTTGCGCTGGCTGTACCGTGTGTTCGGAATTGTTTTGTTCTGAAAGTTGAGTGGATAGTGAAGATTGAATATTGTCTAGTTTTTGCGGCACTGTTAAATCCAAAACAAATAAATGACGGCAGAAATTAAAGGTATACTGGATTCATCCGAAAGATCAAGCAAGCGCAATGCTTTTCTCGATAAATAAAACAATCATTGCGTAAATCTAGTTGAAACCAAAGCCATTAAGCGTTTGAATAGCAGCAATCGTTTTTTGACAAAAATAATCCAATGGCAACACAAACATCCGGATGGAAGTCGGCATTTACGGCATTTTTAGACCGCCGTGCGTTGATTATGCTGTTTTTAGGTTTTTCTGCGGGTATTCCGATTCTGCTGATTTTTTCCAGCCTATCTTTATGGCTGGGTGAAGCCGGGATTGATAAAAGCGCAGTCACTTTTTTCAGCTGGGCGGCGCTGGGTTACTCTTTTAAATTTGTCTGGGCGCCGCTGGTGGATGAGCTGCCTGTGCCGTTTTTAACCAAAATGCTCGGGCGCCGGCGCGCGTGGCTGCTGATCGCGCAGTGCCTGATTATCTGCGCCATCTGCATTATGGCTTTTTCAGATCCTTCACTGGGCCAAAGCTATTTATATCAAATGGCGGCTGGTGCAGTCTTGCTGGGCTTTTCGGCGGCGACGCAGGATATTGTGATTGATGCGTACCGGATTGAACTGGCCGAAACAGAAATGCAGACCGTGCTAGCCTCGACATATAATGCCGGCTACCGGATCGGGATGATTGTTGCAGGCGCCGGCGCTTTATTTTTGGCGGCTTATTTAGGCACGGCCAAAGGCAACTATATCTACGAGGCATGGAAAACCACCTATCTGGCGATGGCGGGTGTGATGCTGGTGGGCATCTGCACCACATTGATTATTCGTGAACCTCAAGTGGACCGCGCGTACAAAGTCTATAAACGGGTGGATTATTACCGTTTGGTCGCGGTGTTTTTTGTTGCGGTGATTGGTTTTGTGCTGAGCTACATTTATTCAGGCAATGCGGTTGAAGTGTTGAAAGATCAGCTGAAAATAGAAGATTCCTTCCTGCTGTTTTGCTTGGAATCAGTGCGTTTTATCGGTTCGGGCGCGGTTGCTTTGGCGGTCGGTTCGGCGCTGGTCAAAATGGGTGCAGTGAATAAGCAGATGGCCTATGAGACTTGGGTCAATCCGATTGCCGACTTCTTTAAGCGTTACGGCATGAAACTGGCGCTGGTGCTGTTGCTACTCATTGGTTTTTACCGGATTTCAGACATTATTGCCGGCGTGATTTCAAATGTGTTTTATCAAGATTTGAACTTCAGCAAAGAGCAGATTGCAGAAGCCGTTAAAGTTTATGGCGTGATTTTCAGTTTGGTTGGCGGTTTCTTAGGCGGCCTGCTGGCGCAGCGCATGAATATCATGAAGCTGATGTTTATCGGTGCAGTGCTGGCAAGCTCAACCAATTTGATTTTTATTGGCTTAGTGAAATCTGGCCAGCCATTGAGTGATGTTGAAGTCACTGCAGGCGGTCAAACCTATACAGTGCATCCAGATGAAACAGGCGCTTGGAAACTTCGAGTTCCAGCGGACAGCTTAAAGGAGGGGCAGTCGATTCAGGCGCGCGCCGGCTATCAGCAGGATGATTCTGCGCCAGTAACTGTGTCTATGCCATATTTAAATGGCGCTGCTGCTAATCAGCTGCTGTTATTGCCAATCACGGCAGATAACGTGATTAATGCCAAGGAAAGCCAGAACAGCATTGTGGTGCGCGGACAGTTTGCGCAGCCATTAAATGACAGCCAAAAGCTGCAGGTGCTGCTGGATGGCAAGCCTTTTGAAGCCAAACTGGATAAGGACGGTATTTTCAGCGCCGCGATTCCAGGAAAAGCTTTGGTTTCTTCTACTTCTAAAAAAGTGACTGCACAGCTGCTGGATGGCCAGCAAGTGCAAGCCAGCCTGGATCATGGCTATGAAGTAAATACATCGGCCAATATGGCTGGAGTGCTGGATATTGATATTCAGCCGATTAATTTGGCTGCGGCAGATCAGGGGCACATTGAGCTGAAAGGCAAAGTAATCAAATCTTACAGTTCACTTTGGCTATATTTCGCCATTATTGTCGATAATTTGGCTTCAGGCTTGGCGGGTGCGGCATTTATCGCATTCTTATCCAGTTTAACCAGCGTATCGTTTACGGCTGTTCAATATGCCATTTTCAGCTCGCTGATGACCTTAACCCCTAAGATTTTGGGCGGCTATTCAGGTACTATAGTCAGCAATATCGGTTATCCAAAATTTTTCCTGATGACCACCTTAATCGGCATTCCAATTCTGGTGCTGGTGGTTTGGGTTGGAAAATTACTGCGTGACCATAACAATGCACAATTGAATGAGAAAGGTGAATAACATGCGCATGCTGCATACCATGTTACGTGTAGGCAATTTAGAACGTTCTTTGGCGTTCTATACTGAAGTGCTCGGTATGACTTTGCTTCGTAAGCGTGACTATGAAGAAGGTCGTTTTACTTTGGCATTTGTCGGCTATGGCGATGAAGAAAACCATACTGTGCTTGAGCTAACCCATAACTGGGATACCGACAAATATGAACTGGGCAATGCCTATGGTCATATTGCGATTGCCGTAGACGATGCTTACAAGGCCTGTGAAGAAATTAAAGCGCGCGGCGGCAATGTCGTGCGTGAAGCTGGCCCAATGAAAGGCGGCGTAACGGTTATTGCATTTGTAGAAGATCCAGATGGCTACAAGATTGAGCTGATTCAGCAAGACAGCAATGCCCGCAATAATTAATGCAGAGCAGGCGCTGTAATGCAGTGAAGCCCATGCAGATTAGGCAGTATAGCTGAGCGAAATGTTGAACATTGCGCTGAAAAACTGGCTTTATTGCTTCAGCCCAGTAAGATGGAAATTACCGTATGGTAAATAAATCTTATTGGGCTTTTGTTTATTCATAATTTTATAGCTTATTAAACTGAGACAGTTTTAAATACAGGATGTAGATATGCTGAAATTGCTGGCGTTGGACCGTTTTACGATACTTTTATTTGTAATGGTGATATTGGCGACTTTTCTGCCTGTTTCGGGGCAGGCGGCTGATATTTTTGGTGTGGTCACAACGGCGGCAATTGCAATCTTATTCTTTCTGCATGGCGCTAAATTATCCCGTGAAGCCGTCCTTGAGGGCTTGATGCATTGGAAACTGCATGCGGTCGTTTTTGCATTTACCTTTGCGCTTTTTCCTATTCTTGGGTTAATGGCTAAACCTATACTGGTGCCGATGCTGGGGCAGGAGCTGTACTGGGGCTTTCTGTTCATGTGCTTTTTGCCTTCAACGGTACAGTCGTCTATTGCCTTTACTTCAGTTGCGCAAGGTAATGTCGCGAGCGCCGTATGCAGCGCTTCATTTTCCAATATTGCAGGCATGTTCATTACCCCTGTATTAGTCAGCCTGTTTATTCTGGGTGAAACGAAGCATGACTTTGATCCGACAGCGTCTATTGTTCAAATTACGCTTCTATTGCTGGTGCCGTTCATTTTGGGGCAAATTTTACGGCCTTATGTTTTTCCATATATGCAGAAACTGCCGAAGATTGTGAAAGTCTTTGATCAAGGTTCAATTTTGATGGTGGTTTATGGCGCATTCAGTAGCGCCGTTGTGGCGGGGCTGTGGCAGCAAGTCAGCGGAACAACTTTGATGTTGCTGATCTTAGCCTGCTCGGTATTCTTAACCGTGATTATGCTGCTGGCGCTGTATGTGCCGCGCTGGATGGGCTTTAGCCGTGCTGACCAAAAAGCCATCTTCTTTTGCGGTTCAAAAAAAACCTTGGCCAGCGGTGTGCCGATGGCGCAAATTCTGTTCATCGGGCAGCCTTTGGGCATGATTGTCTTGCCGATCATGATTTTTCATCAAATCCAGCTGATGGTCTGCGGTGTCATTGCCAATTTATGGTCAAAGCAAAGCCGCGGTATTGAATAAATTGCATTTGATCTGCGAATTATAGTGTTAAAAAACTCGGAATATTCCGAGTTTTTTTAATGGATCATGTAAACTGAGTTTGTTGTATATGGCTCAAATTTATAATCAGAATGGACAAAAATGAAAAAAGGAATTGCTGTACTCATTTTAATGCTCAGTATTGGCCAGCTATGTCATGCTCGTGAAGATTTAACGCTTTAAACCAATCGAGACATGTTGGAAAAAATGCCTTTGCTGACGCTGCAGCCGATGCTGGATTTTTGCCGCGATAAACAGCCGCAGCTCAATGCCGAACTTGAACAAGCTTATGCAGGTGCTCAAGCAAAAGTGCTCAAAGCTGCAAAAGAGGGGGTATCTCTGTCCGTAAACAAGGCATAGCAATATTGCAAGAAGAAGCACTTAATTCGCCTATAGAAGCTGACTTTAAACAGCAGTTTCAAGAAATGCTGGAAAAGATGAGCAGATCATTGCAGCAGGTAGATGCAGCTGCTTATTGTCCAGTGCTGATTCAGCGCATGCAGCATTTTGATCAGCAAGCTTTCCAGAAAAGTGTAGAAATGAAGTACAAAAAAATTCTAAATCAAGCAGAAGCGCTGAAGAAAGCGGCTAAGCCGCAATGAGCTATTTATTAACAATAAAAAATCAGCTATAATTTGCCTCAACTTGTTGTGCTTAGCTCTGACGGAAGCCGTCTCGGTGGGCCAAAAGAATGGTCTGTTATGGTGTTGATCTGCTGGTGACAGCACTTCCTCCTGCATGCAGGAGAGTGGTCAATTGCGATGACAGCAAAACCTTCTTAAACTTTATGGAGTAATCGACGATGCGCGCCGATATTCACCCAAAATATGATACTTTAGTTGCTACATGTTCATGCGGTAACGTAATCGAAACTCGTTCTGCGCTTGGTAAAGAAACTGTTTACCTTGACGTATGTTCAGCTTGCCACCCATTCTATACTGGTAAACAAAAGAATGTGGACACTGGCGGCCGTATCGACAAATTCAAACAGCGTTTTGCTGGCATGTCCCGTTCAATCAAACGCGACTAATCCTCAAAATGAGAAAAAACGGGCTTTTAGCCCGTTTTTTTATGCCCGCGTTTTATATCTGTATTTTAGATATTTCATCTGCAAATAAAAAATTGAAATATAAAAAAAGGCTGATAGAAAATCTATCAGCCTTTTCGAATGCTTAAATTTTACTGGTCCTGCACATCAATCAAGTGATCCAGTTTTTTCTGGAAGTAGTCACCCTGAATAAATCGCGCGTCAACATTCCATGCATTGGCAAACAAGGTCATGTCATTCAGTTCGCGAAGCATGATTTGTGAAGGCCTGATGTCGTGATAAGCGGTGATTTTCTCACGGAGCTCATTGCATTGCTTATCAGAGCTGAGCATTTGCGTTAAGTTCTGATGCAGGGTCAAGCAATTGATGTCGATTTGACGCAGTAAAGTTTCACTGAACATCGAGTGGCCGAAATCACGCAGCGCAATTTCAGCGCCGTTTTTGCGCAGTTCTTTCATTGCCTTTTGTGCAGCGTCTATATGCTGCTCAATATCTAATTCAGAGAACTGCAGAATTAGTGGGTACTGCAGTTTGCTTCTGATGATGCTGATCAGCTTGGAGATAAACTCAGGGAAAGTGCGGTCATGCAGCAGCACTTCCTTGTTTAAATTAATGATGAGCTTAGCATCAGGATATTGGGTGATGAAGTTATGTAATTGCTTGCACGACTCAACTAAAATCCAGCGGTCTAATTTAATCGAGAGTTCCTGATCTTCCGCCAATTCGCGCAGGGCCGCAATATCTTTCCATTTATTTTCAAAGATAAAGCCGCTGGTCACTTCATAGGTGTACAGATTCAGATCTTCTTTATCATATAGCTGCTGATATTTAAGATGAATTTCACCGCGTTCCAGACTGCTGCGCAAGGCTTTAATGACGGCAGGCTCATTCAAGTTCACAGGCGCTGCTGCAATTTCAGGCTTAGTAAAGTTGATATTCAGCGGAATTTCAGCAGCAGCTGGTGCTTCTTTTACTACAGCTGCAGTGTCAGACTCTTGAATAGAGAACTGGAGTTCAGGAATAGAAAGGTCTAATTCTGGGGCCGGCTGATTTTTCGGCAAGGCCGTTGCAAATGCTTTGGCTGTATATTGATCCAGCTGCGCTTCATCACGCAGATCGCCTTCCAAAATGGTATAGCCGATACGCAGGCTTAATGGATGGTTTTCATTGTTGGCATTAATCAGCTGCGGCTTAGTTAATGCATTTAAGCCGATGAGTTTAGAGTCCAGTTTAGCTGTGGATTCCGCTTGGAATAAACCGGCATAAATACCGCTTTCCATCTTGAATAAGGGAGCGTTGGTTTGTTCTTTGATAAAACCGTAAATACCTTTGAAATAGGCCGAGTAGGTATTCCAGTCCGCCTGTAAAATGCTGTCGTCACAGGCTGCAAGCGAGAAAGTGACTAAGGCATTAATGTCAGAAGGCTGTTTGGTCATGGCTCTGTTAATTTGCTGGAAGGCATTGGCTTTGACTGGGGCTTTATCTGCTGGAGCCTGTCCTGCTGATGCATCGCCGATATCAATTGCAATCTGCAGCGCATCATCTTCTGACGCCGGCATAAATTCAATTTTCAGCGGGTTTTGCACCGTAATATGGCTATTCAATGAACTCAGCTCAAAACGGCCGAAATCAAACTGGCCCTGAGTGATTTTTTTGAAGCGGGATTTGAAATCATTCAGATCTTGCGGCTGCAGAACGTCCAGCAGCGGCAGCCCAATAATGTCGTCACTCGATTTGAAGCCGAATAGCTTTAAATATTCACTATTGGCTTCAAAATGAATGCCTTCCTGAATAACGGCAACGGCTTTATTGCTGTCTTCAACAAAAGATTGCGCTTGGCTTTGCGCTGTTTCCAGCTCATCCATTAAATGCTGCTGCGTTTGCAGCAAGCGGCTGAATGAAAGTGCGCGGATAAAGCCAATATAGAACTGCTCTGTGTGATGCAGGTCAAGAATATCGTAAATGCCTTTATGCACAAAAGCTGCATATTGAGCTGGATCAAAATCATCCGGCTGAATAAGGATCAGCGGCAGATTCGGCTGGCTGGATAAGCGGATTAAGCTGAGCGCTTGATCATATTTCAAATCATAGGCACGGCCGAAAATGACCAAATCCCATGGTAAATTCAGCTGCTTTTCAAAGTTTTGAAGATCATCCAGCAGCGTTGCCTGTACATGATGCTCGCTGTCAGTTAAAAGATCACGGATCTGGTTATAACGGATTTGATTATCATCGATAATGAGCAAACGTGTTTCAGTACGTTTTAACTTTTTAGACAATAACGGATTTCTCACTTCAATGCTTCCCATAAATCGTGATTCTTGATTTCATTGACTTGTTTGCTAATAAAATCTTTCACAGTGCTTTCCTGCTGATCATTTAGTAATTCGTATTCAAAGCGGATAAAGCTTTGAGTGATCAGCTGCGCTTTCGTTAAATAAACTTTTAATTCTTCTTTGCCTAAACGCAAATGAATGGTCTGTTTTTCTCTGAATAAATGTGAACCTGGCAAAATAAGCGTTGTCGTTATTTGATCTAGCTGGGAGGTTTGCACCAGCAGGGCCGGCTGGAAATTCTGCGAATTGCGGTCCGTGCGTACATACGCTGCGCACGGGTACATATCTTGCGTTAACACTTCTAAGCCCAATTCAAGGCTTTTATCTGTAGACTGCTTGATCCAGCGGATGACGCCGCCGCGCCATTGGCTTTGAGCATTTTCCTGAATTAAAATGAATTCGCCGGTTTTAAGCTGGGCAGGGGTTTCGCCTGTCCATTTGATGCGGTAGCCATTGACGCTGATATCCAGAACTTCTGCTGAATGAATCTGTTTTGCTTCACGGTCTAAAGCTTTGGCATTCGACATGGAGACCTGAGTGCTGGTATCCATGGAATTTACAAAACTTGTTTCATTGTGGAAATTGTAGTTCGCTTCTAAATCCAATGTCTCGTTCAGGTTTTTGCCTTTGGATAAATAGAAATGCGCAACAGACAGGCTGAAGCAAATATTGATCTGCGCTGAGTATTCATAGCGCTCATGACGGCGCTCGGTATTGTTGGTCAATAAATTATGAATATGGAAATGCAGGGCCGGAGTTAAGAACAGCTTTTCATTTTTAGACAGATATTGGCCATTTTTGGTTTGCGTTTCGCTCAAATGGTCCAGCAGGCTCTGCGTAGAAATATAAATATTGGTTGCGTGATTTCCCGTTTGTTCTGTATTGAAGATGGGCGGATGGTCTTTCGCAGTATCTACTGTGTAACGGGATAATGTGGTTTCTTTCGGCAGAATCTGAATGAGTTTTGCCCAGTCTTCACTGCAGAGGAACAGGCCCTGAATTTCAGCTGGCCGAATTTGGTTTGTATTGAAAATATCCAGTAAAATCAGCTGTGAATAGGCTTGAGCAATGGTCGAAATCGGGTGCTGTGTGCCGAGAATCTGGTTTAAATTGCTTTGATAGAAATTATGCTGAATTGCGCAGCTGATTAATTGATGGGCAGCCAGCCATTGACCAGCCATCGGCGTGGTATAAAGCATCTGCTGCTGGTACAGCAGCATGGTGAGCTGCTGAATGGCGTAATAAATAGAGGCCATGCGGGCAGTTTGCAGGCTTTTTTTATGGCCAAAAGAAAAAATGGAAAACTTTTGCTGGCCCAGCTGCTGTTCGCAGCGTTTCGCGATATCAATATAAATTTTGGCAAAATGACTGCGCAGCAGCATTGAAAGCTCAATAATCTGATCGTTGCGCTCTGTGGTGATCAGGCCTTGATTTGAAAAATGTTTTTCTAAGCTGGTTAAAATATTTTCAAGTGTGGGATGCAGGATCTGAACCAAGTCAAAACGGAGCATTTCCTGGCATTTCAGTTCTGAAATTTCAAGCAGCGCATTAAATAAGGATTGAGAAGATGTGCCCAGCTGCAAGATAGACACGCCGCTAAGCCATTCTTGCAGGCCTTTAGCATTGGTCGGACAGAAGCTCAATTTATCCAGTTTGAGCTCAGTCGGATTCTGAAAAATATCTGAAGTATGCTTAGTCATCTTTATTATTTAACTCAAAAAGTTGAAACCCCAAAAAGCGGTGTTTTGTTTTTTTCGCCCGCAATTTCCCGTACAAGCTTAGGCACCAAATAACCTGGAAGTCTGGCTAGCACTTCGGCGTAAATCCGGTCAATGTCCTCTGGCGAACGATCAAAGTGATGTGCGCCTTTTACTTTATCAAGAACATGCAAATAATATGGCATTACGCCCGCATCAAATAAGCGGTAGCTTAAATTGACCAATGCATCAGCAGTATCATTTACCCCTTTTAATAATACAGCTTGATTCAGTACGGTGATTTGTTCCTTGACTAACTCTGAAAGTTTGCTGCTGGTAAAATCATCTAACTCAGATGCATGATTTGAGTGTACCACTAGAATAATGCGCAGCCTACTGTTTTTTAAAATAGAAATCAGCTCTTCGTCGACACGGTTGGGGATTACAATTGGAACCCGTGAATGAATTCTCAAAAATTTTATTTGCGGCAATGATTCTAAGCGTTCAATCCAGACTTTCAGCTTGCGGTTAGACAGGGTCAGCGGGTCGCCGCCGCTTAAAATCACTTCATTTATATCAGGCTGGCTCTGAATGTACTGCTGAATGTTTGGCCAATCTTCAGTCTTCGGCAGATTTTCCTGATAAGGAAAATGCCGTCTGAAACAATAGCGGCAATGGACTGCACAAGCGCCAGTCAGGGTCAGCAAGAAACGCGATTGATATTTATGCAGGACACCGGGTTGCTGATTGGCTTGTTCTTCGCCCAGCGGGTCGGTCACAAAACCTTCATGCTCTTCCAGCTCTAAATGATGAGGAAGCACTTGCAGCAGCAATGGATCTTGTGGATCGCCTTTTTGCATTTTTCCGACAAATGCACGCGGCACGCGCAAGCGAAACTGATCCACAGCCAACACCGCACCTGATAAAAGCTGCTCTTGTGAAAGCTCAAGTGTTTCGAGTAATTCTTGAGGATCGGTAATCAGATCACTCAGCTGAGTTTGCCAGTTTTGCTCTTGAAATAAATAGTTTATCATGCCGGATGTTTAAAATGCAGGGTAGTGATTGGAGAGTAAAGTTGAATGCAATTCTTCCATTTATAAAATGGCTTAGGTTTCTCGACATTTTATAAATGGAAGAATTGCGGCGAAACATTCAATTCAACTTTTGATAATTGCTAATTTTACCTGTTCGCAAGCGTTGTATAAACAAAGTTCTGTCATGTCTGCATGCAAGTTAAGCAGCTTAGCCCCTTTATTGGGGAATTTTTCGTTGCGGCAACCGGCATTGGTCATTTAGAATACGCAATATCACATTAATGTGCATGCGGCAGCCAATGTTCAAGTCAGTTCTTGCTAAATGACATGTTACAGCCCATAGCATCTATAGATTAAAGTTAGTAAGTTTGGAGTGAGCCAGTCATGGCCTATTATTCTACGAATGATTTCAAGTCGGGCCTTAAGGTCATGCTTGATGGCAACCCATGTTCAATCATGGAAAATGAATACGTAAAACCAGGTAAAGGCCAAGCTTTTAACCGCGTAAAATTACGTAACCTTAAAACTGGTAAAGTTTTAGAAAAAACGTTCAAATCTGGCGATTCACTAGAAGCTGCTGACATCCAAGAAGTAGAAATGAACTACTTGTATAACGATGGCGAAATGTGGAACTTCATGGATCCAGTATCTTTCGAACAAATCGCGGCTGACAAAATCGCAATGGGCGAAGCGGCTAAATGGCTGAAAGATGACTCTAACGAATTGTGCACCATCATGTTATGGAACGGCGTTCCTTTAACTGTGAATGCGCCGAACTTCGTGGTATTGAAAATCGTTGAAACTGATCCAGGCGTGCGCGGTGATACTTCTGGCGGCGGCGGCAAACCAGCGAAATTGGAAACTGGCGCTGTAGTGCGTGTTCCATTGTTCGTACAGCAAGAAGAAAGCGTTCGTGTAGACACTCGTACGGGTGATTATTTAGAACGTGCATAATGGTTTGAAAATAGACTATTATCGAAAGGGATGATCAAAATCATCCCTTTTTTTATGCCAAAGTATTACATGAAAAGTAAAGCATGAGGAGTAGAGTCGCAAGGGAAGAAACAGCAGTACCTCGAACAAGAAAAAAGTTAAAGCTGATTTTATGCAAACAGATTATGAGGGATTGAAATGGAATCTATTCAAAAGAAGCCCGGAGCAGTGTCAAAGCTGATTTGGATTCTTGTCGCAATTGTCGGTGCAGTTTCCTTTGGGATACTCGCAGTCAGCCGCGGTGAGCATGTTAATGCCGTGTGGCTTATCTTGGCAGCAATCTGTGTATACAGCATTGCATACCGCTTTTACAGTTTATTTATCGCCACAAAAGTTTTTGAACTGAATCCGCGGCGTTTAACGCCAGCGCATCGGCTCAATGACGGTTTAGACTATGTGCCGACCAATAAAAGTGTGTTGTTCGGACATCACTTTGCCGCTATTGCTGGCGCAGGACCTTTGGTCGGGCCGATTCTAGCTGCACAAATGGGTTATTTGCCGGGAACGCTCTGGCTGTTAATCGGCGTTGTGTTAGCCGGTGCAGTACAGGACTTTTTAGTGCTGTTTATTTCGACCCGCCGCGATGGCCGCTCACTGGGTGAAATGGCTAAACAGGAACTGGGTTCCTTTGCTGGCGTGATTGTCATGCTTGGTGCTTTAGGCGTAATGATCATTATCCTTGCCGTGTTGGCACTGGTGGTTGTTAAAGCCTTGACCAATAGTCCATGGGGCGTGTTCAGTATTGCTGCAACTGTACCGATTGCCATTTTTATGGGCATCTACATGCGTTACCTGCGTCCAGGTAAAATTGCAGAAGTCTCAATCATCGGTTTTGTATTGATGATGGCCGGCATTATTTATGGCGGTGATGTAGCGCAGCATCCTTATTGGGGCCCATTCTTTACCCTTTCAGGCACTGAGTTAACGTGGTGGCTGATTGGTTATGGTTTTATTGCTTCAGTTTTGCCTGTTTGGCTATTGCTTGCGCCGCGTGATTATTTATCCACTTTCTTAAAAATTGGGGTAATCGCAGGTTTGGCAGTCGGCATTATGGTGGCAATGCCAATGCTGAAAATGCCGTCCGTGACGCATTTCGTTGATGGCACAGGCCCTGTATTTGCAGGCTCGATGTTCCCATTCTTATTCATTACCATTGCCTGCGGCGCGATTTCAGGTTTCCACGCGCTGGTGTCTTCTGGGACAACGCCAAAACTGGTCAATAACGAAATGGATATCCGCGTGATTGGCTACGGCGGCATGCTGATGGAATCTTTCGTTGCGATTATGGCGATGGTCTGTGCAACAGTACTAGAGCCGGGTGTGTATTTTGCAATTAATGCGCCGGCAGCCGTACTCGGTACGACTGTAGAATCTGCCTCTGAAGCCGTACGCAATCTCGGTTTTGTGGTAACACCGGAAACACTGAGCTTATTGGCAAAAGAAGTGGGTGAAAACTCAATTCTGTCACGTACCGGCGGCGCACCAACATTTGCGATTGGTATGGCGCATATCATTACGGAAATTTTCAATAACCGTTCAATGATGGCGTTCTGGTATCACTTTGCCATTCTATTCGAAGCACTCTTTATTTTAACCGCAGTTGATGCGGGTACGCGTGCTTGCCGTTTCATGGTGCAGGATACTGTCGGTATTGTGATTCCAGCGGTAAAAAAATCACATAACTTCTTTGGTAATTTGCTCGGTACAGCGGTTGCAGTTGCAGGCTGGGGCTTCTTCGTTTACCAAGGTGTGGTTGATCCGCTAGGCGGCATCAACAGCTTATGGCCGCTGTTTGGTATTGGTAACCAAATGCTGGCAGCGATGGCGCTGATTTTGGGTACAGTTATTCTGTTCAAAATGAAGAAAGAGAAATATGTTTGGATCACGATTATTCCAACAATTTTCCTCTTCATTACCTGTATGACAGCTGGCTGGCAAAAGATCTTCCACTCCAACCCAAAAATTGGTTTCTTGGCGCAGGCTGACCGTTTCAATGCAGCCATTGCGAAGAATGAACTTTTGGCACCAGCAAAAAATATGGCTGAAATGCAGACTGTTGCATTCTCCAATCAAATTAATGCCGTGTTGTGTGGCTTCTTTATGATTGTTGCTGTGGTGATGGTGATTGCTGCGATTGGCGTGGTGCGCAGAGCTTTAGCTAGCCCAGTGCCGACTGTGCATGAAGCGGAAGCGGTTTACCGTGACCCTGAAGACATTGTTGCATCGAATCAGCACTAAGCAGGAGATGGTGATGAATCTAAAGTTTGCAAAAAGTGGAAAAACGGTGATTTATAAAATCATTAAAATGACCATCATGTCGCAAAAGGATTTGATCCTAAATCCGAAAAACTGGTCACGCATTGCGACCTTGTGGCAGCGTTTGCAGCAAAGTTTTCGCTTAATGGTGGGCGTTCCGGATTACCAAAATTATTTGGAACACATGAAAAAACATCATCCAGATTTGGAAGCGATGGACCCGAAAACATTTTACCGCTACTGCGTGGATGCACGTTATCCATCTGTTGGCGGTGGCATGAAAAAATGCCCATGCTAATGGAATAATCTAAAGTCATTAAAAGCGCCTTTCGGGGCGCTTTTTATTATGCAGCTAAGCTGGGTAGATAAGGCTCTATCCGGCTGGGAGAGGGCTGCTGTAAAGAACAGAAACCTTTGCGCTGTCAACGCCGCGCTTTCATGCATAAATGCCTGTAAAAATTTAATGACCCAGTCACATAATCCGCATGAAGATGTGCGCTAAGCGCTTTGCGTCTGATTGAAAACCCTGTATGTTTAAACCTTACTATGCTTTTGTATTTTGGGGAATTAACGTGTTTTGGGAAAAAGAAAAATTAAAAGAAACATTAGCAGAAGATTTAGATCAGCAAAAAATGGTTTCGTTTTATCCCAAAATCAATGAATTTCTAAGCCAGATCAATCAGATCATTTTAGATAAAAATCAGCAGACGAAACTGGCATTATGCAGCTTGCTGGCGGGCGGGCATGTGCTTTTTGAAGATTTGCCAGGACTGGGAAAAACCACATTAGCCAGCAGTTTGGCGCATTTGGCCGGCTTAAAGTTTCAGCGCATTCAGTTTACCAATGACATGCTGGCCAGTGATGTCATTGGCATCAATATGTTCAATCAAAAAGAACATCAGTTTGAATTTAAACAGGGGCCGATTTTCACCCAAATTTTGCTGGCCGATGAAATCAACCGCAGCAGCCCAAAAACACAAAGCGCTTTGCTGGAGGCGATGGAAGAAGGCACAACAACGGTGGATGGCGTGCGCTATGATCTGCCGCGGCCGTTTTGGGTGATTGCTACGCAAAACCCGCTGTTTCAAAGCGGCACCTATGCTTTGCCGGAATCGCAATTAGACCGGTTTTTAATGCGCCTCTCGATGGGTTATCCGTCGCGCCAAGCGGAAAAGGCTTTGCTGCAGCAAAGCTCCAGACAGCAGCTCATTGCCAATTTGAAACATGTCTTTGATGAACAGGATATTTTAGAGCTGCAGCTGCTGGCAGAACAGATTTATGCGGCGGATACAGTATTGGAATATATTTTGGATTTGGCTGAAGAAACCCGTAAAGGCCGCCAAGGGCTGTCTACCCGCGGCGTGCTGGCGCTGAAAAAGGCGGCGCAGGCGCATGCTTTGATTGAGCAGCGCGGTTTTGTAACGCCGGATGATGTGCAGGCTGTATTCAATGCTGTGGTGGCGCACCGCATAGGCGCAAGTGAAGCGGAAACGGTCAAAATCATGCAGAGAGTCAGCGTGATGTAAATCCGCCAGATTGGGAGATGAAAATTGGTCGCTGCATGGCAAAACTGGCTGAAAAAGCGTTTTAAGTTCGAGCAGGAAAAACAGCTGAATCAGAATGACGTGCTGGTCTTTATTTATCGGCAGGGCTATTTGTTTTTGGTGCTGATCTTGATCACCTTCATTGCCGGAGTGAACTATGCCAACAACCTGATTTTAGGATTCTGTTTTTTAATCAGCGCCGTGCTGTGCATCAGTTTTTACCTGACTTTTAAGCAGCTGCATGGCTTGAAAATTGAGGTGCATGGGCAGGATGCCGGGCAAGTGGGAAGCGCACTGCATTTAGATGTGTATTTTCATCAGCCGCGCAGACAGCCGTGCTATTTATGGCTGAAAGTGGATGATCAGCTGCATCAGCTTTTGCTGAATCAGCAGAAGCAGTCTTTTCGCCTCAGTTTTCTGCCAGCGGCGCGTGGTGAATTTCATTATCCCGCCATTCAGATTTATTCAGTTTATCCTTTTGGATTGGTCCGCGCGTGGACATACTTGTATTTGCAGACGGTCAGCTGGATTGCGCCGCGCTCATCCTCAAGCCTTGCGGAAAATAAAAATATGCATCACCGCTTTGAACAGGATGTTGATGAATTTCGGGAATTGAAAACCTACCGTGAAGGCGAGTCCTTGCAGGCGGTATCCTGGAAGCATGCTGCGCGCGGGCAAGGCCTATACTTGAAAGTTTTTGAACAGTATCAGGATCTGCATGTGCTGGAAATTCATTATGATCATATGCCGAGCCAATCACACGAAGAAAAATTGAGCCTCATGATGGGGCTGGCAGAACAGTGTGAATTGCTGAATTGTTCATATTCAATGCATTTGCCGAATGCGCTGCTGCCGAGCGGTACTGGGGAAAATCAATTGCTGCAGGCAAAACTGCTCTTGGCGAAGGCTTAACCATGATTGCATTTTCAGTCCGGATTTCAATGCTGATCAGCTTGGCGCTGCTGCTGGCTGCTCAGGCATTTTTTATTCCTGCAGCGCTGGCCGCCGTATTGGGCGTCATTTGGCTTTATCTGCTGCATGCTGCACTCAAGCCGCAGGCGCAGCTTAAAAAAATATGGACTTTATTGCTGACATTGACGGCATTGGCCAGCATTTATTTCAGCTATAAAACCTTTATTGGTGTAGAGGCGGGCGTCTCGGTTTTAAGTGTTTTTCTTTTTGCCAAAGCGCTGGAAACCAAGACACAGCGTGATGCGATCATTCTGTTTAATTTTGCGTTATTTGTCAGCGCCAGCAGTTTTTTGCTGAGCCAGTCTTTTGCTATGGCCGTGATGGTGCTGCTGTGCTTAATCAGCAATTTTATCGGGCTGTACCGTCTGCAGACCAGTCTTTTTCCAAAACCGCAAAACTCCTCATGGTCATCTTTAAAGCAGGATGCGGGACATGTTGGCAGGTTTATGCTGTACGCATTGCCGTTTTTTGTTTTGCTGTTTATGTTTTTTCCGCGCCTGCCGCCGCTGTGGCATATTCCTGTTCCGCAAGATAAAGCAGTCACAGGCATCAGCGATACCATGTCACCTGGAGATATCTCCCAGCTTTCACAATCCAGCGCTTTGGCATTCCGGGTTGTCGGAGATATGCGTCAGCTGCCGCCGCGTTCTGAATTGTATTGGCGCGCTTTGGTTTTAGATGAATATGATGGGACGCGCTGGACCAGCAGTTATGGCAATCAGCAATTGCTTCAGCAAAATGAAATTAGGCGCTTGAAGCTGCCGGATCAAAGTCATCCGCATAACAATGCGCAATTTGAATACCGCTATTTGCCTGCAGATCCTTTGGTTAACTGGATTATGGGGCTGGAAAAATCCATGCCGCTTGACAGCCAATATCAGCAGGGCAAAGATTGGCGCATTACCTCTCAGCGGCAAGTGCTAAAAAATGAGCCGATTCATCTATTGTGGATTGGCCTTGCGGATCTTTCCATTCAAGATGAACAGCAGCGGAATTGGCTCAATAAACGCAATACTCAAGTGATTGAACAGAAGGATTTAAAAGCGCAGCAATTGTCAAAAACGCTGTATCAGCAGAGCGGCTATAATCCAGAACAGTATATTCAGCGGGTCTTGAATTGGTATCGGCACAATGGATTTTCTTATACCTTAAGCCCTGGCATTTTGGGCGCTAACCGCATTGATGATTTTTTATTTGGCGCCCGTCAGGGCTTTTGTGAGCATTATGCTTCCAGCTTTGTCATGCTGATGCGTTATGCAGGCATACCGGCCCGTGTAGTCACAGGCTATCAAGGCGGTCAATTGGCGCCGGATGGGAAAAGCTGGGAAGTCCGTCAGCTAGATGCTCATGCCTGGACGGAAGTTTGGCTGAATGGCCAATGGCAGAGAATTGACCCAACAGCGATTATTGCGCCAAACCGTGTTGATGAAGGCATGCAAAATTATATAGAAAATAATGACAGTGTATTGGGCGGGAAGCAATCCAGCTGGTCGTATCGGCAGCATGCTTTTTTAACCAAAATGCGCATTTGGAGTGATTATGCCAGCTACCAATGGCAAAGCAAGGTGGTTGGTTATAATGCAGAAGCACAGCAAAGCAGGTTTCAGAAAATAGGCTTGAATTCGGTTTATTCCGCTGCGGTGAGTTTGATTGCAAGCATGCTTTTTTTGCTGCTGCTGTATTTTGCATATATTTATTGGCAGGCCAGGCAGGGAATGCCAGAAGCAGAGCGGGCTATTGCCCGGTTTAACCGGCAGCTGCCCGATCATTTCAAGAAACATCATGCAGAAACATTTGCAGTATGGATGAAACGCATTTCAGTCAATATTCCTCAGGAGAAGCAGATTTATTTTCAGCAGCTGCAGCAGCATTATGAACAGTATGCCTATATGCCAAATGGCCAGCAAAAAGAAAAGATGAAAGAAATAAAGATTTCGCTTAAAACTTGTGCATCTGTGCTTAAGAAGTTATGAAATATCTTGTTTAAATCAACAAAAATGAATATGATGCTACACATTCTAGGTTTATAGCTCAGTTGGTTAGAGCGCTACGTTGACATCGTAGAGGTCACCAGTTCGAATCTGGTTAAACCTACCATATATATATCAAGGGTTTGCAAGGAATATCACGTACTTGCAAGCCTTTTTTATTGCCTGTGTGTTGTTGCGCTTGTTGTCGTTGTTGTGAATTAGACAACACTCAAAACTTAATTTGTGTCATCATTGTGTCAGGATTTGTGTCAGAAAGTCTGTGTAACCTTGTTTGAAAAAACGTGGCGCTCATTTCTTACATAACTTTACATAAATGGTGAGCAGCAATGAAATTACCAAAACCAAGACAGCGCGGTAGTAGTTGGTCTATATCAATTATGGTCCACGGTAAACGCGAGTACTGCACAAGAGATACAGAACAAGAGTGCCTGCATTGGGCCATGAATAAACTCATTGAAGCCAATTCAACACCAAAAGAAGAAATAGAAGAACAGCGCAAGACTGTGACCACATTTTTTGATTTATTTAATCTCTATTACAAGGCACATGGCCGAGATTCAAAATCTAAAAAATATATTCGCGAGCAACTGGATTCGTTTGATAAGCGCTTCGGCTTATTGGGCCAAAAAGATATTACGCAGATCACGCCGCAGGATTTAACGCACTGGCGTAACAAAAGACAATCAGAAGTATCGGATGGAACAGTCTTAAAAGAAATATCTCTCTATAGCTCCGTGTTCACATTTGCGCAAAAAGAATTGTTTATTTTAGACAATAATCCTTTTTTTAGTTTGAAAAAACCACGTAAGCCAAAGCCAAGAAATAGACGCATTCTGCAATCCGAAATAGATAAAATTCTTGCATCATTAAAATATGAAGTGGGTAGTGTGCCACGCGCCAGTAGCCAGTATGTTGCTTGGGCGTTTTTATTTGCAATTGAAACAGCTATGCGTCGTGGTGAGATATTATCAATTCGTAGAGCCAATATATTTAAAGATCATATTCACTTGTCTGATACAAAAAATGGCGATGAAAGGGATGTGCCGCTAACTAGAAAAGCTAGAGAATTAATGGCGCTGATTCAGCACAACGACGACAGATTAATCCCACTTTCTGAGAATGCGTTTAGGTTGCAATTTGAACGCGCAAAAGCAAGGGCAGGCGTTGAAGATGTTAGATTTCACGACACACGTCATGAAGCGATTACCCGTTTTGTAAATGATCAGAAATTGCCAGTTGAGGTTTTGGCCAAAGTTACTGGACATAAAACAATTAAAGTTCTGGTGAACACTTACTATAATCCCGACGTCAAGGATATATTGAAAATGCTAGATAGCTAGGCGTTAATTTTTACGCCTAGCCCCACCAGTGGACTTTTTGACTTTAGGGTTTAGGATCCCATCCGCAATGACAACATTATAAAGATGCTTGCCTTGCAACCCTTGATTGTGTGCTGCTAGTTTGCGTCTAACAGTTTGCGAGCTAATATTGTATTTTGCTGCAAGCTGCTCTGAGCTTAATAACTCAGCATCTAGCACCTTCATTTCCTTAACAATCCCACCACCGATATTCTCCCCGAGCGTAATCTTGGGAGGCGCATCGGCTTCAATGGTTATTGTGTACTTAAATGCTCCCATACCTACACCTCACCCAAACCCACACTCATTACAAAACACACCACAGCGGACTGTGAACTTTTTACACATGAAGCAGTATTCAGTCATCTTGACCCACCTTAATTTGAGTAACGCCACTACAAGCAAAGTGCACATTGCTAATCATATTTTTCGCACCATCATCTTTCCAAGTGAAGTTATCAAACACAACATCAGTCACAGAGATTTCAAGAGCTGCCATTTGAGAATGCATTAACTTCAGGCCATCTTTTAACTCATCTAAGCAATCATCAATTCGATCTACAGGGATGCTCAGCAAGTCCTTTAGGCTTTTAATTTTGTATTCATTCATTGGTTAGCTCCTTGTGTTCAGTGCGAATATCAACACCACAAAAAGGGCAGTAATTTAAAGCTACGCGATTCTTTTTGAATCGACCTGCAACAATTTGAAGCCGACATGAATCAATGTCACGTCTACTCATGGTTAGACCCTGAATGTCGCCATATTGATTGCGAGTCACCTCACTGAGAAATTCGCACATTTCAACCCAGTTACCAGTATTTACACACTGTTCTTTTTTAGCTTCAGTCATTGGTCGGCTCCTGCGCTTCAACTGCCATCCAATGGGTAACTTCCACAGGTTCCTCATATTCATGCCCTGTGTCTGACTCAATATACCCTTGCAAAAAATCACCACCCTTAAACACACAATGCTTAATAGCATCAAAAGCAATTACATCTTGACCATCTATTGGTAGTTTATCCTCAACAGAAACCCATCCCGGCACCGCTTGGGCTTTGGCTGCTTGCCATATCTTCCAGCCAAAATGAATAATATCCATTTGATAGGAATCATCTTCATTCTTAGAAAATGTTTCATTGTCGGTTTTTCCCATTTTTTTTAAATGGTTTTCAAACGCTTCTCTTTCTTTCTGAATATCCATCACGCCACCTTCAACATAATTGCCTGAGCCTGAAGGCGCAGAATGAATTCTTTGCCATTCTTAAGCCACATTCTTAGAAACAGCTCATATCGTTTTTGCGCTGCTTCGTTCATCTTGCCAAGCCGGTCTATTTTTAGGCCTGGCTTATTTGCTTTCGTAAACACCGCCTCGCCAATGATCTTGTTGATTACACATTGGTAGCCGTCATTTGCCACAAACATGGTGAATGCCAGTATCAGCTGCTGAGGACACATCATTGGATAGCCTCACTGCCTTGATTCTCCAATTCAAAGCGGCGGCGCTTCACATAGCCCATGAGCTTTGGCTGAATATCCACATGTCGAGTCGACACTTCAATTTCCAGACAATCCAATTCAGTCAAATCTTTGGCATTCTGAATTTGCACCATCAATGATGGCGGCTCTTTTGCCTCTGCGCGCTCAGGTGGATTTAATTCATTTAAGCGTTTATGAATTGCATCAAGCAGGGGTTTACGCTGCTCCTCGGTCCACATTCTCGTGTAGCCAACGAGGGCATTGGCCTCTGCTGGAGTGTTTGCATTTGCGGCACGCTCCAGTAAATCCTCAAGCAAAGCCTCATGAACCAAGTCTTTCTTAGGTAGATCTTCCGCAGCGGCTGGTTCGTTTACCAACTTTTCCACTTCCAACTGAAGCTGCTTTAATTCATCGACAGTCAAATCCTTTTCCGTAGATGATGGCTGGTCTTCAACGGAAGTAGGATCAGCTTTGGATTCTTCCGCGGGTGGCGTCTTTTCTTCAATATCAGCAGATGCCGAATTCTGCTCATCCTGCTCCCATGGTAAACGATCATCCAAATTAACTTTTACAGTTTCACCCAATGAGCCTTGGCTCACCGCAATTAGGGCATTGGCATGCGTGATGGCATTTTCTTCATACAAGTGAACCAAACCGCGGGAAAGCAGGCTTAAGTCCATGTCAGAATTTTTCCACTTAAAACCCTTGGCCTTAATTTCAGTGAGAATTGACGGCAGGAAGCATTGAGTGCCTTTGCTTGGGCTTTCAGTAATTGATTCCGGCACAAGCATAGAGCCAATAGTCATGTAGACCACAGCAATGCGGAATTCATAATCCTGATCAATAAAAACAGTCGCAGGGAAATTGCGGATCTCATCAAAATCAAGATCGGATCCGGCATGGCGGCATTCAATTTTTTGACCGGCAGCCATTTCAGCAAATGCTTGCTGTCCATTTAAAATATTCATTTTTTCTCCTTATGCATCCGCGGATTTATCTTGGATGCATAAATTTGTCATTTACTTATTAGTATGGAAGTCCGTTATCTAAAACTGGCGGAACATCGCCGTAATACCCATCAAACCCACCTTGGCTGTAACCATTGTTTTGATTAAAACCTTGGCTGTTATTGCCATAACCGCCGTTGCTATTTTGCTGATAGCCGCCGTTATTGTTTTTAGGCTTGCGCGTTGTAATTGGGTTGGACATTAGCGATGCGAGCGATTTCGGCAGGGCCTCTGGTGTAGTTTTGCGATCAAGAACCTCTTTAGCCATAAGTTCGCTTTGGGCCTGAAAGCATGAGAAGAAATTCATCTGAAATTTCCAGTCACCGCTATTATTTTGATAGTTTTCACGTTGAAGTAATAAGCCGATGCGCTTGCCTGCAATTTCTGGTGCAATGATGCAATTTTTAGTAACGCGCTCTTTGAGATCAAAGTCATATTTTTCCAGCTGGCCATTTGTCGGCGTCAGCCCGCGCACGCCTGCGCAAGCAAGCAGAGCATTAACTTTATGAATACCGCTCAAGCCAGTACCATCACTTTTTTCAGTCCAAATTGAAAATGAAGCAGACTCTTTATTGTCTGTTTCAAACTCGATCTCAAAACCAGTGGTGCCGGAATTTGCGGTGATAAATTCCATGTGTTTAATAACACCCACATATTTGCCCGGCTCTTCAATCCGCGCGCTGCTGTCCGCTTGTTTTGCAGATTCAGGATTAAAGCCAAATTGTTTGTATTGCTGATTCATTGATGTATCTCCAAAAAATATAAGGATTAAGCTGTTTGTTGCTGTTGGTTTTGTGGCTGCAGCTGTGGATTTGGAATGCCGTAAAACTCACAAATAGCCACATCCACTTCATTTAAATCGTTGTCAATGTGATCCTCTTTAAAGAGATCCATTGGCGCCTTAACAGTTGATGTGCCATTGTTTTTAGTCTGAAAGACATACTGGTCATTGATTACAGAGGTTTGCAGGCAAATGGTGACCATGCCTTCAAGCGTGATTTTCTCGTCCAGCATCTTCCCGATGGTCTTAATTTTGGTTTTCCCTTGGCTGTCTTCTTCCGTATGGCTGAGGATGTAAACGCGCTTATGGTCATGCGCGGCAATAGCGCCGTTAAATACATCCCAAGCGTTTCGGCCAATTTCAGTAAACTTGTCAAAACTTCGTTCCGCGCTGCGGCGCATAAATTCATTGGCCATGACGTACTGAAAGTCATCAATAATGATGATTGGGCGCTTGGACCCATTGATCACATTGATGATGAATTGAGGGTTATCCGACACCAGAACAGAGCCTTGCTTGTTCTCTGGCGTGATGTAAGTCCAGTCGGAAGAGCGGAACGGCAGCGGCTTTTTAATTACCTGAATTAAAAGCACATTACGCGGGTCTAAGTTTCTTAGACTTGTGGTTTTTCCAGTTCCGGACTGGCCCAAAATTAAGGTTGCAATACTCATTATTCATTACTCACTATTCATTACTGGTTTTACGCAATATCAATTACTTAAACGTATTCCCAAAGGCATCAGTGTTGTGTTTGGCGATCTTGTACTGCTCACACTCATGGCGTGAGTTCCAGCGCGTGAAGCTGTGGTGCCGGGTCACGCGATCCAGCTTGCGCTGCGGGTTAACGACACTTTTAACTGCAGTTTGAAAGAGCAATGAATTGACCAGATCTGCAGGGGCCGCGCGGCGCATGGCATGTTTGATTTCAACCACGCCACTTGACCAGGAGAAAAACGGGGCATTTTTTTCAAATACATTACGGTCGAAGCCTCTGGAGTAGTCTGCAGATACGCTGATAATGTATTCGGTACCATTCACATCCACTTTGTAGCCGCCGCGCACGCGGCAGATGAAGCGGGCAGTCATCTTCTGTGCGCCAAGTACTTCATTCACATTGCGGCGGATCCAAGACTTTGCTGTCAGCGTGCTTTCATCAACCTGTGTCAGCTGGCCGTCTGCAGATAGCGTGTAAATGACGTTGTTTTTAACGCAGTACACAGTGTTACCCATGCGGATGCGGTGGAAGCCGGCAGCATCAAGACCTAAGTCTTCGCGGAATGGTTTATCAAAAGTCTTGTTCATTAGGCAGCCTCCAGCATTTTGCTTTTCAACATGTGAGCCACCAGCATTGCGTTGATGCTTAGATGATCATTGAAGTCGGTGAAGTCGCGGATTGGGTAGCCAGATGCATCCATGACTTTGTCTATAGAGAGGTTTGTGATTTCGGCATTGGTGAATTCACTGCCGGGTACGCCGTATGAGTCATCGATGCGTTCGAAGTCAAAGCTGACGTCTAGGGTAAAGCCGTCTAAGCGGACGACTGCAGTGCCTGAGTTGGCGGTGTTGAATTGCATAGCGGCCACAGCGTTATAAGCTGGGGCAATTTGATCATTGGATGATGGCATGCCGCCAAAGTCTGGCTGATATGCGTATGCTAATGCGCCAATTGCGACGCTGGCTGTAAACACACTTACAGCAAGGCTGTTGAAAGGGGTAAGGGTTTTTGTCATAATCATCTCGCAAGTTGCAAAGCACATCGGGGGTAAGAGATCGGTGTGCTTTTTTGTTGTCTACGATGTGTAATTTAGTATTTACTAAATAATTAGTCAATAGTTTTGCTAAATAAAATTAGTAAAATATTTAGTAAATGGTAATATGAGCAAAAGAAAACCCACCGTGGTGGTGGGTTGGGTGGAGTCGTTAGAATGATTGGTATTACAAAAGATGGTCAGTTAATAGAGGTAATGGATTCATCCCCACTAACTGGCGTGAAACTTATCGGTGTTTTAATTACTAATCCTAATGATTTGAGCGAAAACCATTTAAATATCGCTAATCACTTTTACCACAAAGATTCCCAACAACTTCGTAAGTTAGCCCTAGAGGCTTTACGTACAAATCTGAACCACCACCATTTGTTGAGTGAGCAACCTTAACAACTTCATATAGAACGCCCTCGTCATTTTCATCTATTTCAATCCACTCACCTATGCGAGGATGAGTTTTGAATTGTCTAGCATAGAGTGATTTTGGTTTGGCTTCAGATACATCAATAACAATTAATTCAAACATAAGTTCTCCGCCCGATCTGTTCTAAAGGACTGCGTCGGGTTCGCAGTTCTGTTTTATGCGTATTTAGCGAAAAAATTATGCGCAATTGCATAAATTTAATTTATAACCTATAATTTAACCATGGACCGGGGATTCCCAGTCGGCAAAAGGCTCTAGCGTTATGTTAGGGCCTTTTGTTTATTTGTAATTTGGGAATATCTTTAAACCAAATCCATAGTAGCCTGTGCCAGCTCCATTTCGGCCTTTTGAGCTGTAGAATTTAGTTTGTAAAACTTCAAATGCCCTATTAGGTTGATCTGGTTTTAATACATGGTTTCCAATTGGCCTGGCAACTAAGTCGGCAATTTGAAGCCCGGAAGAGTTCACTTTCTTCGATGCCATTTTTATCTCAAATGGTAAGCATATTTTGCTGAAATTATTACCATCGCAAACTCTTCTAAACTCCAACTCTAAATCTTTATCCTCTTGGGCCCCGCGCTTCTCAAAAACAATGAAAGTTTTCTTATTCTGCTGACCCTTTTCAACTAAGAATTTATAAATCCTTTCAAGGCCAAATTCTAAAGCAATAAAGTATGGATTTTTAGGGGTGGTATATTTCTGTATTAACTGGTCTTTTCTAACCACACAAGAAATTAAAATAAAATTAGTATCTTGCATTAAGGTGGTCAGATCATTAAGCAATGACTCTTTTTGTTGCTTTGATGAGTAATTCTTAAAGTCATTAGTGCCTTTTAGGATGTCTCGCTCGTGCATTACAATAATGTCATGACCGAAATGCTTGAACTTAAGCTGCTCAAGATTTTTGATGACAGTTTCCGTATAGTATCTTTTATGAAAGATACAAAAGGCCAAAACAAATACTGGATACTTCGCATTCAACCCATTAAGCGTATGGTCACCACTCTCATCGACATAAACAATATAATCACTAAAATCCACACTTAACCCCAACTTTGTTGAACTGCGTCAGTTCGCTGTTTAAACAAAACCCAGGCATGAACGCTTGGGTTTTGTTTTTTAATATTTAAACCTTCTGTTGTGAGCAACAACCACACCAATAATTGATATATCTATTTGATTGGAATTTAATGTAGGAAAATCAGAATTTAAAGGAACAAGCTCGATCACATCTACACCAAACTCATTAATTCCAATAACACGATATTTCTTAAATGTTGTTTTGGCTTGTCCGTGCTGAACTTCTTGAGCAATAACCAGTGCGCCAGGCTTGGCCTCAAGTGAACTATCAACCACAATTTCATCACCCGGTTGAAACTCAGGAGACATGCTCTTGCCTTCAACTTTTAGGGAAAAAACACACTCAGGGCGAGGACTTTTGTATGTTGTCCAACTTGTTCCTAGTGGATTAATTCCGTCGTAACCAACCTCATGAAATAGACCCGCTTGAACATAATCAAGTAAAGGGATTGCTTGCAATGGTGAATCAAGAAGAGAAACATTGCTTTCAGATACATTAACTTTAGGGTGATGGGTTTCATCTTCTAGGATTTCATCAAGCAGCCCACTTTGCCAACCTGCTTTTTTCTCAAGGTTTCTTGCTGCGCGTTCGCCAAAACTCCCATGCCCATTAATGAGTTGGGAGATATGGCTAGCATTTAGATCAAAATGCTCGCAAAAAGCGATATCAGACTTAAATCCCAATCTTTTATTGGCAGCATCAATAGCTGTGCGCAAGTTTTTGCGTCTTAGTGCAATTTTATCCATATTTAGTATTTCACATAGTTTTTAGTAAAAAGTAAATTCGTAACAACTAAAGATTTATTGACATATTTAGTAATTAAAATTAGTATTTACTAAATATATTAAACAAAGAGATATAGATGTCTTCCTCCAATACTGAAAAGCTCAAAACCTATCTTTTAAGTCTTACCCCGGAAGGGCGTGAGGCATTTGCAAAAGAGTGCGCAACTACTGTTGGCAACCTTCAACAAATTATCTACGTGAACAAAAAGTGTGGTGCACCTTTAGCGATTCGCATCGACAAAGCCAGTAATGGTCAGGTGCGTTGCGATTCTTTATGTCCAGAAGCAGATTTCGATTACTTGCGAAATCAAGAACTCGTAGCTCAGGAGTGTTAATGAACAAAGTATCAATTGAACCATCCGCAAGCGCCAGAAATAGCATTTCTCGGATCTTGCAGGCGCTTGCGAATAGCAAGCAAAGCGAATTGGCTGAGCAGCTAGGCGTTGATCCAAGCACTCTTTCGAGAATGAAAACTGAAAAGAAAAACAATGACTTGACGGAAATTGAAACTTTTTGCGAGTTGTTGAGCTGTCTTGGCCTAAAGATTGTGCCGAAGGAATATCAAAGCATTGATAAATCACGAGTTGAAGCATTGCTTGTGATGTCGAAGAGCTGGATGAACCGAATTGAATCTGTGGATGATTTATTCCATGACGAGATTAGCGTTCAGAAAGAAAAATTAGGGTATTAAAAAACCGCTTCCTGCGTGAACAGGAAAGCGGTTAGTAATTCAATCAGTAAGGATTAAATATGCAACAAAGTTTACATCAACACCCATGCACTAACAAGTGCAGCAATTTCAAAGAAGAGCAGTGCAATACCTGCCTTATTTCTGAATCTGATTTTCTGGCTGGGGATACCGTGGTTTTTATCGACGCGCTTAAACCGGATCACCTAATGACTGTGCATAAAGTACAGGGCAATGGCGTGCTGCTGAATGGCAACCGCAATTTTGCTTTGGGCCATTTGGTGCGACATGCGCGGGTTGCGGAGCTGAATGCTAAGCGCCGGATGACGGCAGTAGAGCTTGCGGTGGGAGAGGTGTCATGACGGCGAAATTAGCCCAAATGGTTGAGCAAAGACGCGCTGAGCTGCGCAGAGCAATCAAACCCCAATCTATGCCGGTAGACACTTATGCAGCATCGGTAAAAGTGAATTTTGTAGCTGTGTTAGAACGCCAGTTACGCAAATGCAGGAGCGCTGCGTGAACACAAGTATTCCCATGATTAAATTGATTGAAGCCATGAATGATCAGCCAATCGCGTTTAACAAACACTACGTTTTTATTGGGTGCGGCATCAATGGCGCGCTCATGCTTTCACAGCTGGTTTACTGGACTTCTCGCACCAAGAATAAAGACGGCTGGATCTATAAAACTCATGAAGAGTGGACGCAGGAAACTGGGCTTACTCGTCGTGAACAAGATACCGCTCGAAAAACTTTAAAAATGCTTGGTTTCTTGGTGGAAAAAAAGGTGGGTGTGCCGTGTAAATTGCATTTTCGTGTTGAGCGAGAAAATCTGTACAAATCACTTATTAAATACTCTGAAAGCCTTGATTCATCACAGTTGCACAATTCCGCCAAACTAGATGCACAAATCCGCCAATCTGAATGCACAGAAGCGCCAGACTGTATGCACAATTCCGCCAAACTAGATGCACAAATCCGCCCAACTAATACAGAGAATACATACAGAGAATACACAGAGAATACTTCAGAGAGTGTTTCTCCTGAAAATCCAGTTGTTCCTGAAACTCAAAATCCTGAAGAAAATTTAATTGAGCGCGCACTCAAAATCTGGACTCCAAAGTTAAACGAATTGAATTCTTGGTTACAGCGTTCTGGATTACCAAAAATTACCCAAGCTCAGGCGGAAGAAATTTTGCTTGAAGTGAATCCTCACTACGAAAACAAAATTCACACTGGCGCGGTGACAGATAGCCAGATGTATTCGAATTTCGTGAAGTGGGTGAAACGCGATAGCAGACTCACTGAAAAACTTTTTGAAAAAAATGCACAACTGCCAGTTGCTCAATCACAGGCGCCAGCAATTAACCTCCCTGAAAAACCAAAGGGATTTTTAGGAGGTCGCCATGCTTGAAACTAAAATTTTTGATTTAGCCATTGAGCAATCCGTACTTGCTGCGCTAATTACCGTTGCTGCGTCATACAGTGAAATCGAAAACCTGCTCACTGACGCTGATTTCTACTCAACACGCCATAAATCAATTTTTAACGCCGTTGCGGCGCTTGATGCTAAAAACTCTCCGTATGACGCAGTACTGGTGAACGATTGGCTTAAATCACACGACATGAGTGAACAGGCTGGTGGTGAGCAGTACTTGATGCAGATTCTGCAGGATGCGCCTTCGAGTTTTTACAATCTGATTCCGTATGCTGAAAAACTAAAAGATTTTACAGCATGCCGAAAACTTGAGTCAGAAGCGCAAAAGATCATACTGAAGGCTCAGAATCTCACAGTGAGCCGCGGGGAGCTGATTCAAGAAGCGCAAAGCATGTTGGCTGAGATCAATACCGAACAGGCCACAGATGCACTGTGTCATATCCATGATGCTGCTGCAGGTACATTTGTCGAGATGCATCACAAGATTGAGGCGTTCACCAGCGGCGCTACCACAATCAAGGGCATTCAGACAGGTATTTATGATCTTGACCGCAAGTTAGGTGATATTGAACCAGGGTCCTTGCTTGTTCTTGCTGCGCGTCCAGCCATGGGTAAAACCACAATGCTGCAGACCATTGCAAGTCATGTGGCAATTTTCCAAAACAAGCCCGCGCTGATTATGTCTGGTGAAATGCCGATGGATCAGATTGCTATGCGTATGTGCTGCGCAATTGGTCCAGCTGATATCGGAAAGGTTCGCAATGCGCCACACACTCTGACATCAGAGGAATTCACATCGTACACAAACGCAGTGACGATGCTGAAACGTGTGCCAATGCTGATTAACGATACATCACGCCCATCCATCGCGAATGTACGGGAATCGATGCGCAAACTGAAACATCAGTACGGATCTATTGGCGCTGTGTTTATTGATTACCTGCAGATCATGAAGACCACAAAACAGTTTGCTCGTGAAGATTTAAAGATTGCGTATTTCACTGGCGAGTTAAAAGCACTGGCGAAAGAATTTAATTGCGTTGTTGTGCTGCTGTCGCAGTTAAACCGCGATCTAGAAAAGCGCCCAAACAAGCGCCCGCTGCTGTCTGATCTGCGTGAGTCTGGAGCAATTGAGCAGGATGCTGATCAGATTGTATTTTTATATCGCGATGAGGTTTACCACAAGGAGTCTCCGCAGCAAGGTATTGCCGAGGCAATTGTTGGTAAAAACCGTCATGGCGAGCAAGGCACAGCGTATATGCATGCGCAGTTGAAGTATTGCCAGTTCTCGAATCTAGACAGTCAGGCGATTGAGCAAATTCAGCGCGTGGGAGGTGCTGCATGAAACATCCATTAGACAACAAAACCGTAGATTGGGTTGGTGTGCCGCACAATGACTATGCTGAGAGCTTTGAAGTGCTGCTGGATATCCTCTTGTTCACTGTATTTGCGGGCCGGTCGATCACATGGATGGATCTTCAGGAAAATGTGGTCGATAAAACAAGATGGACACTGAATCGCTATCTCAATGCGCTTGTTGGTTTGGGTTATTTAGAGCGATGCGAAAGAAAGTTGGGCAGAAATTTGGCATACATGGCCACTGAGAAATCAAAACAGTTATTTGGGGTGAAGGGATGAAAGCAAACGAGTTTGTTAAAAAGTTTGGATGCGAAAAAGCAAAAGATGTAATTAAGTGGTCTCCAAGCACAGCAACACATTTTAATCAAAACTCACTTGGTGGCCATTATGCAAAAGAGGTGTTGTTTGGAGGGGAATTTCAATGGGCGCGGTTCAACACAATCGTTGGCGCGTGGTACTACGATTTTAATGATGATGAATACAATCAATTTCCCATATTAGATCTAAAACGCCTTGTCGACTCATATGAGTTAATTGTAAAGGATTTTGAGTCTGTAGAAATTGCTGAATATGAACACATGATCTCAGGCTGTTATTCAGATCCATATTGGATTCGCATTAAACAAGCCATCGCAGACGTGGAGTCGTGCCAATGAACCTAATAATCGAAAAATTGGGGTTGAAAAATGCAAAAGCGCTTGATGGTATGCTTCAAAAACATGCTGTGCCTGAAGATTGGAAAATTAGTGTGATTAACGGCATGTGGCAAAGAAGCTCTGTTGGTTTTACACACGCTGAGCTTCGCGCCGCCATCGCAGACCACGACCGCACAGACCATGTATCAGACATTCGCAATCATATTGCGCCGACTACGAAGGTGATTGAGAGATGAGTGAATACTTAAAAATGTCGCTGGATCAGCTTCAAAAAGAACATGCTGAGCTGCTTGCCTTTAATGAAAATCTTGATCGTGAGCGTAACAACTACCGTGACCAAGCAAAAACCTACAAATCTCGGAATGAGTTAGCGCGAAGTGTTGCAGATAGTTATTTTAGGTTTGAGCAAAATGATCCTGAATTAACGGTTAAAGCTATGCAACGAGCTTTGATTGGAACTGGTGACTAATGACCAGCATCTCACTCGCTGAATATCACAAGCAATACGCACCCAAGGCTAAAACCAAGCCAGGGCGCAACAAATTCAACGCACAGCGCATTGAAAAGGACGGAATGAAGTTCGATAGCCAAAAGGAATACAAACGCTATATCGAGCTTACAGCGTTAATGCAGAGAGGTGAAATTTCAGAGTTACGGTGTCAGGTTAAATTTGTACTGGCACCCAAAGTAAAACTGGAAGGAGAGAAGAGGGCAAAACCTGAATTGAGGTATTACGCGGATTTTACGTACATCGAAAACGGGAAATTCATTGTTGAAGATGTGAAGTCGGCAATAACGCGGAAATTGCAAAGCTATCGCAACAAGAAACACCTTATGAAAACAGTACACGATATCGATATTAGAGAGGTTTGAGGGAATAGGGATGAAACGCAGGAATCATGATTGGCTTTGGGTGGTTGGATTTATAGTTATAGCGATTATTGCAGTTGCATTAAATACGTGGAACACGCTTCAAGTTTGTAAAACACAGGATATTTATTGGGTTAATGGAACCCAACACACATGCAAATTTTTTAAGTGATTGGGTGGCGGGATGAATGCAGTAGCAGAGAAATTTGAACCGTTTGAGTGGTTGACCAAAGGTATTACAGCGAAGTCACCAAACTTTGAACCACAGGCACATGGCACTGGGGAGAAACCTTTGAATTATGAAGATCGTTTGGGTGTGATTGCGAGTATGGAAACACAGCTCGCAAAGTCAGTTACAGCGCTTATTGTCTTTGATGGGAAGTGTGAAAGTGATTATGAGTATGTGCGTAATCACTTAGTTAAAATTATGTTGGTCAATGCTAAGGGTGATAAAAAGCGTGAGCCTGAGCATATCACCATGAACCATTTGGCATACTTGGTTGCACGTATGGTAATTGACTTTGCTTTGAATCCTGAGCTTGAAGGGAATTTCACAGCGCAAGGTCGATTGTATTATGCGGGTATTAATTCGATGCAGATGCAAGCCGAACTTTATCGTAAGACATGGAAGCCATACGAAAATCTGATGTGTTTGGCGCTTGAGTCTGCGATTGAAGAGGCCTCTCAAGCTGTTCAGAAGTATAAGAAAAATACTTACAAAGAAATGCGTGCATAGGGATTCCATTATTTCGGAAACCAAGGTATAGTTTTACTATACTGGTCGTATTACGCAGTTTCTGACCATGACTAAATTAAGCTCACTAAAAGGTGGGCTTTTTGACATTTTTTCTTCACGAAAATAAGCGATAATGAATTTTTTGTTTTGAGCTTTAACCGAAATGGCAATTCTAACTATCAAGAAATTAGATGATACTCTTAGTGAATTAGTAGTTAACGGCAAAAAACCTGAAAAGATTTTGTTGGGTTATAAAGCGTATGGCGATCTAATGAATGATCGAGGCTTTTTTGAGGAAGTAGCAGGGTCGGCAATGGATCCAAACAAACGAAAATATAAAAATATTAAAATTAAGGTTACCCAAGATGAATACCAGTTTGAAGTAAAGTGTTCAAAAGAGTAGGTTTAAGCATCAAAGAAAGCTCGCCAAATGGTGGGCTTTTTTATTGCCTGCAAAAAGCCAATTTGCAGAACATGCCTTGAGTAAACGCCCACTCTTGGGTAATTTCAGCTAGGGCTTGGCAACCCGACCTTAAAGAGGATGAAAGCAAGTAAAGCAGGCCTTGCATGTTAGGTGTGTGTGATTGTGAGTAGCGGTAGATCAGTTGCCGAGCTGATTAATATCGAACTATAGGCAAAGGGTGTGGCAATTTGCCACATCCTTTTTAATGCCCTGAGAAATGTTTTTTGTGTAAGCAATATCGGGGCACCTATGGCGGCTTAATTTAATCGTAGTGGTTTAAATCTTTATGCCGCCACCCAATTCAGGGGATTTACATGCTCCAATTTTTAAAATGCTTATTCGGCTTTCATGGTGCGGTTGAAATTGACCACACGATAGATGGTGATGAGATAAAGGTTTGTCGGGATTGTTTGAAAGAAATTTAAAAACCCCGCCAATGAGTGGGGTTTATTTTTGCAAAAAAAAAGGAAAACAAAATGATGAAAACTAAAATAATTGCGCTGGGTTTAATGTGTGCAATGGCTACTGTTGGTTGTTCTCGAGATGCTCAGGTTGCCTCACGAAATCTATCTCATGCAGCAGACAACTTCCAATTAGATCGACGAATCGTTTTTTATAACGGTGTTACTGGTGACTATGTTCTAACGATTGAAGGAAAGTGTGCCTTTGAAGCTGTTAGTGAACGAAAGGTTGATGTGACCTGTAAGACGAGCGATACGGAATTTAAAAAGCATTCACTAGGCATTTCTGACAATGTGACTTACTTTTCCGAGCAGCTAAATAGCAAAGGTGTCAGTACCTACCAGTACAAAGTTGATTTCAGGCCAAGCGTTATCATTCCTGATGTGGATCTAAAGTTACCCAAATAATTTGCCGAACGTATTACGGCACACAAAAGCCCCTCGCATTCTAGATGTTGAGGGGTCTTTCTTTTTAAATTCGGTGGATTTATGGCAGATAAAGTACAAGCGAAGCATGATTTAGAATTTTGTAGTGCTGAGCTGTCAAAGTATCAAAATCTAAGTCGAACCGGATTAACTCGTAATGAGATGCTAGCAATAGATGGCATCATGATTAAACTTAAAGAGCGCATTAAGAATCTACGTGAAGCGCTGTATTCATAGGTAAATAACTATGGCATGTGAAGGTTGTGAACAACGCAGACAAAAACTGAAGGCAATGTATGGCAGCTCAAAAGAATCAATCGCAAACGCAATTGCTCGACTTACTAACCGAGATCGTAAAGCAGAACAATCAAGTGATGCAGCAGAACAGTCAGTTGATCAATCTGCTGCAGATACAAACCCAGCAGAACAGCGAGTTGCTACTGTTGCTCGAGCAAGAACAAGACGAACCAAGTTGCCATGAGTACCTTGATTCATGAAACTCCCAAGACTCCAAACCAAACTGCAGGCGATGACACCCAAGCAGCCAAGACGTGAAGTGGTCCAGACAGGGTTTCGCAATCAATTCCAGAAACTTTATAACCATGACTGGAGAAAGGCCAGAGCAAAGTTCCTTCAAACCAATCCGTTATGTACGTATTGTGAGAACAGATTTGGTCGAGTAACTGAAGCAACTGTGGTCGATCATATTATCCCGCATAAGGGAGATAAGACACTGTTCTGGGATGAGAAGAATTGGCAGCCGTTATGCAAATATTGCCATGATTCAATTAAGGCAAAAGAAGAAATAAAACAAGGATATATGTAGTATTGTGGTATAATTATTAGACAAAACAAAGCCCCGAAAGACGGCAATCTTAAAGGGCTTATGACCACATTGTTATTCGAGGTAACAACATGACTGCGGACAATTCTGCACTACTTTCATTTGTCAGTAAAGCTAAAACCAAATCATATAAACAACCAGAATGGAAACATCCAAAGCCTTGTGTTGTTTGTGGTGAATCATTCCTTCCATACCAAAGAAAATCAGTAGTTTGCTCGCAAGCCTGTAGACTAGTTCATGTGGCCAATAACAATAGAGCCAAGTGGCAAGTCAAAGACTATCCAGAAGTAAACTGTTATGTATGCAATACAGTATTCAAGCCTAGGCAAAAGAATGGCAAGTACTGCTCAAGGAGATGCAGCAGCAACAAACCAAAATACAAGGTGCTGACATGCATCCAGTGCAAAGGTGAGATCAAGAGATCTAGTCATGGAAGTAGAGATGCTGGCTTATGTTGTTCAAGAGAATGCGGCTTTAAGTGGCAGGCATTTATCAGAAGTGAGTTTAGTGCATTAAGACGTATAGCTGAGAATAATAAACCAAAGCCTATTGTTGATACCTATCTCCTTAAGGAGATTCAAGCTATTAAAAGAATAACTCGAAAAGCTAAAGACTCAAGATGTTGCAGGCATTGCGGTGAAATCGTTTATTCCAAACACGTATTGGTTCATCCCACTTGCCGTAAAGAGTATTCAAAAATTAAGAAAGAGCAGTATAGACAGACTGATTCTTACAAGCAGAGCAAGAAGGCAGCCAAGTCTAAACGCAGGGCGTTAGAGCGAGGTGCAAGAGTTGCTGAAGCAATTAGTCCTGATTTTATTTTAGAGCGTGATATGTATCGTTGTTATATCTGTGGGATTGAAACACCAAAGAAACTACGAGGCACTTTAGAGAACAATGCGCCAGAGGTAGATCACATTATTCCACTAAGCAAAGGTGGTCTGCATGTTGAGTCAAACTTGAGATGTGCTTGCAGAAAATGCAATGGATTAAAGAGTGATCGAGTTTATCAATTAATCTAGTGATAACCATCGGGGGGACTTGTTTTGTTCAGAGTCCCTCCAAATAAATTATCGCCGCCCATCTCATTTATAAAAAAATTTCCCTTTTCAGCAAAAGTTAACTTTTAGAGTTAAGGAATCGCAATGGCTTTAACAGCAAAAATGAAAGCTTTTGCTCAAGCTATTGTTGATGGCATGAGTAAAAAAGATGCAGCAATTTCAGCAGGATATCCTGAAAAATCAGCGATGCAACAAGGCTCAAAGCTTTCCAAAAATCCTGAAATTATTGCGTATATTGACCAATATTCAACAGCCAAAAAGTTAACTTCTGAAAAGAAAAAGTTAACTCCTGAAAAACCTAAAGTTAAACCTGCCAGCACTCATGAAAATGATAATCCCTTGGACGATGAAGATTATGCCAAAGACGATCCTCTGCAATTCTTAATTGATGTCATGAACAAGAGTGATGATATGTTCCTGCGATTCAATGCAGCCAAAGCTGTACTTCCATACAAACATGGCAAGGTTGCTGAAAAAGGCAAAAAGGAATCTCAGGCAGATGATGCCAAGGCTGCTGCAACTGGTGGTGGAAAATATGCTACTCGATCAGCAAGAAAAGCAAATTACAGTTAGGCTGAAAAATGAAAGAACTCAATTGGAGTACGAGTTGCCCTGATTGGGAGCAAAAGATTGCAAAAGGGCAGTCACTCATGCCATGCAAGCCATTATTCCCAGAAGAAGCGGAAATGGCATTGGATGTTTTTAAGTCCTTAATTGTTACTGATGTGCTTGGGCAGCCAACCATGGGTGAGATTACACGGCCTTGGGTATTTGAGTTTGTAGCCTCAATCTTTGGTGCTTATAGCGAAGATGAGAGTCGGCGTTTAATCCGTGAATTTTTCCTTTTAATTCCAAAGAAGAACTCAAAATCAACACTGGCAGCGTTCATTATGCTGACAGCATTGATCATGAATGACCGCGGATCTGCTGAGTTGATTATTCTCGCACCCACAAAAGAGGTCGCAGACAATAGTTTTATTCCAATCAGGGATGCGATTAAAGCGGATGAAGAATTAAGCGCATTGCTTAATATCTCAGAGCACACCAAAACAATCACACATCGATCAACCAATGCCACTCTTAAGGTGGTTGCTGCTGAATCAAATACGGTAGGTGGTAAAAAGGCTTCATGGATTCTGATTGACGAGTTGCACCTGTTCCAAAAGAACGCAGGTGCGGCCAGCATGTTTCGTGAAGCGACTGGTGGTCTGGCATCACGCCCAGAAGGTTGCATTATCTACCTGACAACTCAGGCCAATGAGCAGCCGTGTGGCGTGTTTAAGCAAAAATTAGACTATGCCCGCGATGTTCGTGATGGGATTAAACAGAACAATAAGTTTCTGCCCCTGATTTACGAATTCCCAAAGCAGATGATTGAGGATGGGGAGCATCTTAAAAAAGAAAACTTCCATATCCCAAACCCAAACTATGGGACCTCGGTCGATCCAGTTCAGTTAGAGGATGACTTTGAGCAGTCACGCGATGGTGAAGAGTCAGACTTTCGAGATTTTCTGGCTAAGCGGCTCAATGTTGAGATTGGTATTAATCTTCGTGCAAACCGTTGGGCAGGTGCTGAGTATTGGTTACAGCAGGCAAGGGAAACTATCACACTTGAGCGATTGATTGAGAAATCAGACGTAATCACGCTTGGCGTGGATGGTGGTGGCCTTGATGACTTGCTTGGATTTAGCTGTCTAGGTCGCTTGAAAGGAAACGCTCGTATTTGGTGGTTATGGAATCATGCCTGGTGCAATAAAACTGCTGTCGAGAGGCGTAAAGAGAATGCGCCCAAGTATGCAGATTATGAACGTGAAGGCAGCCTAACTATTGTTGATAGAGTGGGAGACGACATAGACCAACTCGCAGCGATTGCAAAACAAGTTTTTGACTCAGGAAAGCTCGACAAAGTTGGACTCGATCCTCTTGGCTTGGGTGGTCTACTGGATGGCTTACTTGACGCTGGCATTCCTGAAGACAAGCTCACTGCCGTACCTCAAGGTTTTAAATTAATGGGGTACATCCTGACAACCGAACGCAAATTAGCAGAAGGCAATCTTTACCATGCAGGGCAAGGCCTTATGTCGTGGTGTGTTGGCAATGCGCGCGCAGTCGTGAAAGGCAACGGCATGATGATCAGTAAACAGGAATCGGGCGTGGGTAAGATTGATCCATTGATTGCTACGTTTAACGCCGTGGCACTTATGAGTCTGGCGCCGGAAGTTAAAAACTATGACATTGACGGATATTTAGAGGACATCGTGATAGCATGAGCGACTTACAAGACACGGGATTCTGGTCTCGCTTCTGGTCACGATTGACTGGAAAAACTCAATTAAAGAAAGGGGGTACTTCCTATCCAGTAGATAGTTACATGTCTTCTGGTGGTGCGGTTGTCAGCCCTGAAACATCCCTGAAGTTATCGGCAGTTTGGGCATGTGTAAAACTACGTGCTGAAACTATTTCAACATTGCCACTTCACTTGTACAACACTGATAAAAAGATTGCTAAAGACCACGAGCTATATCGAATTCTGCATGATTCACCCAATGCAGACATGTGTGCCAGTGAGTTTTGGCAGATTCAGTCAGCGTGTCTGGATTTATGGGGTAATGCGTATAGCTACATTACTCGTCGCAATAATCGAAGTGTTATTTCTTTAGAACCATTGTTTCCTAGTGAAATGGTTAAAAAGCGCCTGAAAGACGGAAGCTTTGAATACCATTACACGGAAAATGGCAAAGTTAAGATCTATACCGATGATGAAATTCTGCATTTTAAGGGATTTACCTTGGATGGATATGTTGGGTTGTCGGCAATTCAATTCTTTGCTCAGACGATTGGCATGCAGTTTGATGCCAACAATCAAGCACAGGACTGGTTTAAAAACGGCTTAAAAGTCGGGGGGTTCCTTGAAACTGGTGAAAAGACTCTGACTGATGAGCAGCGAGTAAAACTTCGAAAAGGTTTAGCTGAATTTAGCCGACCCGAGAATGCTGGTAAGTTCATGACGCTTGAAGCGGGAATGAAAGTAGCCAGCGCTTCAAATATTCGTATTAATCCGGTTGATGCTCAACTTCTTGAAAGTCGTTATTTTGGTATTGAGGAAATTTGCCGGGCTTTTGGTGTCCCACCGCAACTGATCGGACACACAAACAAAGCCAGCTCATGGGCATCAAGCCTTGAGCAAACCAATCAGGGATTCCTTACTTATTCACTGAATCCGCAACTGGTTCGATATGAGCAGACAATCGCTCGGAAGTTGTTATTGCCACAAGATAAATACAAATATCGACCTAAGTTTGCGGTTGATGGCCTACTGCGCGCCAATAATGCTGCAAGAGCTGATTTCTACGTGAAAATGACTCAGAACGGTTTATATACCCGCAATGAAGTGCGAGAGCTTGAGGATATGCCAAGGGCTGATGATCCAACCGCAGATCAGTTGATGGTTCAAATGCAAATGGTTCCATTGGGCACCGATAAAGGTGAAAAGAATGATTAGAAAAAGTTTTAATTTAAATATTAAAGCCGTCCAAGAGGACGGTTTTTTTTCGGGCTATGGTGCGGTTTTTGGCAATGTTGACTGGTACAACGACGTAATTCTTCCAGGAGCATTTGCTAAATCTTTAGAAAAATGGGCTGAGAAAAACAAGATGCCCCCTGTTTTGTGGAATCACAACGATGGTGAACCAATCGGAGTGTACACAAACATCTATGAAGATGAAAAAGGGCTTTTTGTTGAAGGTCGATTGCTAATTGATGATGTGCCAAGAGCAAAATCTACGCATGCGTTGCTAAAAGCTGGTGCCATTGATGGTTTAAGTATTGGTTACAAAACCAAGAAGGCCAACCAACAAACAAACGGTATCCGAGAGTTAATCGAGCTTGACCTAGGCGAGATTTCAATTGTGACCAAGCCTGCCAATGAAGAAAGTCTTATCACATCCGTGAAATCCAAATTAGAAGATGGTGAATTGCCAACTTTACCTGAATTTGAAAAGTTCCTGAGAGAGTCAGGCTTTTCAAAATCGCAAGCCACTGCAATCGCTGGCAAGGGTTTGCGTCATCTTTTGAGCGAGTCCGAAGATGAAAAGTTCCAAGCGAAATCAATTTTAAATGCTCTTAATATTTTAAAAGGAAGTCAAAATGACTGATCAAATCGAAGTGCTCGCTCAAGAGTTTAAAAAACAAGTGGATCATGTGAAATGCATTGCTGAAGAGTTTAAAGGTAAGGCAGAGCACAATGATAAAATCTCTGAAACTGCAAAACAAACTGCTGATGAAGCAATTACAAAGCTGAATGAAGCTAAAGCTCGACTTGATGAGCTTGAGCAAAAAATGGCGCGTCGCCCACAGGACGGCAAAGAAGAAGTTAAATCTCTTGGTCGTCAATTTGTGGAATCTGATCAGTTTAAATCACTGGTTGGTTCAGCTGGACAGCGCGGTAAAGCAAACCTTGAGATTAAGGCTACTATCACTTCAGCAACAACTGATGCTGCTGGCTCAGCTGGTGATTTAGTACAAACTACACGTTTACCGGGCATTATTACTCCACAGGATCGTAAGCTTACAATCCGTGACCTGTTGATGCAGGGTCGCATGGACGGTAACGCGCTTGAATACGTTCAAGAAACTGGTTTTGTGAATGCTGCTGGTATGGTGGCTGAAGGTGCATTAAAGCCGCAGTCTGACATTAAATTTGACCTGAAATCGACTACTGCAAAAGTTATCGCTCACTACATGAAGGCATCACGCCAAATTCTTGATGATGCATCGCAATTGCAGTCTTATATCGATGGTCGCTTGCGCTATGGTCTTGCTTTCAAAGAAGAGCAGCAAATCCTGAACGGTGACGGCACTGGTCAAAACTTGCTTGGTATTATTCCGCAAGCCACCGGATATGTGCGCCCCGCAGGTGTATCCACTACCGCAGAAAGCAAAATTGACACCCTGCGCTTCGCAATGCTTCAGGCAATTCTTGCTGAATACCCTGCAAGCGGCCATGTGCTAAACCCGATTGACTGGGCTGCAATTGAAACTCTGAAAGACACATCTGGTCAGTACATCATCGGCAATCCACAAGGCAATCTAAACCCAACTCTGTGGGGGCTTCCGGTTGCAGAAACACAAGCGATTGCCGCAGGTAAATTCCTAACCGGTGCATTCTCAATGGGTGCTCAAATCTTTGACCGCTGGGCTTCACGTGTTGAAGTGGCAACTGAGAACGAAGACGACTTTGTTAAAAACTTGGTGACTATTCTTGCGGAAGAGCGTCTGGCATTGGCGGTTTATCGTCCAGAAGCGTTTATCTATGGTGATATTACCCCAGCAGTTTCTGGTGGTTAATCCAAAATCCAATAAGGGCCAAATTGCTGGCCCTTATTTATTAAGAGATAGTCATGGCTGAGTACGATGTTAAGCGCGAGCATTATGGCGATAAGTATTACCAGACTGGTGATAAGCGCACAGCAAATCCAGCGGATGTAAAACACTTAGTTGATAAGGGTGTTTTAGTTGAATCTGTTGAAGAACCAAAACCAAAAACAACCAAAACCACAGCAAAACAGGCCAAACCAGAATGATTGATCTCGCAAAAGCTAAGTTGCATTGTCGTGTAGATCATGATGATGAGGATACTTTGATAGAAGCATATATCGATGCTGCCAATGAGCAAATCCAAGCACATTTAGACCGCAAAGTTATCGCAACTGAGGCTGAGCGAGAAAATGAAGATGATCTGGTTGATAACAAGGCTTTAGATGCTGCACGGCTTCTCTTTGTGGCACACCTTTATGCCAATCGGGAAGCCACCACTCAGGCAACGATAGAATTGCCTTTAGGATACTGGTCCTTAATTCAGCCTTACCGGAATATGGGGGTGTGATTTGTCACAGAATGCAGGCGAACTCCGCCATCGAATCATGGTGCAACACTTTGCGTCAGGAAGGGATGAAGATGGTTATCCACTTCCTGAGCAATGGGTAGATTTCATGCCTTTATGGGCAAAAGTCACCCATCTTTCAGGCAAGGATTTAATCGCAGCACAGGCAAACCAATCCAAAGTCGTTGCGCGATTGAAGATCCGCTATCGAGAAGATATCGACACCACAATGCGCGTGATTTACAAAGGCAAAACCTACGCAATTGATAGCCAAGCGCTCGAAGATACAAACACAGGTTATGAGTCGGTAACGTTCTTGCTTTCAGCTATTTGAGGTGCTTATGTCAGCCGATTTTAAACTTGAAGGCATGGATGATTTCATGCGCAATCTTGATGCGCTTAAAGATCGAAAATCTGTAAATCGAAAAGCAAAAAGCGCAGCACGTAAGGCCATGCAGCTAGTACAGATGGCAGCTATGGTCGGCGCTGCGCGGATTAACGATCCAGAGACCAAAGAAAGCATCCAACAAAATATTGCTATCAGAAGTGGTAAAAGCAGGGATTTAAACACCGTAGTGATGCGCGTTGGCGTTTTGGGTGGTGCAAAAAATTATGCCAACACAAAAGACAATGTTCGAAAAGGCCGCGCAGGTAAAGAATATGCTACTGACGGCAGCAGTAAAAACCCCGGAGGAGATACTTTTTATTGGCGTTATATTGAGTTTGGTACATCGCGCTTTCCAGCTGTGCCGTTTATGCGACCAGCGCTATCTGAAAATATTGAGCGCGTAACTGCTGAATTTAATAAACACTTTATGAAATCAATTGAGACTGCAATTAAGAAGGGCAAAATCACATGACAGCTCCAATTGCCAAGACGATTAAAGCCGATACATATTTAGCACCAATATTCGGAGATCGAATATTTCTGAGCGTAGCGGATAAATGCACCACAACGCCGTATTTGGTATTTAGCGGTATTGGTTCAGCACCTGAAAACACAATTGATTGCGGTGCGGTTGATGAAAATGACACATATCAAATGGTGATATGGCACACCAATCCCAAAGAAGCTGAAACGTTGCGCCTGAAAGTGCGCACTTTGCTTGAAAAAGCTGGGTTTTATTACAACGGAAAGCATCCCGATAGTATCGATACTGAGACCAAATTGCATGGCCGTGGTTGGGATATGAATTGGTGGGCTGAAACTTAATTTAAATACCTTAAAAAGCAAAAAGCCCGTGACTCGTAATCATGGGCTTTTTTGTGTTCACAACCTTGATGCAGAAGGAAGCAAACCATAAATGAATTTTAACATCGGGGACTGGATAGTGAAAGCACTAGAACTCGTACAGCAACATAAATCGGTAAGAATTTTTTGTTATTGGGTTTTGATGATCATTGCTTTGTTTCCATTAGCAAAAGTCATTGAGGCAACAGCAAAGCTAGTAATAGCGATTCAATAAAACCAATTTTTTACACAGCACCCAATCGGGTGCTTTTTTTATGCAAAAAAATTGAGGAGTAGCTACTCATGCGTATTAAAGTGCAAGGTTCACACCTGTTCTATCATGTGGCAGGTGCCGCCACAGTTGAGCGCGTTCAATGCGCTAAAGAATTAGATCTTGGAACTGATTCTGAAGAAGATATCGACGTTACTTGCTTGGATGACAACGAAGATAATTTCGATGCGGGCAAAGTAACTCCTGGTGATGGGTCAATTACAATTGATATGGATGACGAAAATTCATCGCATCTCAAATTATTGCAATTATCTAAATCAAAACCTCGTGTGAAACCAACATTTTTTTTAGGTTCAAGTGATTCAGATGATCCTCCAACAATTTCTGGAAACACTGTGACGTTACCTGAAACACGTACATGGTGGGTATGGACTGGTTACTTAAAGTTAGCAACACCAACATTCCCTAAAGGCCAGTTTGTCAACTATGCAATCCCTATGAAACGCACTTCAAGTGTTAATGAAACTATCCGCACAATTACCTAAGGGCATTTGATTTATGGCTAAAAAGATTAAGAAAGGCCGAATGGACATTAAAGCCATTGGGCAGGGCCTATTGGTTGGAGAAATTCGCGAAGCCGTTGTGGTGTTTTACCACAACGGGGCCATGGAGTCGGTTGACTTGCGTATTAAGCAACTTCCATTTTCAAAAACTGAAAGCTTACATAGCCGCCTAAATTCAGGCGATAGTGGTGTTGTATCCGATTGGATTTCTCTAGCTTTGGTGGATGAGAGTAACAACCAGCTATTTACTGCTGAACAGGTTGAAAATAACTTTACTCAATCTTTAGCAAATCAGATTTTTAGTGAAGTATCTGGTTTGAAAGGCCTGCAAGAGTATGTTGAAAAACTGGGAAAGGAATCGACAAGCACGAAGAACTCTGGGCCGAGCTAGTTTTAAACGGCATAGGTGGAAAAACCATAGCTGAGGCGAAAAATAACCTCAGCTATGAGGAATTCATGTTTTGGACTGCGTATCGAAATCTTCGCGGTTCACTTTTTATTGGTCGAAGAATCGAGCAGGGCTTGGGAAGCATGACAGCTACATACTTAGGGGCGAAAGGTGCTAAAGATGTAGATCCGTTGGTGTTTATGCCACATGAGGATAAACCTCAAGAAAAGGTCTATACCGTCGATGAAATAATGATGAAGGGGGTAACCTAGGTTGGCCTTTTGGTTGTATGTACTTTCTGCTGAAAATTGAGTATGTTATCCACCTTACTAGGGGGTATTATGAAAAAAACATTAGCAATCGCAACTTTATCTTTCATTTCATCGTTAGCTTTTGCAGACAAACCGCTACCAATTCAGTACGGCTCACCAGCACCACTTGGTGGTCAAAATGCGCAGAATAACCATGAACCACAATCCATGTCCGCGCCCTATCTAAGCAATATCACGTTTAATGCCGGCTATGTTGGCGGCATGCTTGATAAAGAGGATGTTAAGCTTCGATTAAAGGGTTGGGAGCTTGGCGCTACTTATTTTTTAAATGAAAAAGGCGGTCTTTTTGCTAAGTACGAGCAGCAAAAAGATGAATTAAAACTCAAAGAGTTTTCGTTAGGTGGTGTTTACAATTTCTATGATGAGAAAAAAGTTTACATCAATGGTACTGCGGGCTTGGGGTATTCATGGGTAGATGGGAAAGGTGATGGTGCTGAATTAGAGCTTGAGTATCTAACCATTCCTGTTGGCTTGGAGCTCGGCTATAAATTCACACCAAATGTTGCTGCTTATGGTGGCCTTGGTTATAAATGGATGTACAATCAAGACTCTGAAGCTTGCTTGAATGGTGTTTGCTATGATGCGGGAAATCTTAGTGAACTTGATGTGAACGGCACAACATATCGTTTAGGCTTGCGCTACTCATTCCGCTAAGAAGCATAACATAGTAGGGGTGAATTTTAGACCAATGTAAACTCTGATTTTAGAACCCAAACCCTGCTTATGCAGGGTTTTTTATTGCCTGGAGAATAGCATGGCAACTTCATCACTAGGACGACTAACACTCGATTTAGTTGTCAAGCTAGGTTCATACGTTGAGGGTATGAATAAGGCTGAGCGAACTACGAAAAATACCACAACAAAAATGGGGGATGCGGTAAAAGGTTTCAAAGAGCAAGTGGTTGATGCTTTTAGCGGCACACAAATAGGCTCCGTCATTGATGGATTTAATTCCAAAATTGGGTCTATTAGAGGGAATGTACTAGTTGCAGGTGCAGCAGTTGCAGGCATGGCTGCAGGTGGTGTGGTGATTGGAGCAGCTGCTTTAGCTAAAATGGCGATTGAAACAGCTAAGGCTGATGTACAGCTTCAAATGCTGGCCGATCGCGCCAACACATCAGTTCAAAACTTTCAAATCTTAGAACATGCTGCACTGGGCTTTGGTGTATCGCAAGATCAGCTCGGCTCAATACTTGCTGATGTACAAGAAAAGCTCGGTGAATTTAGCGCAACCGAAGGCGGTGGCGCAGCTGATTTTTTTGATGCATTAAAAAACAACACCAAAATGACCGAAGATCAAATTCGTTCATTTTCGAAAACGCTTCAAGGCAAGGATGGTGTTGAAGCTATTCAGCTGCTGAACGACAAAATGGATGAACTTGGCGTGACAAGCCAAGAACGACGATTTGTGTTTGAAAGTCTTGCATCTGACCTTGGAAACCTCGCCCCGTTATTCGCTCAAAACGGGAAAATGTTAGATGAGTTTGGTGAAGCTCTAGAAGATGCAGGGGTTCTTAAAACACAAGAGGCTATGGAGCAGTCACGGCTATTGGCAGCCCAAACCCAAGCTTTAGATTTACAGTTTCAAGGAATGAAAAACCAGTTGGTTAGCGCAGTTATGCCTGCGGTATCCAATCTTATGAGCTTATTTGTAGACACAACAAATTCAGCAGTTGGTTTGGATAGTGGCGTATCTATTGTCAGCATTGGTATGAATGCATTTGCTGGTGTTGTGGTGACGGCTACAGGTGTATTGAAAACTTTGTTTGTCATAGCACGCGAATCTATGGTCGGCCTAATTAATACAGGTATGACACTGTACAATGTAGTAACTGCAGGTTCGTTTAGCGGTGCTGTGGATGCTCTAAAAACTGGCGCTAGCGTTGTTAAGCAATCGTGGTCAACAGTTGCCGACACAGCTCTTGAAAGTGGAAAGAAAGCCGTAGATGCATTTTCAGGTAATGCAAATGCTCAAGGAAAATTAACACAAGCAATATTAAAAACTACAGCGGCATCACAACTTAGTAACACTGGATTAAAAGTAAATACTAAGCAGGCTGATGAAAATGCTAAAGCAAAAGCAAAGACCGCAAAAGCAACTTCTGCATTAGCTAAAGCTGAAAGTGACTACAACAAAATCCTGCAAGAGCGAGAGCGCATCAAATACGACTATGCTTCCGGCGATGATCAAAAGATGCTTGATTATCAAAAAGAGGTACAGCGCTTGTTGAGCGCTGGCGCAAGTCAGGAATATTTGGCAGTCGCAAAAGAGCGCTATGAGCAAACTAAAAAACTGTCAGACATGCAGTTTGCGTTCGAACTGACAGAGCATCGAATGACGGAGCAGAAAAAACTCGAGTACTCTTTCAATATTAAGCATCAAGAAGTTCAAGCGGATCAGAAATTAACTTCTGAGCAAAGAAAACAAAAAATTCAATCACTCAATGAATTGTACAAGATTGAAACTGACAAATTGCGTTTATCTCAATCCAAACAACTTTTAGATGTTCGCAAAAACTGGATGACTGCTAGTGATTATGCTGAACAATACTATGCGTTGGTAAGGGAGGAGATACTCAATACAGCTGAATACTCACCTGAAATGAAGGACACCTTAATTAAGGGTGCAAATTTACAACAGGGTATTGAGCAAAATGAAAAACGTGAAAGCGTTTGGTCTGATTATAAATCGATGATGGGGCTTGATGAATCGCCGTATCAGCAAGACATGAATCTACTAAAGGCTGCACGTGATGAAATGCTGATTACTGAGGAAGAGTATCAGCGCCAGCGCTTAGAAATGCAGTTGTCTTATGGTGCGCAATATGGTGCCGATTTTGCGGGCATGATGATGGGCTTAGTTGATTCATCTAGTTCTGCATACACCGTTTTGGGATTGGCTCAAAAAAGCTTTGCATTGTACTCAGTCATGATGGACAGCAAAGTAGCTATTTCTAAAGCATGGGCTTCGGCTGCATTCCCATACAACATGCCCGCAGTAGGTATGGCAGTAATGCAAACAGGTCTGCTTGAAGCTGCTGTCTCAGCACTTAGCCCTGTTGGGTTTGCTACTGGTGGCCACATCACTGGCAAAGGCACTGGAACAAGTGATGAAATTCCAATTTGGGCTTCAAACGGCGAATTCATGATGCGAACCGCAGCCGTAAATATGCTTGGTCTTGATACTTTGAACTTTATGAATCAAACCGGCAGATTGCCAAATGCGTATGCGGATGGTGGGCCAATTGCACTTGATGCGCCTAAACTGATGAATGTTCAAAGCCCTGCTATGCAAGATTACGTCAGTCAAACACAGCAGAATGCTTCAGCACAGGGGCAGCAGCTCACCATCGTAAACCAGATTGAGCAAGATGATTTGGTTGGTAATTACATGCGCGGCGCTGCTGGGGGGCAAATTTTAATTAATCAAATCAAGGCTAACCCTTCTGACTTTAAAGCCGCACTCGGCATACCATAAGCTCACTTCGGTGGGCTTTTTTCTAACTGATTTTAAGGAGCAATATGAAAATCCAAACCACACTTTTTGGCGAACTTGTATTGCTCACTGAATGCACGTTGGTCGGTTCATCCGAGTCACTGTCTTTCAGCACATATATGTTTGAATCGCACAACGGCGCAGAGCAGCGCACCGCGTTGCGTGAAACTGCAGCCCAGGTGCTCAATATTGATTATGTGACTTTCCGAAAGGCTGTGGGGCAAAATTTCAATGTGCTATATGGCGGATTGCGCTTAAAGTGGGCTGTGCCGGTAGATATTGAATGGCAGCGCGTTGCCGCCGCATCGGGTGATTTTATTACCTGCAATACGGCAATTTATGATTATCGGCAAGATTCCCTGGCATTAATCAAAAAAGGCAGTGAGCGTATTGTTGTTGAAATTCAAGAAGTACGTAGCGATGGACTCAAGTTGCATCAATCCATAGACCTGCAAAACTTCACAATATGCCCGCTTCGAGTGGGCTTTTTGTTGGGCGACGTTTCAGCACCGATCAATGCGGTTTGGAGTCAGCCCAAACTGCAATTTCAGGTACTGGATGCGCCGCACATAGCTGCACCGGTTCCGGCTCAGTTTTTGAGTCACGACATATATTTCAAGCGGTTGCTGCTGGAGGGAGATTCGCTGAATGTCACGGTGCTGCAGCATCAAACAGTTGTTGATTTTGGCCTTGGCCCGATCGATCAGCATACAAATTGGTTGCACGCCAAATACGGCAAACCGATGCGCTCATTGATGAAAACTCAAGCCGAGCTGCATGAATACCGCCAGTTTTTGTTCCGCCGGTTGGGCATGTTCAGGCCGTATTGGATGCCCACCTTTGAGCGTAATTTCTATGTAAAAAGCACAGGACATGTAGCCGCTGTGCTGGATGTTGAATCCAATCAATATTTAGAGTTTGCTGCGCACCGCAAGCATATCGCAATCAAAGCAAAGGATGCTTGGACAGCACACACAATCACAGCTGCGGCAAAAAATGGTGTTAATACAAGACTGACCATTTCACCGGCATTAAATAAGCCTGCGGCCAGCATACAAATGATCAGCTATTTAGGCCTGCACCGGCTGAATAATGATTCAACTGATATTCAATATAAGGGTGCAAATATCACCGAGTCTGCGGTTTCAATTTTGGAGATAGAGCCATGATGCAATTTTTTAAGCGAGTGCTGGGCAATGGCCGCGAAACAATTGCCCGGCGCGAGCTGTATCTTTTTAAAACGGGTTCGGTCGTTCGCGCGTATACAAACGGTGATGCTTTTGTTGAACACCTGGGGTATTCGTTTGAACCGCATGTACTGAAGCGCGGCAGGCATAAATCCAGCACGTCTCTTGAAAAAGAAGTCATGGATATTGAATTTTCTCTGCAGTCTGAATTAGCGCAGAACCTTTCACGTTCTGAACTTGAAGAGCTGACAACGGTTGAAATGTTTGCTTATGAGGGCACCCAATTTAATCAGTTCTGGTCGGGCCGCTTAGTCAAAGTGAAGCCTAAAAGTGACGGTATTACGTTGCAGTTTGAAACTGAATACACAAAAGTGGGCCGCAATGCTGTTACGCGTAAAATTCAGGGGCCTTGCCCATATCGCGTATTCAGTGATGAGTGCCGGCTAAATAAAGATGATTATGCAGTCAAAACTACAATCAAAAGCATTGATAAGCTGAATGTGGTGCTGCGCGGGCTTGAATCATACGCAGACAATTATTTCAAAATCGGCATGATTGAAGCGCCGGGCGGCGTGCTGATCACAATTGATGAAAGCAAGCAGAATTCGCTGATTCTGAAACGCCGCTATGACAGCTTTTCTAAATATGCGCTTGACGATGCACATCTCGCCGCATTGCAGGCAATTATCACAGACAAACAGTTGCTTTTAGATGCTGCGCAGCTTGAATTAAGCAATGCTCAAGATGATTTAGCAATCAAAACACAAGCTGAAATTGACGCACATGCAGCGGTCGATGCTGCTGATCCTGAAGCTGATGGCTATCAAGAATTGCTTGATGCGCTGGCATTGGCGCAAACAGAAAAACTGCAGGCTGAAACGGTAGTTTCAGACAAAACTGCAGCGCTTTCTGTAGCTGAAACCGAACTGCGGGCAGCAAAAGATGCAATCCCGCACGTGACACTTTATCCGGGCTGCATGCGGACCCCAGCTGCATGCAAGGCCTACGGCAACATGCCGAATTATGGCGGCTTTCCCTTTGTGCCGACTGATAACCCACTGGAGAAACAGGTGATCTGATATGGAAATGTTGATTTATGCAGTAGTCGCTATTGTCGTTTCGCTAATTGTCAGCTACTCAATGGCGCGCAGCCAGCAGAATAAAATTTCTGCACAGGACGTAGAAATCACCACGGCCGAAGAGGGGGTAACAAACAAAGTAGTGCTCGGCACGCGTGACGTAAAAGCAAGTGTCGTGTGGTTCGGCGATCAAGCAACACAGGCGATTAGAAAATGAAAATTTATATTCGGCACATCCGAGCGGCGGGGTACTGCAGAAAAGAGGGCGTTAAGCCTTTTTTTGATGCCCAAAAATGGGATTGGCCAGACTTTTTAGCGAACGGCATTGATGCTGACATTGTTGAAAAAACAAATGATGCGATGGCTTTAAAAATTGTAGAAATTGCACAGGCGGAAGAAGATGAGCGGCGGAAAGAAGCAAACAGTCGGGCATAAGTATTATGTAGGCTTTCATGCAGTGCTGGCGCATGCAGGCGCGTACTTGCGCAGAATCTGGGTAGAAGACAAAGAAGCCTGGTATGGTGGTGTCGGCAATGAATCCAGCCGTATATCACAGCCGAATTTATTCGGCGGTGATGATTCCAGCGGCGGTATCGCCGGCGACTTCAATTATTACATTGGCACACCGGATCAGCAGCCTGACCCTTACTTAGAGTCAATTCTAGGCGCCGGCAACGTGCCGGCATACCGCGGCGTCAGCTCATTTGTCTGGAAGCAAGGATATATCGGCAATCAGAATTACATGAAGGACTGGAAGTACCGCGTTTCGTATGTGGGCGGCATCAATTCAAATGTGACAAATACACCATCAAATTTTGTCTTTGCTTTTGACTGCTCAAAATCATTATCTGTAAATGATTTTGTGCGTCTTAAAAACACGCTCTCAAGCATCGTGAATACACTGATTTTTTTTAAAGAGACGTATTTTAACTGTGTGATGAATGTGCGTGTGATTGCATTTGATGCAACAGTCACATTCAAGGATTTTATTGATTTTCAAGTCAGTGATGCCGGCGCATTCGGTGATTTTATTGCTAAAAAAGATCAAGTCAGCGGTAATTCATTCACTGCAATGATGAGCACCGGCTATGCATTTTTTGCTGAAAACTCAAGCGCAACGCGAAATACATTTGCGATTATTGCAGATGGGCAGGATGTGACAGCTGCGCATACAGCAACAGCGCAGGGCCATTTCAGCACTGTGAAGCATTTTTGCTTATACACACAATTCATTAAAGATGCGGGCAATGCAGATATGCCGGATCATATCGCGCTCTCAAGTCTTGACAACACACCAGAAGACAACTGGTGGCGCTCTGATTTGAATTATGGCGGCGGTTTTTTGTGTCCAAAAATTTGGACAGATGACGGCTCTGCACTGATTAATGAAGAGGCATGGTTTGGCGTCCGCACCGGTGAGCCTGACATGAATCCAGCGGATATGCTGTGGCTGTGCATCACAAATGTGCAATGGGGGCTTGGACAGCCTGAATCGGCGCTGGATAAAGACTCATTTCTTGAAGCGTGGCGTGTGCTGAACACTGAAGACATGTATATGAGCATTGTGTTTGATGATGAAGGGCAGATTCAAAACATCATCAATCTGATTTGCGAGCACATTGATGCGTCTTGTTTTGTTGATAAAAAAACAAATAAATGGACATTAAAGCTGATTCGCGATGACTATGAAGCAGAATCTTTGGTTGTGCTGGATGAATCTAATGTGCGTTCAATCTCCGACTATGAAATACGTACTGCTGCGGAGCAGGTCAATCAAGTCACTATGACCTACTGGAATAAAGAAACCGGTAAAAATGCGACATCAACCGCACAAGATCCCGCGCGTATTGCGCAAAACGGTTTAGTTAATAAGCCTGTTGAATACGATGGCTTTACCAATGCAGCCACCGCATATCGTGCGGCAGAGCGTGATTTGCATGCGCTTTCAAGTCCGCTGAAAGTGGTCACATTGAATGAAGTGCATCCCGATTTTGGCCGCAAGCTGTCGGTCGGCGATGCTTTTACCTGGAACTGGAATGTTCATGGTGTCGCAGGCGCAATCATGCGCGTAAAGTCGATTGATTACGGTGATGCGCATGATCTTAGTGTAAAAATTGAAGCGATTGAGGATGTATTCAGCACACCAATGAACTCAGTAGCACCCTATGTGCCGCCTGCGGAAAATCCTGCAATTCAGCCGCCGCAGGACAATCCGACAGTCCGTGTGATCGAGCTGCCGTATTTTGATGCTGTGCAATTAGCGAGTGAGTCAGAAGTGAATGCGGAGCTCGCCGCTGATCCAACGCTTTCAAAGGTGGCTGTGATTGCGGCGCGACATCAGCGCAATTCAATTAATGCAGACGTTCAGACTGGGCAGGGCAGCTATAGCACAAAAGCAACATTGGACTATTGTCCATCTGCACTATTAAGTGCAGATATTGACCGCATGCAGACTGTACTTTCAATTAAAGACGGTACAGATCTGAATCTAGTTGAGATAAATGAATGGCTGCTGCTTGGTGACGAAAAGCTTGCTGTTACTGCAATTGATCTGGTTGCAAACACAGTTACAGTCAAACGCGGTGTGCTTGGGACTGTTCCAGCGATTCATGCAGCTGACGCGCGGCTTTATTTCTGCGATCAATGGCTGGCGGTAGACAATACAGACTACTATGCCGGTGAAAGCGTAAATGCCAAAGTATTGACAAATACCAGCTCTGCACAACTTTCAGCAGCTTTGGCAACTGAGCATTCAATCACATTGCGCGGTGAGGCAAATCGCCCTTATCCGCCAGCAAATGTCAAAATTAATGGTGAGTATTATCCAGCTGAAATTGAAACAGACTTGGTTTTAACGTGGGTAGATCGCAATCGTGTGCAGCAAACGGGCGGTTCAATTCTTGGTTGGACTGATGGTGGCGTTACAATTGAAAGTGGCACTTCAACAATGCTGACTATCAAAGAGCTTGATGCAGATGGCCTAGTTGTTGCGACGCACAACGTAGATGCCACTGGAACCAACACTTACACTTTAGCAATTTCAGCAATGCAAGCCGAAACAGGTTCTATTGAAGTAACAGCAAAAACAGTGAGAGATGGATATGATTCATATCAATTTTTTCAACACACTGTAGGGCTTTCAATCTTCTTTAGCGCGCCATACGATATTTGGGAAACGGTGACGATAACATGAGTGTTCAAATTGACTATGAATTTTTGATCGACGGCAGTTACAGTGCTGCAAATTATTATCGGTCTGAAACAACAATGAATCCTGAATCTATGCCTGTTGCCACTGCAACAGGCATAGATGTTTTGACATACGCAGATACAACGGCAGAAATCAATAAAACTTATTACGTGCGATTTGGGTCGTATAATTCGACAACTGAGAAAATCAGTAATGAGATTGTTGTGGACACAACAGCGGGTCTGTGGTTCGGAAATAAAAAAGTGATGTTTGACTTAACAAGAGCAGCAAGTAACTTTAATACTTTTGAGTCAAGCGCAACAAGATCAACCTTGGGTGCCAGTTTAGGTGATACGTATAAATGGTTAGGTGGAGTCTTAGCACCAAACGGTAAAATTTATTGTGTTCCCCGTGACGCCGCAGACATCTTAATTATTGACCCATCCACTAATACCGCAACACGCTCAAATATGGGGGTTAGTTTAACGGGGAGTGAGAAGTGGGTAGGTGGAGTTCTAGCACCAAATGGTAAGATTTATTGTGTTCCTGAAAACGCTACAGACATCTTAATTATTGACCCATCCACTGATACCGCGACACGTTCAAATTTAGGTGCTAGTTTAAGCGGTACGGGTAAATGGCTAGGTGGAGTCTTAGCACCAAACGGAAAGATTTATTGTGCTCCAGTAAATGCAACAGACATTTTAATTATTGACCCTGAAACTAACACCGCAACACGCTCAAATATGGGTGCCAGTTTAAGCGGTACGAGTAAATGGCAGGGTGGAGTTCTAGCACCAAACGGTAAAATTTATTGTGTTCCCCGTGACGCCGCAGACATCTTAATTATTGACCCATCCACTAATACCGCAACACGCTCAAATATGGGGGTTAGTTTAACGGGGAGTGAGAAGTGGGTAGGTGGAGTTCTAGCACCAAATGGTAAGATTTATTGTGTTCCATTAAATGTAACAGGCATCTTAATCATTGACCCTGAAACTAATACTGCAATACTCTCAAATTTAGGTGCTAGTTTAGGTGATACGTATAAATGGCTAGGTGGAGTCTTAGCACCAAACGGAAAGATTTATTGTGCTCCAGTAAATGCAACAGACATTTTAATTATTGACCCATCCACTGATACCGCGACACGTTCAAATTTAGGTGCTAGTTTAAGCGGTACGGGTAAATGGTATAGCGGCGTTTTAGCCGCAAACGGTAAAATTTATTGTGTTCCGAATAATGCAACAGACATTTTAATTATTGACAAAAACCCAAGCGTCCCTGCTTTAGATATAAAAGATTGTCTTAGTCCTCATTTAAATAAGGTATAAATATTTCATAGCCCCAATCGGGGCTTTTTTAATGTCAAAAAAATAGGGGGATTCATGCAAGAGCATGAGAAAAATTTACTGCTGCTCATTGTTATTGGGGCTGCGATTGGCTTTGCTAAATTGCTTGTATCTGACGAAAAGTTGTCATGGCGCTTAGCAATCGGCAGAACAATTTTAGGTTCAGCAACATCAACAATTGCGGGGGCTGTTGTATTGCAAATTCCAGACATTGAGCCACTTGCGCTGATTGCGATTGCGGCGGCACTAGGGATTTTAGGAAGTACATTTATCGAATCGTGGCTTAAACGTCAAGCGAGCAACTGGAGTATTAAATGAAATTGATTGATAATTGGAAACAGGCTTGGAAACTCAAGTCAGTACAAGTAGGCGCATTAAGCGCCTTTTTTTATGCCCTGATTTTATTTTCAGAGCAGTTTTTGAATATTTGGGTCTTAATTCCACAGGAACTCAAAAATAAAATTCCTGAAAATATTGCCGAATGGGTAGGGATGTTTGTCGGTGTGGCTATGGTGCTTGCTCGACTTAAGAAGCAGCCTGAATTACACGGGGAAGATCATGAAAAAATTGACTGATTCACAAATTCAGTCGCAAGCTCAGGCGCTCGGCATTGAAGTCGCAGCGCTTAAAGCTGTGATTGAAGTGGAATGTAAAGGATCTGGTTTCAACGCAGATAATACTCCAGTCATCTTATTTGAACGCCATGTCATGCGACAACGCTTGATCGCAAATGGCCAATCAAAGATCGCAGATAAAATGATGATTAAGCGCCCTGATCTATGCAATAAATCAGCCGGTGGCTATGGTTTGTATTCAGCCCAACATGGTCGCTTAAATGCTGCTGCGCAATACCATCGAGCTTCAGCTTTAGAGTCGGCTAGCTGGGGCATTGGGCAGGTCATGGGCTATCACTGGAAGGCTTTAGGATATGCATCTCTACAAGCATTTATAAATGCGATGTATAAAGATGAAGCTTCACAGCTTGATGCAATGTGTCGCTATATCAAAGTGAATGGCTTGATCAACGTACTCAAGAATAAAGACTGGAAAGCGTTTGCGCGTGGCTACAACGGTGCTGCTTATGCCAAAAATTCTTATGATGTGAAACTTGGTAATGCTTATAAAAAATGGTCAGTGAAATGAAGCTGGCCACTTTATTGCTGTGCATCCTCCTATCGGGCTGCACAGCTCATTCAATCTCAACAAAAGTTCACGTTACTGTTTGTGTGCAGTGCGTGAATTGAATTATTTTCCACTTCATCAATACTTCAACTCCTCACTTCACTCAAAACAACATATCTGTTTTTCAATCCAAGCGACCACCCGATTTCTTTATAAAAAGGTTCGCGGTTCTTTATTGTGTGTTCTATGTAAAAGTAGAGCCAAGTTTTCATTTTTATTTTTCAGTGATAGAGTTGTAGCTATTGATACTGTGTCAGAAGAAATTTAGCAATATTAAACAGATAAAATGACTGTGTCAGTGTTTGTGTCGTTGCTACTTAAGTTACTGATATTTATTGTATGTTATCAACCTTGACATCGTAGAGGTCACCAGTTCGAATCTGGTTAAACCTACCAAAATTCTGATTGATATTAATCAATAAATTGAGGGCGAAATTTTAAAAATTTCGCCTTTTTTATGTCAAATGGTTCAGCTTTGAGCCGTCAAAATACTCTGAATTTGTATTGCACATTACTTTTTATTGAGCTTTTGTATGCTATTTGGGGATTGCTGCATAGGTCTAAGAATGGAATGGCGCCCGTTTTCGGCCCCAAATAATGAAAGTTTAATAATGTACCAAAACCGCTTCAACGTGGTAAATCATAGCGTATCGCTGTACGGTATAATGGTTTGCGCTTCAGTGCAGTTCACGATACTGAGCAGGAATTCATTGCTTGAGTGAATGCAAAATTTCTCGATTTAAAACTTCAAGAATCTTTTCCTATCTCAAATAGATCTGACTTTTGAGCAATGATTTGAAAAATATTATGCAGATGCAAGGTCTAATTTGATTTTGTATACCGCTGAGTTTTAGCATCAAACTAAATTGTAATATTTCCATGATTGATCAAAGTTTGGTTGCAATAAGGTCAATTGGCTGTACGGTAGGTTTTTGGTGCAGTCTTTTTAGAGCGCTATTTTATTCTTATACAGCAAAACGATCAGAATATAATCGAAGGCATTTGTAAAATGCTTCAATCATAAAATAGCTCAATTCATTTTTTATAAAGTGAAATGATAAAGCGCATGATCCAGTTGAGATTAACCTCCATGAAGTTGTTTTCATAATTGAAATTAAATTTCAAAATTGAAAAGATTTTAAAAATATAAGATGTTGAAAATTAAATAAATTTTAAGTGGCATGCTCCTTGCTTAATACAGTGTAGAAAAGGAGATATGTTATGGATGGCATTCAGCTTCAAGGCTTACAAACGCTGTTATTGCAACGACTGGATTTTACAACAGACTCACCGATGACCATTAAGAAACTCAGTGGCGGGGCGATTCAGGAAAACTGGGCAATTCAGGGTCAACGTGATCATAGTGATTATGAAATTGTACTCAGAAAAAATGCAGAAACCAGTGTCGATGCAAGTTCAGACCGTAAACAAGAATATGACCTGTTACAGCGTTTATATGAATTAAATGTACGTGTGCCTGAACCATTATTATTTGAAGCCAAAGACAATATTTTAAATAGTGATTTTTTTGTGATGCAGAAAATTTCAGGCATTGCAGAAGGACATAAATTGGTCCGTTTGAATCAGCCTGAACAGCAAGTGGCGATTTTAAAAGATATTGGGCTACGACTGGCAGATCTGCATGCGATTTCATCTGATGCTGCAATTGAAAAAATTATTCCCAAGCCTGCCAAAGATGACTATTTAAATCAGTCGATTGCACTCTTGCAATCGCAATTACATAAGCTCAATAGCCATCGCCCAATTTTAGAATTCGCTATCTCTTGGATGAAGCAGCATCAGCCTGTGATTGATGATTTGGTTTTGGTACATGGGGATTATCGTACAGGCAATATCATGATTGACCATGATCACGTCTCTGGCATTTTAGATTGGGAATTTGCCCATTGGGGGGATCGCCGAGAGGATATTGGCTGGTTCACGGCAAAATGCTGGCGTTTTGGTCAGAACGCTCAAGTGGCGGGCGGCATCGGTGCATACAAAGATTTTATGCAAGCTTATGCTGAACGTGCAGATATTTTTATTCCTGAGTTTGAGCTGAAGTTTTGGCATGTGTTGGCCCATGTGCGTTGGGCGATTATTGCATTGCAACAAGCTAACCGAAATTTAGACAATACCCAGCCGTCTTTGGAACTGGCGCTGACCGCATTTCTCGTACCGCAATTAGAAAAAAATATTCTCGATATCATAGGGGATAAAGAATGAATCAAGCTCAAATTTTACAGCTCATTGATGCCAGCCAAGCCACTTTAAAACATGAGTTGCAGGTTAAGCATCCTGAGTCGAAATATCACTTATTGATGTTGCAACGCAGTTTTCAATTGTTGAAAAACTATATTGAAGTCGCTGCCCAGAATGAACAGCAACGGTTGGAAATTTTCCAAAATTATTTTCATTTTCCTGTGCATGATCCTGAACAAGGCACAGAACAATTGTGTGTTGAAATGGCGAAACAATCGGATTTACAAGCGTTGGAACTTTTGCAACAGTTGAATCAGCTTGACTTAAATATGATCAAGGCGGGTTAAGTATGCAATCGATACGCCTTTATTTGGTTCGGCATGGTCATGTGGACTATTTTGATGCGGATCAAAAACCGATCAATCCCAAATATGCGCCTTTATCTGCGCAGGGGGAACAGCAAATTGAATTGCTTGCGACACATTTGCAAGCAATTCAGATGGATCAAATTTTTTCTTCCACTATGCCGCGTTCAATTCAAACCGCAGAAATTTTGGCAAGGCAACAGGCGCATAAAGACATTGATTCTTATGATGCGATTCGTGAGATTAAATCAGGGAGGCTCAAAGACATTCCTGTAGATCAGGCAGAAGTGCTGATTAAAAAAGCCTATTACCCGAAAAAATTTGCTTTGAATGACTTTTTGCAGGGTGAATCTTGGGCGGATTTTGAAGCGCGGGTCATCGGGTGGTTTCAGCAGATGCTGATGCAACAGAGTCAGTCTAAGCCTCAGCAGAGCAAGCAGCATATTTTAGTTTCAGCGCATGATGCGGTGAATCGAATCGTATTGAATTGGGTGCAAGGTCTGCACAATCACGATGTGCAAGCGCAAGAACAAAACTATGCGTGTCTGAATATTATTGATGTTTATCTGCAAGATCAGCAGATCGTGGAAAGTCGCATTTTACTGCAAAATTTTACCGCTCATAACATCTTAAAAGTGAATGAATCTGAAAATGCTGTAGAGCATGTCTACAACATTTATATGAATAGTAATGGATTTAAAGGGGAAGTCGCATGAAAACGCTGAGTCAGGATTTAATTGAATTACAGCAAAAAGTTCGTAATTTTATTAACGATGTAGTTGTGCCTTATGAGCAAGACCCGCGTCAGGACAGTCATGGTCCGAGTGCTGAATTGCGTGCTGAATTGGTAGAAAAAGCGCGTGAACATGGTTTGCTGACGCCACATGCCAGTGTGGAAATGGGCGGTCAAGCATGGACACATTTACAAAAAGCGGTAGCTTTTGAAGAGGCAGGATATTCTCCATTGGGTCCGATTGCGATGAATATTCATGCACCGGATGAAGGCAATATTCATTTGATGGATATCGTGGCGAGTGAAGCGCAGAAACAACGTTGGCTCAAACCGATGGTGGAAGGCAAAATTCGTTCATGTTTTGCTATGACTGAACCTGCACCGGGCGCAGGTTCTGACCCCTCTATGTTATTGACGACAGCGACATTAGATGGTGATGACTATGTCATTAATGGACGTAAATGGTTGATTACAGGGGCAGATGGCGCTTCCGTGGCGATTATTATGGCGAAAATGGAAGATGGTTCTGCCTCAATGTTTTTGACCGATACCAATGTAGACGGCTTTATTTTAGAAAAAAATATGAATGCCATGGATTCCTGTTTTGCAGGTGGGCACGGTATTTTGCGTTTTGAAAATTTACGCATCCCGAAAGAAAACGTCTTGGGTGAAATTGGTAAAGGTTTTAAATATGCACAAGTGCGTTTAGCGCCGGCACGTTTAACCCACTGTATGCGTTGGTTAGGGCAAGCGCGCCGTGCGCACGATATTGCAACGCAATATGCACGTGAACGTGAATCTTTTGGTCAGCGTTTGGGAGATCATCAAGGCGTGGGCTTTATGCTGGCTGACAATGAAATGGATCTGCTAACCACACGTTTGTCGGTACATTATTGTGCGCAAGTTTTAGACCTAAACGATAAAGCCAACTATGAATCGAGTTTGGTTAAAGTGATCAGTTCTGAAAATATCTGGAAGGTCATTGATCGCAGTTTGCAGATTCTCGGTGGACAGGCGATCACCGATGAAAATCTAGTGTGCAAAATCTTTAAAGATGCGCGCGGTTTCCGTATTTATGATGGCGCCAATGAAGTGCACCGTATGAGTATTTCGAAAAAACTATTAAATAAAAAAATTTAAAACATCGCGTTCAGCATGCAATAAGACAGGATGAAATAAAAAAATGTTCGATTTAAAAGGAAAAAATATTCTGGTGACCGGTGCTTCAAGTGGATTGGGGCAGCATATTGCGGCGTTTTATGCACAGCAAGGCGCGAATATTATTATTTGCGCCCGCCGTGAGGAGCGTTTAAAACAGCTGCAAAGCCAGTTGGAACAGGATTATGGCATTAAAGTACATTCCTATACATTTGATATTAATGACCGTGCTGCTGTTCAAGCCATGCTGCAAGATTTAGAGCAAAAACAAGTCGCTGTAAATGTTTTGATTAATAATGCAGGCGTGGGCGATTCCAAACGCTTTTTAGACTATAGCGATCAGGATTGGGATGCAATTGTCGGTACCAATCTCAAAGCGCCGTGGATGTGTGCACAGGAAGTGGTGTCGCATATGGTGAAGCAGAAAGTGGCCGGTGCTGTGATTAACATTACCTCCATCCTGTCTGAAACCATTAATTTAGGTGTTTCGCCTTATTGCGCATCCAAAGCGGGCTTGAAACATTTAACAGAAGCAATGGCAGTGGAATTGGCGCGCTTTAATATCCGTGTTAATGCGATTGCACCGGGCTATATGGTGACTGAAATTAATGAAGATTATTTGACCAGTGAAGCAGGACAAGCCATTTTAAAACGTATCCCGATGCGTCGATTTGTTGAATTTTCCGATTTAAATGGTGCGCTATTATTGTTAGCATCAGAAGCAGGTCGAGGAATGACTGGCGTAGAAATAAAAGTTGATTGTGGGCATAGCTGTTCACCTATTTCATAGCAAAGCATAGGAAGATTGAAAGATGCTGAATCAAAAGCCGATTAATATTTTGGTGAGTTATATTAAAACGCCATCTGTTAATGGCTTTCGAGCATTGGCGGAACAGACGCTGGAAAAAATACCTACCGATAAAATTGGTTTTGTCGAATGTCATATTTCGGATGTGTTGGATGTTACGCAAAAATTGGTGGAAAATGGCAGTGAAATTTTACTCTGTACAGGTGCAACCGCACATTATTTGCAGAAGAAATTGCCGATCGAAGTGCATCCGATTCGTACAGGGGCTTTCGATGTCATTCAAGCCATTTCCAATCTCAAGCAGTATCAAAAAATTGCCTTATTGGGTAGCGCTTCAAGTGTCAATTTAACCCAATATTCCGATGTTTTTGCCCTAAAAATTCAGCAGTTTAGCTATGATTCTTATTTGGCTGCCAAAAAATCTGTCGAGTTGGCGCAGCAGCAAGATTTTGACGCGGTGATTGGTTCGCCGGTGGCTGTGGAAATGGCGCTGAGTCTCAACATGGCGGCACAGTTGGCAATCAGCAGCAACTCTTTACAGGATCATCTTTATAGTGCGCTACAACGCTTAGAGAAAATTCTTGAAGAAAAACAGCATACGCAGCGACTGACAGAAATTTTTAACCATTTGACCGATGGAATTTGCTTTATTTCAGATACCGGTAATATCCGCTTTATCAATCAATCCATGACGGCTTTATTGGGCATTAATGCGACATCGGTTTTAAATCAATCGGTGCATACGATTTTTCAGCATCTAGATTTGAATCTGGACAATAGTCATCAGATTCTTACCGTAGGGGCAAAAAAATTAGCCGTACATTTATCATTATTAAAAAATGAACACATCGATGGATTTATTCTCAGTGCGCAGGATTTGGAGAGTTTTGAAAAATCGAGCAGTGAGTTTCGTAAAGTTTCCAGCCGAAAATTCAATACTCGCTATCGTTTTTCAGATCTCGTTAGCAAAGACCCACAATTTTTACAAAGCATTGAATTGGCGCAGCAATATGCGCAAAGTGAAGCCACGATTTTAATCACAGGGGAAAGCGGCACCGGTAAGGAATTACTGGCGCAAAGTATTCATCAATACAGCGTCAGAGCCAAAGCGCCGTTTGTCGCTATTAACTGTGCGTCATTTCCTGAAAGCATTTTGGAAAGCGAACTTTTTGGTTATGAAGAAGGCGCTTTTACCGGTGCAAAGAAAAATGGCAAGGTTGGCCTGATTGAGGCGGCGCATAATGGCACGCTGTTTTTAGATGAAATTGGCGATATGCCCTTGCATTTACAAACCCGATTTTTACGGGTGTTGCAGGAACGCCAAATCAATCGCTTAGGCTCGGTTATCAGTCATCAGGTCAATATTCGCGTTTTGGCCGCTACGCATTGTGACCTTGAAGACAAAGTGAAAAAAGGCGAGTTTCGTGCAGACCTGTATTATCGTCTGAATATTTTACGGGTCTTTGTGCCTGCGCTTAGACAGCGCCGTGTTGATATTCTGGAATTGGTGTCGCATTTTTTAAATAAGCATGATCTAAAGATAGAGCAGTTGCCTGATCATCTGCTGAAAGCCTTACAAAAATATCATTGGCCGGGCAATATTCGTGAGCTGGAAAATATTATTGAGCGTTTGGCGGTGATGAGCCGTTTAGATCAAAGCATGTTGTCACCGCATTCGATTGAGCGGCATATTCCTGAGATTTTTCAAAAGCCTGATCAGCAGGAACAGCATCAGCCCTTAAAAGCAGTCAAAATTAATCAGGAATTGCAAATGATTGAACAGGCAATTGATGCTGCCGATGGCAATCTGGACATTGTGGCGCAAAATCTGAATATCAGCCGGACCACTTTGTGGCGCAAAATGAAGTTATTGAAAAATTAAAATCGGCGATATTTCATTATTGAAAATGGTTTCAGTTTTGGAATTTTTTATAAATCATAACTAATTGAAAAATAATAAATAAAAAGTTGGCATCATCATTGCAATAGTCTATCTGAACTCAATTGGGAAATTGTGTAAGGATATAAGAATCATGAATGGACTGATGATGCATTGCAATTTAAACATTATCTCAATCATGCGTCATGCAATGACGGTGCATGCGGAACAAGAAATTGTCTCTTTAAAATCTGATGGGACGACAGTGCATCGTTATCGCTATAAAGATGCGTTTAAACGTGTGGCGCAATTTGCCTATGCCTTAGATCAACTCAACATTTCTCAACAGGCCAAAGTCGGTACTTTGGCGTGGAATACTCATCAGCATATGGAACTGCATTATGCCATTCCATGTTCAGGGCGTATTTATCACACCATTAATCCCAAGCTTTTGGATGAGCAAATTCAACAAATTATTGGTGATGCACAAGACGAAGTACTTTTGGTTGAACCGGAAAATTTAGCCCTATTAGAACGTTTATATCCGAGTTTTAAACCATTTTTAAAGCAGGTGATTGTGCTGGGGGATATTGACCCGAACTTAACAGCAAGTTTTCCTTTTCAGTTTTATGAAGCTTTAATTCAGACCCAAGCAGAAAGTTATCCATGGCCAGACATTGATGAAACGCAGGCGAGCGGTTTGTGTTACACCTCGGGGACGACAGGACAACCCAAAGGCGTGTTGTATTCACACCGCAGTACCGTATTGCATGCAATGACCATGAGTATGGTGGAAGTGGTTGGGCTGCATTCGGGGAGTGTGATGATGCCGATGGTGCCGCTTTACCATATCAGTGCATGGGATATGCCATTCAATGCAGTTTTATGTGGTGCCAAGTTGGTATGGCCCAACCAGTTTGCAGGGCAGACAGACAAAATGGTGCAGTTGATGCAACAAGAACAGGTCGATATTTCTATGGCCGTGCCAACGGTCTGGACATCAATTAAAAATCATTTACTGCAACACCCGCAGATTCAACTGAAGTTAAAACGTGCCATTTCAGGCGGTTCATCTGCGCCACTAGCGCTGATCAAAAGTATGCAAGATTTAGGCATTCAACTGGAAAATGGTTGGGGCATGACTGAGACCAGCTCTTTAGGTGCAATTAACCGTACAGCGCTGATTTCGGAAAATTTTGATCAGCAAGTAGTGAAATGTGGCCGTCCAATTTTTGGCATGCAAATGCGCTTAAAGGATTTGGATGGTACCGAACTGCCTTTTGATGGGATACAAGAGGGCGTTCTGGAAATCCGTGGACATACAGTGGTTCAACAGTATCTGAATGCCTCAGAAGAACAGAAACAACAGCAAGCGAATCAACAATGGTTTGATACCGGCGATATCGCAACCATCGATGCGCAAGGTTATATGCATATTACCGACCGTGCCAAAGACATGATTAAGTCAGGCGGTGAATGGATCAGCAGCGTTGAAGTTGAAAATGCGGCGATGGGTTATCACAAAGTGCATGAAGCTGCCGTGATTGCCGTTGAACATGAAAAATGGGGCGAACGTCCTCTATTGGTTTTGGTGTCCAAGGACAATCAAAGCATTAGCCATGAAGAAATGCTTTCGTATTTATCCACGCTTTTACATAAATGGGCACTGCCTTCAGCTACGGTTGTGGTGAAAGACATTCCGCATACCCCCACAGGGAAAATCAGTAAAAAGCAACTTAGAGAACAATATCAGCACTATTTTCAGCAACTCAGTGCCGTATAGGTAATTAAAAAGCCATCAAAAAAAGGATTTTTGATATGCAAAATAATGAAAATATAGAAGTCGCGATTATTCAAAATACGCAATTTAAAAATATGGTCAAAGCCCGTAATCGCTTTGCCATGTGCTTAAGTTTCAGTGTGTTACTGATGTATTTTATCTTTATTGGAATTGCCAGCTTTTCTCCGCAAATTTTGGCACAAACTTTGGGTGACCGTGTGATGCCGATTGGCATGCCCATTGCAGCTTTGGTGATTATCCTAAGCTGGCTGATTACAGGAATTTATATTTACATTACCAATCAATATTTTGACCGCATCAAAGCAAAATTAAAGCAGGAGTATCAATATGAATAAATTATTCCTCCTGACTTTATTGATTGCCTCCAGCGGCCATGCACAGGCTGCAAGTTCACAAAGTCTAAACTGGACTGCAATAGGCATGTTTGCCACTGTGGTTTTGATTACTTTGATCATCACTTGGCGGGCAGCCCGAAAAACCCATTCCAAAGAAGATTTTTATACTGCGGGCGGTTCAATTTCAGCGCGGCAAAATGGCTTAGCGATTGCGGGAGACTATATGTCAGCATCCACTTTATTGGGTGCATCCAGTATGGTGTTTTTTAAAGGTTATGATGGCTTTATTTATGTCACAGGCTTTTTTGTCTGCTGGCCGATTTTAACTTTTTTAATGGCTGAACGTTTACGCAATTTGGGCAAATACACCTTTGCCGATATTGTGTCGTATCGCTTAGACCCGGATAAGACACGTATTTTGGCCACCTGTGGTTCGCTGATTGTGGTGTGTTGTTATCTGTTATTACAAATGGTGGGTGCAGGGCAGCTCATCAAACTGCTATTTGGTATTGATTATACCGTTGCTGTAGTTTTGGTCGGCTGTTTGATGTTGGTCTATGTCATGTTTGGCGGCATGTTGGCAACGACATGGATTCAAATTGTCAAAGCGATTTTATTGCTCTTCGGTGGCACAGTACTGGCATTCTTATGCTTAAGATACTTTGGTTTTAGCCTTGATAATTTAGCCGCAGCGGCAGTCAAAAACCATCAATTAGGACAAAAAGTGTTAGAACCGGGTTCGATGCTGTCCAATCCAATTAATGCCTTATCGACTTCATTGGGTTTGATTTTTGGCTTAGCAGGCTTACCGCATATTTTAATGCGTTTCTTTACCGTAGCGGATGCACAAGCTGCGCGTAAATCAGTCTTTTATGCTTCAGGTTATATCGGTTATTTCTTTATTTTAGTTTGTCTGCTCGGTTATGCCGCAATTTCAATTATCGGCACCAATCCTAGTTTTTATGTTGATGGCAAACTCGGTGGTGAATTGATTGGTGGCTCCAATATGGTGGCGATCCATCTTGCAGGCGCATTAGGCGGCAATCTGTTGTTAGGCTTTCTTTCAGCGGTTGCATTTGCCACGATTCTTGCTGTGGTTGCAGGTTTGACCTTGGCGGGCGCATCTGCAATTTCGCATGACTTATTCCAAAAAGTCATTAAAAAAGGTCAAGCGACTGAAAAACAAGAAATGGCAGTGTCCAGAATGGCAGTAATTGCACTCGGACTCATTGCGATTGCTTGCGGTATTTTATTTGAAAAAATGAATATTACCTTCTTGATGGGGCTGACTTTTGGAATCGCGGCATCGGCAAATTTCCCTGTGCTGTTTTTAGCGATGTATTGGAAAGACCTCACCACCAAGGGTGCGCTTTGGGGTGGTTTCACCGGCATTATTTCAGCGATTGTTTTAGTGATTTTGTCGCCAACGGTGTGGGTCGGCGTGTTGGGCTATGCGCAAGCGATTTTCCCTTATGACAATCCTGCATTATTTTCCATGCCTTTGGCCTTTATCGTTAGTTGTGCAGTTTCTTTGATGGATCGTAGTGAACGCGCGGCAATAGATCGGGCAGGTTTTGAACAGCAAGTGGTACGTTCGGAATTGGGGGCGAAGCAAGCGGATTTGGAAAAAGCGCCTGTACATTAAATCAAGTGCTGTCGTGGTCATGCCTTGATTGGTAAAAGTATTTTAATTTAACAATGAATGGATCTCTTGTAAAAGTCAGAAAATGATCATGAATTGATAGGCAGATTAATATTGAAAGTACCTTCTCTTGTGCCCTATATGGCTCAGTGAGAAGGTTTGGGGGGAGGAGAATTTTTCATATAAATCCTCTCCCTCTTGCGCGTAACTACGCTCATCCTTTAAAAGGAGGTACTTTCTTTATGAATTAATGATTGATCAAAAATGAACTTCAGCAAGAGGTTTAGTGTTTGGGTTTTAATCGTAAGGAAGAAGTATGTTAAATCTTAAGGATAAAGTTGCCATTATTACAGGTGCAGGTTCGGGCTTTGGTGAAGCGATTGCAAAACAATTTGCTCAACAAGGTGCAACCGTTGCAATCTTGGATCTGAATTTACAAGCGGCAGAACGCGTTGCCAATGAAATTGGTGGCAAAGCCATTGCTGTTCAGGTTGATGTAGGTGATTTTGATGCAGTGCAAAATGCGGTGGCCCAAGTCCGTGACCAACTTGGGACGGTTAATATTTTGGTCAATAATGCCGGAGTTACCCATAAAAATATGCCGATGTTAGAGGTCGATGAAGCGTCCTTTGATCAAGTGTTTCGGGTTAATGTTAAGTCGATTTTCAATTTTTCCCATGCGGTGATTCCGATGATGCGTGAGCAAAAGAGTGGGGTCATTCTCAACATTGGATCTGTTGCAGGTATTCGTCCTCGTCCCGGGTTGATGTGGTACAACGGCTCTAAAGGCGCGGTGAATATGTTATCCAAGTCGATGGCAGTTGAGCTTGCACCGTGGAATATTCGCGTCAATGCCATTTGTCCAACGTTGGGCGCAACAGGTATTTTAGAGTCCGCGATGGGCGTGCCGGATACCCCTGAAAATCGAGTGAAATTTATTGCATCGATTCCAATGGGGCGTTTTGTGGAAACCGAAGATGTTGCCAATGCTGCGTTATATTTAGTTTCTGATCAGGCGGCATTTATTACCGGAGTTGAATTTCCAGTCGATGGTGGCAGAACAGTTTAATGTTGATGTGATTTCAAGGTTAAAACTGAAAATAAAAAGCCCTGATCGCAAGATGAGGGCTTTTTTAATTTGCAGAAAAAAGAGGTGAAGAAGTTTGGATTTTCTAGCAGTCGATTGATATTTTTATGGTTAAGCAGTATCCATTGATTCTTTTTGATTTTAAGTTATTGATATTTAATAAGTATGTTGTTTAATGGCTCGTTCTTGATCTTGCTGTGTGTGCTGCGATTTAACAATGTCAAATAGTATGCTGCTTAACGATTTTTTATTGTCCAAAATTGTATTTGTCCGTTTAAAGAAAGACAAAATCAGGATTGCGGTATTCAGCGGCTTTGAATGTACATCCAATGAACCTCGTGGCAAATTTTTAATATCTATAAGCGTCATGATCTGACGCTTATAGATATTGGTCGCATTGAATAAGAATTTGATTTTCATATAATTAGTTCAACTAAATACTTTATATTAATAAAAAATGGAACAACTTAATCCCTCAGATTTAAAAGCAATTCTTCATTCAAAACGGGCAAACCTGTATTACCTTGAGCATGCCCGTGTGATGCAAAAAGATGGCCGAGTTTTATATCTGACCGAAGCCAAAAATGAAAATCAGTACTGGAATATTCCAATTGCCAATACCACTGTCATTTTATTGGGTACAGGCACATCGATTACCCAAGCTGCCATGCGGATGCTGGCAAGTGCAGGAGTATTGGTTGGTTTTACCGGTGGTGGCGGTACACCGTTATTTATGGGCTGTGAAATTGAATGGATGACGCCGCAAAGTGAATATCGCCCAACGGAATATATGCAAGGCTGGATGCGGTTCTGGTTTGATGATGCAAAACGTTTAGAAGTTGCCAAGCAGTTTCAGTTGGCTCGGATTGAATTTATCAGAAAAGTTTGGGACAAAGACCGTGACTTAAAAGCTGAAGGTTTTTATCTGGATGATGTTGATATTACACAGGCTTTGACAGGTTTTGAAAAGAAAATTCCGTATTTAGCCAAAGTGGGTGATGTGTTATTGGCTGAAGCGGCAATGACCAAGCAGCTTTATAAAATTGCAGCAACACGTACCGGTTTAAAAGATTTTAGCCGTAATCCTGAACAGGGGGATTTGGCGAATGACTTCTTAAATCACGGGAATTATTTAGCTTATGGCCTAGCTGCCACAACTTTATGGGTATTAGGCATTCCACATGGTTTTGCGGTGATGCATGGAAAAACCCGACGTGGCGCTTTGGTCTTTGACGTAGCGGATTTAATTAAAGATGCAGTGGTACTGCCTTATGCCTTTATCTGTGCTAATGAAGGCATGAAGGAGCAGGACTTTAGAGCGTTGTTATTGCAGAAATTTACGGAGCATCGCTGCTTGGATTGGATGTTTGATCAGGTGAAATTAGCTGCTTTATCTTCTAAAAATGGAGATGAAGAATGATTGTGACCTTTATTTCCCAATGTGAAAAGAAAGCCATTCCTCGTACACGCCGTGTATTGGATGCTTTTGCGGATCGAATTGGTGATAACACTTGGCAAACGGTTATCACGGAAGATGGCTTGATTGCCGTGAAAAAGTTACTGCGTAAAACCGTGACCAAAAGTACAGCGGTGAGTTGCCATTGGATACGTGGACGGCGTAGAAGTGAATTGCTGTGGATTGTAGGGAATCGGAATAAGTTTAATTCAGAGGGGATCGTCCCTGTGAATAGGACGAAGAAAGCACTTAAAGTTGATTACAGTGATACCAATTGGCATTCAGCAACTTTAATCACATTGATTAGTCGTATTGCTGCTTTATTCCATGATTTTGGGAAAATTAATCCTTTTTTTGCTGCTAAATTAGCCAATGCTAAAAAGAGTAGTAAACCGATTGCTGATCCATTTCGGCACGAATGGATTTCTCTTCGCTTATTTGAGGCTTTTGTTAGGGATTGTGGGGCTCAGGACGCAGATTGGATTTTTAAATTATTAGAAATTTCACATGAAAATTATGATTTTAATTGGCTAAATCATTTAATTAAAGATGATGATATCCATAATCAGCCTTCACCTTTTGGGGGATTGCCTCAAATTGCTCAATTAACAGCATGGCTTATAGTTTCTCATCATCGACTGCCTATTCCAAATACCATTTTAAATAAAGACCCTAATGCTGACAGGTCATATTCAGCAAGTAAGTTTAGTACTGTTTTTAAAGACCTTAATTTTAAATGGTGTTATCCACGTTCGTATTTAGATGATGATAAAAACAAAACCAAAGAAATAAAACAATGCTGGAATATTCAAGAAAAAGATATTCCATTTAATAGTTATACTTGGTGTAAAGAGGCACGGGCTTGTGCAATAAAGTTAAAACAGTTTATTTCTTTGCCTCATTTGCCAAGTTTAGATGATCCCTATGTCAGCCATATTTCTCGTTTGGCATTAATGCTTTCGGATCATTATTACTCAAGTTGTGATCCAACAACACAGTGGCATGATTTAAATTATAAAAAATTTGCCAATACCGATAAGTTCGGTCAGTTAAAGCAGCCATTAGACGACCATTTGGTTGGTGTGAGTCAAAATGTACGACAGTTGATGGGAGCATTGACACGTTTAGATGCACTCTTTGACCATTTGCCGCAGCAAAAGAGCTTGGAAGGAAAAACCAATAATTCCTATTACCAATGGCAAGACAAAGCATATCAAGAAGCAAAATTTATCCAAAAAAACTACCCGAATCATGGTTTCTTTGGTGTGAATTTAGCATCGACGGGGCGAGGTAAGACACTTGCAAACACTCGTATTATGTATGGATTGGCTGATCCTGAAAAAGGTGCTCGTTTTAATATTGCTTTGGGATTAAGAGCACTGACTTTACAAACAGGTAAAGCTTTAAGGCAAAAACTGGATTTAGATGAGACTGATCTTGCGATTATGGTTGGTGGTGGTGCAGTCAAGGAGATTTTTGAACATTATAGCCAAAAAGATTCATCCGAAATTTTAGAAGAAAATATTGAAAATTTAAATCCAAGCCAAAATCAATTTTTAGCTGAAAATATGGGTTCTGAATCATTAATAGGCTTGTCTAATGAAGAAAGCTTTGTGGATTATGATGATTGTGAAATAGATTTTGAGGGAATACTTGATAATCAGCATATGTTTGCTAAGTGGCTAAAAGGCAATCACCAAGTGAAAAAAATGCTGAACAGTCCAATTTTGTGCTGCACGATTGATCACTTGATTCCAGCCACTGAAAGTACGCGAGGCGGTAAACAAATTGCGCCAATGCTGCGTTTAATGTCATCAGATTTGGTTTTTGATGAACCTGATGATTTTTCTCCTGATGATTATTATGCCTTAGCTCGATTAGTGTATTGGGCGGGATTGTTAGGCAGTCGGGTTTTATTATCGTCTGCAACATTAACACCTGCGGAAATTAATGGTTTGTATTTGGCCTATAGTTCGGGACGTAAGTTTTATAATGCAAACCGTACAGAGAGTGATCAGCCGATTATTGCTGCGTGGTTTGATGAAAATAAAACCAGTATTTTTCATGAAGTCATTCCTTGTAATCCAGCCATTAGTACAACAGAAGTCGATGCCTCATTTAAAAAAGCGCATTTAAAATTTACTAAACAACGTGTTGAATATTTAAGTCAGCAAGCACCAATGACTAAAAGGCGTACTGTTGAATGGGTTGGGTTGCCTCAGGAAATTCCTGCAAAGGAAAAATGGCAGGATGCGTTCACTCAGAAAATTTTAAATACAACATTGAAAGCGCATCAACTGAATGCATTAACAGATCCTATTTCTAAAAAGCAATACAGTGTTGGACTGGTGCGTTTTGCCAATATTGACCCTTTAGCAACCATTGCTCAAAATATTTTAAAACAAAAGGTTGACTCTAATACACGTATTCATTTATGCGTTTATCACTCACGTTTCCCGCTGTTAATGCGTGCAAATATTGAAAAATATTTGGATGAAATTTTAGATCGTAACCAAGGTAAACAACCTCATGAACATGACATGATAAAAGGTTGGCTACAGCGTTACCCTGAGCAGCAACATATTATTTTGGTATTGGCTTCACCTGTGTGTGAGGTGGGGCGAGATCATGATTATGACTGGATGATTTTGGAACCATCCTCTATGCGCTCGATTATTCAGGCTTCAGGACGTGCAAGACGGCATCGTCCTGAAAAATATGATCAAGCCAATATCTTTTTAATGGAATCCAATATTCGGCATTATCAATATGCCGCTAAAACTTGTTTTTCCAAGCCTGGGTTTGAAAGTTCTACTTTTAAGGTTTCTCAACATTATTTGAAAAGTTCAAATGAGAAAAATGATGATGGATTAATTGCTTTGGATCATCTTAAAAATTTGGATGCAACAGCTCGATTACGCCCGAATTTACCTGATGATATTCGAAAGCATTATAAAGATGGCTATTATCGTTTGGCAGATTTAGAACATGATCGAATGATGCATATTCTGCTAAACCGTGGAATGAGTCAAAAACTAGATGCAGATCTTGCAATGTCTGCGTCACGAGTAAAGTTTCCGACATATGATTTTTGGAATACTCCAATTCATTACACTGGAATTTTGCAGCGCCTCAGTCAATTTAGGCAGTCACAGGCTGAAAAGTTTATGGCTTTGAGAGCAGAAGAAGAGCAGCCTTTAGAGTTGCAAGAATATAACGATAAAACAGGAAATTGGTTGAAGAAAGAGAGTTTAGTGCGCAGAGTGGAGTTAGTTGATAATTCACAAATTCATTGTTGGCCGAATCAAAATCCTGAACAAGCACTCGCCAAATATTTGGATACAAATCCAAACGACCATAGTTGGATGGAAAATTGTGGAAGATATTTAAGTTTAACTTTGCCTGAGTTGGCAGAGCAAAGGAAATGGATTTACCACGATTGGCTTGGATTTATCAGGGAGTAACCCTGATAAATCAAGCTTTCTAAGCTGCCTATATGGCAGTGAACAATTTTGAAAATACAAACTATTTCTAAGCTGCCTATATAGCAGTGATGGAATCTATTTTAGACATTTACTTTGTTGATTGGCAATACTTCATAAAAGTGAGAATTTTTATGCTTGAAGATTTATTAAAAATAATCTAAGGTAATATTCATAGGTTTTAATTAAAGTTTGTATAATACTAACTAGGTGCTTTTTAAGTAAAGTGGTTTAACTACCGATCTGGCAGGATCATACATCACCCAATAGGGTAAGGAGGTAATGATGTTTGGCACACATTTGGTTAGAAGAGTCTAGCCAATTTGAATCACACATCATCTACGATAGTTAAACTATGGTAGATGATACCAATAAATTGACTTTAAAAAAAAGCGTATTTTGTTATAAGTAAAATTGAGTATAAAAATGGATGAAGATGTAGAAGGAGTTCAAAACTCCGAACCTGCCAACATTCGTGAGTTGATTGAGCAATACATTCAAGGCCGCTTGAATGAGAAGCTGGAAAAACTTAAAGTGGATGATGTGGCAGAACGTGAAAAACAGTTAGAAAAATATCAGGTTGAAACATGGCTTGAAGATGCCAGCTTACGAATTGGTCAATTGCGTTTGGCAACCCATACGCCAAAACAGCATCATCCTGATTCGAAAGCATCAGCAATGTTTTATAACATCGCTGAAACTACCCACCATTTTGTGGGGTCTCAAGGTTTGAAACTTGATGCAGATGTCATTGGTAATGCAGCTGTTTTAGATGTATTTAAATTACTGCGTTTAAAGTTTCAAAATGTCACTTTATTAGATCGGCTATTAAATGCTGATGCTGATTTTATTGAAGCATTAGCCTTAAAAAAAGATGATGCTGCGTTACGTTTTCAACGGTTTTTAGCATTTAGCCAGTTACCTACAGAACTCAATGCAGGGCGATTATCAAAACAGGTGCTTTTTCCTGTAGAGCAAGATGATTATCACACTTTGGTTTTACTCTATCCGAGTGCTTTAGTACATCGTGCTTATCAGCAAATGTCTAATGATCGCTTTAGCGATGAAAGTAAGCAATTACGTGAAGCGCGCTTTAAAAAGCTGCATCAGGACAAAGAAAGCCGTGAGTATCCAAACTTATTAGTACAGAATTTCGGCGGCTCTAAACCGCAAAATATTTCGCAATTAAATAGTGATCGCCGTGGTTCAATGTGGTTATTGCCTTCAATACCGCCAACTTGGCAGGGTCAAATTGTAGAATTGCCGAAGGGGCGATCTGTATTTAGCGGCTATTTAAGTAATCGTAAAGATGTAAAACCATTATTGCATAAGATTATTGCATTGTATCGTCAAGAAGATCGAGAAAATAATGTTGAATTTCGAGATCAGCGTGATGATTTGGTTGCTCAGTTAGCAGACTGCATTATTGATATGAGTTTTGAGCTTCAGCAAAGTGCACCATCCGCATGGACGCAGAAAAAAGATTTCAGTTTTGCGCAAAGTTTTTGGCTGGATCGCGGTTATCGAGAAGAACTTTTTGATAAAGAAGATGCAGGCGAACTGACTGAGGAAGAGGCAGAATGGCTAGAGGCTTATCGTGAGCGAGATTGGCATATTGAGGTAGGTTCTGATTTCGGTAAATGGCTTAACGAGCTGTTAACGAAAAAAGCGAAACTCGTAGATTTGGATGACCATGAAGTTCGAGTATGGTCGATTATTTTACGTGATAAATTACAATTGCTTAAAGAGGAATTTGCATAATGGCTCATTCATATCCTAAGGCATTGTATGTTATGCGCTTAAATGTTGAAAATGCTTCAATTATTAGCAGTCATTTAACATGGGGCTTTCCAGCACCGAGCGCATTTACTGGTTTTATGCACAATCTGCAACGTCAACTCAATGCAATAGGTGTTTATCAAAACGTTGAATGCTGTGGTGTAGGAATTATTTCACATCAGTTTTCACCGCAAATTACCAAAACCAATAGTTTTCGTTATTCACCGTACCAACTGAATTTGGCTCGTCATCCTTTAAAAGCTGATGGTTCTACACCCGCCATGATTGAAGAGGGGAAAGGACATTTAGACGTGAGTTTGATTATTGGTTTAGCCGGTGAAGGTTTAGATCAGCATCTATCTGCCAATGATGAGGACTTATCTGCTGAAAGCCAAGCTTTGCTGAGTAAGATTTCACAGTTAATTTATAACATGCGTTTAGCAGGGGGATCAGTTTTTCCGCATAAACGGATGAAGCCTAAACTGGTGAATTGGTCATTACATGATGCTGAAAATAAAACTAAAAAACTATGCCGCAGTGTATTGCCTGGTTTTGCTCTACAGCATCGGCAAGAAGTTTTATTAGCACACCAAACTTGGCTTCAGCAGTATTCAAATTATGTGGCAACTCAACACGCTGAACCTAATTTACTCGATACATTGCTTGATATTCAACGTTTAAACTTTATAAGCACATCTAAAAGTGAAATGAATAGTGCTGAGGATATCGAAGCAGTTTGGAGTGTACGAAAACGACCTGAACATTTACAAGGTTGGCTAGTACCAATTCCCATTGGCTATGCAGCTTTATCTGAGTTACAGCCACAAGGTGTGATTAAGGGATTGCGTAACGATCAGTATCCCGCCGCTTTTGTAGAAACATTATTAAGTCTTGGCGAATGGCAAAGTCCGCATCGTATTGATAATATTGTGGAAATTTTGTGGAACTACAACACAGAGCCGAAAAATGGTGTCTATGAATTAGTACAGCCTTTTGCACCAAAACTGAAAATACAATTTTCATCCAACGACGAAATTGAAAACCAATCATTTGAATTTGAAATAGAAGAAGAGGAATTTTAATCATGGCTAAAAACGACAAATTAAAAACTGCGTCAGTACTTTCATTTAACCGCCATTTAGACCCATCAGATGGCCGCATGTTTGCAGTAAGTTGGGGGGATATTGCGAAGGGCACAGGAAATATTGCTATTACGATTCAGGAAAAATCTGTACGTGGTACGATTTCCAATCGGCCAAAAAATAGTAAAGAAATTGATCCTGCCTATATTGATGCAGCTGTGAATAAAGCCAATCTTCAAACGGTTGATGTTGCAGCACTGCCTCAAGGCAAAGATACAGTTGCTGTCAGCTTTACGCTGCGTGTTTTGCCTAATGTAGGACGTCCATCTGCATGTAACGATGTGGGTTTTGCTGAACGTTTGGATGCTGTTGTTTCGGCCTATGGATCTGAAAATAAATTTATGGATTTGGCAAGCCGTTATGCAGTGAATTTAGCCAATGGGCGTTTCTTGTGGCGTAATCGTATTGGTGCAGAAAATGTCACAGTTTCTGTTGCTCGTATTGTGGATGGTAAAGTAAATGAGGCACTTAATTTTAATGCACTTAGCAATCGTTTAAGTGAAGCTGATGTTCATCAGGACCAGCGAGCAGATTTGCAAAAACTATCAAATTGGATTCAAGCTGGCTTAAATGGTGATGAGCACGTTTTACTTAAAGTGACTGGCTTTGCACGCTTAGGCGAGGGGCAAGAGGTTTACCCATCTCAAGAATTAATTTTAGATACCAGCAATACTAAAGGTGCAAAAAGTAAAACGTTGTATAGCTTTGAAAATAAAGAAGCTGGAATCCATTCACAAAAGATTGGCAATGCGTTGCGTACTATTGATACATGGTATCCAAATGCAGAAAAGCCGATTGCAGTTGAACCTTACGGCTCTGTTACTTCAGAAGGTAAGGCGTACCGCCAACCTAAAGAAAAACAAGATTTTTATAGCTTATTTGATGCTTGGGTCAATGAAGGTAAAGTACCGTCAATAGAGCAGCAGCACTATGTAATGGCCGTATTGGTTCGTGGTGGTGTATTTGGCGAGAGTGATAAATAATGAAATATTATCTGGAAATTAAATTTCTGCCTGATGATGATATTTCAATTCACTTTTTATGGTCAAAAATTTATAAGCAATTGCACCTTGCATTAGCAAGTATTAAAAATGCAAATAATAAAGTGAATATTGGGTTTTCATTTCCTCAATATCGCTATGACTCTAAAACTGGGAAAGGATTTGTCGGCGAGAGACTGCGACTTTTTACTTTAACTGAAGAGGCTTTAGAACAGCTCAATTTAGATCAATGGCTCAGTCGTTATCTTGATTATGTACATATTAGTTCGATTAAAAATGTACCAGATGAAAAAGTCACAGGTTATGTAATTTATAAGCGTAAACAAGTAAAGAGTAATGCGGAACGTTTAGCCCGAGCGGAAGAAAAAAAGGGGCGTTACGATTACAATAATGCTTTGGAGCATTATCGTAAGTTTGTTAAAAGTACTGATTTACCTTTTATTCAAATGTTGAGTGATAGCTCTGCCCAACATTTGGAGTTAAAGGATAAAAACTACTTTAAATTATTTATTGAAAAGCGACCTGCTGAAAAATCTGAAACTCAGGTTTTTAGCACTTATGGATTAAGTTCGGTGTCTTCTGTACCCGAATTTTAACCCAATATTTTTTCACTCTTTAACAACTTAATGAAATCAATAAGTTATAGCGGTAGGTTGAAACTTTGGTCTTTTATAGATTTAAAGGGTTAACTTGCTGTTATAACTTTATTTTTTGCTGTAAAATTACTGTTCACTGCCATGTAGGCAGCTTAGAAAATCAAAGAAGCTGGCGCTGAACTGGATGATTTGTTCACTGCCATGTAGGCAGCTTAGAAAAGTAGAAGTAACGGAAGAACCATTTTTAGAAAGTTCACTGCCATGTAGGCAGCTTAGAAATTTTTCGTTATAGCACCTTCGGGTGCTTTTTTGTTCACTGCCATGTAGGCAGCTTAGAAAAGTACGCTTAGCCAATTGGCCAAACCACATATGTTCACTGCCATGTAGGCAGCTTAGAAACAAAAAAAAACCTCATCAAGCGACAAGGTTTCTGTTCACTGCCATGTAGGCAGCTTAGAAAAATTAGATGCAATGTGCAAAGAACGTCTTTTTGTTCACTGCCATGTAGGCAGCTTAGAAATCAACTAAAACTTTAATACCGTCCATATTTTCGTTCACTGCCATGTAGGCAGCTTAGAAAAACCGCCAACAGTTGAAGCGTTTGCGGATTGAGTTCACTGCCATGTAGGCAGCTTAGAAAAAGGTGAGCCGTAAAAGCTTTACACGCTGATGGTTCACTGCCATGTAGGCAGCTTAGAAAATTCCGATTTCTGATGTTGCTGCTCAAGTTATGTTCACTGCCATGTAGGCAGCTTAGAAAAACCTTTTTTTCCACCAAAAAACCAAGTGTTTGTTCACTGCCATGTAGGCAGCTTAGAAACACACCCTAGCTCAAGCCCCATTCGGGAAGTTTGTTCACTGCCATGTAGGCAGCTTAGAAATTCACATGCCATACCGCATACTCCTTATGTGTGTTCACTGCCATGTAGGCAGCTTAGAAAACCTTAACTTCACCACGCAATAATCGCGTGTAGTTCACTGCCATGTAGGCAGCTTAGAAATTGATTTCTTCATCATCAACTGTGTAATTGATGTTCACTGCCATGTAGGCAGCTTAGAAAAAATGATTGCCGTGAACTTGAAGATATGAATCGTTCACTGCCATGTAGGCAGCTTAGAAACTCAAGCTCAGGATTTAATGCAAAGTCTATTAGTTCACTGCCATGTAGGCAGCTTAGAAAATTTACTGCACAAATGACCGAGGCTCAAATCAGTTCACTGCCATGTAGGCAGCTTAGAAAATGCATTCGCCAATGTGACGCTTGGCGTGTATGTTCACTGCCATGTAGGCAGCTTAGAAAAAACTTGGCGAGCATTTTCAACTTCTTGCAAAGTTCACTGCCATGTAGGCAGCTTAGAAAATAGTGAAGATCGACACCGCTGGTTCTTCATTGTTCACTGCCATGTAGGCAGCTTAGAAAATTTGGTAAAATGACTACGCCACGCGGGAAATGTTCACTGCCATGTAGGCAGCTTAGAAAAAGACAATACAGATACAGAAGTTGAAGAAAAAGTTCACTGCCATGTAGGCAGCTTAGAAAGAAGGAGGAAGATATCTTGAAAACTCTAAACCGTTCACTGCCATGTAGGCAGCTTAGAAATGAAACTTTTGGTTATACCCATGAGGAACAGGGTTCACTGCCATGTAGGCAGCTTAGAAAAGCAGGTAAACGCTTTTTGTGGGTATCAATAGGTTCACTGCCATGTAGGCAGCTTAGAAAGTTTGTTAAAATTATAGATATGACTCAAGTTGGTTCACTGCCATGTAGGCAGCTTAGAAATGAATAAGCATTCCAAACTCCATCTTCATTTAGTTCACTGCCATGTAGGCAGCTTAGAAAAATCACATTCATGTGGAAGCGGTCGAATATTTGTTCACTGCCATGTAGGCAGCTTAGAAAGTATTGGCACGTTGTAATGCAATAATGCAGTTGTTCACTGCCATGTAGGCAGCTTAGAAATGAACCAGGTGTCGCTGAAATTAACGTAATCAGTTCACTGCCATGTAGGCAGCTTAGAAATAAAGTTGATCCTGAAAGCGGTGAATTGCCTGGTTCACTGCCATGTAGGCAGCTTAGAAAATCTAAAAAACTAAAGATACTGCTCAAAATACGTTCACTGCCATGTAGGCAGCTTAGAAATTGCGATTGATGAGATTAGTCAAAACATTCGCGTTCACTGCCATGTAGGCAGCTTAGAAAAAACAATGACATTTGCGCTAAACGCAGAATCTGTTCACTGCCATGTAGGCAGCTTAGAAATTTAACAGCGTTATAGATTGCCTTTGCGCTGTGTTCACTGCCATGTAGGCAGCTTAGAAATTTCGGGGCTTTTCTTATTTCAAAATACCTTTGTTCACTGCCATGTAGGCAGCTTAGAAACAAGACATTGAGCATTTGTTCGAAATCTTCTTGTTCACTGCCATGTAGGCAGCTTAGAAATCTGACCTGCTTTCACTGAGATTAGTTTACCCGTTCACTGCCATGTAGGCAGCTTAGAAATTTAGTGTTCGCTCACCTTCACCATTTAAGATGTTCACTGCCATGTAGGCAGCTTAGAAATAGTACAAGAATCATTCGCTCACCGTATGCAAGTTCACTGCCATGTAGGCAGCTTAGAAATGCACAAGATGGTGTTGATCCAATTGATGTGTGTTCACTGCCATGTAGGCAGCTTAGAAAGCTGTGGCGTTTATGTGGATTATCCGCAAGTAGTTCACTGCCATGTAGGCAGCTTAGAAAAATACGCTTAGTATTAGAGTCAATATTTACAAGTTCACTGCCATGTAGGCAGCTTAGAAACATCTGATGCGACTTTAGGCCCATGTAGCTCAGTTCACTGCCATGTAGGCAGCTTAGAAATTTCGAGCGCCATGAGGTAAAGGAATTTTATGAGTTCACTGCCATGTAGGCAGCTTAGAAAAGTTAAATCACTTGTGCATGTCACAAGCACCTGTTCACTGCCATGTAGGCAGCTTAGAAACACCTGCGGCTAGTGCGCTTGGCAGGATATTGGTTCACTGCCATGTAGGCAGCTTAGAAATTATTTTGCTTATAAGGCCAAAGAAAAACTTTGTTCACTGCCATGTAGGCAGCTTAGAAAAGTCATGGTTTTTGTCACACCATTTAAAACAAGTTCACTGCCATGTAGGCAGCTTAGAAATTAAGGAAGATGGTATACCTGAAAAAGATAAGGTTCACTGCCATGTAGGCAGCTTAGAAATAAAAAAGAATTTTAAGGCCTTGGTAGAAGATGTTCACTGCCATGTAGGCAGCTTAGAAAAATAAACGCTAAACCTGCTGTAACAGCAAAGCGTTCACTGCCATGTAGGCAGCTTAGAAATACGATTCAAGGTACAAGTTCTGAATATTCATGTTCACTGCCATGTAGGCAGCTTAGAAATGTTCAGCAGCCGCCAGTTGAAAATACTTCTGGTTCACTGCCATGTAGGCAGCTTAGAAATACTATTTGCCAAGCTGCAGATGTAATTATTCGTTCACTGCCATGTAGGCAGCTTAGAAACTATGCAATCCCACCAAGGGTAGAATTCACTCGTTCACTGCCATGTAGGCAGCTTAGAAAGTGCATAGTGTGCCGTCCTCATCTCTATATGAGTTCACTGCCATGTAGGCAGCTTAGAAAATTTATTCGGATTGTGACTCGTATGACTTTTCGTTCACTGCCATGTAGGCAGCTTAGAAAACTAGAGGGGGTGAGCGTGGTTATGTTGTGAAGTTCACTGCCATGTAGGCAGCTTAGAAAATGCGAAAAACACATCTTAAAGTTTAAAGATGGTTCACTGCCATGTAGGCAGCTTAGAAAGATGAAACGGATACAGAACCCTCGGAAGCAGAGTTCACTGCCATGTAGGCAGCTTAGAAAGTTAAAATCTAAGCCGTCAGGCGCTTCACCGCGTTCACTGCCATGTAGGCAGCTTAGAAATACTACGATGGGGGTGACAAACTATCCTGTTCGTTCACTGCCATGTAGGCAGCTTAGAAAAGTTAAGCAATATTTCGATCTTGACACTGTACGTTCACTGCCATGTAGGCAGCTTAGAAAAATGACCGGACTTGTTGACCTATGGGCTAAGTGTTCACTGCCATGTAGGCAGCTTAGAAATGCTGGATGTTAGGGCAGGGCGGAGATTGAGTGTTCACTGCCATGTAGGCAGCTTAGAAAAACAAGCCATTTTTTTTGTTTCCAAACAGATAGTTCACTGCCATGTAGGCAGCTTAGAAATAAAATAGATTCCTTGTACGGGATGCCGTCCAGTTCACTGCCATGTAGGCAGCTTAGAAACACCTGCGGCTAACGCGCTTGGCAGGATATTGGTTCACTGCCATGTAGGCAGCTTAGAAATGGAGGGATTTGTTTTAATTGAGCCGATCCATAGTTCACTGCCATGTAGGCAGCTTAGAAATGATTCATGAGCTGAATCATTTGATCATCACGGTTCACTGCCATGTAGGCAGCTTAGAAAACCACAGCAACAAAGCAGCTACGCACCAAAGCGTTCACTGCCATGTAGGCAGCTTAGAAAATGTTAGCGGTGAATTTTCGCAACGTGAATACGTTCACTGCCATGTAGGCAGCTTAGAAAAACTGATGTGCCCATACGCGTAAAATTTCAGGGTTCACTGCCATGTAGGCAGCTTAGAAAACAAGTAATGGTGACAAGTATAGATTTTTTGTGTTCACTGCCATGTAGGCAGCTTAGAAATTAAGCTCAGGATCTGCATTGATAAAGTCTCGGTTCACTGCCATGTAGGCAGCTTAGAAATTTTAGCAAAAGCTGGATGCTCATGAGCTTCAGTTCACTGCCATGTAGGCAGCTTAGAAATTATTTAGCAGCCTGTACTGGAGCTTTTTCAGGTTCACTGCCATGTAGGCAGCTTAGAAAATGCTTTTTAAGCAGCTGTTCTTTAAGAACATGTTCACTGCCATGTAGGCAGCTTAGAAAGAATTGATCTTGCACCTCAGCATAACTATAGAGTTCACTGCCATGTAGGCAGCTTAGAAAACAATGTAAAAAGTTCTTTGATGAATTATCAAGTTCACTGCCATGTAGGCAGCTTAGAAATGCATTATTTAAAACATTTGAGCTGTCGTATTGTTCACTGCCATGTAGGCAGCTTAGAAATCGCTGATTCCTTATCTTGCTGGTTCATCTGTGTTCACTGCCATGTAGGCAGCTTAGAAATAAGAAAATGAGTGCTTTATACTGTGACTTAAGTTCACTGCCATGTAGGCAGCTTAGAAAGCACAAAAAAGAGTATTAACACCAGCTTTGATGTTCACTGCCATGTAGGCAGCTTAGAAATTTTGTGAATCTAAACTCATCAATCAAGCCATGTTCACTGCCATGTAGGCAGCTTAGAAAACATGTTAGGGAGAGAATGAAACAACGCTGTAGTTCACTGCCATGTAGGCAGCTTAGAAAATCGAACAATCGCCCAACCCGGTAACCCACAGGTTCACTGCCATGTAGGCAGCTTAGAAATGTCCTTAGCTTCTGAAATAAGAAAATCAATTGTTCACTGCCATGTAGGCAGCTTAGAAAAAAGGCGGTATCAAACGCGGTTCCAATGCTTAGTTCACTGCCATGTAGGCAGCTTAGAAAAAAGCTAATAATGCTATGAAATTTTATGCTTTGTTCACTGCCATGTAGGCAGCTTAGAAAATGCAGCATGTGTACTCATTTCTGATTGCACAGTTCACTGCCATGTAGGCAGCTTAGAAATGGTAACCTTGCGTCATAATGATCTGACCATGGTTCACTGCCATGTAGGCAGCTTAGAAAGTTTTCTTCAACCTGAACTTCAGTTAACACAAGTTCACTGCCATGTAGGCAGCTTAGAAACTAAAGTGTGATCGCCAATATTCTTCCCAATTGTTCACTGCCATGTAGGCAGCTTAGAAAAATAAGAAACGATTTTCAATGACCCGCTCCAAGTTCACTGCCATGTAGGCAGCTTAGAAAAGATGTATCCGATGGCGTTACATAACCTTCAAGTTCACTGCCATGTAGGCAGCTTAGAAAGGGAAAAGCTCTCCGGATTAACTCGATGTGTAGTTCACTGCCATGTAGGCAGCTTAGAAAATTGTTTGAATACGTGCAGGCTGTTTATCTTCGTTCACTGCCATGTAGGCAGCTTAGAAAATTGCCACCCCAACAAACATGCCGACCCATTCGTTCACTGCCATGTAGGCAGCTTAGAAACTCTGTTTCTAGACAAGATGCAAACGTTCAAGGTTCACTGCCATGTAGGCAGCTTAGAAAACCAAAACATAAAAAGTATACCCCGCTATTAAGTTCACTGCCATGTAGGCAGCTTAGAAAGCCCATTTGCCAAGGATCAATATCTTCATTCAGTGAATAGCCACCGATTTTGTAGACACCTTTTAGTTAGATAAAATGGCTAATTAACGAGGTGCTTATGAGCAGTAAAAGATACCCTGAAGAATTCAAAATTGA
>NZ_JAYRTF010000004.1:0-175217 GCF_041919735.1 Acinetobacter sp.
GAATATATTGAGATGTTCTACAATTCAAAACGCAGACATGGTTTCAATGGTCAGCGTTCTCCATTAGATTATGAAAAGGCCCATCAAAAGATGGTTATGTGTGTCTAGAATTTTGGTGGCTATTCAGTATTCCGTTTTGTCGTTCACTGCCATGTAGGCAGCTTAGAAAATCAGCCAGGATACACCTGCTATGAGTTTGCTTGTTCACTGCCATGTAGGCAGCTTAGAAATTCTAGCTCTTGAACAATGACATTATTGCCAAGTTCACTGCCATGTAGGCAGCTTAGAAAATATCGTCATCACGCGGTTTTGCAGTGACTTCGTTCACTGCCATGTAGGCAGCTTAGAAATACCCCCACCAAAGCCGCCAAATCGCCCACTAGTTCACTGCCATGTAGGCAGCTTAGAAAAACCATGCTTGGCAAAGAAGCTTTACCAAATTGTTCACTGCCATGTAGGCAGCTTAGAAAGGTCGAACATACGATTGAGCTTTCAGGAATTTGTTCACTGCCATGTAGGCAGCTTAGAAAAGCAGGGAAGAAAACAAAAAGCTATGTTAGATGTTCACTGCCATGTAGGCAGCTTAGAAAATCCGGCGAAATACGTCTTGTTTTAAAAGAAAGTTCACTGCCATGTAGGCAGCTTAGAAAAATGATGCTGACGTCAGGATCAAAGACTGAAAGTTCACTGCCATGTAGGCAGCTTAGAAATGTTAAAAATCCTTTTGTCACACGCTCAATGTGTTCACTGCCATGTAGGCTGCTTAGAAAGCATTCACCGGATTCACAAAACAATTATTTTCGTTCACTGCCATGTAGGCAGCTTAGAAAATAGCGATTTTTTTCCATGGATAGCGTTTGACAGTTCACTGCCATGTAGGCAGCTTAGAAAAAATGCAGATAATCATTAATGTTTACATCAACGTTCACTGCCATGTAGGCAGCTTAGAAAAATATCATTGGTTTAAATATGCCCGGCGTTTTGTTCACTGCCATGTAGGCAGCTTAGAAAGCAATATGGTTTTGAATGTCGGTTACATGGTTGTCCACCGCCATACAGGCAGCCTAAAACATCTATTTTCTAAATAAAAAGAATGTGAACCAGCTTATCTGCCTAAAACCAATCAATAGTTTTAAGACAAAATAAATTTCATCTTATTGGAAATATTTCTAAATAATTCAAGTAATAATTGCTAAGCTTTGGGTTGTTATTTATTTAAGATATGAATTTGTCATGCCCAAAGCACAATGGATGTCAAAAGATTTATGGATTATTGGGGCAGGCTTCGCCGCTGCGATGCATATCGGAAAATTGCCAGCGGCTATACCTGTACTGCAGGCAGAATTAGGCATTTCCTTTGTCCAGTCGGGCTTGCTGCTGTCATTGGTGCAAGGCGCAGGCATGTGTTTCGCCATGCTGCTGGGCAGTTATGTCGAAAAAATCGGATTAAAAAAATGCATCCTGATTGGTTTGATGCTATTAACATTCGCAAGTACATGGGCTGCATATCAGCATAGCCTAACAATACTGTTCAGCATGCGTGTACTTGAGGGTTTTGGATTTTTATTGGTCACGCTCAGCGCGCCAGCACTGATCCGGCAGCTGGTTCCGGCCGAAAACCTTTCCGCCAAAATGGGGCTTTGGACGGCCTATATGGGCGGTGGAATGGGGCTGGCATTATTAACCGCTCCCATGATCATGCAGCATTTTAATTGGCAAACGGTATGGATGACTTTTGCATCTGTCACAGCAGCTTTCTTTATTGCCATTTTGCTGGCGGTTCCGCAGCCCAAAAAATCGATGCAGCCTGTACAGGTTAAATCACTGATAGCAATGACTTTATCGCATGCGCCTGCTTGGCTGCTGGCGCTTATTTTTGGCACCTATGCAGGGCAGTGGTTTGCATTGGTGGGCTTTTTACCGAGTATTTACGAGCAAAGCCATATTGCGCCGACCATGGCAGGCATCTTTACCGCCAGTGTTTCTATTGCTAATGCTTTCGGCACTTTCGCCTGCGGACTGCTGCTGCAGCGCGGTTTTAAAGCTAAAACTTTAGTCCAAACAGGTTTTGCTGTGCTGCTCTTCTGCGCGCTGAGTTTTTATATGTTTAAAGCGCATTTGCCGTTCATTGCGCAATTTGCCTTGGTATTTAATTTTTCCTTATGGGGCGGATTGGTTGCTGCCAACGTTTTTGCTCAGGCCTTTTATGCTGCGCCAAATCCAGCCGCTATCAGCACGACTATCGGCTTAATTTTACAAATTTCTGCAATTTCACAATTTGTCATACCGCCGTGCATCGCATGGCTGGTTACTGCCTCCGGCAGCTGGTCAGCAGCGGGGATTACCATGGCTGTTTTATCAGCAGCAGGCATCATACTCAGTGCGAAATTATTTTCAGGAGCTGCAATGGAAAGACGCAGTTAAGCCGTTAAATAGGATGATGATGCTATTGTCCAATTCCAATCAATAGCGACAAAATCCCCGCCGCAATTAAAGGCCCCACAGGCACGCCGCGCAGCACGGCTACACCAGCGACTGTGCCAATCAGCAGTCCAGCGACAATATCCGGCTGATTCGACATCAATTTGACGCCGCGGCCGCCCAGCCAAGCCACAAGCAGGCCAATGGCAATAGCCAGCAACGATTTCCAGCTCATAAATGATTTTAAAATCGCTTCACCCGGAATTTTGCCGCTGGCAATCGGCGTCAGCACACCAATGGTTAAAATAATGATCCCAATATTTAAGCCATGCTGCTGCAAAAATGGGAAAAACTCACTTAACGGCGTAATCCTGAAAACAATCAAAACTCCCGCCGCAATGGTGACAGCAGTATTGTGGCTGAATACGCCGCAGGCCAATAAAATAAGTAAAACTATCAGATTTAAATCTAGGCTGGAGAGAGTCATCAGAAAAATTAAGGCTTTGCATCTTTTGATCAAGTATAGCTGAATTTTCCACGGTCTGCGGGCGCATGGGCTCTATGTACATAAAGGGGCCATGCATGCCAATCAGCCTGCGGGATGGAAACCTGATGCTGTGCGGTGCAGCAATTTAAGCGCTTTAAGATTGGGTTTCACAGCGCCATCCTTTAGAATACGCATGGTTTTCGTAATTAATTTGAGATGTGCTGAAATGTTGTTGGAAAAAATGCTGCAATCGCAAGGCTTTGGTTCACGCAAGTACTGCCAGCAGCTGATTAAAAATGGCGCAGTGCAAATCAATGGCGAAATCATTGATAACTTAAAATACAAAGCAGATCTGCACGGGCTGGAATTCCGCGTTTATGGTGAAGATTATCTTTACCGTGAAAAAGTCTATATTGCGCTGAATAAGCCGCAAGGCTATGAGTGCTCGCATCAGGCGACGCATCATTTCAGCGTGTTTGAGCTTTTTGATGAGGTATTGATGAACCGCGGACTGCAGTGCGTGGGCCGTTTAGATCAAGATACGACCGGCTTGCTGCTGCTGACGGATGATGGTCAATTTCTGCAGGCGCTGACGCATCCCAAAAAGCACGTCGCCAAAGTGTATCAAATGCATACCGCCGATCCGGTAACGCCAGAACAAGCTGAAAAGCTGGAACAGGGCGTAGAGCTGCGCAATGAGAGCGGTATTTTTGCCGCGACGGATGTGCAGCGTTTGGCAGAGCATCAATTGCAAATGACCGTGCATCAAGGGGTGTATCATCAAGTGAAACGCATGCTGGCTGCGGTTGGCAATAAAGTGGAGCAGCTGCACCGCGCGCAAATCGGCCAGCTGAACTTAACCGATCTGAATGATCTGCAGGAAGGCGAGTGGGTGTATCTATCCGCTGAACAGATTGAGCAGGCAAAAATCAGAGAATAAGGCCTAAGATAGATCAAAAGACTGCTGTTCTGATCGTTTGTGATTTTATGGTCAGCGATTTTTGATGACCAGTAATGATGGCTGGATGAAATTCTTTATCAGGGCTTCCGTGCAAAAACCGGTCATTTTGGGTTTAACTAGCAGTTTTATAAAAGATGGCAGCTGTTCAAAACTATTTTAAGAAATAGTGATAGGTTTGAAATTCATCATCTTTCACAAAGCCCATCTTTTCGTACAGCTGGTGCGACTGATAATTATTTTTTTGCGTATCCAGCGTAATGCGCAGCGCATTTTCATGACGGGCAAAGAGTATTGCGGTATCAATCAGCTGTTTGGCAGAGCCTTGGCGGCGGTAAACCGGCGTGACATAGACATCATCTAAAATATAGTAAGTCGAACAGGCGACCGAAGAGAAGCCTAAATACAGCACGACAAAACCGGTAAAGACATCATCTTTAATATGAATGAAAAAGACACTTTGCTGATTGTCAAAACGCTGTTTTAAAAACCGGTAAGATAAATCCGGATTGGACGATGCGCCATAGAATTGACGGTATTCATCAAAAAGTACGGCGAGCTGGTTCAGATCCTGTTCTGCTGCGCGTCTTACAATCATTATGAACTCCATGCATTTTTTATGTCTTTACATGAAGCATAGCGAAATTTCGAAAGTGGATGATTTTTAAATTGTTTGTAAATGCGACAGTGTTAAGTTTTGTCACTTTCACCCAAAATCGCATTCAGCTCTTCAAACAAGTCGATGTGTTCATCGTCAATCACCAGATCATTTTCAGACATATTGGCCAGTTCTTCAGCGCCGATTAAATCCGGCTGAATGGCTTTGGCATCCTGCTGTTTTAATTTGCGCAGGCGAATCAGCTGCTCTAAATTAATGTTTTGATTTTCAATAGAGAAGGGGATGGATTTGGTCAGCACCACTTGCTTGAAAAAAAGCCGAACAGCCTGTGCAGGTGTAATCCCTAATTGCTTAAATACAGCAAAGGCCTGTTTTTTTTCTTGGGAATCAAGACGGATTTGGTAGACTTCGGTTTTTCTCATAATTTTAGAAAGCTTTAAATTACTTAACTTTTCGCATTTATTCTAATCAAAACTGATCTAATTTCAACAATTAAACGCATAAAAAGCAAATATTCTGTAATGACAAGCGTATTACAGTGTAAGTTCGAGATTTAAATCCTGCTTTGAACTGAATTGCATGGCCTGCAAACTCAGCGGATCTTTAAATTCAATGTGCTTGGCCAGCAGCTGCAAAGGCTGGGAAAAATCATCCTCCGCCTTATGCGCAACTTGAGGGTAGAACGGATCATTTCTGATCGGCAATCCCAACGCATTGAGATGCACCCGCAGCTGATGCTGTTTGCCGGTATGCGGCTTTAACAGGTATTTGGCCCATGCACCATGCTGTGCCAGCAGCTGAATTTCGGTTTCGCTGTTGGGCGCGCCTGCTGTGACCTGCATGGTGTAAAAAGGCTCGCCTTTGTCCATGCGCAAACGCACGGTTTGCGGAAATTCAAGTTCAGGCGCATAAGGCGCAATAGCGTGATAAGCCTTTTGCACTTGGCGTTCGGCAAACATTTGCTGATAGGCGCCGCGGCTTTCTGCGCGCTTGGAAAACAGCACAATCCCTGCCGTTTCACGGTCTAAGCGGTGAATCGGCGTCAGCTGTTCAATGCCGGTTTGATTTTTCAGCCGCACCAGCAAGGTTTCCTGCACATATTGGCCGGTTGGGCTCATGGTGAGAAAGTGCGGTTTATCAATCACCATCAAATCCTCATTTTCAAATAGGATCTGATGCTCAAAAGGCACATGAATTTCATGCTTTAAAAAGCGGTAATAAAAGACATGGCTGTTGGCTTGAAAAGGGCTGTGCGCCTGCAGTTTTAGGCCGTGTGCATCATAAATCAAGCCATCCTGAAAACGCTGCCGCCATTCTGCGGCTTCAATATGCGGAAACTGCGCGCATAAATAATCATAAATGCGGTGGATGGCGTCCGGCGAAGGCTTTAAAAACACTTTGCTGGCGCTGACGCCTTGCAGCATAGGCGGGATAAATTCGGCAGAGCTCATGATCGGCGGCGGTTCACTTTACACAAAGGGCTGAAGCGGCGGACATATAAAAAATACACAATCCAGCGCAGAGAAATAGGCTTTTCAAGCCTTGCGATGCTATCATATTTGCTCTTTAAGTACATGTCGTGAGCAGTATGCAGCATTCATTTAATCTGGCTTTAAATAATGAAGAAGATACACAAAACCTAGCAGAAGTTTTGTCAAAGCATTTTACTGCCGGCGTGATTTATTTAATCGGTGATTTGGGCGCAGGCAAGACCACGCTGACGCGGCACTGGCTGCAGGCCATGGGGCATCAGGGTGCCGTTAAAAGCCCGACCTATACGCTGGTTGAGCCTTATACCGTTCAAGGCAAAGACATTTTTCACTTTGATCTGTACCGCTTAAACGACCCCTATGAATTGGAATTGATGGGCATCCGTGATTATTTGGAAACACCGGATGCGCTGTTTTTATTTGAATGGCCGTCTAAAGGCGCAGATGAAATTCCAGCAGCAGATTTAATTATTAATATCGAAAAATCAGAAGACAATGTGCTTCGTACAGCAATTCTGACGTCATCTTCTGAATCATTGCAGCAGGCTCTAGAGAAACGTTTTGTATGATGAATGATATCAGCGCACGCCGAATCCGCACCCTTGATCCCGCCTTAGCCAACCAGATTGCTGCCGGTGAAGTGATTGAGCGTCCGGCGTCGGTGGTGAAAGAGCTGCTGGAAAATGCAATTGATGCCGGAGCCACCGAGCTGATTGTCCGCGTGGAGCAAGGCGGCAGCACGCTGATCGAAATCATCGACAATGGCCGCGGCATTCATCCTGAAGATTTGCCTTTGGCCGTCATGCGCCATGCCACCAGCAAGATTCAAACCGCTGAAGATTTGCAGGCCATCGTCAGTTTAGGCTTCCGCGGTGAGGCCTTGGCGTCAATTGCTGCTGTTTCGCGGCTGACCCTGACCAGCAGCCAAGATCAGGACGGTGTGGGCTATCAGGTCGAAGTCAATGGCACGGCCTTTGATCATCAGGAAATTCAAGCCGTCGCCGCAGCCAAAGGCACGCAAATCCGCGTGCAGGATTTATTTTTCAATGTGCCTGCGCGCCGGAAATTTTTAAAAAAACCAGGCACCGAATTCGGCCATATCGAAGAGATTGTGCGCCGTTTAGCGTTGACGCATTTTGATATCCGTTTCGTTTTAGAACACAACAGCAGCATTAAATTGAATTTGCCTGTCGCAGACAGCGGCGAGCTGCGTTTTCAGCGCGTGCAGCAATTGCTGGGCCGTGCTTTCACTGAAAATGCCTATTGGATCGATGCCGACAGCGTCAGCATGCGTTTAAGCGGCTGGCTGGGGCATCCATCGGACGCGCGGGCGCAGGCTGATTTGCAGTATGTGTATGTGAATGGCCGCATTGTGAAAGACAAAACTATCTCGCATGCGCTGCGCATGGCCTATGACGGCATTTTGCATGGCCATCAGCATGCGGGCTATCTGCTGTTTTTGGAAGTTGATCCAGAAAATATTGATGTCAATGTGCATCCTACCAAGCATGAAATCCGCTTTTTGAATCAGCGTGAAGTGCATGAGTTTGTGCGCCATTATGCCAAAGCGACCTTATCGCAGTTTCAAACGGCATCCGCAGAACTGTCCTCTGCAATGAAGCAGGATGAGCATGCAGCTGCAGAAGAGGCATATCAGCCGCAGCCGCGCTATCAGGAACAGTTCCAGCTGCATAAGCCTGCACAGGCTGTGCCCGCTGGAGAACATGCTGCATCAGGCGTGACAGACGCTTCATTTGCTTCAGATGGACTCAGTGATTTCAGCTCAGCGCAGCCGCAGTCTGTGTCTTATGTGCCGCCTGCTGCCGCGCAGCATGCCTCATCAAGCTATGCTTCCGGCTATTCATCGCAATATGTCGGTTCACAAAAGCTGAATAATGCTTTGCAAAGCTATTTGGCGCCATTGCGTGATGCTTCTGCAACAAGTGCAGAGGAAGCGGTGGATGGCCAAGCCTTTGCGCATCAATCCTTAGAAAATCATATTGCGCAAAAAGTCGATGAGCATCCTTTAGGGATTGCCATTGCGCAGCTGCATGGCATTTATATTTTGGCGCAAAATACCGAAGGGCTGATTATTGTTGATATGCATGCCGCGCATGAGCGGATTGTGCTGCAGCAAATGAAATTGGCATGGGATAAGCCTGAATTCTGGACCTCACAGCAGCTGCTGATTCCTAAAGTTGTGCCGATCAGCCGCATGCAGGCAGCGCGGATTGATGATTTGAAAGAACAGCTGGAGCGCTTGGGGCTGGACATTGATCAGTATGGCGATGAGCAGGTGATTGTGCGCGGAGTGCCGGCCATTTTGCATAAAGCGGATTTTGATGCGCTGATCCCAGAATTGCTGAATGATTTAGATCCCAATGATCAGGCTCAAGGCTTGCTGCAAAAACGCGATCAAATTTTAGCAGGCATGGCCTGCCATGGTGCGGTGCGCGCGCACCGCATTCTCAGCCTATCAGAAATGAATGCCTTGCTCCGCCAAATGGAGCAAACCGAGTTTGCCAGCCAATGCAATCACGGGCGCCCGACATGGCGCGCATTTCCATTGGCGCAGCTTGATAAATTATTTGCTCGGGGAGAGTAACGCGACATGTCCAACCAACTGCCGGTCATCAATTTAATGGGGCCTACTGCAAGCGGGAAAACCGCATTGGCATGCCAGCTGTATGAACAAGGCAATTTTGAGCTGATTTCCGTCGATTCTGCGCTGGTATTTAAAGATATGGATATCGGCACAGCCAAGCCGACAAAAGAGGAGCAGGCGCGCTATCCGCATCATCTGATCGATATTATCAGCCCTTTGGAAGTGTACTCTGCAGCGCAATTCGTGGAGGATGCCAGCGCATTGATTGACGATACGCATGCGCGCGGCAAAACACCGATTTTAGTCGGCGGCACAATGCTGTATTTCAAGGCGCTGCTGGAAGGGCTGTCGTCTAATTTGCCAAGCGCAGATTATGCAGTGCGGGCCGAGATTGAAGCTAAAGGCGCTGCAGAAGGCTGGGAGGCGGTTTATGCCGAATTGTGCCTCGCCGATCCTTTGGCCGGGCAGAAATTTAAAGTCAGTGATAAGCAGCGGATTATCCGGGCGATGGAGGTGTTTAAGCTGACTGGCGTGCCGATTACGCAATTGCAGGCCGAGCAGCCTAAAAACTTACCATATAAGTACAATTTTCATAATTATGCTTTAATGCCTGATCGATTAGAATTGCACAAACGCATCGAAAAGCGGTTGGAAATTATGTGGGATATCGGATTTTTAAATGAAGTGGAAGGCTTGATGAGAAAATACGATTTAGATGAAAATCTGCCTTCAATGCGTTCAGTTGGATACCGGCAAGCGTTGGAATTTCTAAGGAATAGTGACCAAAGTGGCGAAAAAAGGGCTGAAATGGAAGATAAGGCGCTCTTTGCGACACGACAACTTGCTAAACGTCAATATACTTGGTTAAGATCTTTGCAAGAAAAGCATAAATTTACTACATATTTTACGATTGAGCAGGCACAAGAAGACTTGCGAAACTGCCACGGATAAAGCAAAATTTAGCTACTGCCTTTTTTATAATTTTTAATTGAAAAATAAAGGTAGTTTTTGCGCTGATTTTTAATTTTTTTTTTTGGAGTTATAACATGTCTAAAGGTCAAACTTTACAAGATCCGTTCTTAAATTCTCTCCGTAAAGAACGCATTCCAGTATCTATTTTCCTTGTGAACGGCATTAAATTACAAGGCCATATCGAGTCTTTTGACCAGTATGTGGTTTTATTAAAAAATACTGTAAGCCAAATGGTTTATAAGCACGCGATTTCAACAGTTGTTCCAGCGCGTAATCCGCGTCCTGCTGGCGCTCCAGCTGGTGCACAAGGTGCAGGCGGCTTCGGCGGCGCTCAAGGCCAAGGCGGCTTCGGCGGTCAAGGCGGCTTCGGCGGTCAAGGCAGTGGCTTCGGCGGCCAAGGCGGCTTCGGCGGTCAAGGCGGCGGCTTCGGCGGTCAAGGCGGCTTCGGCGGTCAAGGCGGCGGCTTCGGCGGTCAAGGCGGCTTCGGCGGTCAAGGCGGCGGCTTCGGCGGTCAAGGCGGCTTCGGCGGTCAATCAACTGGTTTCGAAGGTGAAACTAAGTTTGAAGATTCTCAAGATGACGAAAATAATCGTTAATTGAGTGTTAAAAAAAGCCTCTTTGTTAAGAGGCTTTTTTTATGCCTTGGTTTTCGCAGCAAAATCAGGCCGCAACCATGAAGCAAGCATAAAAAAACCAGCCTTTAAGCTGGTTTTTTGTTTTGGAGCGGACCTTAAGACTTATTCTTTTTACGATCTAAGCTTGGGTCTTTAATATCCACAAAGGCATTGTTGCGGATTTCACGCAGCCAGCTGTCCAGCTCAGCATCAAACTGGCGTTCGCCTAACAGCTGGCGCGCCATGCGTTCTTGATATTCTTTGGTCATATCTTGCTGGCGGGTATCTGTAACTTGAAGGATATGCCAGCCGAATTGCGACTGGAATGGTTCGCTGACTTGGCCTTTAGGCGTATTTTTCATGCGCTCTTCAAATTCTGGAACCATGGTGCCGGGAGTAACCCAGCCTAAGCTGCCGCCGTCACGTGCAGAGCCTGGATCGTTAGAATAGGTTGCGGCCAATACCGTGAAGTCTTCGCCCTTTTGCAAGCGGCTGTAGAGGCTGTCAATCATCTGTTTGGCATTTTCAGGGCTGACGACTTCGGATGGCTGAATTAAAATATGGCGGGTCTGGTATTGCGGCACAATGGCTTTTTGTTCGCCGCCTTTGCGTTCCACCAGTTTTAAAACATGGATGCCGTCACGTACAGGAATCAGTTCAGTGGTTTGACCTTCCTGCAGCGGGCTTACGCGAGCAGCAAGCTCAGCAGGGATATCTGACAAGCTGCGGAAGCCCATGTCTGCACCTTCAACTTTGACTGTTGAAGTAGAGAGTTTTTTGCTGATTGCGGCAACATCGTTGCTGTTGGCCAGCTCAGCTTTCACTTCTTTGGCAATTTTTTTCGCTTCAGCGTCATCGCCTGAAATGCGGACGTGCAGCACATGCGCTTGGTTGCCCATTGCGGCTTGGCCTTGCGGCGAGTTTAGGAAGTTTTTCACATCGGCATCGCTGATGTGAATGCGCGAAGTGACAATTTGCTGACGCAGGCGGTTGATCGCTAAATCTTCAGCAATGCGGCCGCGCAAAGATGCATACGTATTCGGCGCGATTTTGTCCAGTTTTTGCTGGAACGCTTCGAGGCTTGGTGAACCAGAGTCTCGCGCTACTTTCAATACAGCTTCGTTTAAGCTTTTTTCATCTGGCTTAATATTGTAGCGTTTGACTTGCTCAAGCTGCGCCTGACGGACAATCAACTGCTCTAAAGCCTGCTGCTGCAAATACTGTTCAGGAGGAACAGTTTTCTTTTGCGCTTCCAGCTGATGTTTTACTTCGGCAATGCTTTGCTCTAAATCACTGCGCAGAATTACGCTATTGTCCACAACAGCAACAACTTCATCTTTAGGCTGAGCAGCAAAGGTCGGTACGGATGCAGAAAGGCAAATAGCAAGTGCTGTCGCTTTAAAAACGCGTTTTAACTGTAGTGTCTTCATTAACGTTCTGTCCAATTTTGATTGATATTATTAAAGCCTAAAACACGGGTTTCTAATAAGGAAGAAAGTTTATTGTTGAAACCACCTAAGCCCTTCAGGGTAAATTCGGCCATGATGGCGCGTTTTGCTTTTACGCTGTCATCATTGACGTTGTCTAAATCGTTGTAATAAGAGCGTCCGTATACAGAAACGCCCCAGCAGCATGATTCATAGTTCACGCCCAGCAGATATTCACGGGCAACGCTGTTGTCCACGTCATATTGCGCATGGCCGACCAGGCGCCAGTTGTTGTGTACTGGCTGAATGAAAGAGGCCACAACTTGGTCATAGCTATCTTGGCGGTTTGGTAAATAGCGGCGGTTAAAATAGCCGACGTTGTATAGATTGCCTTGATCACCGGTGTAATACAGCTGCACGTCACGCTGTACGTTATCGCCATTTGACATCCATGCGCCATTTGCGCTGACACGGAAGCGTTCAGACAGCTGGCTGGACAGGTTTACGACGGGGCCTGTATGGCGCTCACGGTCAAACTCATCCGCAGTGTTGTTGAGGGTGACGCGGCGGTCTTCAAAATAGTAGCTTTGGCCTACGCTGGCGCGCAAACGCTCTAAACCGATTTCATCAAACAGGCTGTAGCTTAAGCCTAAAGATGCGAAGTTATTGTCTTCTAAGCGGTCATGTCCATAGAAGCGGTATGGGCTGAACAGTTGATCATAGCTGATGGATGCGCTTGTTGAATCAAAGTTTGGATGGCCGTTCTGGTCCCGGTAAGGCGCATAAGCATAAAATGCGCGCGGTGTCAGGGTTTGCAGGTATTTGCCTTGCTTTTCAAAAATCAGGCCGGCATCCAAGGTGAACTGCGGCACGATAATGGATTTGGTTTCATTTGAAGATGTGGAATCCGTATTTGTCGCGCCATTGTTTTGATAAAACTGCACGGTGTCTGTATCAAAGAATGTGTTGACGTTGCGCACGGAAACTTGCGGAACCACAAATGACCACGGATTGCGGTAGTTATAGCGGACGCTGAAATCGTTGTAAATGCGTGTGCCGCTTGGTTCAAAAGTACGGTTTTGATTGTTTGCGTAGGCGCTGAAATCACTGATGTCTTTTTTGAAGTATGCAATATCGTGATTGAATTCGTATTGCAGGCCCAGCGGGTTGCCGTGTTTATAATTCAGCAAGAACTGCGGCAAGCGCGCGTAAGGGCGGTCTTCGTCAGAAACGGTTTTATCCAGCGTCTGGAAGTCTTCAACTTTCAGCTGCGCTTTTAAGCCAGGAATGCCGTTTTTATAATTCAGTTCCAGAGCGCGGCGCAGGTTTAAGTCGGTTTTAGAGTTTGGATTATTGTTTAAGTCGGTAAAGTAGTCTTTGTCCGAAGCATAGTTGAAATCCAAATTGGTGCTGAACTGATCATTCAGATCCCATTTGTGCAAAACATGCAAATCTTTACGGTCTTGCTTGTCATATTTTTTATCTGAAGGCAGATATCCGCCCCAGACCATGCCTTTGCCGAAGTTTTCCGTCAGGAAGCGGAATTCGCCTTCCAGCATTGGGCCGCGGTCGCCAATGAAGCGCGGCGTAATGGTTGCATCATAATTTGGCGCAAGGTTTAAATAAACCGGAACACCCAGCTCGATGCCGCCGTCATTGGTGAAGCCAAAGCTTGGCGTCAGAATCCCTGTGGTGCGGCGGTCATCAATCGGGAAGTTGAAGTATGGAACCGCCATGACAGGCACATCTTTCACATACAGTTTGGTGCCGGTTGTTTCACCGCGGCCAGTTTCCTGATTCAGCTTGATTTTATCGGCTTGAATTTTCCATGCGGCCTTTTCGCCAGGAGGGCAAGTGCTGTAAGTGGCATTTTCCAGTTCAACCGTCTGATCTGAGGTGCGTGAAATTTTTTCGGCGCTGCCGTGAGCATGAGACTGTTCAGCAATATAAAGACTGTTGCTGAGGTCGCCTTGCTGCGTCTTTAAATTGTAATTAATGGAATCACTTTGTGACAGCAAGCCAGCCTGCGCCATTTGCACATGGCCTGAAGCATTCGCATACGTTTGGGTTTTATCAATTTTAATTTGGTCTGCGCGGATTTGACGGCCTTGCTGATCAATGATGACATTGCCTTCAAGAATGGAGTCGCCATTTGGGTCGAAATGGCCGTAATCTGCTGTTACCGTAGAGGTCGCCTGATCAGCTGGAACAGGTTTGACATCTGGAGAAACCGGGGTAATCCAAGCGCCTTGGCAATATGCTGAACTGAGCTTATGGCCAGCGCGCTGCTGCGCTTCTGGCGCTGACTTGTCGACATAGTATTGCTCAAAGAAATTTTGCCCAGGATAGGCTTCAGAAACCGTCTGTTTTAATTGTTCTGAGTCATTTTGCGCAGAAACTGGCGATGCCGCATAGCTTGATACTGAGCTGCCGCAAAGAAGGGTTAAGATCGCAGTCGCTAAAGGATTAAATTTAAACTGATGCTTCATTTGTCTCATTAACCAAGAATGCTTTATCGCAATTAATTATTGTCGCATCATAGAGAAAAAGTTGATAAGTAGCTACACTTAGCACTTTAAAAACTCAGCCTGTATTAGAATTTATCGCAAATGAATACACAACGTGAACAATCGATACAATCATGGATTGCGTCTGTACTTGGTTCAGATCAATTTGAAACTCATTTTTTAGCAGGCGATGCAAGCTTCCGTCGTTATGCACGAATCAAATTGAATAATAAAACATTTATGCTCATGGATGCACCTCCAGAAAAAGAAGATTGTGTGCCTTTTGTGACGATTGACGAATTTTTTGATGCCAACGGCGTGCGCGTGCCGCATATCGTGGCCAAAGACCTCGATCAAGGCTTTCTTTTGCTGGAAGATTTTGGTGATGTTTTACTCTCCACGCTGTTAACTGATGAAACAGTAGACAGTCATTATGCGCAAAGTTTTGCGCAATTGATTCAATTGCAGTCAATTGATGGCGTGAATCATTTTCCTGAATATTCCTATGAAAAGCTGCTGTCCGAAATGGCGCTGCTGACCGATTGGCTGCTTCCATCTTTGAAGATTGAGCCGACAGCAGATGAAAGCGCGTTAATTAAGCGCACTTTTGCCATCTTAGCCAATGCCGCTTTAGCGCAGCCGCAAGTAATCGTGCACCGTGACTTCCATAGCCGCAATTTGATGGTGCTGGCGGAAGAAAAAGAGCAGGGCGTGATTGATTTTCAGGATGCCGTGATTGGCGCAGATACTTACGATCTGATATCCATTACCCGTGATGCCTATGTGCAGTGGAATCCTGAGCGTGTTTATAGCTGGTTCCAGACTTTCTATGACCTGCTGCCAGCTGCTGCCAAAGAAGGCCGTGATTTTGAGCAGTTCAAAAAAGATGCCGACTTTATGGCGATTCAGCGCCACATTAAAATTCTCGGCATTTTTGTGCGTCTGTTTGAACGTGACGGCAAGTCAGGCTACTTAAAGGATTTGCCGCGTGTGATGTGGTATTTGCTGGAAGAAAGCAAGCCGTATGCAGAACTACAACCGTTTATGCAGTTTATTCAAGCTAAAGTATTGCCAAAATTTGAAGCCAAATATGGCGCCTATGAGGTTGCAGCATAATGAAAGCGATGATTTTAGCGGCGGGATTGGGCAATCGCATGCGTCCGCTAACATTGTATAAGCCGAAACCCTTGCTTGAAGTCGGCGGCAAGCCGCTGATTGTTTGGCATATCGAAAAGCTAAAAGACATTGGTGTCACTGAAATCATCATCAATTCGGCTTGGCTGGCGGATGTGCTGATTGGCGCATTGGGCGATGGTTCGCAGTTTGGGGTGAATATCCGCTGGACACGCGAAGAAGAAGGCCTGGAAACAGCCGGCGGCATTATTAATGCTTTGCCGCTGCTGGGTGCGGAACCTTTTATTTTAGTCAATGGCGATGTGTGGACGACTTTTGATTTTGCATCGCTGCTGGATGTTCAGCTGTCGAATGATCTGGCGCACTTGGTATTTGTGACCAATCCGCCGCAGCATCAAAAAGGTGATTTTACCTTGGCAAAAGGGCGCGCCTATACCTTTGATCAGGCGCATGATGGCGAAGCGCTGACTTATAGCGGTGTCGCGGTCCTGCATCCCAAAATGTTTGATGGACTGGAACAGGGCAAGCGTCCATTGGCGCCATTACTCAAAGAAGCCATGCTGAACGGAAAAATTTCGGCAGAAAAAATGCAGGCAGCTTGGGTAGATGTTGGCACTCCTGAGCGATTAAGCGCACTGGATCTCCAGATTCGTGAGGGGATGTACGCTTAAGTGCATATTCGCTAAACACATCCTGCTGTGACAGGCAGGATAAATCGGTATACTTCCATCTAACTTTTTCGAGACGTTATTGTAATGCACACGTTTTTTAAAGAACTTAAGCAGGGCAGTCAGGCGCTGGGTCTAGACCTGAGCGATGAGGCATTGAATTTATTGCTCAAGTATCAGGATGCACTGGTGCTGTGGAATAAAGCCTATAATTTGACGGCCATCCGCGATCCGAAAGAAATGCTGGTGAAGCATCTTTTGGACAGCTTAAGTATTTTAAAAGATTTGCCGCAAGGCCGTCTTTTGGATATAGGTACAGGCGGCGGCATGCCGGGGATGATCATTGCTTTATGCCAGCCGGAGCGCGAGTGCGTTTTGCTGGATTCAAACGGCAAGAAAATCCGATTTTTGAAGCAGTTTATTGCTGATCTAAAACTAAAAAATGTGATTGCTGTCCAAACACGTGTCGAAAATGAAGACAGCATTAATGAGCTGGGCAAATTTGATGTCATCACCAGCCGCGCTTTTGCATCTTTAACCGACTTTATCAATGCATCGATTCCATTCATGCATGAGCAAAGCATCATCGCTTCCATGAAAGGGCTGATTCCAAGTGATGAAGTTGAAGCGTTTAAAGATCAGTTCAGCTGCGATATTATCGAGCTGAATGTGCCGCGCCTGGATGAGCAGCGTCATTTGCTTTTGTTGAAACGTATTTAATTATTTCTAAGGACTGGGGTTTACCATGGCACAGATTATTGCGATTGCGAACCAAAAAGGTGGTGTCGGTAAAACTACAACCGCAGTAAATTTAGCTGCATCTCTGGCTGTGCTGAAAAAACGCGTATTGCTGGTGGATATGGATTCGCAAGGCAATGCGACAATGGGTTCAGGCATTCAGAAAAATGAATTGCTGTATTCCATTACCGATGTGCTGCTGGGCGAGATGCCGATTGAAACAGCGATTATCCGTGCCGAAGTCGGCTATAAAGTGCTGGGCGCAAACCGTGATTTGGCCGGTGTGGAGCTGGCGATTGCTGAGCAGGACGGCCGTGAGTTTATCCTGCGTGATGCCTTGCAGCAAATTGAAGATAAATTTGACTACATTATTGTGGACTGCGCGCCGAGCCTGAGCTTGATTACAGTAAATGCTTTGGCTGCGGTGGATGGCGTTTTGATTCCAATGCAGTGTGAATACTATGCCTTGGAAGGCTTGGCGGATTTAACCCAAACCATCGACCGCATTCAGCAGGCGCTGAACCCTGAATTGCAGGTGATCGGTGTGCTGCGCACCATGTTTGATGGCCGGAATGCCTTGACGCGGGATGTATCTGCAGAGCTGGAACAGTATTTCGGCAAAAAACTGTATGAAACTGTGATTCCGCGCAACGTGCGCCTTGCAGAAGCGCCGGCGCATGGCCTGCCAGTCATTTATTTTGAAAAAAGTTCTAAAGGTGCAGTTGCGTATCTGAATTTAGCAGCTGAGATGTTGAAAAAAAGCAAAGTAAAGAAAGGAAGTAAAGCATGACCACAAAAAAACGCGGATTAGCAAAAGGCCGTGGTTTGGATGCCTTACTTGGTTCCATCCAAAAAGAAAAATTACAATTGGAAGCGCAGGCTTTGGATCATGGTCAGCTGAAGCAAATAGATGTGCATTTATTGCAGCGCGGCGAATATCAGCCGCGCCGTTTTATCAATGAGCAGGACTTGCAGGAGCTTGCTGCATCCATTGAAAAACATGGTGTGATGCAGCCAATTGTGATACGTCCAATTGATGATGATAAACATCCCTACGAAATTATTGCAGGTGAACGCCGCTGGCGTGCTGCGCAATTGGCTGGACTCACAGAAGTTCCAGCGATTGTACGTGACTTAAGTGATCAGGTTGCAATTGCCTTAGCATTGATTGAAAACATTCAGCGTCAGGACTTAAACCCAATTGACCAAGCGATGGCGTTACAGCGTTTTCATGAAGAATTTGGCTTGAGCCATCAGGAAATAGCTGACACTGTCGGTAAGGCGCGTACAACGGTCAGTAACTTATTGCGTTTATTGAGCTTGGAAGCAGAAGTGAAGGATTTCATGCAGCAGGGCCTTCTCGATATGGGGCATGCGCGCGCAATTCTGACGCTGAAAGCCAAAGACCAAATGAAAGTTGCAGAAACGGTGATTGAAAAGAGCCTTTCTGTGCGTCAAACCGAACAGCTGGTTCGAGATTTAAGCACACCGAAACAAGCAAAAGAAAAGCAGGCGGTGGCTTCAGATATTCAGCAGCTTTCACAGCGCCTGTCAGACCGATTCGGCGCTGAGGTTAAAATAGATCACAACAAGCAAGGCAAAGGCAAGCTGGTGATTAATTACCATTCGCTGGAAGAGCTGGATGGTATTTTAAATATTTGTTTAGCTGATTAATTTTATAATTCGATTTATTGGGGAAAATCAAATGTGGGAATTAGTCAAAGCCGGCGGGTGGCTCATGCTGCCGCTGGTTTTATGTTCAATCTTTACCATTGCCATTTCTATTGAGCGTTTTATCCGCTTAAAAAAAACCATGGTATTGCCAAAAGCGCTGCTGATAAGCCAAGAGCAAACCGCAGAGCAGGCCGTTCAAGCCTTGACGCAGGACCAAAATTTGCAGCGCAGTACGCTGGGCCGTATTTTTGCCGCAGGTTTCCGCAATAAAAATAAAACGGAAAAGTTTGCGCTGGCGCAAATGGAGGTGGCAGCATCGCAGGAAATTGGCTATTTGGAAAAAAATATCAATTTTCTGGGCACGCTCAGTGCGGTTGCGCCGCTCTTGGGGCTGCTGGGGACGGTCATCGGCATTATCGAATCATTTTTGATGATTGATATCGGCACCAACAGTGATCCAGTATTGATGATGCCGGGTATTTCCAAGGCATTGATTACGACTGCTGCCGGCATGTTTATTGCCATTCCTGCACTGTTTGCGCACCGCTATTTCCAGCGTCTGGTGCAAGAATATATTGCAGAGCTTGAACAGCAGGCTACACTGTTTCATGCATCGCTTTTTTATCAAAACAAATCTGATGAAGCAGCACAAGATTTGCAAAAAGCAAGCTGAGGCGGCCGAATGAAATTTAAGCGCAGGCAAGTTGAAGACATACATATTAACTTAACGCCAATGATTGACTGCTTATTGTTTATCTTGGTTTTTTTACTGCTTTCAACAACGTTCAATCAAATGAGCCGGATGAACTTGACCCTGCCGGATGCGCAGGGCGTTCCGCCTAAGCAGTTTGATCAAAAGATAGAAGTTGTTGTAGATTCATCTGGGCATTATTCTGTGAATGGCCAATCGCTTTCAAGCAAGGAAGCCGCAGATTTAAATACGGCAATTAAACAGATTGCCAATGATCGCCGTGATTTAATGTTTATTATTGCAGCCGATGCAAAAGCAGCTCATCAGGATGTGATCCGCGTGATGGATGTTGCCGGCCAATTAGGCTTTGTGAATGTGAATATCAGTACGAAAGTACCGTCTCGAGGTTATTAGTGAAGCACGATGTAAAAGTTTATCTGCGCCTGTTAAGTTATTTAAAGCCTTTTTGGGGGTTGGCGATTTTTGTCGTGATTGGCTTTGCCATCAACGCGGCAACAGAAGTTTCTGTCGCTAAATTGCTCGAAAAGATCATTAATGCAATTCAGAACCGCGATCAGGGTTTTACATCGTTATTTCCAGTTTTAGTCATTCTCTTAATGTTCTTCCGCGGCCTAGGCACCTTTATTGGCGGCTACTATACAGCGGTGATTTCAAGAAATTTGATTTTCAATATCCGTCAGGAAGTGTTCGTAAAACTCATGCGTTTGCCGTCACAGTACTATCTGGATAATTCCAGCGGCCATATTACTGCAAAGATTATGTACAACGTAGAACAGCTGACAGCAGCCTCTACGGAGTCATTGCGCACGATTTTACAGCAGGGCCTCATTACTATTGGCCTCATTGGCTATCTGATTTACAGCAATTGGCGTTTAACCGCGATTATCCTGATTTTTGCACCATTAATTGGCTTATTGATCCGCAAAGCATCCAAGCGCATGCGCAAGCTGTCCAGTCAAGTTCAGGACACCATGGGGGATGTGAACCATGTGGTGCAGGAAACAGTAAACGGCAATGTGGTGGTGAAAGGGTTTTCTGGACAGGACTATGAGCAAAAGCGCTTTTATGAAAGCTCCATGGAAAACCTGCGCCGCGGCATGAAGATGGTGGTGGTGCAGCAGCTGAACAGTCCAGTTGTGCAGCTGATCATGTCTATTCCTTTGGCCATTGTGATGTATATCGCGCTGCGTCCGGAAATTATGCAGGATACGTCAGCGGGCCAATTTGTGGCTTATATTACCGCTGCGGGCATGCTGAGCAAACCGATTAAAGCGCTGACTGATGTGAACGAAAAAATTCAGCGCGGCATGGCGGCAGCGCATTCAGTCTTTGAATTGCTGGATATGCCGGAAGAAGACAATAGCGGAACCTTAACTCCGGTCTTGAAAGGCAATATCGAATTTAAAGATGTCAATCTGGTGTATTCGGATGGCTATCATGCGCTGCATGATTTTAACCTTTCGGTGAAAGCCGGTGAAACGGTGGCTTTGGTTGGGCGCTCCGGTGCCGGCAAGACCTCTTTGGTGAATTTGCTGCTGCGCTATCAAGAAACCAGTTCAGGCCAATTGTCATTGGATGGGCTGGATATTCATGAGATTGAGCTGAACAGCTTGCGCAGTCAGATTTCGATGGTGAATCAGCAGGTGGTGCTGTTTAACCGCACTGTGCGTGAAAATATTGCGTATGGCCAGCTGGAAAACGCCACGGATGAACAGATTGTTGCGGCGGCCAAAGCGGCTTATGCGCACGACTTTATCATGCTTTTGCCGCAGGGCTATGATACGCCATTGGGCGCGCAGGGCTTGAATTTATCCGGCGGCCAGCGCCAGCGGATTGCCATTGCGCGTGCGATTTTGAAAGATGCGCCGATCCTGATTTTAGATGAAGCGACCAGCGCGCTGGACAATGAGTCTGAATATTATATCCAGCAAGCTTTCGATGCGGCGATGCGCGACCGGACTACTGTTGTGATCGCGCACCGTCTGTCAACGATTGAAAATGCCGACCGCATTGTGGTGATGGATAAAGGCAGAATTATTGAGCAAGGCTCTCATGCAGAGCTGATTGAAAAGCGCGGCGCATACTATCAGCTGCATCAGCGCAATTTCGAGGAACAGTAAATGTCTGCAGCGCAATTAATTCAGGATGCTTGGAACAGCCAGGCGAAGTGGCTAATTGTGCTCCGGCCTTTGTCTTGGCTGTATCGCGGCGGTTTTTTGCTGAATAAAGGGCTGTATAAAGCCGGTTTAAAGCAAAGCTATAAAGCGCCGGTGCCAGTCATGGTGATTGGCAACATTACTGTCGGCGGCAGCGGCAAAACACCGCTGCTGATTCATTTGGTGAAATACCTGCAAAAGAAAAATGTGCGTGTTGGCGTAATCAGCCGCGGCTATGGCGGCAAAGGGCCTTTTTCAGCCTATGTTGGGCTGGATGTTGATGCAGAAATGGCAGGTGATGAGCCGGCGCTGATTGTGCAGTCCACAGGTGTCCCGATGGCGGTTGGGCCAAACCGGCAAAAAAGCATTGAGCTGCTGCTGTCCAAGCATGCTTTAGATTTAATTATTTGTGATGACGGCTTGCAGCACTGGGCGCTTGAACGTCAAATCGAATGGATTGTGTTGGATAACAACCGCGGGCTGGGCAATGAAAAGATGCTGCCGGAAGGTTTTCTGCGTGAACCGAAAAGCCGTTTGCAGGGTGCTACCGTTATAGAGCATGCAGCGCAGCCGAAACTGCCGATGAATATGCATTTGGCGCAAGCTGCGCCTTATCTGCTGAATGAAGGCATGCAGAAAACCTTTGATGCACATGCTGATTTTTATGCGGTTGCAGGGATTGGCTTTCCGCAGCGCTTTTATAACACGCTGGAAAGCATGGGCGTGCATCAATTCCAATGTCATGAATTTCCAGATCATCACGAATACGAAATTGAAGATTTGCAGTTTGAAGACGGCAATCCCATTATTACCACAGAAAAAGATGCGGTGAAAATTTTGCCGCTGCTCCGGCGGAATCCAGATTTTCAGCGGGAAATTTGGGTGGTGCCGGTTGATGCTGTGCTGTCGCCAGCATGCTATGAAATATTGCATCAGCAGCTGAAACAGCTGGGCATCCTACTAGATGAAGGCTTAAATTGATGAAACATATTGTTATTCCTGCACGTTTTTCCAGTTCGCGTTTGCCGGGCAAGCCTTTGCTGGAGATTCACGGCCGTCCAATGATTTTACGGGTTGCCGATCAGGCCAAAAAAGTTGCCGGTTTTGATGACTTGTGCGTAGCAACAGATGATGAGCGCATTGCTGACGTCTGCCGTGCAGAAGGTGTGGACGTTGTATTGACCTCTGCTGAACACCCGTCCGGCACCGACCGCTTAAGTGAAGTTGCCCGCATTAAAGGCTGGGATGCAGACGATATTATTGTCAATGTGCAGGGCGATGAACCGTTGCTGCCTGCGCTTTTGGTGAAACAGGTTGCGCAGCTGCTGGAAGATCAGCCTGCTTCATCCATGTCTACGCTCTGTGAACCGATTCATCACTTGGAAGAGTTTCAGCGTGACAGCATTGTTAAAGTGGTGATGTCTAAGCACAATCAGGCGCTGTATTTTAGCCGTGCAACCATTCCTTATGACCGTGATGGCGCTAAGCAGGCAGAGCAGAAGCTGCATGAGCACGCATACCGTCATTTGGGGCTGTACGCCTACCGCGTGAAGCTGCTGCAGGAATATGTGACATGGGACATGGGGCTGCTGGAAAAATTGGAAAGTTTGGAACAGCTGCGGGTGCTGGAAAATGGGCACCGCATTGCCATTACTGTTGCCGAGGCGAATTTGCCGCCGGGTGTGGATACTCAGGCTGATTTAGACCGTTTGAATCAAATGGATGTTTCCTGCTTCGAATAAAGGACAGCATTGTTCATGTCAAAAGAAATCAAGGCGCAGGTTTATCCTTGGCAGCAGGGTGTCTGGGATACGCTGACAGGCCGTTTTCCTCAATTGGGCCACGGTTTGCTGTTCTATGGAAAAAAGGGCTGCGGCAAGCATGCTTTTGCGCAAAATTTTTTGGCATGGGTGCTGTGTCAGAACAGGCATGAAAAAAATCAGCCCTGCGGTGTCTGCGGCAGCTGCCAATGGCTGAAGTCGGATACGCATCCGAACTATGTGCACATCAGTACCGATGACGACAATAAAAAGCAAAATGCCAAAATTAAAATTGAAAAAATCCGCGACCTGCTGCCGTTTGTGCAGCAGACGGTAGACGGCTGGCGTGTTGTGGTGATTGAGCCGGCGGAAGCGCTGAATATTGCATCAGCGAATGCGCTGCTGAAAACCTTAGAAGAGCCTGGTGAGCGGATTATCATTATCCTGCTGGCCGATCATTATCTCAAGCTCCCGGCAACCATCCGCAGCCGATTGCAGCATTTTGCCTTAGACCGCATCAGCGCCAGTCAGGCGGAAGCGTATTTACATGAACATCTGCCTGACAGTGATTTGCAGATGCATCAGCTGCTGATGAACTTATCCAATCATATGCCGCTGCAAGCGGTGGAATTGGCGCAAAAAGAATGGCTGAACTCGCGTCAGGATTTTGTCCATGACTGGATGAAACTGGTCAAGCAAAAAAATATGCCGATGGCAATTGCGACCAAGTGGAATAAAGCGCTGAGTTTTAGTGATTTCAGTCAAATGTTTGAATACTTGTTGTCTGATTTAATTTGTGTCAAGCTGAATCAAAGCATTAAAAATATTGATTTGAGTTTTAATGATCTGCCGGATCAATATGATTTAGAATCCTTATTTAGCATTTATGCAGAGCTGCAGCAATCCAAAAAGTTTATCGAACAAAACGTACAAACAAACCTAGTGCTGGATCAGCTGTGCATTAAATTAATGAATATTTAAAAGGGGAACACCATGCAGCCACGTATGGGCGGGATTATTCAAGCCAACATTCCAGATGTAGACACATTATTTGCCAGCTATATGCCTTATGTTGTTGGCGGCGGGCTGTTTGTTTCATCGAAGCAGGCCGTGAAAATGGGTGAAGAGGTATTTGTTTTGGCGACTTTGCCGGAACAGTCGCAGAAAGTTCCATTGACCGGCAAAGTGATTTGGATTTCTCAAAAGCAGAATGGCATTAAGCCGCAAGGCTTCGGCATTCAGCTGGCTGGAGAAAAAGGCGTTTATTTCAAATCTGAAGCAGAACGCATACTCGCAGGACTTAAAACTGAAGGCCGCAGAAGTTACACTATGTAGAGTTACACCTTACTCATCATAGGTACTTATTGTGTTTACCGATACTCATTGTCATTTAACCATGCTTGATCTTGCGCCTTATGGCGGAGATTTGGATCAGGCGCTGGCGCAGGCTCGAGAAGCCGGGGTATCCCGCTTCATGAGCATTTCTGTGGATTTGGATGATCATATCGCTTTGGCGGAAATTGCGGCGCGTCATGCCGATGTCGGCTATTCGGTGGGCGTGCATCCTTGTGAAGACCCTGCGACTATGGCGCGGGCAACCGAAGATTATCTGGTTGAATTGGCGCAGCCTGAAAAAGTCTGGGCGCTGGGCGAAACCGGCTTGGATTATTTTCACAGCACAGACTATATTCAAGAACAGAAAGACTGCTTTGCCCGCCATATTCATGCATCGCAAATCGTGAAGAAGCCGGTGGTGGTGCATACCCGCGCAGCCAAGCATGATACGGTTGATATTATCCGCGCGGAAAAATCAACGCACGGCATTTTGCACTGTTTTACTGAAGATTGGGAAACGGCAAAAGCGGTGCTGGATTGCGGCTATTACATTTCTTTTTCTGGCATTGTGTCATTTAAAAATGCGCAGGATTTGCGCGATGTAGCTAAGCAGGTGCCGCTGGATCGGGTGCTGATTGAAACGGACAGCCCTTATTTGGCGCCCATGCCTTATAGAGGAAAGTCTAATGAACCAAAATATGTTCCCTATGTAGCCAAAGCCTTAAGTGACGTATATGATAAGTCACTGGAAGAGATGGCTTTGATTACAAAGCAAAACTTTGAAAACCTTCTCAATTTGAAGTAATGATTTAAAATTGATGAATTTTAAGCCGTGCTGTTTGAATTGATATAAGCGCAGAAGAGAGTAAAGGGTGAAGATGGATCGTCAGGCTCAGTTTCGAGCACGGGAAGCGTTGATTTTTCAGGTTGCAGAGCAGCTTCTTTTAGAAAATGGTGAATCCGGCATGACGCTGGATGCGCTGGCTGCTGAGCTGGATCTGGCTAAAGGCACTCTCTATAAGCATTTTCAGAGCAAGGATGAGCTGTATATGCTGCTCATTATCCGCAATGAACGCATGCTGCTGGAAATGATCAAAGATACCGATAAGCAGTTTCCTGAGCATCTGGCCTTTTTTATGCTGCATCACTTGCATCATCCTGAGCGCACGGTGCTGTTTCACCAAATTGAAGAACGCCTTGCGACAACCGGTGTCGGCATACAAGTGCTGTTCAGTGAGCTGTATCAAGTGCGCAAGCAGCGCCTGCGCCTGATTATCCGCATGACAGAGAGCTATTTGGAGTCCATCGGCAGCTCAATGTCGGTGCGCGATTACCTGGCATCGATTTGGTCGCTGACCCATGGCGCTGCAGCCATTCTGAATTCCAGCTTCTATCAGCGTTATTTAGGCTCACGGGATACTTTAAGGGTGGCGTATATTGATCAGGCTTTGGCGCTGCCGAAGCAGATCAGCGCTGCCGCTCAATTTGCATAAAGGCAAGCTATGAAATTACGGCCAACATCAATGCGGGGCTTCACCTTAGTCGAATTGATGGTGGTCATTGTCATTATGGGCATTATGGCGTCACTGGTCATGATGAACATCGGCGGGACAGATCAGCGCAAAGCCATGCAGGCGCGTGAAGTGTTTATTATGGATGCGCAGAAAATTTTGCGTGAAGCCAATGATCAATCCCGGATTTTGGCGCTTAATGTGCAGCCAGCCACCGATGTGGCCGATTTCCGCTACGATGTTCAGGAATATTTACCCAAGCAAAATAATAATGAAACAGTTTTAAGTCAGAATAATCATCCGAACAGCACTTGGCAAAACTATAAAGATTTTCCTATCCGCGCTTTACCCGATAATGTCAGTTTCAGTGTGCAAAGCTTGGAACGCCGTTATGAGCATGCAAATAACACTGAGCTTTTGACGCAGAATGCGCCCAAGCTGATTTGGCTGGGCAATGGTGAAGTGAAGCCGGTACGCATTCAGTTTTATTTTGAAGAGCGGCCAGTCGGAAATGAAATCGAAATCGACCATTTAGGTAAAATCACCGAATGAAATCAGCACATCCTCAGCACAATCCTGCAGCTCAGATGCGAAAATCGGGGAAGTTTCATCGTTCAGGCTTTACCTTGCTGGAGGTTATGGTTGCGCTCGCGATTTTTGCCACCGCCGCCATTGCGCTGAGCAATGTGGCCATGCAGTATACGCAGGCTACATCAAATGCAGTGTTGAGAAGCAAAGCGCAGTTTGTGGCCTTAAACGAAATCGCCTTGATGGACATTAACCGGGAATGGATGAGTGGAACATCATCCAAGCAGGTCACTCAGCAAGGCGAAAAATGGCAGATAGATAAATCTGCGCATGCCACCGTCAGCCCCAATGTGCAGCGCATTGATGTGCAGGTCAGTTTGATGAATGCAGCCACCGATAAAGTAGAGTCAGGCATTGCCAGTCTGGTGTACTTCAATCATAAGGCCAAAGTTTGATGCAGCCGAATCATAAGAAAAATCAAACGGCAGGTTCGGGTGCTGCTCGAACGCATCGTGCCTCAGGTTTTACCTTGGTCGAATTGATGGTGGCGATTGCGATTTTTGCCATATTGTCGGCATTGGGCTGGAAAGTGTTTGACTACATTTCTAAAGTGAAAGAACGCAATACTATGCACGAAGCGCGTTTGTCGCAGCTGCAGGAGGCTTATCAGCAGATTTTGCGCGACACTGTTCAGGCTGTGCCGTTAACGGCCAGCAACAATGGCAATATTCAAACCGCGCTTTCCTTGCAGGGCGGCCGGCTCAGCTTCAGCAAAACCGGCGTGACCGATCCTTTGAATCAGGGCATCGCGCCAGATGAGCGGGTCGAATACGCCTACCGTGCGAATGAACAAAAAGTCTATCGGCTGAAATACAGCAACCTAAATCAGGCTGGAAATGAACAGCCAGATTCCAGCGTGCTTTTAGGCAATGTTGAGCAGTTTGAAGTGCTGGCGCTGAATCCGCAGGAAATGAGCAATTGGCCGGATCCATCGGCAGATTTGTCTCAAGCCAATACGCAGCAGCAGCTGCCGCGCGGCTTGAAAATTAAGCTGAAAGTTAATGATGTTGAATATGAATGGCTGTACAGCTTATTAAATACCGATTTTCTGGACAAGGCCAGCTCGGGCAGCGGCGGAACAGGCGGCAATAACAATGGTTCCAGCGGTGCAGCGGGCGGTTCAGGAGTGCCTGTGCAATGAATCATATCAAACCGCGGGTTTCTGCTGCGCAGCCGCAGCGCGGCATTGCTTTGCTGACGATTTTAGTGATGGTGGCTTTGGCCACGATTTTGGCGGCCGGCATTGCAAAGCGGCAGGCCAATACGGCTGAAAGCACCGCCTATCTCATGCGTCAAAATCAATCCTTGCTGTATGCCAAAAGCGCTGAAGTGTTTTTTGCGGAATTGCTGAAAGATGATGCTGAAAATGCAGGAAGTGTGGATTCTTTGCAGGAAAACTGGGCTAAGCCTATGCCTGCGTTTCCGGTGGATGACGGCTATGTATCTGGCGTTCTGCAGGATGAATCCGGGAAATTCAACTTAAACAGCCTGCTGAAGCCGGATGGCAGCGTGAATGAACATGCTAAAACATGGTTTGAAAAAATTTTAGTAAAAGCCGGGCTTCCCGTGCAGCTCAGTGAGGCTGTGATTGATTGGCAGGATGCCGACGATGAACAGATCGGCCCGATGGGGGCGGAATCGAATGTTTATCGTGGCATTCCCAATGCGGCGATGCCGCCCAATGCGCGATTTCACAGTGTGGAAGAATTGAAGCAAGTCCGCGGTTTTGAAGAGGGCAAATACCAGTTGATTGCGCCTTATCTGAGCGCTTTGCCGAGCAATGAAACAACGGTCAATATCAATACCGCGCCGGCATTTTTATTGGCCAGTATCGGGGATCAGCTGGATACGCATGCTGTGCAGCAGATGCTGGACAAAAAGCAAGCCGCGCTGGAGCAGTTCAGCAATGTCTCTGAATTATGGGAAACAGAGCCGTTCAAGGCGGTTTCGGCAGAAAATAAAGCCATGGTCAGTGAGCTGCTGGGGGTGCGGTCCAATTATTTTAAAGCGAAAATTGAGGTGGAGCTGAGCGGGCGGAAACGGCAGTTCAGTTCGGAATTGGTGAGAAAAGACAAAGAGGTCTATGTCGCTTACCGCAGCATGGCGCCATTTTAATCGGCAGAAAAAGCGCGATATCTTTTACCAATTGCATTGAACTGTAAAATTAATGCTCAAGGTTTTAGTTTTGCTTTATAATCCCGATAAATTCACAGGTTTTAATTGAATTACGGCATATGATAATTCGCAAGTTATTTAAGTTTGAAAATGCTCATATTGTGCGGAACTGCACATCAGACCGCTGCAAGCGTTCAATTCATGGGCACAGCTATAAGGTTGAGCTATTGCTTAAAGCTTCGAAATTAGATCATGGTCAAATGGTTTACGATTTTGGACTGCTCAAAGGGGTGATCAAAGACCTTTATGACAGTTTTGATCATGCAATCTGTTTTTGGCAGCAGGACAATGCTGAATATATTCAGGCATGCAAAACCTTCAGCGCGCGCTGGGTGGCTTTGCCTGTGTCTCCGTCAGCAGAGCAATTCTCAAGAATATTCTTTTACTTGGCGCAGCAAGTGCTGGCATCGACTGAAACGCAAAACGGTGAAGGCGATGTGCAGGTCTACTCAGTGATTGTGCACGAAACCGATACCGGCTATGCGCAAAGTTTTGCTGAAGATATTGAAAATGAGCAAATGGGTCTTTTGCGTTTAGACCAGATTGAATTTTCAGAGCAGGTGAAAGCCGAGTGGGCTGATCCTGGAATGTTCGATCAATTAATCCGCGGAATTAAATTTCAAAATCCGGCAGTGGATTTGCAAGTTAAACTTTAATGCAGCAATGCATCATTAAGCTAGAAAAGGAATTAGGTAGCAAGTATGTCTTTAACTGAATTGCAGCAGGCCCAGCTGGATAAGGTGCAGCTTGATGCAAGTTGGAAATACGGCTTGAGTGAATTTTTGCTCAGCCCGAAAATGGATAAACTCAAAGACTTTCTTGTTCAGGAAAAAAAAGCGGACAAAGTGATTTATCCGCCCAATTCTTTAATTTTTAATGCGCTGAATACTACGCCGCTTCCTAATGTGAAAGTGGTGATTATCGGCCAAGATCCATATCATGGGCCAAATCAGGCGCACGGCTTAAGTTTTTCTGTGCAGAAGGGGGTTGCATTGCCTCCATCTTTGCGTAATATTTTTCATGAACTTCATAATGATCTAGGTATAGCCATTCCGAAGCATGGTGATTTATCACACTGGGCTGAACAAGGCGTCCTGCTGCTGAACGCAGTTTTAACTGTAGAAGCAGGCCAGCCGACATCGCATCAGAAAAAAGGCTGGGAAGATTTTACCGATCAAGTGATTGATGTTCTCAATGAACAGCGCGAGCATATTGTGTTTATCCTTTGGGGCGCATATGCACAGCGTAAAGGACAACGGATTGATCCGAATAAGCACTTGGTGCTGAAAGCGGCGCATCCATCACCTTTGGCAGCCAACCGTGGCGGTTTCTTTGGCTGCAAGGTGTTTTCAAAATCCAATAATTATCTTAAACAACATGGCATTGAGCCTATAGATTGGCAGCTGGACGCATGACATATTCTCCCATTTCTAAACACTATCATCCGGACTTGATTGTAGAAGAAGCGAAAAACGGCTGGCGCATTGTTCGCCTGAACCGTCCCAAATCTTTGCATGCACTGGATGAATCCATTGCTTCTGCTCTTTTGGAGGTGTTTCAAGACTTCCATGATGATGACAGCATCAAAGCCATTTGGCTGGATTCCACCACGCCTAAAGCATTCTGCGCAGGCGGCGATGTACGAAAGCTTCGCCAGCTGGTGATTAATGATGAAGTTGAAACTGCCAATAAATTCTTTGAACAGGAATATGCCTTAGACTTGCTGCTGCATAATTATGCAAAGCCGGTTTTGGTCTGGGGTGAAGGCTATGTGATGGGCGGCGGATTGGGCCTGTTTATGGCGGCGCCATTCCGTTTAGTCACTCCATATTCACGCCTTGCAATGCCGGAAATCAACATCGGCCTTTACCCAGATGTCGGCGCGACCCGTTTCTTGGCGGACCGCGGCGCGATCGGCCTGTTTACGGGTTTAACGGGTTCCATTATGACGGCTGCCGGCGCTTACGGTATTGGCTGGGCCACACATATTTGCGATGCGCAGCGTGACAGCGTTTTGGAAAAAGTCATCAATATTGATTGGGAACATTATCCTGCAGGTGATTTTCGTGCGATTGACGATACATTGAACAGCATGCATCGTCCGGTCGGGCCTGGGCCTTTGCAGAACTCACTGGATGTGATTCAAAGCGTTTGCCGCGGCGTTCATTTTGAACATGACTATCAATCTATTATTGGATTGAGCGATGCGCGCAGCGATTGGCTGCGCCAAGCCAGCGAAAACCTGCAAAAAGGTTCTCCTGCAACTGCGGCATTGACTTGGCTGCTTTGGCAGTGGGGCAAAAAAGTTCATTCTTGGAATGAAGTTTTTGAACTTGAAACGCAAATTTCAGACTGGAAAATCCGCCATCCCGATTTTGTGGAAGGCGTGCGTGCGCGTTTGGTGGATAAGGACTTATCTCCAGAGTGGAAAGCTGGCTCAGATATGTCGCTTAAAGGTATTTTAGGCAGCAATCCTCCGCTGACCAATATTGAAAGCTGGAATGCGCTGTTAAAGCAATACTCCGTGATTGACTAAACTGCTTAAAATACATGCTCGAAGACACACAATTTACCGATGAATACTGGATGCAGCAGGCTTACGAGCAGGCTGCATCTGCCGCTTCAATCGGTGAAATTCCTGTTGGCGCTATTATCGTCAGCGGCAATCAAATCATTGGCGCAGGTTTCAATGCGCCGATCAGCTTAAATGATCCGACCGCGCATGCGGAAATTCAGGCGATCCGTCAAGCTTGCCAATCCCTTCAAAACTACCGCCTGCCAGATGATGCAACACTGTATGTGACTTTGGAGCCATGCACCATGTGTGTCGGCGCGCTGGTGCATGCGCGGATTAAGCGTGTGGTGTTTGGCGCAATAGAACCCAAAGCGGGGTCGCTGGTCAGCGTGCGCCAGCTGCTGCAAAGCGGCTATTACAATCATGTGTTTGAATTTGAGCAGGGCTGCATGCAGGAGCAGTGTTCTGCGCAGCTCAGCGCTTTTTTTAAAATGCGCCGCGAACAAAAAAAGCAGATGAAATTACTGGAAAAAACGATAAATACCGATCAGCCTGAATAAAATCAGGTAAAATTAAATGACAATATAAATTGTCAAATAACAAAAGGTCATTTTTATGAACGCGATGCAAGTCAAAAAAGAATTCAATGCACCGGTAGAACAGGTTTTCGAATTGCTGTCTAAGCATGCCACCTATAACGTTGCTTTTGCGCCGGTGCAAGTGGTGCGGGTGAAAGATTCAGCTGATCCAGAGCGTCCAGATGGGGTGGGATCTGTGCGCCGTTTAGGCTGGGGGCTGGTTAAGCCGATTCAGGAAGAAATTACCTTATTGGTGCCGAATCAGCGCATTGAATACAAGATTATTAAAAACCCGCTGGTGAAGCATCATTTGGGCATTATTGAATTTGAGCCGTCGGCTGAAAATAAAACATTGGTGACCTATACCATCGAGTTTCAGGCCAGAGCGCCCTTTGTCAGCAAATTAGTGCTTGCACAGCTGAAATCAGCGATTAAACTGGGCTTTTCAAAACTCGCAAAAACTGTATAGGTAATGGCGGAACAGGCAATGACAGTAAAGATTATTACAATTGATGGGCCAAGCGGTTCAGGCAAAGGCACGTTGGCGGCAAAACTGGCGGCGCATTATCAATTCCATCTTCTGGATTCCGGCGCGCTCTACCGTTTGCTGGGTTTGTCATTGCACAATCAGGATTTGCTGGAAAAGCTGGATTCAGAATTGACTCAATGCGCCGAAATTGCAGCAAATTTAGACATAAAATTTGTTACAACTGAATCCGGCATTCAAGTTCAGCTGGACGGCGAAGATGTAACGCAAACCATCCGTACAGAACGCGTCGGGGAATTTGCTTCAAAAGTGGCTGCAATTCCAGCACTTAGAGCGGCGCTTTTGGAGCGCCAGCATGCTTTTGCCCAAGAACCGGGCTTAGTTGCAGATGGCCGTGACATGGCTACATCGATCTTTCCGCATGCTCAGGCGAAGATTTATCTGACGGCATCGGCACAATCACGCGCTGAGCGCCGCGTAAAGCAGTTGCAGGGCATGGGCCTAGATGCTAAAATAAACGACATTTTAGCTAATATTGAAGCTCGGGATAAGCGAGACATGGGGCGCACTGTTGCTCCGCTCAAACCGGCAGAAGACGCATATATCATTGACAGCTCAGCTTTGAGCATTGATGAAGTATTCAGTCTAATGACGGATTATGCCGATCGTCAATTAGCGAACTAAAGAATTTTCAGCAGAAGCATAGCTTGATCAGTTTTATACGGACTATGTAGACGCTTAATTAAACCGGCCTTGTCTGATCCAAGACCGCTGACTTTACTAGGTATATCATGACCGAATCTTTTGCAGCCCTCTTTGAAGAAAGCGAATTAAACCTCAACGTTGAAAAGGGTGCAGTCATCCAAGGCGTTGTAGTAAACATCGACTCTGACTGGGTAACAGTTGACACTGGCCTTAAATCTGAAGGCATTGTTGACCGCGCTGAATTCTTAAATGAACAACGCGAACTTGAAGTTCAAGTTGGCGACACTGTTGATGTTGTTGTTGAAGCTCTCGACAACGGTATGGGTCAAACAGTTCTTTCTCGCGAAAAAGCTAAACGCGCTGAGACTTGGACTAAACTTGAAAAAATCTTTGAAGACGGCGAAATCGTTACTGGTGTTATCTCTGGTAAAGTTAAAGGCGGTTTCACTGTTGACATCGGTCCAGTACGTGCGTTCTTGCCAGGTTCTTTGGTAGACACTCGTCCTATCCGTGACACAACTCACCTTGAAGGCAAAGAGTTAGAATTCAAAGTAATCAAACTTGATGCTAAACGTAACAACGTAGTTGTTTCTCGCCGCGCTGTAATGGAAGCTGAATCTTCAGCTGACCGTGAAGCTCTTCTTGCTCAGCTTGAAGAAGGTCAAACAGTTACTGGTACGATCAAAAACCTTACTGACTACGGTGCATTCGTTGACCTTGGCGGTATTGATGGTCTTCTTCACATCACTGACATGGCTTGGAAACGCATCAAGCACCCTTCAGAAGTTGTTGAAGTTGGTCAAGAAGTTACTGTTAAAGTACTTAAATTTGACAAAGAACGTAACCGTGTTTCACTAGGTCTTAAACAGCTTGGCGAAGATCCATGGTTAGCGATCATGAACCGTTACCCTAAAGGTTCTATCGTTAAAGCTCGCGTAACTAACTTAACTGACTACGGCTGTTTCGCAGAAATCGCTGAAGGCGTTGAAGGTTTAGTACACGTTTCTGAAATGGACCACACTAACAAAAACATCCACCCATCTAAAGTTGTTCAGATCGGTGACGAAGTTGACGTTATGGTTCTTGAAGTTGACGAAGAACGCCGTCGTATTTCTCTTGGTATCAAACAAACTCGTGCTAACCCATGGGAAGAGTTTGCTAAAGACCACGACAAAGGCGAAAAAGTTTCTGGTACGATCAAATCTATCACTGACTTCGGTATCTTCATCGGTTTACCAGGCGGCATCGACGGCCTAGTTCACTTGTCTGATATTTCTTGGAACGAGCAAGGCGAAGACGCTATCCGCCGTTACAAGAAAGGTGACACAGTTGAAGCGGTTATCCTTTCAGTAGACGCTGAAGGCAACCGTATCAGCCTTGGCATCAAACAATTGAACAGCGATCCGTTCAATGACTTCTTAGCTGCTAACGAACGCGGTGCGTTGGTTAAAGGCACAGTAACTGCAGTTGACGCTAAAGGCGCTACTGTTAAGTTAGCTGACGAAGTTGAAGCTTCTTTGAAAGCATCTGAAATCAACCGCGACCGCGTTGAAGATGCAACTAAATTCTTAGAAGTTGGTCAAGAAGTTGAAGCGAAAATCATCAACGTTGACCGCAAATCACGCTCTATCAACTTGTCTATCAAAGCGAAAGACGAAGCTGAAGAGAAAGAAGCTGTAGCTAACTTGCGTCAAGCATCTGCTTCTCAAGACAATGGTCCTAAGACTATTGGTGATTTGATCAAAGCTCAAATGAACCACTAAGTAAGTGCTTGAATTGTATTGTTAATGTAAGTTAATAATACTTTTTATACAATTACTGTAAACGGTAGCGTAGTAAGTCATTATTACGCTACCGTTTTGTATTTAAACAGGTTATTATCGGGAAATCGATTCCAAGTAGCTTGATAATTAAAGAGGTCGCAGATGACTACTGAAGCACTTAATAAGTCAGACTTAATAGAGCGTATTTCTCTTAAAAACCCGCACTTAGCTGAACCGCTGGTTGAAGAAGCCGTGAAGATCATGATTGATCAAATGATCGAAGCATTATCTACGGATAACCGTATTGAGATCCGTGGCTTTGGCAGCTTTGCCCTGCATCACCGCGAACCGCGTGTAGGCCGCAATCCAAAAACTGGTAAATCAGTTGAAGTTGCAGCAAAAGCTGTACCGCATTTTAAACCAGGTAAAGCCCTGCGTGATGCAGTCAACGAATCTGCAGCATAATTTAGATTCTTTCAGGGGTGTTTATGCGCTATGTCTTAGTTGTTTTACTTATTGTTTTATTTGGTTATTCACTCTTTCTGGTGCTCCAGAACGGAACTGAACTGTCGGTAGATCTATTGTTCACGCAAGTGCCGGCAATGCGCTTAGGCCTGCTGTTATTATTGACATTGGCTTTAGGCATTGTACTTGGGCTGCTGCTTGGCGTGCAAATCTTCCGGGTATTCCAGAACAATTGGGAAATTAAACGTTTACGTAAAGACATTGACCGCTTGCGTAAGGAGCAGATTCAGGCTGCACAATTGGCTGCTGCTGAAGCTGCTGCGCATACAAGACATGAAAAAACCGTCTTGGACATTCACCCTGATGAGCAAAAATCCAATCCTTTATAAGCTTTGGGTTTAGTCATTGGCATTTCGGGCGATCAATGCACTGAAATGTTTTTAAGATTAAGCACTCTGAATGCAAATTCAGGGTGTTTTTTTATATGGGGGGAAAGCGTCATTTGCATGAACTTGCTTTTTGTTCTTTGTGCATGAATCGTTAGCCTCTATAATAGATTTTTCTTTTTGTCTGTTTAAAAGGGTAGTCTCTTGAGTATCATTGTTGCATTAGATGCTAAAAGCCAATTTGACGCGTTGAAAATAGCAGGGCAGCTGGACCCTGAATTGTGCCGAGTAAAAGTTGGTAAAGAGCTTTTTACCCATGAAGGTCCGAGTGTGGTTAAGGCGCTGCATCAAGAAGGTTTTGCAGTGTTCTTGGATTTGAAATTTCATGATATTCCAAATACGACGGCGCAAGCGGTATGTGCTGCAGCGGATCTGGGTGTTTGGATGGTCAATGTTCATGCATCAGGCGGCCGGAAAATGATGGAAACCTGCGCAGAGCGTTTAAAAGCGGGTAACTATAATACTCAATTGATTGCTGTGACTGTGCTGACCTCAATGGGCCGTGAAGATCTGCGTGATATCGGTTTGGATGTAGAGCCTTTTGAGCATGTCAAGCGCTTGGCAAAATTGACAAAAGAAAGCGGTTTGGATGGCGTGGTGTGTTCTGCGCAGGAAGCAAAAATGCTGCGTGAAACTTTAGGTGATGATTTTGCTTTGGTGACCCCGGGGATTCGTCCAGAAGGTTCTGCTGCTGATGATCAGAAGCGCATCGTGACGCCAAAACAAGCGATGCTTGACGGTTCGACACATCTGGTGATTGGCCGTCCAATTACCAAGTCAGATAATCCGCGTCAAACCTTAAAAGATATTTTAGCTACGATGTAAGCGTGCAAATAAAAGCCTTTCAATTGAAAGGCTTTTATTTGCATTGAATTTCTTGGCATAAAAATAGTGAATAAGATATTGCAAGATGTGACCGTCCTTGAAAATAAGCTCGCGCTAGACGGGGAGCAGAATACCGAAGTGCGGGCGATTGAACCGCTGGACCAAGAACAGCAGCAGCAAACCGGTTCTTCCGACTGGAGTTCGGGGATTGATGCTGCGGAAATTGCAATGGATGTGATTGATGCCGTAGGGAACTTGCTGAGTGGAATTGACTTGAGCATTTGGCTGGCGCTTTCCGTTGTTGGGCAACTTGCTCATAAGGCTTTAAAACATATCAGGGGGAGATTCCCTCATTGATAAAAATGAATGAGGGATAGGCAATGTGATCGGGCTGAGCGGAATTAAAGCGCGGCCAAGACGCTGACGGCAATCGGCGCTAAGACGGACAAGACAAAACCGCTGACCATGGCATGCGGAATGAAATCATTGCCGCACGCTTGCTTGACCATGGGTAGGGTGACATCCATCGCAGTCGCGCCTGCAGCGGATATGGCTGAACGCGGGTAACGCCAGCCAATTAAGTACATGCATAAAATGGAAAAAATTTCCCTGAACAGGTCATTGATCAGCGCAATGCTGCCCAGATGCGCATTTTTTAATTCGGTGACAACAATGCCCGTCATGGAATAGAAACCATAGCCTTGCGACAGCATGATCAAGTCTTTTAGCTGAATGCTGCTGACTGCAAACGAGACCGCAACCGCGCCTAAAATGGAGCCGATAACGCAGGCCAGCGGCACCAGTAAAATTTTCCAGTTCAGCCATGAGCGGTCAAGCGGTGAATAGGCTAAATCAAGGCCGATTAAAAACATAAACACCAGCAGCAAATTCCAGGTGCTGATATGCAGGGCAAGATTAAAATGATTGAGCAGCTCGGCAAGGCCGTAGCCCAGCGCGAGTGCAAAAAATGCGTAACTGATATTCAGCAGTGAGCCAAGCAGCAGTTCGGCAGAGACTTTGCCTTGCATGGGCTGGTAGCCAATGGCTTTGAAAAGCGCATAGCAGCAGATGAACGCGCCGAAAGAAGTGGCAAATGCAATGCTGACAGCTGTTGTGAGAATTTGAGCGGGGCTGCTGATGCTGTGCAAAGTTTGTGAAAATTCGATCGCGATGGCAATCAGCAGAATGTATGTGAAATACGGTAAAATTTTAAAACCGAATTGTTCCAGTTTTTGCGGCAGGCGGCGGGCAAGAATGAAGCCTAGGAATAGGCAAAATAACAGCTGAAAGATCAACCAAAGCGATTGCATAATAAAAATAGGCAGACGGTAAACACCTGCCTATTATGGCGTGTTAATGCTTAAGCTGCACGATTTCCTTGAGATTTTGTGAAGAGAAGATAATCGGCTGGGTTCAGTTTTTTAGTATTGAGCCAATATTTCCAGGTGTAGGTTGGCCAAAGGGCAAAGTTTTTGCCGCCATCCTGCTGATACCAGCTGACGCAGCCGGATTGCCAGACCGTGCCATCCATCATGGTTTGAACTTTTTGATTAAATTGATCCTGCACTTGATCTTTTACCACAATGGCCTGACTGTGCGAGCGCTGCACGAGATCCATCATCTGCAGAATATATTCCACTTGCGATTCAATCATAAACACCACGGAATTGTGCGCAAGCACCGTATTTGGCCCCAGCAGCTGGAACAGGTTCGGAAAGCCTTTGGTGCTGATGCCATAAAAGCTTTCTGCGCCATCTTTCCAAGCATCTTTAAGCTCTAAGCCATTGATGCCGGTGCAGCGGAATGATTTTAAATAAATCCGCGGATCGGTAATAAAGCCAGTGCCGTAGATCAGGCAGTCAATTTTCCGGATGCGTCCGTCTTTGGTGATAATACTGTCAGCAGTGAGCTCTTGAATGCCCTCAGTCACCAATTCAACATTTTTGCGGTTAAAGGCTGGGAAGTATTTGTTGGATACCAAGATGCGCTTGCAGCCCATGATGTAGTCTGGGGTTAATTTTTTAGCCGTTGCTTTGTCTTTGACTTGGTAGCGGATAAAGGCTTCGGCCAGTTTTTGCGCGTATTTCATGGTGAATGGCTTCACAATCGGCACTACGCGGGATTCATTGGACCAGTAAAGGCGCGCGCGGTGCAGTTTGCGGAACCAGTCAAATTTGGCAAAAAGCGCTTTGTCTATACTTTTGTACAGGCGCTCATCACGCGGAATCACCCAAGCGGCGGTACGCTGGAACACATAGAGTTTTTCTGTTTGCTGCGCAATCTCTGGAATGTACTGAATGGCGCTGCCGCCCGTTCCGATGGAAGCAACGGCTTTGCCTTGCAGATTATAGCCGTGATCCCATTGTGAAGAATGGAACACTTTGCCTTTGAAGTTTTCAATACCAGGGATATGCGGTATTTGCGGCACATGCAGCGGACCGGAAGCAAAAACCACATATTGCGCAATTAAAGCGCTTTGGTCGCTCAGCTTAAGCAGCCATTGGCATTCCTGCTGCTGATATTCGGCAGAGAGCACTTCGCATTGCAGGCGGGCATATTGCGCTAGATCAAACTGCGCAATAAGACCTTGAATATAGTCAAAAATTTCAGGCGCTTCAGCATAGCGCTGAGACCAGTCCGTCTTTGGCGCAAAAGAAAGCGAATACATATGCGACTGTACATCGCAGGCGGCGCCCGGATAGCGGTTTTCCCGCCATGTGCCGCCAAAGTCACTGGCTTTTTCTAAAATGACAAAGTCTTGAATATTGCTTTGCAGCAGGCGGATTGCCATGGCAATGCCGCCAAAGCCGCCGCCGATAATGGCGATTTGCGTTTTTTGCACATTTTGGCCAAGACTGTTCTGATTATGAATTTCTGGATTACGCATTGTTTCCATGCTGAAAAGCTCTTTTTTATTCCTTATGTCTCATAGCATAAATCAAAACGGCCTTTTTTCACTATGATTGTGATGACAAACAAATTGATCAAAACGGCAATGTTCAAGCGTCAAAATATATAGTACAAATATGAGAACTATTCATGGATATGTACACTAATGAAGCGATCTATACTCAGCTTGATGTATCTGGTGCAGGGCATGCGCAAGGCTGGGATAGATGTGGATGCAAAGCTTCAATCCATTGGGCTGCGCATTGATGCGCTGGATGCGACATCGGTGATTCATCCCAGTTTGGAATGGGATGTGCTGAAAGTCATTGGTGAAGATGTTGCACCTGAAAAAGGGCTGTACATCGGCCAGCATTATGCGCTGGCGGGATACGGGCCTTTGCTGATGCTTTTGGTCACTAGTCCAGACATCCGCACTGTGCTGGATCAGGGCATCCGTTTTCAGCAGCTGACGCATTTAACTGGGCGCCTGAGTTTGCAGGTTGCTGATCGGCAAATGGCGCTGTGCTATCAGCCGCAGGATATCCATACCGCATTGGGGCTGCTGCTGGCGCAATGTGAAATTTCCGGAACCTATAAGTTTATCCGGGACCTGTACAAAATGATGGGCTTGGCCTCACCTCAGGTGCGGATTGATTTGCCGTTTCAAGCGCCGCAAGATCCAGAGCAGCTGGCGGTCTATCTTGATTATTATGGTTCGCAGGTGAAATTTGGCGCGGCCAGCGCTTGCTTCTGGTTTGATGAATCGGTCTTTGATGTGAAAATCCCTTCGGCTGATCCCATCACATTCAGATTGTACGAATCTAAATGCATTGCGGAGCTGGAACGCTTAATGTCAGATGAAGATGCGCCATCGTTGATTCAGCGGGTGCAGGATTATCTGGAGCTGCAAACCGGACTCATGCCGAGCATGGCGGAAACGGCGCAAGCGCTGAATGTGCCTGAACGGACATTGAGGCATCAATTGCAGCAGCTGAACACCAGCTATAAGCAAATCCGTGAAGATATTATTAAGGACAAAGCTTTGCGGCTGATGGAGTACAAGGAGTATTCAATTGAGATGATTGCAGAATTATTAGGCTATTCAGAGCCTGCGGCATTTAATCATGCATTCAAGCGCTGGTTTGGTCAAAGTCCGCGTCAATATACAAAATAGCCTAAGCATGATCATGCCAAAGTGTTATATATTACGGTTCAATCTTCGCTATAATTTTATATAGCCCCAAATAGTATTTAATGATATGTCTGAATTTCAAACTCACCACAGTACGGCTTTTACTCCAATTTCTCCTGCAGAACGCTATGCGCATGCGCTGGCATCCGGCCAATTCCTGCCGGACGAAGCTCAGGCTGAGGCTGTGCATGAGCTGGACCGCGTTTGGCAAGAGCTGATTCAGCGTTTCAAAGCATCTAAAAAGGCATTCCGCCGTTTCCGCCGTCAAACCTCGCCGCGCGGCGTGTATATGTGGGGCGGTGTCGGCCGCGGCAAGACTTGGTTGATGGATCAATTCTATGAATCTGTGCCGTTCCGCCGCAAAACCCGCATGCATTTCCATCATTTTATGCAGCATGTGCACCGTGAATTGAACAAGCTCTCAGGCCAGCGCAATCCGCTGGAATTGGTTGCGGATCAAATTTATAAAGAAGCTGTTGTTATTTGTTTTGATGAGTTCTTTGTATCCAACGTCACGGATGCCATGATTTTGAGCGACCTGTTCCAAAAATTGTTCGCCCGCGGCGTGACTTTGGTTGCAACGTCGAATATTGCGCCAGATGGCTTGTATAAAAACGGCATTCACCGCGACCGTTTTCTGCCGACTATCGAAATGGTGAAAAAGAATTGTGTGGTGCTGAATGTTGATGCCGGGGTGGATTACCGCCTGCGCGTGCTGAAACAGGCACAATTGTTTAAATCGCCATTAACGCATGAACATAAGCTCTGGATGGCGCAGCGCTTTACCGCCCTGACGCAGACCCAAGTGCAGTCGCAAGAACCGATCATCATCAATAACCGCATTGTGGAAACCATTGGCCATACTGAAGATGTGCTGTGGTGCGAATATTCAGAGCTGTGCTTAAAGCCGCGCAGCCCGGCCGATTTTATTGAAATTGCCAATGTGTACAACACGGTGCTGGTCAGCAATGTGCCGCATATGACTGACTACTTGTCAGAAGGCACGCGCCGCTTTATTTATCTGGTCGATGAGTTCTATGACCGCGGGGTGAAATTGCTGCTGACATCGGAAGACACCATTATTGATATCTATCAAGGCGAAAAATTGGCTTTTGAAATTGAACGCACGCGTTCACGTTTATTGGAAATGCAGTCGGATGATTACCTGAATTCGGCGCACCGCCAAATCAGCGCTTCGGCCAGCGCTGAATAGCATATCAAAGATAGAAAAAAGCGCCTGAATCAGGCGCTTTTTTTATGTAAAGATGACTGTATATTTTATCGACATTTTCCTTTTTTCATGGCTTAATCAGGTCTTCGTGTGACTGAAAAAGGCTGTTTTGTTCAGTTTTAAAACAAAAATCTGCACTTAAGTCTAATTTCGGCATTTCAAAAACTTTATACACTGTAAAAGAGCATTCAAGCTGATGATGATGTTGCATTTCTGATCTGGATTTTATGAAGTAATGAGGGTATTTACTTGATAGAAAATGATCACTATTTAGTAATGTGATAGTGCTATTCAGCTAAGTATAAATAGGTATACTGGAATCTCTTGTTATAAAAAGTAGCAATATCAGGAAAGACAATGACTGCACGTATTCAAAAAGGCAAGTTAGCGATTGCTAAAGAACTTTACGATTTCATCGAAAATGAAGCACTTCCAGGTTCAGGTTTGGACAGTGAAACTTACTGGAAAAACTTTGAACAAGTCGTTGTCGATCTTAGCCCAAAGAACAAAGCACTATTGGCTAAGCGTGACGACATTCAAGCGAAGATCGATGAATGGCACCGCAACAACAAATTTGAACTCGAAGCTTACAAAGCTTTCCTTACCGAAATTGGCTACTTATTACCAGAAGTAGAAGATTTCCAAATCAGCACAGAAAATGTAGATGAAGAAATCGCATTATTGGCTGGTGCGCAATTGGTGGTACCTGTGCGTAACGCGCGTTACTGCTTAAATGCGGCAAATGCTCGCTGGGGCTCTTTATATGATGCGCTTTACGGCTTCGACGTAATCTCTGAAGAAGGCGGCGCGGAAAAAGGCAAGGGCTATAACCCAGTGCGCGGCGATAAAGTGATCGCATTTGCTAAAAACTTCTTAAATGAAACTTTCCCGCTGGCAAATGGTTCGCACGCAGATGCGACTCAATATGCAGTTGAAGGCAACAAACTGGTTGTCAGCTTAAAAGACGGTTCTAAAACCGCTTTGGCGAAAGAAGCTCAATTTGTCGGTTTCAATGGCGAAGACGCTGCACCGACTGAAATCGTGCTTTTAAACAATGGTTTGCACGTTGTTGTCGAAATTGATGCAACCAGCCCAATCGGCAAAACTGACGCGGCTGGCGTAAAAGACTTAGTGCTTGAAGCGGCAGTAACAACAATCCAAGACTTGGAAGACTCTATTGCAGCGGTTGATGCTGAAGAGAAAGTTGAAGGCTACCGCAATTGGTTAGGCCTGATGCGCGGCACGTTGACCGAATCCATCGAGAAAAACGGCAAAACCGTTACGCGTACTCTGAACCAAGACCGTACACACAAAAACTTGATCGGCGGTGAAACAAAACTTCACGGCCGTTCATTGATGCTGCTTCGCAACGTCGGCCACTTGATGACTAACCCTGCGATCCTTGTCGATGGTGCTGAAATCTACGAAGGCATCATGGATGCGTTGGTTACGCCATTGCTGACTTTTGCTGACATTAAAGGCGAAAACACGATTAAGAACTCGCGTAAAGGTTCAATGTACATCGTGAAGCCAAAAATGCACGGTCCAGAAGAAGTTGCATTTGCAGTTGAATTATTCGAACGTGCTGAACAAGCGCTTGGTTTGCCTGCAAAAACTTTAAAAATCGGGATCATGGATGAAGAACGCCGTACTTCTGTGAACTTGAAAAACTGTATCGCACAAGCGAAAGACCGCACAATCTTCATCAACACGGGCTTCATGGACCGTACAGGTGACGAAATCCATACCTTTATGGAAGCAGGTCCATTCGTTCGTAAAGGCGAAGTGAAATCGCAAATCTGGTTCCCAGCATACGAAAACCGCAACGTGATGATCGGCCTTCAAGCTGGCTTGCGCGGCAAAGCGCAAATCGGTAAAGGCATGTGGCCAAAACCGGATATGCTGCTGGATATGTACAAGACCAAGATTGAGCATCCTGAAGCTGGCGCAAGCTGTGCATGGGTTCCGTCTCCATCTGGCGCGGTGATTCACGCGATCCATTACCATCAATGCAACGTGTCTGCACGTCAAAAAGAATTGCTGAACACTCAGCCGTTATCATTAGATGACTTGTTGACGCCGCCTTTAGCGACAGATACAAGCTGGTCTGCAGAAGAGAAAACCAAAGAGCTTGAAAATAACCTGCAAGGCATCTTGGGCTATGTGGTTCGCTGGGTTGACCTGGGTGTAGGCTGTTCTAAAGTTCTAGACATCAACAACGTTGGTTTGATGGAAGACCGTGCAACACTGCGTATTTCTTCACAGCACGTTGCTAACTGGCTGCGTCACGGTATTGTGACGAAAGAGCAAGTTGAAGAAGTATTCCAGCGCATGGCGAAAATTGTGGATGAGCAAAACGCCAATGATCCGCTGTACACGCCAATGGCGCCAAACTTTGACGGCTATGCATACCAAGCAGCGTATGACTTAGTGTTCAAAGGCGGCGAGCAGCCATCAGGCTATACAGAGCCTCTGCTTCACGCAGCGCGTTTAAAATTAAAAGGTTATACAGGTGACTAATCTGTAAATCTAAAAAAAGCCTCTTCGGAGGCTTTTTTTTTATGGCATTTAGCTTTTGACGGCTTCTGCATTGGGTGACATGGCTTTGCCGTAATTCCTGATTGCAAAAGGTCTGATCTTTGACGTTGGGATCAGTGTCTATTTTTATAAATGAATATTGAACGCTGTCCAGCGAATCCATCATCCAGGACATCTAGAAAATTGCCTTATTTCATCAGAGAAAGTTTCATCTCATTTTTCTCATAGCTTTTCAAGGCTGAAGCCTTTACATTGGAAAGAATGATAAAAACAGGATCATCCTATGACGGCTTATACAGCATTAGATTTGCAATATATTGATGGTCAGTGGCGTGCGGGGACTTCAGCGCGTCATATTCAGAATATTAACCCTTATAGCCAAGAATTAATTTTTACATTGCAAGCTGCGAGCAACGTCGATGTCGACACTGCCTATAGCGCCGCTGAACGTGCGTTTAAACACAATGCGATTAAATCCATAGATGTACGTCTTGGCGTGATCAATAAGCTGATAGAAGTTATTCAGCAGCGCCGTGAAGAGATTATTCAATGGCTGATTGATGAGTCGGGCAGTACCCGCTTAAAGGCGAATATTGAAGTTGATGCTGCATTGGGCATTATTCGTGAATCTTTAAGCTTCCCTGAGAAAATGCGGACGGTTCAACTGCAGAGCCAAGATCCTTCCCGTAAAAGCTTTGTGCTGCGTAAACCTTTAGGCGTCATTGCGGTTATTAGCCCATGGAATTTCCCGTTTCATTTATCCATGCGTTCTGTAGTCACTGCCATTGCCTGTGCAAATAGTGTGGTGCTGAAACCTGCGAGTGATACGCCTGTGACGGGCGGAACGCTTTTAGCCAAGTTGTTTGAAGAAGCGGGCTTGCCGCATGGTGTATTGAATGTTGTTGCGGGAAGCAGCAGTGAAATTGGCGATTATTTTGTAGAGCATCCGGTTCCGAAAATGATTTCCTTTACCGGCTCGACAGAAGTGGGGCAGCAAGTTGGGGTAAAGGCATTGGGCAGCTCGCGGCTGAAACGTCTCGCCTTAGAACTGGGCGGCAATGCGCCATTGGTGATTTTGGATGATGCAGATTTAGATTTGGCGGTTGAGCTCACTGTGATGGGGCGTTTTTTGCATCAAGGGCAAATCTGCATGAGCACCAACCGCGTGATTGTGGATGAGGCTTTGCATGATGCCTATGTCGAAAAACTGGTAAAGCGGGTAAAAACCATTGCTGTGGGTGATCCGAACAATCCTGAAACCTTGATCGGCCCGATTATCAACAAGCCTCAGGTCGATAAGCTAAAAATCATTATCCAAAATGCCATTCAGCAGGATGCTATCCTTGCCTATGCAGGCGGCATAGAAGGGCAGCTGGTTGCACCGCATATCTTTACCCATGTCGATGCGCAGGCCGATATTGCTTTAGAAGAAAGCTTTGGCCCGATCTTGCCGATTATTAAAGCGTGCGATGAAGCGCATGCACTTGAGCTGGCGAATTCAACCCGCTTTGGTTTATCCAGCGCGGTGTGCACCTCCAATTTAGAGCGAGGCGGTGAATTTGCAGCACAGCTTGATATCGGCATGACGCATATTAACGGCATCAGTGTGGCGGATCAGGCCAATGCGCCTTTTGGCGGCGAGCGCAACTCTGGATTAGGGCGTTTTAATGGCCAGTGGATTTTTGAAGAGTTTACCCGAACCCATTGGCAAACCTTTCCGGCTTAATCTTTCTTTAATGCTTCAAAAAGAGAGCGTTCAGCTCTCTTTGATTGGCCAATGCCGGCTTCAAACTGGAGTTGCTTGATGCTGCTTTATGTTTTGAATTGAATATGACAGACTGGCTTATCTTGCATGAACATCGTTTGCTTATGTGCGCCAATTATAAGCCGCTCACTTTGGCCCAGCTTCATCAGCTGGGGCTGCCTGAATATGATTTTGACTGCCCGGAAGAAATCTATCCGAATTATGAAACGCCTTTGCTGTTCAAATCAGCGCAGGGGCTGGAATGGCGGAAGGTTCATTTTGGCATGATCCCCAAGTGGGCGGATGATACCTCCATTGCGCTGAAAACGTATAATGCGCGCAATGAAACGCTGATGCAAAAGCCGACATTTCAAAATGCAGTGAGCAAATGCAAATTTGGCGTTATTCCGGTGTTCGAATTTTATGAATCGAAATACATTGAAGATAAGCCGCAACGCTGGGGCGTAAGGCGTAAAGATGGGCAGGCTTTTTTTATTGCCGCGATCTATGAGATCTGCCAAAAAGGCGATGAGATTATCCGCTCAGCCAGCATGATTACGATGGATGCCGCTGACCACCCGATGATGAAGGATTTCCATGAACCGGGCCATGTAAAGCGTTCAGTAATTGTGATCCCACAGCAACGGCTGGATGAATGGCTCAGCTGGAAATCGCCAAACATTCTCAGTTTTGTGCATGGCTTTCCTGCCGAAGAATTTGAATGCTCGCATGTGCCTAAAATCAAAATCGAAAAAATCAGCCCCCAACTGAATTTTTTCGATTGATCCTGCGCATGAACAATACGATTAACGCGAAAGATTTTTGAAAATATGCTTTAAGCTTTCAATCATTTTTTCAATTTGAAGCGGCGTTAGGCCCTCAAAGGACTGTTCTAAGACGATATTGGTTAAATCATTGATTTTTTGTGTCATTTGGTGGCCTTTTTCGGTCAGCACAACACGGGTGATGCGGGCATCATCTTCACAAGAATAGGTGTTGACGAAGCCTTCGTCTTTTAAGCGGTAAACAATTTTGGTGGTCGTCGACATTTTGGACACCACCATTTCAGACAAATCTGAAACGCTTGCATTGGGTTTGGAATGTAAAGCGAGAAGAATGCGCCGTCTGGAGTTGTCCACGCCGTATTTCTTTAAAGCGTGATCAACATTCAATACGTATTGAGCATGCACTTGAGTGACCCAATAATAAGGAAATTCTTCTAAGTTGAAGTCATCGCCAGCCGGCAAAAACTTTGCGTATTTTTTCGTCATTAAAAGTCCCCAATTTTTTTGTAATTTTATTTTAACGAATCGACATTTTATGAAAAATAATGGTGCAATATCAATAGATATTTATTAAATATAACTAAAGATTTGCAAAAAATTATTGATAATTCCTTTTGTGATATTTCAAATTAAACGGCTTGCGTGCTTTGTTCAGTGTATGAATAGGCCTTTAGGGCCTGATAGATGAGGTTGTTGCCTATAATTGGTTAAATCATTGATTTGTTTTAAGCTGAATGCATCATATGCTTTTAAGCAAAATGCTTGGGCGCAAAAATTTGACTGCTTTTATTTGATTATTTTAAAGAAATATCTTCTTTAAAGAAAAATGGTATTAAAAGAAAAAGTACAAAAATAGAGGTACAAAATTTAAAGATTGTGCATAATAAAATTATCTTAAGTTGAAAAGGTTCATTTTATGGATCCCTCGCCGTGCGTAGGCCTATCTAATTTTCTTCAAACTTGTTGTTCTGCACACCGTTTTGGAGATGTCTGTTAATGGAATTCTTAATGGACCCTGGTTTATGGGTCGGTCTGATTACTTTAATTATCCTCGAAATTGTACTGGGTATTGATAACCTGGTCTTTATTGCCATTTTGGCTGAAAAACTCCCGCCAGAACAGCGTGATAAAGCGCGTATTGTTGGCCTTTCTTTAGCTTTGCTGATGCGTTTGGCGCTGCTGTCTGTGATTTCGTGGCTGGTCACCTTAACCAAGCCTTTGATCGAGATCGGCGGGCTGACATTCTCCGGCCGTGACCTGATTTTGCTGTTCGGCGGTTTGTTCCTTGTCTATAAAGCCGTCACAGAGCTGCACGAAAAAATGGAAGGCAAGCCAGAAGTTCAAGCGGCAGGCAACGTGGTGTATGCCGGTTTCTGGGCTGTCGTGGCGCAAATTATTGTGCTGGATGCCGTATTCTCTTTAGACTCCGTGATTACCGCTATTGGCATGGTGGATAATATCTATGTCATGATGGCTGCTGTGACCATTGCGGTCATGGTCATGCTGATGGCGTCCAAGCCTTTGACCTCTTTTGTGAACCGTCATCCAACCGTCGTGATTCTATGCTTAAGCTTCCTGCTGTTGATCGGTATCAGCTTGATTGCAGAAGGTTTTGGTTTCCATATTCCAAAAGGCTACATTTATTCAGGCATTGGCGTTGCGATTGTGATTGAAGGGTTCAATCAATTCACCAAACGCAATACAGCTAAGCATCAGTCAAAAATTCCGCTGCGCCACCGTACCGCGGACAGCATTTTAAAGCTGATGGGCGGAAAAGTTGAAACGGCTGGCAATTCGGAACAGTTGCAGGCTCAGGAAGCCTTTGCCGATGAAGAGCGCTATATGATTGGCGGCGTACTGACCTTGGCGGAACGTTCTGTCGCGTCGATTATGACACCGCGGAGCCAGATTTCATGGGTTGATTTAAATGATTCGCCTGAGAAAATCCGTGAGCAGGTGCTTTCCGTTCCGCACAGTTTATTTCCTGTCTGCCGCGGCAGCATGGATAAAGTCATCAGCGTGGTCAGAGCGAAAGAATTGCTGGACGTGCTGGATGATGACGAAGCATTAAAAGGCCTGATCAAAAAACACCGTCCAATTTATATCTTCGAAAAAATGAAAGTGATTGATGCGATCAATACACTGCGCACCTCAAAAGGCTCATTGGTGATGGTGTCGGATGAATTTGGCAATGTGCAGGGCCTGATTTCACCTTTGGATGTTTTTGAAGCGATTGCGGGTGAATTCCCGGATGCGGATGAGCAGCTGGATTTAGTGAAAGTCGGCGAGAAGGAATGGAACGCATCCGGCATGCTGGATTTATATCAGCTTGAGCTTGAGCTGGGCATGCTGGATCTGGTTGAAGAGGATGCTGACTATATCAGTGTTTCTGGCCTGATTCTGGATAAGCTGCAAGGCCGTGTTGCCATTGGGGATGAACTGAATTATCAGGGAATCCAATTTAAAGTGCTGGAAATGGAAGGCAACCGGATTAAAACGGTGCATATCCAAGCATAAAGCAGCATCCGCATGCTTGCAGATGATGCTTTCATGCTGAGAAACAGCTATTCATCAAATGCCAGCGGATGCACATCCGCTGGCATTTTTTTTATTGAGCGTCATGGATTGAAAAGAGGCTGCTGGATCAAAAATGCATTGCCTGATTGCTGCCAGGCTGAGCGGAAGCCAGCAGGTTGATTTGTTGAATTCCGTGCGGGTTTTGCCATGTTGAGCGGCATTGCACAGGCTATTCAATGAAATGAACGAATGAGCGCATGCAGAACAGCTAAAGCGTGTTTCTGTTGGCTCAAACTTGCAGAACTTAGCGGAGCATCATAGAATCGATATGCCGCTTAATTTAAAAAATAATTTACAAAATAATAATTTGGAACATCTCGAATGAAAATTGAAGAGACTGTGATTGATTTTGCTCAGCTGCCGCCAGACGAGCAGCAGCTTCAATTTCAGAAAATCTGGGAATTTGACCGCCATATTTTCCCCAATTCAACTGTCGAACAGCTCCATAGCTATGTCTATAATGCCGCTGCAGCAGCAGTGCCTGTTGTGCAGTATTTTCATCAAGGCAAGCTGATCGGGCAGAACATTATTCCGATATTAAGGCTGAAGCTGGGCGAGCGGCCTATCTTTATTATCAGTTCCAGAGCCGGATTCTTAACGGAATACTGCGGCAAAAACCGCAGCTTAAACTCAGCGATTCGTGCCGCCTTAAACTTCAAGCTGCGCTATCCGGCTTCATCTTTATGGTTTGTCACGACCTTGATGCAGCCCAAAGTGTATACATTATTCGCTTCGCGCTCTGTCAGCTTTTTTCCGCGCGCGGGCAGAAAAATGCCGCAGCAGCATGCTGAAGTGCTGCACATGATGCAGCGCTATCGTCCGGAGGTTCAAATCCGCGGCCAGGGGATTATTGTGCATCCCTGCAATATGCCAAAAGTGACGCCTGAACAATTGGTGCGCCTGCGCAATCGCGCGAATTCACATCATCAGTTTTTTTTGCAGCATGTGCCGGATTATTTTGATGGCATGGGGCTGATGTGCATTTGCAAGCTGGATTTTAAAACCATGTGCGGAACGATTTTTAATCTGGCTGCCGGCCGTTATGTAAAATAAGGCTGATATTGTCTGCCTAAAGATAATGTTGAAGACGCCGGCCTTAAAGACGATACATTTAAAAAAAAGCAATCTTCAGCTTTATAAAGCCAGAATGCTGAAGTCTGTGTACTGCCTCAGGTCTTCTTCATTCAGCGCATAAACTTCATCAATGAAAGCCACATTGAAACTGCCCGCTGTATTGGCGCGCTCATGCGCTTTTTTCCCGGCAATGGCAAAGTGGATATGCGCTGCAACAGTACCTGCTGCAACACTGTCACTCACTGCGCAATATGCCGCTGTTAAAGCGCCTAATGCACAGCCTGATGCGGTGACTTTGGGCTGTAAATCAGATCCGCCATTGACTTGCACCACGGCATTGAGTGATCTGCACAAAATAAAGTCGGATTCACCGGAAATCGCAATGCACTCAGCGTGTTCAAATAAGGGCTGAGCCTGAAGATAGATGGATTCACTGCTGATAGTGCTGTCGACCCCTTTGGATTGAATTTGGTTGCCTGCCAGTGCGCCTATTTCAGAGGCATTGCCGCGAATGACGGCCGGATGGTATTGCAGCAAGGCATCGGCCATGTCTGAACGCCATTTTAAGATAGGGCCATAGCCTACAGGGTCAAGCACCCACACTTTGCCTAAATCCTGCGCTGTCTGCGCCGCAATTTGCATGGCCTGCATTTGTTCGGATGTCGGTGTGCCGAGGTTCAGGCTGATGGCGCTGGCGATGCCGGCAAAGCTTTCAGCTTCAAAAGGATTGTCAATCATCGCCGGTGAAGCGCCTGCGGCTAAAAGCACATTGGCTACATAATTGCTGGCAACGGCATTGGTGATGATATGGACTAAAGGCTGCTGGGTCTTCAATTCGATCCATGCATCAATCACTTGCTGCATCAGCGGCGCGCTTAAATCCTGCAATTTTTGGCTCAGCTCAGAATGGGTGGCGGTATTGAGTTCTTCCGGGCGGTTCATTTCAGGTTCTCCCTCAGCGGGTGAAGTCAGTCTCAGGTTCAGTTCAGAAGAATGATCAGACTTGGTAACGGCTTATTTTGATGCCAAAATTTAAATGCATAAATGTGCATAGTACTTTGTGCAGTAGCTTGCACAGTATATTGTAGCGCGTGAATCAACGTGTGAAATAGTGGTCTTGATGTTTGCAATTGCGGCAAAACAGTGAAACATGATTATCGGCGTCAAAATCAACATCCAACTCATCTGAACCGCAGTGCATGCAGCGTTTTAGCGCATAAAATTTCAGGCGCGGCTCAGTTTTTTCCCAAATTTTCCAAATGGGCTGCACAAATATCGATTCATCGCAGTTTAAAAACCGGAAAAACAGCACATCAATCATTTTGGACATGTGCAGCTGCGGCGGATGGGGCAAGGTGGACGTTACCCATTTTTCAGCAATGCTGCGCTCACGGTACTGCTGCACGGTTTTTTTCAATAAGTTGGTATTGATGAATTTTTCATTGCGCGGCTGCAGCAGTTTTTGCTGATGCAGATAATCCAACGCGGTTTGCATTAAATAGAAAATCTGGCCGGCTGCTAGGCTGTCCAGCAAGCGATAACACAGCGTTCTCAGCCCATTATTGCCGGAAATTTGCACTTGCCACAGCTTGCAGTAAAACTGAATGAACTGCACGATTTTTTCATACAGCAGTTCATAAATGGCATCCTTGACTTCATCGGAGCTTTTAAAGGGAATGCCCTGAGACAAATTTTCATAAAACCAGAGCCGCAGGCGGTGTGTAATGCTGTACAGGCTGGGTTCAGAATAGCCGTCCAAGCGCACATTGATATAATACTGGCCGGATTCAGACGCATCATCTTTCAGGGTCAGCACATGCTGGTCGATCAAGCGCTTCATCAGGCTTTTTTGATACAAGTAATTCGGCGAAATAGGCGCGTATTTGATTTTTTCCCAGTCTATAAACTCATCATGCTGGGAGTTTTCAAAGACTTGATCATCTAAAATCGACAGTAAAAACAGCTTTTGAACAAAGCTTAACTGGTTCAGTTCAAACTCAACCAAGTCTTTGTCTTTGCCCTTCATTTTCTGCTTATAATTTTCTTGATGCAGCGCTTCTTTGATCAGCTTTTTGCGGTTATTTTGGCAGGCGGTACAGTGGCAGCTGCGCGCGGCATCCTGATAAATTTTGTGTTCGCAGTAACTGCATTCGTGATAATTTAATTCCTGATCATACTGTTCAGCTTCAACCCAGAACATGGAAGCGCGGCACAAGGGGCATAGCGTACTTTCATCTAAGTTTTTTTGCAGAATTTGCAGCATGCTGGAACATCTATTGACTGGGATAATGTCATTATACACAGCAAATGCCGCGGCGATGCTTCATTCCTTGCATAATTCCCGCGCGCCGGATCTAGGCGCAAGGCCGTACTGAAAATCATGGCTGAATCCTCTGCATAGCACGGCCGGCAGAACAGCAGATAGAAAGAGCGGCCCATAAAAAGAGCTGAATGATTCAGCTCTCGGTTAGTGTGAATACGGGCTGCTGTGAAGAACAGCATTTAGTATGCCGCTGGGCATGGCAATGATTCATCCTCCTCTCCAGCCAGCTTTGCATTCATTAAGGCCAGCGCTTTTTTGCTGGGAATTTTTTTCGAACCCAGTGCATCATAGCTGTTGATGATGACGCTGACTTCATGCGCCTGAAGGGGAATGCCTTCGCAGGTCATAAACATCGCAATGACTTTATGATCGATATTTGCGGCATCAAGTGTCTGTAGGGTCTTGATGTTTTCTACGCGGACAATATGGTCTTTTAAATACATCCTGCACCTCTTTTTACAGCCGATCCAATTGGTACTGCAGCATTTTTTTGCTGCTGCGTTTTTTTTACTGCTTAGTTTTATAGTGAACTTTGCACATTTATAAACAAGCAAGAATCGTGCACAAAATGTACAGTTTTAGAAAAATATGTAGGACTTTCTTCAAAAGCAGAAATTCCTGAAATGAATGCTGCATACTGTTGAATATATTTTTATTTTAAATCAGATGATTGTGACGATGTGTGATGACCTATTCACCGCAATGGATGGGTTGGGCTGCCACGTTGGCATGATCGGCTGCGGCTGATGCGCATCCAGCCGCAGCGCTTTTCTGATTGCTGTTTGAGGGCGTAAATATTCATTGCTGGCAGCTGCTTGTGATGCAAATAGAAACACATTTAGAGGCACATTGCCTGCAAATAGGGCAGTTAAAGCGGGGTCCGCCGCTTTTGCATTTCGCTCCAATGTTCTAGGTCTTTCTTAGTCAGCGCAAGATTGGATAAATTATAAGCCGCAATCAGCAATTAACGCAGAATGTGAATTGAAAATTGAGGCTGAGAGACCCATATAAAAACAAGGTAAATGCACAGACAGCCAGCAAAACTTGCCGTATGATCAAATCATTCGCAACTTTTGATAAGAAAAAGCTGTCTCGGCTTGGCAAAGGATCAGGACATTATATGAATATTGCAGCAAACCCAGCGGTCGAAGCAGACCAAACTGTCTATTTAAAAGATTATCAAAAACCATCTTTCCTTGTGGATTCCATCGACTTGGATATTCAAGTCTTTGACGATCAAACCCAGGTGAATGCAACATTGGTGATGCAGCGTCAGACTGCGGGTGATCTGGTGCTTTTGGGCCGTGATTTGGAACTCAAATCGATCATTTTAAATGGCAAAGCGCTGTCTGCAGATGAATATCAATTAGATGCTGAACAGTTGGTGATTGCCAATGCGCCTGATCAAGCTGTGATTGAAACACAAGTGATCATTCATCCTGAATCCAATACGCAGCTGGAAGGCTTGTACCAAGCCAGCGGCGATTTATTTGTAACGCAAAACGAGCCGGAAGGCTTCCGCAAAATTACCTTTTATCCAGACCGTCCAGATGTGCTGTCTGTCTTTACCACCCGTGTTGAAGCAGACAAAAAATTCCCGGTATTGCTGGCAAACGGCAACTTGATGGAAGCCGGCGAAGCGGGTGAGGGCCGTCATTATACGGTCTGGCAAGATCCGACCAAAAAGCCGAGCTACCTCTTTGCATGTGTGATCGGCGATTTGGCCGTCATGAAAGACCATTATGTCACTTCAGAAGGCCGCAATGTAGCTTTAGAAATTTACGCGGAAGAAAAAGACATTCCAAAATGCCGCATTGCCATGGAAGCGTTAAAGCATTCCATGCAGTGGGATGAAGAGCATTATGGCCGCGCATATGATTTAGATAATTATATGATCGTTGCGACCAGCGCATTCAACATGGGCGCAATGGAAAACAAAGGCCTGAATATTTTTAATACCTCATGCGTATTGGCGGATGAAGAATACACCACTGATGCCGCGATCATGCGGGTGCAGTCGGTGATTGCGCATGAATACTTCCATAACTGGACAGGCAACCGCATTACCTGCCGTGATTGGTTCCAGCTGTGCTTGAAAGAAGGTTTAACAGTGTTCCGCGACCAGTCTTTCTCGGAAGATTTGCAGTCGGCAGCAGTGCAGCGCATTGATGATGTTGCGGTGCTGAAAGCGCATCAATTCCCTGAAGATTCAGGCCCACTGTCACATCCGCCGCGCCCGGATCATTTTGTGGAAATTAACAACTTCTATACGGCGACCGTGTATGAAAAAGGCGCTGAAATCAACCGCATGATGTCGACTTTGCTTGGCAAGGAAAAATTCCGCCAAGGGACAGATGAATACTTCCGCCACCATGACGGCCAAGCGGTTACGGTTGAAGATTGGGTTGCGGCATTGACAGCGGGTTCCGGTGTTGATTTATCCGCGTTCCTGACGTGGTACAACCAGCCGGGCACGCCCAAATTGCAGGTGCAGGGTGAATATGATGCCGCAGCGCAAACATACCGCTTAAGCTTGAAGCAAAGCCTGAAAGCGCATCCGAAATACCCAAATTTAACAGCTGTGCCGATTCCTGTCGCTTTGGCCTTGTTTGATGCCGAAAGCGGTGCGCAGCTGACATTGAATTCAGCAGCCTTGTTTGAAAATGGCGTCAAAGATGGCGTGTATTTATTTGATCAAGCGCAAGCCAGCATTGAGTTTAGCGGCGTGACAGCAAAACCGGTGGTTTCTTTGCTTCGCAATTTCTCTGCGCCGGTGAATCTGGATTTCAATTATTCAGATGAAGAGCTTGCCTTCCTGATGCAGTATGAAACCAATGGCTTTAACCAGTGGCAAGCTGCGCAGACGCTGCTGGACCGCATTCTGCTGAATGATCATGCCTCTGAAGTTTATATTCAGGCCATGAAAAATACCGTTCCTGAATTGATTGAAAAAGATCCGCTGCTGGCTTCGCGCATATTTGATGTGCCTGCAGAAGGCTATTTAGGCAGCCGCATTGATCAGGATTACCGTCCGGAAGCGGTTCAGGAGAAACGTAATGCCTTGCTTGAACAGCTGGCGCGTGAATTTGGTGCATTCTGCAAAGACACCTATTTAGCGCTGGATCCAGACAGCCAAAAAGAGTTTTCTCAAGCAATGGGTGTGCGCGCCTTAAAAAATATCATGCTGAGCATGATGGCGCGCCAGGGCGATACAGAAGCTTTTGAGCTGGCTGATCAGCAGTATCAATCTACCGGCAACATGTCTGAGCGTTTAGGTGCTTTGCGCGTATTGGTTTGGAATGATGCGCCGCAGGCCAAAGCTGCGCTGGCAGATTTCTATGCACGCTTTAAAGATGAAGCTCTCTCTTTGGATCAATGGTTTATGGTGCAGGCTGCACATCCAAAAGCGGCCGCTGAAACCTTGGCTTATTTAACTTCGCATCCTGACTATGACCTTGCTGTGCCAAACCGCATCCGTTCAGTCAGTGGCGGCTTAAATGCAAATCCGGTCAATACATGGAGCTTTGGTGTGCAGCATTTCATTAATCTGGCGAAGTATCTGGATGAAAAGAACCCGATTGTCGGCTCGCGCCTGCTGCAGGCTTTGTCACGCTGGTATACCTTGGCTGAGCCGCAGCGCAGTACAGTCAAAGCGGAACTTGAAGCGCTGAAGCCGGTGGTGAAATCGAAGAACGTATCTGAAACGTTGAACAGCATGCTGAATGTTTAATTAATTTAAACTTGCGAGGCATAAAAATCCCTTTGCCGCCTATGCGGTAAAGGGATTTTTTTATGCAGTTTTTGCTGTGATGCCGCATTTAATGCAGCAATCATCACTGTGCGCTGCTGCAGGTGTTTTTAAATTGCGTATTTTATTAACTTATGTGAAAAAGATATATTAATCATGTGAAAACTATTAAATAAATCACAGTTAAGGGGTAGAATATTCAAGTATAAAGTTTAAATTTTTTAGATTTATAACAGATGAATTGATGCATCCGATGCATGAATTGATCCTTGTTATCCAGCTGAGGCAGTCATGTTAGTTAAAGTTGAAGATGGTTTTTATTTAAACTCTCAACATATTATTGCAGTTCGAATTTCAAAAAATATCAGCGATGGCGCTTTTGTGGTCGCAGTGGAATATACGCCCAACAGCGTGCAGGAGACGGGGCTGTTTGAGAAGTCTTTCAGCAATGGCATTGAGGCTGAAGTTTATTTGCAAAGCCTGCATCAATCGATCAGCAAATCATAAGCGCCGTTTTATGATCCATCCCTCATTTGAGGGATTTTTGTTTTATAGCATGCTAAAACTCGAGCATTGCGCAAAAATCGGGTAGATTAGAAAAAAGAACATAAAATGGGCTGATGCAGATGCTGGACAAAGATGTTGAATATGCTGGTTTTTGGGCGCGCGTTGGCGCTTCATTGATTGATATTGTCATTATGCTGACGGCAACTTATCCAATTTTATGGCTGTTTTACCGCGGCGATTGGGACCGCATCTTCGCGACAGGCTTATCCGAACAGCCGCAAATATTGTGGGTTGATATTTTAGTCAATTATATACTGCCGTTTTTGTACACCATCATTGTATGGCTGCTGTGGTCGGCGTCTCCCGGAAAAATTTTGCTGGGCATGAAAATTGTGGATGCTGAAACAGGGCAGAATTTAGATTTGAAGCAATCCATCATCCGTTATGTGGGCTATTTCCCAGCCATGATGGTGATGATGATTGGCATTATCTGGATTGCCTTTGATAAGCGCAAACAGGGCTGGCATGACAAAATGGCCAATACGGTGGTGATCCGAAGCAGCGATTAATAGCCATTCAATCTGAAATAAAAAATCCCTCTATGGAGGGATTTTTTATTTTCAAGCCTGTTAAATTTTGACAATTAATACAGGAATCGGAGATTGGGTCAGGACATTTTGAGCCACGCTGCCCAAGAACACTTTTTGAATGCCGGTACGGCCATGTGAGCCCATGACAATCAGATCTGCGCCGACTTCATCTGCAATTTGAATAATGCCTTCAGATGGAGAAACGCCGTGAATCAGCTTAATGTCAACATTTACACCGTCACGGACATACGATTGCTTAATTTCTTCTAAGCGTTCTTTCGCCTTTTTTTCTGCCTGCATAAAGTAATCCGTCACTGCCGGCGCAACTTTATAAAAGTCGACGCCGACAAAAGGATCGACAGCAATCACGCTCATAATTGTGACTTGGCAATTCAGGGATTGGGCAAGGGCTAAAGCTTGTTCTGCAGCTGCATAGGAAATTGGCGATTCGTCCACTGGGACAAGAATATGTTGATATACGGTCATGCGCCGCTCCTGATCAATGATGTTTTAAGCTTTTGATGTTGAGATAAATGCTGAAGCTGTCAATTTTATATGTATGAATATCATGGATATCGAATAATTTTGACTGAGCAAAAGCCCGCCAAAAGGCGGGCCGGAATGCTTATGATTTGACAATCAGTACAGGCAGTTCAGTATTGCGCAATACATCCTGAGCAAAACTGCCCAGCAGCATTTTTTGGAAGCCTTTGCGGCCGTGTGAACCCATGACGATGAGGTCTGCTTTTAATTCAGCAGCTGCCGCAGCAATGCCTTCCGCTGATACTTGGCCTTTAATCACTTGCGTATCTGCAGTTACGCCTTCAGCTTTGGCTGTTTCCAGCGCTTCAGCTAAAGATTTAGTTGCATTTTCATGCGCTTGCACAAAGTATTCTTTCATGATTGCAGAAGAATAATAGAAATCTGCATCGGTAAACGGGTCTTCAGCCACCAGGCTGATCAAAGTCAGTTTGCTGTTAAATGCTTTTGCAATTTGCGCCGCTTTTTTGACTGCGGAGAATGAGATTTGCGAACCATCAACCGGCACTAAAATTTGATTATATGACATGGGAGAAACTCCAAAGATATTGTAATGACCCTTTAACTCATTGATAGCATATTGTGCGGTGCTGTTCAATTTAATATTGGAAAAAAGTTTGTAAATTCATAAAATTAGAAGTAATTTAAAAAACATGCAATGCCAAAAACACGGCAAAAAAATCTGAGTATTCAGATCGGGATTTATGAAGTTATTCATAAAAACAATGACTTGTAGGTTTTATGTGATTTTGGCCGAATTTGGTGAGAAAATAGAGCCTCAGTTGAGGAAATGAAGATGCATTTGAAAATTGCGATGGCGCTGTTCGGTAGCAGCCTGATGTTGAACTTAAGCGCCTGTCAAAATACGCACAGCAGCACAAAAGTGATTGCGGGGGTCTTTAATGCATCGACTGAAATTCAGAAAAAATTTATTGATAAACATGCACCGAAAGATGTGCTGTCGCAAAAAAATATTCAATATTTAGCCGATCCTGATCTGCATTTTGACCTGTATCAGCCGCAAAACATTGCAGCGCTGGGAGCGCGCCCAACGGTGGTCTGGATTCATGGCGGCGGCTGGGTCTCTGGCTCGAAAGAGCATGCGGGCGGCTATTTTAAATTGCTGGCAGCGCAGGGCTACAACGTCATTGCGGTTGAATACGAGTTTGCGCCGCAGTTTATTTACCCTGCACAGCTGCAGCAAATCAATCAGGCTTTATCTTATATTCAAGCCCATGCAGCGCAGTATCATATTGATGCCAATAAACTGTATTTGGCAGGGGACTCTGCGGGCGCCAACATGGCCAGCCATTATGCGGCATTTGTGTCCAATCCTGAATATGCGGCAGCGCAGGATTTTCAGCCAGTGATCAAGCGGAACCAGCTTCAAGGCCTGATTCTGCACTGCGGGATTTATGATTTGCAGGACTTTGTTGAAACGGCGCCTGAAGAGATTGGCCTGCTGGAATGGGGGATCAACAATTTAGTGCAGGCTTATACCGGCGAGCGGAAAAATGATTCAGCATTTCTTGCCAGTATTTCACCACGTCAGCACATCAATCAAAACTTTCCGCCGGTCTTGATCAGCGGGGGCAATAAGGATTTCTTGACGGCATCTCAATCCTTGCCTTTCGTTGAAACTTTAAAAACGCATCATGTGCCGGTGGTCGAGGCTTTCTATCCGGATTCGAAAGAACTGCTGGTGCATGAATATCAATTTATGATGAGTAAAAAAGCCAGTCAGCAAACATTTGCAATGACGCTGGAATTTCTGCATGCATTAACGCCTTAATCCCAAACGGCAAAAAAGAAATCAGATATTGCTTGTATTAATTGCCTGATGAATTAACATACCTTTCGTATGGTATGTTTTAAATTGAGAGTACGATGAGTCCGGTTTACATGGCTTATGGCATGCTGGCTTTAGCCATTATTTCAGAAGTGACAGGTTCAACTTTTTTAGTCAAGTCAGAAGGCTTTACAAGAGTAGGGCCATCAATTGTTGTGGTCATCACTTTTTGCATTGCGTTTTATTTGCTGTCACAAGTGATTAAAGTGATTCCTTTAGGCATCGCGTATGCTATTTGGGCAGGCGTCGGCATTGTATTAACCGCGTTGATTGGTTATTTTGTTTTCCGCCAGACTTTGGATTTGGCTGCATTGATTGGCATTGCACTGATTGTGAGCGGTGTGATTGTGATTAACCTTTTTTCTCATTCAGCAGGACATTGATGGAAAATGTGCATCAGCGGAAGAAAGAGCCTGAACTCATCCGCCAGAAGATTTTAGAGCATGCGATGCAATTGGCTGCTCAAAAAGGCGTATCTGGGGTGTCTATTCAGGCTGTTGCTGATTTTGCCGGCGTCACCAAAGGCGGGGTGTTCCATCACTATTCCAGTAAGCAAAAACTGCTGGATGCTATGGTGCGGGAGGTGCTGTCGCGTTTAGATTTGGCTGTGGATGATTATATGCAGCACGATCAGGGCGGCTATGGCTGTTTCACCCGCGCTTATATCTATTTTACCTTGCAGACAGAAAATGACGGCATTGGCCGGTTTTGGTCCGCGATTTCGATGACCATGCTGACGGATCATGCTTTTAATGCCTTGTGGCTGGATTGGCTGAATGGCCGTTTGGCGCAGCATCAGCAGACCGATAGCGGGATGGAGCTTCAGCTGCTGCGCTATGCTGCCGATGGCGTTTGGCTGAATGTCTTTGCCTGTTCTGGCGATATTGCTGAAATGCAGCGCATGAAGCAAGAGCTGATTCAGCGCAGTTATGTGCAGAGCGCCTAAATAAAAAAGCATCCGAACGGATGCTTTTTTATGCGGCATGTAATTTCTATTTAAAAACTTCTGTCAAGACACATGATCTTTATGGCTCTGCCGCCGCTGTATTGGCTGGGCGGCTATAAGCGGCAGGAGTTTATTTCTTTAACTTCAAAATGCAATGCACTGCAAAGCCAAAGATCAGTCCCCAAAAGGCCGCGCCGATGCCGAAAAACTGGATGCCTGATGCGCTGAACAGGAATGTCAGCAAAGCGGCTTCGCGTTCAGACGGCTCATGAAAGGCAATGGCAATGTTGTGGCTGATGGTGCCAAGCAGGGCAATGCCTGCCAATGCCGTAATAAACACGGCAGGGAAAGTCATTAAAAAGCTGGTCAGTGTCGCGGCAAAGATCCCCATTAAAATGTAGAAAAAGCCGCAGCTTATACCGGCAATGTAGCGCTTTGCAGGATCTGGATGCACTTGATCATCTAAGCTGATGGCAGCGCTGATGGCGGCGATATTGACACTGAAGCTGCCAAATGGCGCAAACAGCGCTTGAGCCGTCCCTGTCCAGCCAATGAGCTGATTGACATTGGGCTGATAGCCATAGCTTTTAATCATGGCTAAACCCGGCAAATACTGTGACGCCATATTAATGACAAACAAAGGCAAGGCCAATCCTAAAATCGCGGAGCTGCTGAAAGCCGGCGTCGTCCACACGGGTTTTGTGGCAGCAATGGCAATGGAGGGAAGGCCGAAATTTAACAGCAGCGGGCACAGGATAAATCCTGCAATCACCGTAATGACAATGCTGTAGCGCGGCCAGAAGCGTTTCGACAGAATATAGGTGGCCAGCAGGGACAGTATAAAAGCCCAGTCATTTTGCATGGTGGCAAAGAGGGAAATGCCGAATTTCAGCAAGACGCCAGCCAGCATGGCGCTGGTCAAGCTTTGCGGAATATAGGACAGAACTTTTTGAAAAATACCTAAAAAGCCGAGCAATGCGGTTAATACGCCGCAGACTAAAAATGCGCCAATGGCTTCATTTATGCTGTAGCCGCTGCCTGTCGCTAAAATGAGCGCTAAACCGGCAGTCGACCATGAGGTTGCAACGGGGTATTTAAATTTCCACGATAAGATGAGGCCGCTTAAACCGATGGCTAAGCCTAAGGCCCAAAACCAGGAGGTAATCTGTTCAGTAGAAGCGCCAAGCCTTTGCGCTGCCTCGATGACCAATACTGCTGAAACACTGATGCCGACAAGAAACGTAATAAAACCTGCAAAGACCGCAGGTACAGAAAAATCATTCAGAAATTTTTGCATAATCCATTGCTGCTGTGGGGCATTTAGAAATGAAAATAAGTTGAAAAGCGCAATAAGCATACGCGAATCAACTTTTTGCCGAAAGTTAAAAAAATTGAATAGGCGGCTATATTGATTGAGTATTTCTATAAAAAGAGAAGCATTGATTTAGAGGGAAGATGTCGCGAGTTTTAATCCAAAGCCGCAGAACAGCAGCCCTACAGAAGCGACACAGCATGCAGTAAGTTTAAAGCGGTTGGCGAAGTAAGAGGCCAGTTTTGCGCCGGAAAAAATCAGTACAGTCAAATAGCTCATGCTGATGATTTGCAGCACAATTGCCAACGCTGTAAAGGTTACAGCCGGATAGGGATAAGCGGGGTCAACAAACTGCACAAAGAATGACAAGTAAAACAAAATAGCTTTTGGATTCAGAATGCTGATGGTGAGTGCGGTGCGAAAAGGACGCTGCTGCTCTAAGGATTCCTGCTTCTGCTGCATATGCTCAGGCGCTTTTGTGGCGTTCCACGTCCGATAAGCGGCCAGCAGCAGTTTAATGCCTAAATAGCTTAAATACACTGCACCGATAATTTTCAGCAGAATAAACAGCCAAGGGAAAGCATGCAGTAAAGATGCAGCGCCCAATGCAGTCAGAATGATTAAAATCAAATCGCCGGTATAGACGCCAAAAGCGCCAATATAGCCTGCTTTAATGCCAAAGCGTGAGGCAATGGTCATCACGTACATTGAGTTTGGGCCCGGCAGCAGCACAATCAAAATTGTCCCGATAATGAAGGTCGCTAAGTCTGTGATGCCAAACACGGGAAAATTCTCATAAAAAAGCTGATGCCGCATTATAGCGGCATCAGCTGTTGTACCAAGATGAAAAATTCTAATTAAGCTTTAATTTCTGCATCCAGTCCAAAAGATTGGCGCAACAGCGTGCTTAATTGTTCACGCGCTTTAATAAACCCGTCAATGCCGCCTTGCAGCAGCTGGAATGACATCAGGTCATGCTCCAGCTGGGTCTTGAAAGCCGCTTTATCTAAAGCAGCGATCGGGTGTTCTGTATGCGGCTGCACATGGCGGGCTGAAAGCTGAAGTTCAACTTTCTGCTGATCTTGCGCAAGCTCTGCCAAAAGGCTCGGCGAAACAGTCAATAAATCACAGCCTGCAAGGCCGAGCACTTGTGCGGTGCTGCGGAAGCTTGCGCCCATAATTTCAGTTTTGATGCCATGCTGTTTGTAATAATGATAAATCTGCTTGACTGACAAAACGCCCGGATCTTTATCAATCGGGTAGCTGTCCACATTTTCCGCTTTTTTGTACCAGTCCAGAATGCGGCCAACAAAAGGCGAAATAAGCGTCACATTGGCTTCCGCGCAGGCCTGCGCCTGATGCAGGCCAAACAGCAAGGTCAAGTTGCAGTTAATGCCTTCAGCCTGCAGCGCTTTGGCGGCTTGAATGCCTTCCCATGTCGATGCAATTTTAATTAAGATGCGCTTTTGATCGATTCCGTACTGCTGATACAGGGCAAGCAATTCCTTGGCTTTTGCAATGGTAGCTTCTGTGTCATAAGACAGCGCTGCGTCGACTTCTGTTGAAACGCGGCCTTCGATTAATTTTAAAATTTCCACGCCGAATTTAACGGTCAGAATATCGATGGTGCGTTCAATTAAATCATTGCCTGCATAACCTTCTTCTTTGGCTTGAGCGAAAGCATGTTCAATCAGTTGCTTATTTTCCGCTTGATTGGCTGCAGCCGTAATCAGCGACGGATTCGTTGTTGCATCCAATGGACGAAATTTTTCAATTGCAGATAAGTCGCTGCTGTCCGCAACAATAGTCGTCATGCTTTTTAATTGGTCTAATGCAGTTTGTGTCATTGCTATCTAGTTCTTAAAGTTATTGCCTGTACATTCTTTTATATCACAAACTGGTATTAACCCAAGTGAATTGCGTAGGCTGTTCTTGGTTAAAATGTATTTTTCCGCTGATTTCTGACGTGATCAATCAAAAAACGAGCAGCTGCGCCTTGCAGATTTTCCCTATTCCAGACCAAATCGACAAAATATTCGAATTTAGGCGTGAAATCTGAAAAGTTCAGAATTTTCAGTCGGCTTTTCAGCAGCGGATTTTCTTGCAGCATTTCTTCAGGCAGAACGCCCCAGCCGAGCGTCTGCAGGATCATGGCGCAAGCAGAGTGATGATTGTCTGTCCGCCAATAATTTTTAGAGTACAGCAGCTCCGGCTTGATGTTTCGGTCGCGGCTGGCGACCACAATTTGCCGGCTTTGCAGAATCTGCTCAAAACTGATGTACGGATGCTGCGCCATCGGATCGTCAATTGAAGCCACAGGGACTAAAGCTTGGCGCTTCAGCTCCACAAACTGTTCGTTGCTCTCCAGATGCTCGCGCTCAAACATCAGGGCGAACTGCGCGGCGCCCGTAAACAGCATTTTTTGCGCATCTTCCTGCGGCGCCGTAAAAATATTAATTTGCAGTGACGGAAATTGATTTTCCAGCAGGGCAATATAATCCGTCCAATGCGTATGCAGCAGCTCAGACACCACCACAATATTCAGCGCTGATTCCAGTCCGGAACTCAGCGCCAATGCGTGCTGTTTCCATTGATTGATTTCGACCAAGAGCTGCTCGGTCTTTTCAAATAAGGTTTTCGCCTGAGCTGTAGGCACAGGTTCACGGCCGACACGGTTAAATAGCTTCAAGTTCAAGTCGATTTCCAAATTGGCAATAGACATGCTGACTGCAGAAGGAACTTTGCCCAGCTTGCGCGCAGCGGCAGAAAAGGAACCCGTTTGCATCACTGTCTTGAAAATAATCAGCTGTTCTTGATTGATATTCATTGGCGGCCTTTGAAATTTTGATTCAGCAAGATAGGTTAATCTATCAAAAATATTGAAAGAATATAACTCGATTAATCAATTTAATAAAAATAAACTGCAGGCTGTTCAATTGATTGATGAGAATTTTAACATGTTGATTTCCAAGAGACGGATTGTTCATGCGCTGAGCTATGAAATTATCCTGTTGGTGATCATTGCAATCGCGTTGAGTTTTATTTTTGAAGTGCCAATGGAAGTGACGGGCACGCTTGGTATTGCTATGGCCGTGACTTCTGTTATTTGGAACATGATTTTCAATAACTTTTTTGAAAAATTTGAAGCAAAAAGAAAGTTAAAAAGAACATTTGGTGTTCGTGTGCTGCATGCGATTGGTTTTGAAGGCGGTTTAATGCTTGCGACGATTCCAATGGTAGCTTATGCAATGGATATGTCCATATGGCAAGCGATTTTGCTCGATTTGAGCATGACGACCTGTATTTTAGTCTATACGTTTATCTTCCAGTGGTGTTATGACCATATCGAAGCGCATCTGGGCTTTCAACCTAAATATCGATAAATTTCATGTGAAAATAACATGGTGACCCGAAATGATATGCTTGGGTTTCTGTGGATATGGAAATCATTATTTTTTAACGTATGGTAAAAATACAAACAATAGATAAGCATAATTGTTCACTTAATGTGATGGTTATTCGAAAAATAAATTTGTTTATGAATTCATCATGTCGAAAAAGGAATGAGACAATGAAATTAGGCTTAGTTGCTGTGCCGCTTATTTTAATGGGTGTAACACAGGCAGGGGTCGCAGCCACACAGGGGAATTTTAAACGCTTTTCAGTTTCTGCAGGCTGGCTGCATGTCATGCCGCAAGGAAAAGCCAATCCGTTTAATATTAATACGGCTGTGAAGAATGGTACCCAATCTACAGTAGGAACAATAAGCCAGGAGGCTTTTGTTAATTCTATTGATCCAAATGCAACAATGGATGACGGTGTGCATCCTGAACCAGTGAATTTAAAACAAGGCATTTTAACCATGTTTGACCAAGGCTTAGCAGGCGTAATTGGTGATGGAAAAGGGAATATCAGTGAGGATTTTACTGGAACAGCGACCGTAAATGGTTTGGAAGAATGGCAATCGCACAATACAGGTCTTGAAGCGGAGAACGTTGATACATTAGGTTTAACCATTAACTACTATATGAATGATAATGTCTCTTTGCTGTTTATCGGCGGGATTCCGCCGAAAGTCGATATTAAAGGCAAAGGTGAAATATTTGCGCCATTAAGTGGGCTGGCATTACCGACTGGCATTGCTGCAATGGTTTTTCCTGATGGTCTGCCTTTAGGTCAGGATATTCCTATCACTAATCTTGGCAATAAATCTAAAGCTGCAACGGTGCGCGCTTGGACACCGGCCCTAGAAGCGCAGTATCAATTTGGCAAAAGTGGCGTGAATAAATTTAGGCCTTATATTGGCGCAGGTCTCATGTATGCCTATTTTAATGATATTAAGCTCAATTCAGAAATTCGCAGTGATTTAGAAGCGGCAGGCCATATGATTCAAAATGTTTTAGATAATAAAGCCGGGGCAGCGCTCGATGGAAAACTATCCTCTGGTGTTATGCGTGTAGATGTGGATGCAGATGATGCCATCGCACCGATTGTTACCGCAGGTTTTACTTATGACTTTAACGAAAACTGGTTTACTGTTGCTTCAGTTTCTTATGCCAAACTCAATAATAAAACCACCATTAACGTCGTGAATGAAACTACGGGTGAGCAACTAATTCATGCCAGCACTAAAATTGATATTGATCCTTTAATCACTTATTTAGGTGTTGGTTACCGCTTCTAAATTGCATATGAAAAGACAAAAAAACCGCTTAAAAGAGCGGTTTTTTATTCATAAATATTCATTATTTTTACTGCAATACAGTGTGCGTTTTTAAAAACTGCAGCATCTTTATCTGATTGCAGAATAAAAAATACCGGTGTCTGAATCTGTATGAATATTATCTGCAATATTGTTAAATTTCAGATGGAAATAACAAGTCGGCCTGCATTGATAAATGCAGGCCTTTTTTGCTGTCAGAAAGTGCGGTTTTTAACAAATATTTAAAATATAGAACACATAAAGCAACTATAAAAAACAACACTTATTACATAACTTTTAATTAATAAAGCAAAGACTGTTTTATTGCTCAACAAAAAAAATATAACTGACAAGGAGTTAGCTTATGACGTTGGTAAAGATGGCGTTGCCTGTGGTTTTACTGGGAGTTACACAAATAGCGGTGGCGGATGGCAATTTTAAACGCTTTTCTGTATCTGCCGGCTGGATGCATGTGATGCCGCAAGGAAAGGCAAATCCATTTAATATTAATACTGCCGTTGCAAATGGAACTCGAGCTGAAGTTGGTGCAATTAGTCCAGAAGGTTTTCTGAATGCTATTGATCCAGATGCATTATATGAGGAAGGCGGGAATACCGTGAACCTTAAGGACACTTTAACTGATCTTGTTAACGGCCCTATGGGCGGGATGATTAAGGATAAGGACGGTAATATTAAAGCAGAAGTTGCAGGGGTTGCAACGATCAATGGGTTGGAAAGCTGGTCTGCTGGCGGTACTGGGCTGGAGGCAGAAGATGTCGATACCTTAGGCTTAACATTTAACTACCATATTAATGATAATGTCTCTTTGCAAGTGATTGGCGGTATTCCACCGAAGGTAGATTAAGGGCAAGGGAATGATTACAGCTCCATTGTCAGGTTTTGCAGAGCCAGGTGGAGGAATAAGTGGTTTATTTCCTGACGGATTGCCTTTAGATTACGATGTTCCGATTACGGATCTTTCATCTTATGGTAAAGCCGCTTCCGCGCGGGCGTGGACGCCAGCATTTCAAGCGCAGTATCAATTCGGCAAGTCAGGTGTCAATAAATTTAGACCATATGTTGGCGCAGGCATTATGTATGCCTATTTTAATGATATTAAATTGAATGGAGGAATTGAGTCGGATCTGATCGCTGCAGGGCATATGATTCAAAATATTAAAGATGATAATGCGGGTGCGGCATTGGATGGCAAATTATCTTCCGGAACGATGCGGGTCGATGTGGATGCCGATGATGCGATAGCACCAATTGTCACACTGGGCTTCACCTATGATTTCAATCCAAGCTGGTTCACTGTCGCGTCAGTTTCTTATGCGAAGCTCAATAACAAAACGACGATCAATGTGGTGAACGAAACTACAGGTGAACAATTAATTAATTCCAGCACTAAAATTGATATTGATCCTCTAATCACTTATTTAGGTGTTGGTTACCGCTTCTAAATTACATATGAAAAGATAAAAAAACCGCTCAAATGAGCGGTTTTTTTATTCAAAATTTTGAGGCTGGAATTTTTGTATTTAGAATAAATGAAAACATGAAGAATATCTTGAATAGAATAAATAAATAGAATGTGAAAAACATAGCAATATATAAATTTCTATAAAATAATTAGAGTCAATTCCAATCTAATTAATTTGATAAATAGAGATGTTTATATGGGGAATAAGTCTGCAACCAAGCCATGGTTGGATGAGGAATTAAAAGCTTGTGTAATGGCGTATTATGAAATGTTTAAGCTTTTTCAAGAAGGAAAGGAGCTAAATAAGACTGATTATCGAAATCGTATTCTTGAAAATCAACTTAAGGACCGTTCCTCAAGTTCTTATGAAATGAGAATGAGTAATATTTCTGCTGTGATGAGGCTGTTGGGAAAGCCGATATTGCCTGGTTATCAGCCGCTAAAAAATGTAGGCGGCAATGTTACAAATAGATTAATTGATATCATTAGTGATGTTTGGGGGACTGATCGAAAGGATGCAGTTTCGCCAGTAGATGATTTTGAAATTTTAAATGATCGTGTAAACCATATTCGAGGAAATAATGTTGCTGCAAAGCCTCAAAAAAATGGCATACCTAAGGTAGTAACAGTCCCTGTAAGCCGGTATGTTCGGGATCCTAAAGTGATTGCTTGGGTGTTGGATAGGCCAAAGGTAAGTGTGAAGCCTGTGGTGAGCCTGCACCATTTAATACAGACAAGAAACTTCCTTTTTTAGAAGTGCATCATATTTTGCCTTTATCTAAGGGCGGTGCTGATGATATTGAGAACGCAGCTGCTGTCTGTCCTAATTGCCATAGGCGTTTACATTATTCAAACGACAGAAAGATTTATACGGAAAAACTAAGAACGTCAGTATTAAGCTTGACAGAAAATTGCAGTACGGTTGAATAGCGCTTTCAATATGCACAATAAAAAACCGCTCAAATGAGCGGTTTTTTATTTAATAGCGGTGAATTATTTTTCAATAATTGCAGTTACACCTTGACCGCCGGCAGCACAGATTGAAACCAATACACGGCCAGAGCCTTTTTGGTTCAGGAGTTTGGCTGCAGTTGCGATAATGCGGCCGCCAGTTGCTGCAAATGGGTGACCCGCTGCAAGTGAAGAACCTTTAATGTTTAATTTGCTGCGGTCAATTGAACCAAGCGGCGCTTCTAAGCCTAAGCGGTCTTTACAGAATTTTGGATCTTCCCAAGCTTTCAGTGTAGACAATACTTGAGATGCAAATGCTTCATGAATTTCATAGTAGTCGAAGTCTTGAAGCGTAATGCCCGCACGTTCAAGCATGCGCGGCACTGCATAAGCAGGCGCCATCAGCAAGCCTTCTTTTTTCTCAACGAAGTCAACCGCAGCTGTTTCTTGGAATGTTAAATAAGCCAAAACTTCGTGGCCATTGGCTTTTGCCCATTCTTCAGAGGCTAGAAGAACACAAGAAGCGCCGTCTGTCAGCGGGGTAGAGTTGCCTGCAGTCATGGTGCGCGCATCGCCTTTACCGAAAGCTGGTTTAAGTTTTGCCAGTTTTTCTACAGTTGAATCTGCACGCAGGTTGTTATCGCGCTCTAAACCTAAAAATGGCGTGATCAAGTCATCAAAGAAACCTTCTTCATATGCTTTCGCCATTTTTTGATGTGAAGCCGCTGCAAGCTCGTCTTGCGCTTCACGCGGAATGCCCCACTCAAGCGCAGTAATGGCTTGATGGTCGCCCATAGAAAGGCCTGTGCGCGGTTCGCCATTTTTAGGCGCATCCATCAAATCTTTGATATTGATTTTAGTCAGCGCTTTTAAGCGGTCTTTACCGGTTTTGGCAATGTTCAGCTCAAGCAATGCTTTGCGCAAGCCGTCACCGAAAGCGATCGGCGCATCAGAGGTTGTGTCTACACCGCCGGCAACACCGACTTCAATTTGACCCAATGCAATTTTGTTTGCAACAAGGAATGCTGCTTGCAAGCCAGTACCGCAAGCTTGCTGAAGATCGTAAGCAGGTGTTTCAGGAGCAAGTTCAGTGTTTAGTACACACTCACGAGTCATGTTAAAGTCACGGCTATGCTTTAATACAGCGCCAGCAACGACTTCGCCCAAACGCTGGCCTTGCAGGTTAAAGCGTTCGATCAAACCATTTAATGCCGCAGTAAACATGTCGGTATTTGATGCAGTAAAATAAGCGCCGTTAGAGCGGGCGAATGGAATGCGGTTACCGCCAATAATAGCAACGCGGCGGACAGTGTTTTGGCTCATGGTTTTATCCTGTTGAACAGAAGTTTGAGTTGTTTGTTTTAAAGCTGTATTGGTTGAAGCTGCAGGCGTCGAAGCTGCGCTTTTGCTGCTGCGTGCAGACGCGGCGCGTGTACGGGCAGGTTTAGCTGCAGCAGCTGCTGGTTTTGCCGCTGGCGCTGTTTTTTTTGCCGTGCGGGGCGCTGCAGTTTTTGATGGTTTTGACACAGCGGCTTCAGCAGAATTTTCGACTGCCGGATTTTCTTGAGTTGTTTTGCTCATAAGGCTTTTCCAAGCATGTAAAAGTATTCCTGAGCTGTACATTAACATATTCAAGGAAGGCCTGAATTGACTGGAATGACATTGCAGAATGCTTTCAGGTCAAGTCATCAGGACTTTAACTCAAGTATTATTCTGAACAGACTGATGGAACTATTGAAATATAAGTTAATGACATCATATTGAAGTTTAAAGGATATCTTCAAAGCCATCAAAAAATTAATTTATTCGAGAGATATAAACATGACTGACCAATACCAAGCATTCGCAAAATCTCCAATTGGTAAATTTGTCATCAAGAATTTAGGTTTGCCTGCACCGACTTTCCTCGAGCGTTTTGAGTCTGCTGCTCCGGTGGTTAAAGGCGCAGTGCTGGTCGGCGCTGCATCAAACAGCCCATTGTCTGCGTCTATTGCGCAAGTTTTGGCGAATATCCATGCAAACGGTTATGCAGGAAACAATGCTGAACTGCAGCAAGCGGCGGCAACAGCAGGTTTAAATCTGGGCGCTTTTAATGAAGGCGACAAAGAATCTAAGTTTAAAGTGGTAGTTTTTGATGCATCCGGCATCGAAAATTCTGAGCAGCTGCATGAGCTGTATGCGTTCTTCAATCCAATTGCGCGTCAAATTCAAGCTTCTGGCCGTGTAGTGGTTGTCGGTACAACACCTGAAACTGCGCCAACGGTAAAACAGGCGATTGCCCAGCGCGCGCTGGAAGGTTTTGTAAAATCGGTCGGCAAAGAATTCAAAAAAGGCATCGCGGCGAATTTAATTTATGTGGATGCCGGTGCAGAAGCGAACCTTGAATCTGCACTTCGTTTTGCAATTTCTCCGCGTTCTGCTTATGTATCAGGCCAAGTGATCCGCGTATCTAAAGCAGATACGGCTGATGTGGATTGGGCGAAACCGCTTGCAGGAAAAACAGCAGTGGTTACTGGCGCGAGCCGCGGTATTGGTGAAGCGATTGCGCATGTATTGTCACGTGATGGCGCGCATGTCATTTGTTTGGATGTGCCGCAACAGCAAGCTGACCTTGACCGTGTCGCAGGTGAAATTGGCGGTTCAACACTAGCTATTGATATTACAGCCGCAGATGCAGGTCAAAAAATTAAAGATGCAGCGGCAGCACAGGGCGGTTTGGACATTATTGTGCACAATGCCGGCATTACCCGTGACAAAACTTTGGCGAATATGAAGCCGGAACTTTGGGATTTGGTGATCAACATCAACCTGTCTGCCATTGAGCGTGTAAACGATTACTTGCTGAATCATGACGGTTTCAATGCCAATGGCCGTATTGTTTGCGTATCGTCTATTTCAGGTATTGCAGGCAACTTGGGTCAAACCAACTATGCCGCCTCTAAAGCAGGTGTCATTGGCGTGGTGAAGTTTACTGCGCCTTTATTGAAAAATGGCGTAACCATCAATGCGGTTGCACCAGGTTTCATTGAAACGCAAATGACAGCAGCCATTCCATTTGCAATCCGTGAAGCGGGCCGCCGTATGAACTCAATGAGCCAAGGCGGTCTGCCAGCAGACGTTGCAGAAACCATTGCTATGTTTGCTTCTACTGCATCGACAGGCTTGAATGGCAATGTGGTGCGTGTTTGCGGCCAAAGCTTGTTAGGGGCTTAATGAATCCCTCTTAAAACCCCCTCTCCTTTAAGGAGAGGGTTAGGGAGAGGTAAAAATTTACTATAAGGGACATGGGGCTACCCTCATCCCAGCCTTCTCTCTGAGCCATATATGACGCAAGAGAAGGGGCTTTTAAAACATTGAAATAAAAACTTCTCAAAGGTTCAATATGAATACTCGCCATTTTAGCCAGCTGCCGAAACCTTATTTGGCTTATCCTAAAGTGATTCAAGGCTTGATTTTTAAAAAGCCGAAAGGGGAAAAAGTTCTGCCGCAGGTTGAATATGTGGTGGATTCATTTCAGGTCGATGCTAAGCATTTAAAAGCTTATAACGAAGTATGCGGCTTTAAGAATAATGGCTACATTCCGGCCATTTATTTAGCAGTGCTGTCGCAAAGCCTGCAAATGCATATGATGACAACCGAAGCATTTCCGTTTGCGATTTTAGGTTTGGTGCATATCCGCAACCAAGTGAAACAGCTGCGTAAAGTCGGGGTGAATGAACAGCTGACGCTGTCTTGCAAATTTGGCGATTTGAAGCCGCATGACAAAGGCGTACAGTTTGACTTTATCACTACTGTAAAAGTCGGCACTGAAACCGTTGCAGAAGCCTTGACCACTTACTTAGCGCGTCAGAAAACCTCGGGCGGCGCAGGTGCAAAACCAGCAGAAAGCAAAGCGCCTGAGTATCAGTTGGCATCAACATGGGATGTCTCTGAAAACACTGGCCGCCGCTATGCCATGACTTCGGGCGACTTTAATCTCATTCATATTCATGCAGTCACGGCAAAAGCTTTTGGCTTTAAGCAGGCGATCGCGCATGGTATGTGGAGCAAAGCTAAGGCATTGGCGAACTTGAATTTGCCTGATGCCTATGAGGCGGATGTCTGGTTTAAGCTGCCGATGTATTTGCCATCTAGCGTTGAATTTTTAACGGCAGCGCAAGGCAAAGATACTGAGTTTTTGATCCGGAACGCCAAGAATCAAAAACCGCATGTCACAGGTTCAGTCAAAGCGCTGTAATCGAAAGACCAAAGCCTAAGTCAGTCATGATTTAGGCTTTTTTTATATTATGATGCAGAATAGACAGTATGCAGGACATATGAGAGGCGAAGGCCATGGATATCCGTCAAATCAAGCAGTTCTTTTCAGCAGATACAGCGCATTATCAAGGCATTGTGGATGAGCGCTTTATCGATTTGGCGCATTTGTTCAGCAAGCTGCAGGATGAGCGGGCAGCTTATGGCGGTGCGGCATTAGCGGTGTATTTTCAAGGCCATAAAGTGGTCGATATTTACACCGGTCAAAAGTCCATCAATGAATTGTGGCAGCCGGATACGCTATCCATTTGCTATTCGACGGGCAAAGGCGTTTTGGCGACGCTGGCGCATATACTGGTGAGTCGGGGCATTGTGGAATACGATTTGCCGATTGCTCATTACTGGCCTGAATTTGCTCAAAACGGCAAGGCGCAAATGACGTTGCGTCATATTCTCAGCCATCAAAGCGGCTTATATGATGTGCGCAATAACATTGCCGAAGCATCTGAAATGGCTGACTGGCGGCATATGCTCGAGGTGATGGCGCAAGCCAAGCCGCGCTTCAGTTTTGGTGAAGATCTGGCGTATCAGCCCTTAACTTTTGGCTGGCTGGTCGGCGGTGTATTGGAAAAAGCATCGGGACAGAGCCTGGCGCATTTGATGCAGAAATATTTGATAGAGCCGCTGGACTTGGACGGCGCATATTTCGGTGTGCCGGATGAACAGCTGTACCGTGTGGCGCGGCCCTTGCCGAAACCGGAGAAAGTTGAGTCCGCTTCCGCTGAGAAGAAGCAAAAGGCATCGCGTAAGGCATCGCCCATTGATAAGCTGATTGAACTGAGCGGGCAGAATCCGCAAGATTTTCAGGATGCCATGATTCCGAAAGGCATGAAGAAATTCAGCTTTTTCAGTGATGAAGGCATACAGGCGATTATTCCTGCAGCCAATGGCGCTTTTACTGCGCAGAGCCTTGCCAAGGTGTACGCTATGCTGGCGAACCGCGGTATTTGGAATGGCCAGCAGCTGATTGATCCCGCGACTTTTGCCAAATTGAGTGAAGTGCAAAGCCGCAAGCGTGACCGGATTATGCCTATTCCGATGCATTGGCGTTTAGGCTATCACCGTGTTTTGAGTTTAGGGAAATCATCCAAAGGGTTTGGCCATATCGGTTTTAATGGTTCAGGCGCATGGTGCGATCCAGAGCGGCAACTGAGTTTTGCCTATACGCATAATTTTCCCACAGGTTCACTGACAGGTGATTATCGTTTGTGGGCGTTGACGCAAGAGGCGCTGCGCAGCGCGGATAAAATTTTAAAAGGCAAAAAGGGCTGGTTCTAATCCTGAACACACGTGTTGAACCTGCGCAATCGTCCAAAATTTTGCGGCATATTCATGCTATTTTAGCGCCTTAATTTTGACTCCGGCAATGTTATGAAAAAAGTGATGCTGATTCCGTTCATAGCCACTGGCGCATTATTGGGCTGTCAGGATACGAATCAGACACAAGCCAAAGATAAAGCCGCACTTGAACATGAAATGCAAAAACCGCTGTGGGCGGGTTCATACAGCGGAACGACACCATGCATGAGCTGCGCCTCCCGCTGTGAAGATTGCCCGGGTATGGCGATCGATTTAGTTTTAAATCAAGATCAGACTTATGAACTGCGCCGTGAAAGCTTAAGCGGCCATAATGCAGTGGAAGTGCTGAAAGGCCGAATGCATTTTAAAGATACGCAGCAAACTCAATTAGAATTGCTGAATGTAAAAAACCGCAATCTTATTTGGGTCGATATAGAAAGCCAAATGCTGGAAATCCGTGAAGATCAAACAGCGCAGCCTTATGTCGCCCAAGATGATTTTCTGCTTGAGAGAACTTAAAATATTGTTCATATTTAACGCGAATCTAAGTGTTTTTAATCGAGGGCAGTGTATTGAAATCTTATGTGGAATTCCGAACAGACTTATTTCCTCCTTGTTCTGAAAATACAGATGAATGGGAAGGGGCGGTTTGGGGCCGATCGTTGGCTATTTACTTAAATGAAAAATTAAAACAATTGGGAATTCCAAGTGCGGGAATTTGTGCAGAAGATTGGGGGTATATTGTAAATTTTGGAGCACCTTTTGATTCAAATATTTGGATTGGATGCGGTAAATATGAAGAATATAAAGATGGTTATTTACTGATAATTGAACCTAAAAAAGCCATAATTAAAAGATGGTTTAAGCCAAATATCGATTTGACTCAGCAATTGGAACAGCTGAGTGATGCTTTAAAGCAGATTTTAGAAGCAGAACCTTTAATTCATGATATTAAATGGTGGACAGCAGAAGAATTCGAAAAGTAACTTTGGAGTAGCACCTTTAAAACTTTATATGTAAAGATGGTTACTCGAAAATTGGGACAGCTTGGCTGATGAGGCTAAAAAATTATTTTCAGTAAAAGCGTACTGAAACGGCTTTAATAATTTGAAAACAGGCCGGTCAGAAAGGATAGTAGCCAAAGACTCTGCAAATTAAGAGTTTTCATTCACTCTTAGCCAAAAAAACAGTATCCTTATGCATGTGAAAAGGAGCATACATGTATCAAGTACTTGCGCGAAAATACCGTCCCCGCAATTTCAATGAATTGGTTGGTCAAAACCATGTATCCCGTGCTTTAACCAGCGCGCTGGACCGCGGACGTCTGCACCATGCCTATTTATTTACGGGTACTCGCGGTGTCGGCAAAACCACCATTGCGCGTATTTTGGCGAAGTGCTTGAACTGTGAAACAGGCGTAACCTCTACGCCGTGCGAAGTTTGCGCGACCTGTAAAGCGGTCAATGAAGGCCGTTTTATCGACTTGATCGAGATTGATGCGGCGTCACGCACCAAGGTTGAAGATACCCGCGAGCTGTTAGATAACGTTCCGTATGCGCCTACGCAAGGCCGCTTTAAAGTCTACTTGATCGATGAAGTGCACATGCTGTCTACGCATTCATTCAATGCCTTGCTCAAGACCTTGGAAGAACCGCCAGAACATGTGAAGTTCCTGTTTGCAACCACCGATCCGCAAAAGCTGCCTATTACAGTCATTTCCCGCTGCCTGCAGTTCACTTTGCGCCCATTGGCAGTCGATGAAATTACCGAGCATCTGGGCAATATTTTAAATCAAGAAAGCATTCAGGCTGATCAAGACGCCATTTGGCAAATTGCGGAATCCGCGCAAGGCTCATTGCGTGATGCTTTGTCTTTAACTGATCAGGCCATTGCCTATGGTCAGGGTGAAGTGCATCACCAAAATGTCAAAGAAATGCTGGGCCTGATTGACCGCACCATTATTTATGATTTGATTGCAGCCATTCATCAGAACCAAAAAGCGCGTATTAGTGAATTGCTGCTGCAATTTAGACAGCAGGCGCTGGATGTGTCTTTGGTGCTGGACCAGCTGATTTCGACCCTGCATGAATTGGCGATGCTGCAATATTTGCCAAATTTAAGCTTGAAATACAGCTCAGAAATTAATGCCAAGATTATGCAGCTGTCCCAAATGGTCTCTGCGCAAGATTTGCAGCTGTATTACCAAATTGCCTGCAAGGGCCGTGCGGATCTGCAAATTGCCGTGACGCAAGAGCAAGGCTTTGAAATGTGCGTGCTGCGTTTGCTGGCATTCCGCCCGATGCAGCCGAATGAGCGTTTAGTCTCTGCACCAAATGCAGGGCAGCCTCAACAGATGCAGCAAAATGCAGGGCAAGAAAGTACTGTACAAGAGAATTCAGTTCAGCAACACGCAGCCCAGCCCAGTTTAGTACAAAACAGCATTCAATCTGCAGCTCCTGTGCAAGCGCCAGCACAGCAAAATGCGGCAGATTCGGCTTCAGCTTTGGCACAGCAGCCGATGGAATCCGTGCCATCTCATGCATCAGCGCCGCAAGCCGCCGAAACGCCATTGCTTTCGCAGGAAATGCCTGCAGCGTCCGTGGCTGAAATTGATGACGGCTATTATGCCGATGAAGATGAGTTTGATGCACCGCGTCATTCGGCTGCGGCAGATGAGCCATCCTCAGATGATTTTTTGGATGAACCGGGTGATGATCAGTCTGAGGCTGAACAGCCAGCTGTTGCCGCTCAAGCTGAAACTGCTGCAGACCCAATTGTATTTGATGCCAATAGCGATGATGCATTATTTGGCATGGATGCGGTGGAGAGGGATCAGCCTGCTGTTCAGCAAGCAGATGCAGATCCGTCAATATTTGAAGCCATAGCGCCGCTGGATGATATGGTGCTGCAAGTGACTGATTCAGCTGAGCCGGCGCAGCAAGAAAATGCGGCAGAGCCTGTCGGGCAAGCTGCAGGAAATGACTTTGCTGCAGCAGAAACTGTGCAAACAGCTTCTGCGCCGGATGCTCTTGTACTGCCTGCTCTTGTACAAGCACAGCCTGCTGAACAAAGCGCTGCGCCGGCACAGGAACAATTGGCGCCGTCCAATTTGATGCCGCAAGATATCCTAAAACTGCAGCCGCAAGTTTTAGAAGGCGAGTGGACGGTAGATAAGTGGGAATATTGGTTCAGAAGCAGTGAGCTTTCGCCTGCGCTGCAAGAGCTTGCGCAGCATGGCTTGATGAGCGGTCATATTAATGGGGCTTCAACCTTTCATATTCCAAAACAATATGAGCGTTTGTTGACGCAAATGCAGCACTTGCTGGAGCAGGCGCTGCATGCGCAGTGGCCGTCAACCCGTTTTGATGTGGTTTATGAAGAACTGGAACAGCTGACACCTTATGCCTTGCAGCATGAACGTAAAGGCAAGGCGTTCCAGCGCGCGTCAGAACTGCTGCATAATGAGCCTGTAGTGAAGTCTTTGCTGAATGCCTTTGATGGCAAACTGGATAATATTCAGCTTAAATAAGCGCAGCATCTGCAGTTAAATAATGTCCTAAAGCATCCCGCATTGCGTTTGGAATCGGGGTGCTTTTTCGTGTCTGGCGGTCAACAAAAACGTGCACAAAACTGCCTTGCGCTGCCGCCTGCTCCTCACCATGCTTAAAAATAGCTAAATCATAGCTCAGTGATGAATTGCCGATTTTTGCAATGCTGACCCCAACTTCGATCATTTCAGGATAACTCAGTTCCTGCATGAAATTGCAGGAAGAATTGACGACTAAGCCAATGATGGGCGAATCCTGCAAATGAAATCCAGCTTTTTGGATGAGCAGCGCATTGGCAGCGGTATCAAAGAAGCTGTAATACATGACGTTATTGACATGGCCGTACATATCGTTGTCAGACCAGCGGGTTTGAATGGGAAAAATAAATTTGAAGTGCTGTCTTTGTTTTGCTTGCTGTTTCATTGTTTGAACTTTAAATAATCATGCATTCAGTTTTACTGAATTTCGGCAGGCCATTCAATAGGCAAATACGGAATAAAAAAAGCCATTCAGATAAACCGAATGGCTGTTAAGGAGTAACAGATGAAAGGGTGTATTAGAAACGGTAACCAATGCCTAGATAAGTCACGATCGGATTAATTTCAATTTTGCTTCGGCCTTCAAGAATGGTATCTCGGTTTGCTGAACTGCCGATTTGGGTGTTGCCAATCACATTTAAATTGGCTGTAGTTGATAGGTGTGCGTAGCTGACAGAAGCTGTGGCAAACCAATTTTTATTAATATTGTAGTCGGCGCCTGCAATAACAACGGGAGCGAAGGCATCATCAACTTCAATTTTACCTAATTCTGGGTTTAATAATTTTAACATTGCATCGGTATTCAGTTCTGCATTTAAATTAGGGTCTGCTTTGACATCACTGAAATGTGCATACATCACCCCTGCGCCAACGTAAGGACGGAGTTTATTTTCAATTGAACCAAAATGATATTTAGCAAGGAAGGTTGGGGTATAAGCGTCAGTGGTGGCGATTTTATCGAATTTATCTAAATTTGCAGCGGTAATCGGTTTATTGCCGAAAATAGGTGGAATCATAATTTGTCCTTTACCAGATAATTCCATTTCTGGCGGTGCACCGAGTACGAGTTCCAGTGAAACATTATCGTTGACAAAATAATCCAGCATTAAGCCGGCAGTATCAGCATCTTGTACTTCAAAACCGGCATTTGGTGACTCGGCAGGGGTATTTTGCAAAACAGGTGATTTATCCGTAATTTTGCCATAAACACCTTGCTTTTCACCTTGCGGCATCACATGCAGCCAACCCGCAGAAACAGCAAAACGTTTGCCATCACTGGTTGCAGCCTGTGCAGCAGGCATAGCGCATAGCATAGATAATGGTAAAACGGCTGTTAAAATTTTTTTCATAGCATGCTCCCTGATTATTCTTACATCCATAAGTAAGTTAGTTTTCATCTTGTTTTTTTGAAAACCATTGAAATCAGTCTAGGAGATTTTTCACATAAAATATTCAGGCATTAAAGAAAAATAACATTGTAAATGTGCAGTTTGTTGAGGGTGATAAAAGCATTTAATTTGATTTAATAATGACTTAGAGATTTATATATTTGGGGGTTAAAATCCAATTATTTGTTTTTTATGGGAAAATAAAAAAACAGGCTATTTGTTTAAAAAATAGCCTAAATAATCAAAATAATGTAATTTTTATCACATTATTGCAGCTTTAACTTTGCACATTACTCATAAATAGAAGCGTAAATATGCAGGGCGTCCGCCTTTTCTATCACTCGAGGATTATTCTGCAGCAAACGGGTTTGCAGCATTGCGTCATCGGCCAGCTGTTCCAATGTATTTTGCGGCACGTGCAGCTGATTCAATTTTAAAGTGAGGCCGCTGCTGTCCAAATGATTTTGCATATGGTCGATAAATAAATCGCATAAGCCATCTGTACTTCCGGTGCTGTAAGGGTCAATCCACTTCATTAGCTCTGCATAATGCTGTTTGGCCGCCGGCGCGTTGAATTTCATGACTTCTGTCAGCACCAATGCATTGGTATGGCCATGAGACAAATGAAAATGCCCGCCCAAAGGGTAAGCCAGTGCATGCACCGCGCCCACTGGCGCATTGGCAAAAGCCTGTCCTGCCAGCATCGAGCCTTCCAGCATCAGCTGCCGCGCCTCCATATTGCTTGGCTCTTTAAGCACCAGCGGCAGATTTTTATTCAGCAAGCGCAGCGCCTGTTTTGCCAGCATGTCGGCATAGGCATTTTTCTTAATTTTAGATGTATAAGCTTCAATCGCATGCACCATGGCATCGATGCCGGTTGCTGCAGTAATCTGCGCGGGAAGGTTTTGGGTGAAGCTGGCATCTAAAATGGCGGCATCCGCATACAGTACAGGTGAGACAATGCCGGTTTTGGTGGTTTCGCCTGTGGTCACAATGGAAATCGGCGTTACTTCAGAGCCTGTGCCTGCTGTGGTCGGCACTAAAATAAGCGGCAAACGCGGGCGTTTGGCATTGCCTACACCGTAGAGATCCTGAATCTGCTGCTTCTGTTCAGGATGGCCCAAAACCGCAATGATTTTTGCAACATCCAATGAGCTTCCGCCGCCAAAACCAAGCACCAAATCAATATGTTCATTTTTAGCAAATTGTACCGCGTCCAGCACAATATGTTCAGCAGGGTCGGCCTGGACATTGGCGTAGATGGCGTAAGGTTGGCGGCGGGATTCGAATATTTCTAAAATAGGCAAATGCAGCTGATGCTGGATCATGCCGGGGTCTGTCACCAAGAGTACGCGCTGAGGCTGAAACTCATCGAGCAGTGTTTTCAGTTCAGCGATTGAACCAAGTCCGGAAATAATGCTGCTGACGGTTTGGAACTGAAAATTACTCATCCTTTTCTCCTTAATTTTTATCCTTAAATGAACATTATTCTTGGGGCTTGATATAGGATTCATTTGCTAAATAACTTAACATAAGATGCTTGAAATGAAAGTAGCATTGAGGTTGTTATGTCATCCCAAACGCCCTATAAGGTGTTGTGTGTGTGTTTAGGCAATATTTGCCGTTCTCCGACAGCGGAGATCGTACTCAGACATTTTTGCGATGAAGCAAACCTGAATGTCATCATTGATTCTGCTGGCACCAGCAACTATCATCCCAATAAAGCGCCTGACAGCCGCAGTCAGCTGCATGCAAAAAAACGCGGCTATGATTTGTCTGCTTTGCGCGCACGGCAGCTGATCACGCAAGATTTTATTGAATTCGATTTAATCTTGGCCATGGACTATGAAAATCTCGACAACATTCAGCAGCTGATGCGCCGCGCCGAACAAGAGTTTGGAGCGTCTCAGCTGCGTGCGGCAGTTTCTCTCATGAGCCAGCATGATCCGGATTTTCCGCAGCAGGAAGTTCCAGACCCGTATTATGGCGGCCAAGATGGATTTGAGCATGTGCTGAATCAGTGTGAATCGAGCAGCCGGGCGTGGGTGCAGATATTTAAAGCGCAAAAACCGCAATCAAAGCAGCCAAAACTTAAGGTAAATTAAGATTAAGTCATGAATATTCAAACACAGGTGCAGCTGAAGCCTTTCAATACCCTAAGCTTAGATGCTGTAGCGTCGCATTATGTCAAAATTCACAATAACGATGAATTGCTGAGCGCTGTAGATTATGCCAAGCAGCAGAACTTGAACCTGCTGATTTTATCGGGCGGCAGCAATATGCTGCTGCCCGAACAGATTCATGCGCTGGTGCTGCACATGGATATTCAAGGCATTGAAATATTGTCTGAAGATGAAAGCAGCACCATCATCCGTGTCGGCGCAGGACAGGTTTGGCATGATTTTGTGCTGTGGACGACACAGCACGGCATGTATGGCCTGCAGAATCTGGCATTGATACCGGGTTTAGTTGGCGCTTCGCCCGTGCAGAATATTGGCGCTTATGGTGTAGAAGCCGGCGAATTTATTCAAACAGTGCAAGTTTATGACCGCTATGCGCAGGTTTTTAGCCAAATCGATGCTGCAGATTGCCATTTCAGCTACCGCCATAGTATTTTTAAAGATGATCCGAACCGCTATATCATCACGCATGTGTCATTTAAATTGCTGAAAAAAGCTGATTTAAAACTGAATTATGGTGATTTGAAAGCGGCGGTGGGAGATGAGCAAACGGCTGAAAACCTGCAGAATCAGGTCATTCAGATCCGTCAAAGCAAGCTGCCGGATCCGAAAGAATTTCCGAATGCGGGCAGTTTTTTCAAGAACCCAGTCATCAGCCAAAGCGCGTATGACCAAATTGCGCAAAAGTTTCCCAATTTGCCCCATTATCCTCAGCCGGATCATCAAGTTAAAATTGCAGCGGGCTGGCTGATTGATCAGAGCGGCTGGAAAGGCAAAAAACTGGGCATGGTCGGCATGTTCCATAAGCAGGCGCTGGTTTTAGTCAATTATGATAATGCGGCGCTGCATCATGTGCGGGCGGCGTATCAGGCCGTGCAGCAGGACGTCTTTGCAAAATTTAATATTGCTTTAGAGCCTGAACCTGTACAGTTTGACCAAGAAGGCATGATTTGCTCACATTAAAATGGCGTCAGGACAGAACATGAAGAAAAAGACATATTGGATGGTTCGATTGGTGCAAATAGCCGCAGTGCTGTTTGCGCTATTGGCCTGTCTGATGGTTTTTATCTACACGCCGTTTTATTCACAGATGATCGTCAAAGCGCTGAATTATTTTGTGCCGGTTGAGGTTAATGAAGTTGCGGCTAAAAGCCAGAAATTAGCTGCGCTGAGCGATCAGGACAGTTATGAGCCGGGCTCAGATATGTGGATTGCGCGCCAAGCGTATTTAAAAGTGATGGAAGAGGCAATTCAATCCGAAAATTCGCAAAATTTGACGGTGATTCAGGCGCGCTATAAAGCATTGCAGGCGATTATCGAAGAAGATCAAAAAAAAGAAGCAGATGCAAAAGAGGCGCCGGCAGTGCCGCTTTTGGTGCAGTCCGCTTCTGAGGTGAGTGCCGAGGAAACGCCAGATGCTGCGCAAAAAGTCAAAGAGCTGCTGGAACTGAACAGTTCTGAAAATAAAGAATTGATGGCGCAATATATTGAGTTTTTGAAAACGCATAAAATTGAACAGCCGGCTTCTGAACCTGTAGATGAGCAGATTTTTAAAGACATTGCGTTGATTCATGATCAAAATCAGCAGAAAAAAGAGATTCAGTCAGAACCGTATGCGATTGTGGTTTTAGGCGGTGGGCTCACTTTAGATAAAAACCGCAAAGATATTGTGATTAATGATTACACGCGCCTGCGTTTGGAAACCACGCTGGCTGTCGAAAAACAGTATCAGCTGCCGATTGTTCTGAGCGGTGTCGAAGCGCCGTATATGCAAAGCTGGCTCAAGCAGCATGAGGTCGATGCCAAGCTGCTGGAAGACCGCAGCATGAACACCTGCGAAAACAGCCGCTTCAGCTCTTTGTTGCTGCAGAAAAAAGGCGGTGCGCCGACGGTGATTTTGATTACAGACCGTTATCATATGCCGCGGACCCGCCGTTTATTTGCTTTAAACGGTATCGAGACCATTCCTGTGGAAGCGCCAATGCCATCGAAACTGACCCGCTGGCGCCCAAGCGAACAAAATTATGACCATAGCCGGCGCGCAAATTATGAAATGCTGGCAACCATGCGCGATATGTGGTTTGGCACTGAATGCCGAGAGGTGCCGTAATGGCGGATATTCCATTTTTAAATCCAACGATTCTGAAACAGCTGGATCTTCCTGTTCCCAGCCGTGAAACCACGCCCTTGCTGCTGGAGCCGCTGAATTTGAATCAGCCCTTTGTTCCGTCCTTGGAAATTCAGTCTTACCGGCGCTTATATGCTTTGGACAGCTTGAACTGTGAGCATGGGCAAGGTTATATCGAAATGCCGCTGTTTAAGCTGCATGTGCAGGTCTTTCAGCCCAAGCTTGAATCTGCGGATGCCAAAATAAAAGGCACGGTTTTTTTGCTGCATGGCTATTTGGAGCATAGCGGCATTTATCAGCCGATTATTCGGGAAATACTGGAACAGGGCTTTAGCGTACTGACTTATGATCTGCCGGGGCATGGATTAAGCAATGGTTCACCCGCCAGCATTCAAAACTTTGATCATTATCAGCAGGTGCTGCACGCCGTGTGGCAATATGTGCGTCATGCTGAGCAGCTGCCGCAGCCATGGCTGGGTATTGGACAGAGTACGGGCGGGGCCATCTGGCTGCATCATTTGCTGGAATTTGCCGAGCGCCGTGAAGATCCTTATGTCAATCGGGTGCTGCTGCTGTCGCCGCTGATCCGGCCTGCTAAATCTGCATGGTGGCATAATTCTGTCGGTCTGGGTATTATCCGCAGAATTAAGCGTGAAGTGCCGCGCCATTTCAGGCGCAATAACCATAATCCTGAGTTTCTACGCTTTGTGCGTTTAAAAGATCCGCTGCAGCCGCGCATGATGGGCATGGACTGGATTTTGGCGATGTCGAAATGGATGCAGGAAATGGAGCAGCGTCCAGCGTGCCGAATTCCGGTTTGGCTGGCGCAGGGCGCGCAGGATCAAACTGTAGATTGGCGCTACAACATTGAATTTATCCGCCGTAAATTCCGCCTGCAAACACTGCTGATGCTGGAAGAAGGCTCGCATCAGCTGATCAATGAGCGTGCAGACATCCGTGCAGCGCTGACCGGCTTAATCCCTGCATTCCTGCATGCGCAGAGCGGAAAAGGCTATTATTAGCGTTGATGCGGTCATTCGGACAATGATCTTGCGCAATGCGCGCAGCAGATTTTGAATCGATCGTGAATAATAAAAAAGCAGCCTGGAGGCTGCTTTTTTATTGGATTGCGCCATTAGAAACAGGCGGCTTTAAAAGTGCGCTGAAGAGGCGCGGTTCCACATGCGGAAATAGAAGTTTTCTTCATCTTTATCTTCGCAGCTGAGCAGTTCGCCCGGTTTCAGCCAGAAATGCAGCTGCGCGTAGTTTTTGATTTCCCGGTCATTAATCCGCTGCGCTAAATGATGCGCTTTGATATCAGCAGGATGCTGCAGGCCTGCGGAAGCGATTAATTCCGACAAAGCATGCATGGTGTTGTTGTGGAAGTTAAATACCCGCATGGCTTTAGACGGCACATCAAGGGCTTTTTGGCGGTCTTTATCCTGTGTGGCGACACCGACAGGGCAGAGATTGGTATGGCAGCTTTGCGCTTGAATGCAGCCCACGGCAAACATGAAGCCGCGCGCAGAGTTGACCCAGTCCGCGCCAATCGCCATGGTGCTGGCAATGTCGAAAGCGCTGATGATTTTGCCGCTGGCGCCGACTTTAATTTGATCCCGCAGCCCTGCGCCGACCAAGGTGTTATGCACAAATAGCAGGCCCTCACGCAGCGGTGTGCCCATATTGTTAATCAATTCGACAGGGGCGGCGCCTGTACCGCCTTCCGAGCCATCTACCACAATAAAATCAGGCACAATTTTAGTTTCCAGCATAGCTTTGACAATGCTCATAAATTGCCATGGCTGGCCGATGCACAGTTTAAAGCCGACCGGTTTGCCCAATGATAATTCCCGCAGCTGCTGGATAAAGTGCATCATTTCAATTGGCGTTTTGAACGCAGAGTGGCTGGATGGAGAAACGCAGTCATGTTCACGGCTGACACCACGGATTTGCGCAATTTCTGCTGAAATTTTATTCTTCGGCAAAATCCCGCCATGACCGGGTTTTGCGCCTTGCGACATTTTAATTTCAATCATTTTCACTTGCGGCAGTTTCGCCTGCTCGGCAAAACGCACAGGGTCAAATTGGCCTTCCAGTGTCCGGCAGCCAAAATAGCCGCTGCCCAGCTCCCAAACAATATCGCCGCCATTTTCGAGGTGATAAGGGCTGATGCTGCCTTCGCCAGTATCATGGTAAAAATTGCCCAGCTTTGCGCCTTTGCTGAGTGCACGGATCGCGTTGGCGCTCAGGCTGCCGAAACTCATGGCGGAAATATTGAAAATCGATGCACTGAAAGGCTGGCTGCATTGCGCGTTGCCGATGGTGATGCGGAATGTATCAGTATTGGCTGGCGGGCAAGGCGTAATTGAGTGCGTCATGAAGCGGTAGTCTTCTTGATAGACATCAATAATGGAGCCGAAAGGCTTATCTGCATTTTCATTCTTGGCGCGCTGATACACCAAGCTGCGCTGCATGCGCGAAAAGGGCAGCGCATCTTGATCGGATTCAATAAAATATTGGCGGATTTCCGGTCTGAATTCTTCAAAAATAAAGCGGAAATGCCCCATGATGGGGTAGTTTTTTAAAATGGAATGCTTGTTTTGCAATAGATCATATAAGCCCAAAAGGCTCAGCAATGCAGTAATGACCCAAATGCTGTTCAGCAGGGTTTTTGAAACAAAGTAATAAATATACCGCGGCTCATAGCCAATGTGAAAAGCGGTAATGAGCAATGCGATAAAGATGCAGGCGAACCAAATGGAATGCCGTGAAAAAAAAGTATTCAGCAATTTATGGCGAATGGATTGTGATGGTCCTGGCATTATTCTGAATGTTCCTGAATGCTGATGCATTGACTATAAATGCGTCATCAAAAAAAATGAAGCAGAAGCAGCAGCTTGTTACTGCATTGCAGCAATTTTCAGAGGAAATGAAGCGCGGCAAGAAGGTGCGTTTGGGAAAAAGCATCTATCTGGATAATGCAATGCGGAAAATGGCTAAAGAAAATATGAGATAAGCACAGCAAAACATGTAATTTCACAGCATGCGCAATATGCCTTAGATTGACCAGACATTCACAAGCAGAGGGCAACGCAATGACCAAAAAATCCATTCGCTATAACAATGCAGAATTGGCTTGCCGATGCATGCACTGAAGAGAGCGACTGATCAAAGCATATAGCTGCAGGGCGGGGTGCAAGCCGTGCGGCTGTATAAAATGCAGCAGGCAAAGAAAACAATGACAAAAATATTTTAAGAAATTATCGTCCCGCGCTGTCGGGGCTTTTTTATTTCCGTTTTTATTTCCCCGCCAGTATGCTTTTTATGCAGAAACATACCGGCACAATCAACTGAAATCCAAATGCTTCGCCTTTCATTTTTTAGATTTCAGCATGGGAGTCTATATGGGTTCGATTTGCCGCACGGCATTGGACACTTCAATGGGTTCAATTTTCTGAATGCGGTTGCCGAAACTGCGCAGCCACCAAACCAGCTGAGAGGTGTAGGGTACTGTTGCCGAAACCAGGCTTAGCCCGTCATCCTGTTTTTCAATCCTCTGATCTTTGCTGAGCTGGGTTTCTTCAAAATAATACGCTTCTTGATCATTCATCAGCAGCTTCAGGTGAATGTTCTCGGTCGGCTTATTGAAGTCGACCCTGAAGCCCAGCGCGCCAGATTCAATATAGGCGTCAATATCGAAATTAACCGGGTGCATAGCGCGAGAATTCAGCACATGGGCCGATTTGAAGCGGTGCAGCGCAAAAGTTTGAATGTCGGTTTTGTCGTGGCGGGTACAGACCAAATAAATAATCGCACCTTTTTGCACCAAGGCCAGCGGGTTCAAAATATAAGTCTTTTCTTCACTGGATGGGCCGCGCCCTTGATAAATGCACTCCAGCTGCTTGTCTTGAAGCAGGCCTTCATAAATGGCCTGCTGCGCGGTTTTTTCAACCAATGGCGGAATTAAGGGCTGCGTTGCTGGAACAATGCGGACACGGTTAATCCATTGACGGACATTATTCTGCGTGGAAAGACTGTGGCGGGCCAAATCAAACCAAGGGTTCATTTCTTCAATTAAGCTTGGCGGCAGCAAGTGCTTTAAATGCTCTTCCACCATCATAAAAGTCACCGCTTGTGAGCTGGTCATATGCGGCAAGCTTTGAATCGGCGCATCAGAGCGCCAGCGCCAGCCTTGCGGCGAGGTTTTGCTGCTTTCTATCGGGAAGCGCTGTGAAATCTGGTTTAAATCGCGCTGGATGGTGCGCAGGCTGATATCAATGCCTTCACGGACTAAAATTTCCTGCAGTTCACGGGTGCCCATCCACTTGCCTGTAGAGAGCCGCGAAAGAATTTGCCACTGACGATAGAGGCTGTTGGATGTTTCTTTTTCTTGTGAGGACATAATCAATGAAAGAATTTGAGTAAGTTGAAAATTAATCGATCTACACAATAAGAAATCTGCCAATCCAGTGCAAGTGTTTCACTGTGTTTTGAGTCTATATTTTGAAACATGTTGGTACAGCAATGCACTTGCAGCGCAGTTGCTTTGGTGAATTAATGAATGTTAAGCAGGCAGAAAAACGCTGTTGAGCTTCAATGGCATGTTAATTGTTTTGATCTGTTTACAATGGACAACAATGAAGAGGTTGGCATGCTTAAAGAGAATCGAGATCCTGCTTCCAGCCCTGCATTGGAGGCATATGCAGGCGGTACGGCTGCAGGCCAAGGCTGTTTGCCATCGGGCAGTTCGGCTTCAGGCCTCAGTGCGGTTCACAGCTCCGCGATTGCACAGCCTCAGGCCTTGCTTGCATATTTAAAATCTGAATTTTTTAATGAAATGCGCGATGATCACGCCATATGCGGTGAGGCATGCAGCCGCATTGAGCAATGGCTGGCCCAGCATACGCTGGATGAGCTGAACGCGCTGAATCAGCAGGCAAAAGCGCATTTTTTATATGAAGGGATTACCTTTACTGTTTATGGCGATGAGCTGGGAACAGCGCGCACCATTCCTTTTGATTTAATTCCGCGCGTCATCGCCAAAAAGCAATGGAATACTGTTGCCGCAGGCAGTGCGCAGCGGGTAAAAGCGCTGAATTTATTCTTGCATGATATTTATCATCAGCAGGATATTTTAAAAGAAGGCATTGTGCCCGAGCTGCAAGTGCTGACCCATGAAGTCTATCAACCGCATATGTATCAGCATGCGCTCAAAGGCAAGATTTATAGCCAAATCAGCGGGATTGATATTATTCGCGGCAAGCAGGGAGAATTTTATGTGCTGGAAGACAATTTAAGAACCCCCTCCGGCGTATCTTATATGCTGGAAAGCCGCAAGATCAGTCAAAAATTAATGCCGGACCTGTTCAAGCAAAGCCATATTTTAGGCATAGAGCAATATCCGCAGTTATTAAAAGCAATGCTGGCGGAAAATGCCTGCTGTGATCATCCATTTATTGTGGTGCTGACCCCGGGACGCTACAACAGCGCATATTATGAACATGCCTTTTTAGCAAGGGAAATGGATGTGCCCTTGGTGACATCGCGTGACCTTTTTGTAGAAAACGATAAAGTTTATGTGAAAACAATCAAGGGGCGTCAGCGGGTTGATGTAATTTATAGACGCATCGATGACGCATTTTTAGATCCATTGTGCTTTAAGCCGGACAGCACGCTGGGTGTTGCCGGGCTGATGTCCGCTTACTTAAATCACAATGTGGTTTTAGCAAATGCACCGGGTACGGGAGTTGCAGACGACAAATCTATTTATCCTTATGTCGATAAGATGATCCGTTTTTATTTAGGTGAGCAGCCTATTTTAAAAAATGTGCCGACTTATCAATGCCGCGAATCAGAAGATTTGGATTATGTGATTGCGCATCTGGATCAGCTGGTGGTCAAAGAAGCACAGGGTTCAGGCGGTTACGGCATGCTGATCGGCCCGCAGGCATCTTCACAGCAAATTGCTGAATTCAAAGCGAAAGTGCTGGCTGCGCCGCATTTGTATATTGCGCAGCCGACTTTAGATTTATCGGTTTGCCCGGCCTTGACCCCGTTTGGCGCAGCAGAGCGCCATATTGATTTGCGCCCATTTGTACTGAGCTCGCCTTACCGCACGGAAATTGTACCGGGCGGATTGACGCGGGTGGCTATGCAGGCGGGTTCATTGGTGGTGAACTCTTCTCAAGGCGGCGGCATCAAAGATACTTGGATTGTCGACAATCTGCATTCTTAGAACTCCACACAAGGAGCAGCAATGATTTTATTAAACAGCAATGCTGAAAATATTTTTTGGCTCGGACGCTATTTAACGCGCACACAGTATTTGTGCAGCATTTATCCCTTTCAAAATGATGATGCCGCGCGCGATTATGCGCATGCATTTTGCTTGCCGGCTTTTGATGCCAGTTCTTTAAATGAATTGGCGCTTGATCCTCAGCATCCGGTTTCTTTTGTTTCGCAGTTCCAGTATGCGCAGAACAACATTGCCGATTTGCGCGGGGTTTTATCGGCTGGCGCTTATGCCGAACTGAATCAGCTGATTGGCAATGCCAGTGCAAATGCGGCGTATATCAGCGATGTCGCTGCCGATTGCCAGGATGTGCTGGAAGCGGAACAGGAAGCGGTGTTTCTATTTTACAGTTTAGGGCAGTGCATGGAAAATTTAGACCGCCAGCTGCGCTTTAAGCAGGATCTGGCTGCAACCTTGATGCAGTTGAAGGATGTGGTTGCAGCATTGTCTGGATTAGGAATGCAAGGCTTAAGCGAAGCGCTGGATGAACTCAATTTAGAACCTTGCAGCATGCAGTTTTATCATTTCAATGATCATCTGCAAACTTTATTTGAGGCAGACGCATGAAGCTGATGGTGAATCACCAGACGCATTATGTTTACAGCGCGCCGGTGCAGAACAGCATTCAGTACATTAAGATGATTCCTTCATCGAATACCCATCAGCGCGTGCATTATTGGGATATCAGCGTGCCTGGAGAAAAAGAGGCGAAGCAGGATGCATTCCGCAATATTTGGCTGACCTGTTCGCAGCGTGAACCATACCGTCAAATGAGCATTATGGCGCAAGGGGTCGTGGAAATGAATCCGCACAGCCCAGTTGGCGCTGCAGATTCAATAAATCCGAATCTTTTTCTGCAGCCGACCGCCAGCACCTTGTGCGATGATGCAATGAAGCAGTTCGCGCTGCAGCATGCATCGGCAGGCAGCCGCTCGAGCTTGATCCGTCTGGCAGGCGCCGTGCTGGAGCATATTCCCTATGCGCCGCAGCAGACATCTGTCAATACCTCAGCCATGCAGGCATTTCAGTGCAGGCAAGGGGTGTGTCAGGATCATAGCCATGTATTCATTGCGATGTGCAAATCTTTAGGCTTGCCCGCGCGCTATGTCTCGGGTTACTTATTTGCGCCGCAGAGCATGCATTTGGCCAGTCATGCTTGGGCAGAAGTATTTTTAGACAATGCATGGTATTGTTTTGATGTCAGCAATCAGCTTTTTGCACCCCATTCGCATATTTATGTGGCCGTTGGCCGAGATTATTGGGACGTTGCGCCTGTGCGCGGCGTGCGTGAAAAAGGAGGCTTTGAGTGCATGAATTCGATTGTTCAGGTGCTCAGCTGCTAATAAAAAAGGAAAAAAGGATAGAAAATGACCTATTGCTGTGCATTGCGCTTAAAAGACGGGATGGTGTTTATCAGCGACACGCGGACCAACGCCGGGGTCGATCATATTTCTGTATTCCGCAAGCTTTATACCTTTGGCATGGCGGGTGAGCGTTTCATTGTCATTCAGGCCTCCGGCAATTTAGCGACAACTCAGGCGGTCATCGGCCATTTGCAGAATCAGTTGGAACTGAAGCAGGAACCCAATTTATATAGCGTGAGCACCATGTTTGAGATGGCTGAGCTGGTTGGCCACACCTTAAAAAAAGTCATTGCCGATGTCACCACAGATACTGTAGAACAAAGCAATTATTATTGCAGCCTATTGCTGGGCGGGCAGATTAAGGGCGGTCAAATGCAGTTGTATAATATTTACCCGCAAGGCAATTTTATTAGCGCCACGTCAGATACGCCGTATTTTCAAATTGGTGAAAGCAAATACGGCAAACCGATTTTAGACCGCACCTTGCGCTATGATATGCCGCTCGATGAAGCCATGCGTTGCAGCCTCATCTCCTTTGATTCGACCATCCGCTCCAATGTTTCTGTCGGCATGCCCTTGGATGCATTGGTCTATAAAAAAGACAGTTTGATCACGCCGCATGGCAAGCGCATTTATGAGGAAGACCCATACTTCACTATGATCAGTAAAGGCTGGTCAGAAGCCTTGCGCCAAGGCCTCATTGAATTGGCAAAACCAACGGATGACTATTTTCAATAGTTCAGATTTCAATAGCTCAAATTTCAATAGCTTAGATTTCGATAGTTCAGATTCCATCGTTTGAATTTTAATAATGCTCAAATATCTATAATTCTAAGCCACATAAAAAAAGCCCAGAATAATCTGGGCTTTTGGTTTTTTCTAAAAAGCCATTAAGCAAGTTTGCGTGCAGGGCGCGCACTCATGCGGCATAACAGTTCATAACCGATGGTGCCATTGGCTTCAGCAACATCATCAACCAAGCGGTCTTTGCCCCACAGCTCAACTTCTGTGCCGAGCGGCGCATCGATGCCTGTAACATCAATGGCAATCATATCCATCGCTACACGGCCAATCACACGTGTTTGCTGGCCATTGATGGCTACATAGTTCTGTTTCGGGAAAGCGCGAGGGTAGCCGTCACCATAGCCAATCGAAACAATAGCAAGATCCATTGCTTGGTCTGCAACAAAGGTTGAACCATAGCCTACAGATTCGCCAGCTTGGATGGTATTCAAGGCAATCACTTCGGCTGTAAAGGTCATGACCGGTTTAAGGTCAAGGTCTTCCACGGATTTGTCCGCAAATGGGGTTGCGCCGTAAAGCATGATGCCTGGACGGACAAAGTCAAAATTCAGTTCAGGCCATTTATAGATGGCGGCTGAGTTGCAGCAAGAGCCCATAACAGGTGCGCAGGCTTCCTTAACGTGCAGGAATTGAGCGCGCTGCTGGTCATTTAAAGGATGATGGTCTGCATCAGCATTGGCAAAGTGCATCGCCAAAACACAGGTGAAGCCTTCAGCTTTCAGTGCATTAATTACCTCAATAATTTCAGGCACTTTAAAGCCTAGGCGGTTCATGCCGCTATTCAGCTTGACCCAGACTTTCAATTCTTTGGCGATATAGGCATCTTTATGCGCGCGCAGCCAGTCCAGCTGCTGCTGATGGTGCACAATCACTTCAATGCTGTTATCGACCGCAACTTGCATTTCATCAGCAGAAAAAATCCCTTCAATCAGCGTGATTGGCTGCTGATAGCCTAATTCACGGATTTCAATGGCTTCTTCAAGGCAGGCGACGCCAAAGGCGTCTGTTGAACTTAAGGCGGCTAAGCAGTCTTTGACTCCATGTCCGTAGGCGTTGGCTTTGACCATGCTTACGATTTTAGCGGTTGGGGCAAGTTGTTTGACACGGTTTAAATTATATTGAAGCGCTGCTTGATCAATATAAACTGTTGCTTGACGCACCCTCGTTACTCCTTGGGAATGACAAATATGGATTTGTACAGATTGGTACAAGATATCGGTTTAAACAGCAGGCCTGCTTTGCAAGGCGTGTTTTTTAAACCTGCAATATTGTATTCCTCTCAAAACTAAATAGACATGCGCATTTGTGTTTTTAATGAATATTTATAAATAAATCGGGAAAATAAAATAAACATGAAAAAAAAGTTTTAGACATTAAAATGTCACCATAAATTCGGCACATTTTGAAGCTGGCCTGAAAATATGGGCCTTCATTAAGAATTTTAAAGAGGTGAATTCGTCTATTCGGTGAAGCCAATAGACAATAGGTGAGGTGAATAAAATTGAATTTAAATGATAAATAATTAGAGTTTGTTCCATGAGAAATTTTCATCGGGTATGCTTAGCAATGTTTGGAATGTTTTCGATCAGCCATGCAACAGCTTGCATGCCTCATACTCCAGAAGATGTATTTATTGCTCGATTTCAAACATCTGCAGCAAATCAGGTGAATGCGCCTAACGTCACTGTTCACTTAACGGCTGAAAAATTTATTTTTAGATCAGGCTTGGATAAATTTCGCTATGCAATACCCAAGCAATGGCATAGTTCATTTGCGATTAAAAATATTTCAAAGGATCAGCTCATTATTGGCTTGGCTTATGCACCAGATGGAACGAAAGCGGATGAATATCAAATCGTTTCATTTGCTGCATTAAATTGTGAAAATGATCGATTAAGCATTTCTAAGCCTATAGTGCCATTTTTAGCGTGGAATAAAAAAACTGCGAATTGCGCGCATAGGAATCATCAAACGGTAGGCATTTTAGATGGTTTTATTGAGCATGACCAAAAATATTATTTAGCCAAAATTCAAGAAAAATATAAAACTTGCAAACAGTTGGAAGAGGCTTTTCCACAATCGCAGGTTGAAAATAAAGATCATTCATCATCTTCAGTTTTCAAAGTATTGTGGGAAAGGCTTATTAAATGGCTTCAGTTTTGGTCATCAGCCCCAGTTTCAATGAGAACGTAATTTATATATTACTCTTCGTCATCATATTGAGCATAGAACTCAGGCGAAAGGTTACTGAATTTCGTGTACTGACCCTCAAAGGCGAGACGTACAGTACCAATCGGGCCGTTACGCTGTTTGCCGATAATAATTTCTGCCGTGCCGGCTTCCTTCGATTCCTTGTTATAAACCTCATCACGGTAAATAAACATAATCAAATCGGCATCCTGCTCGATCGCGCCGGATTCACGCAAATCCGACATAACCGGACGTTTGTTCGGACGGTTTTCCAGCGATCGGTTCAGCTGAGACAGTGCAATTACTGGACAGTTCATTTCTTTCGCTAATGCTTTTAAGCTTCGGGAAATTTCCGAGATCTCGCCGACACGGTTATCACCCATGCCGGGAACTTTCATCAGCTGCAAGTAATCGACCATGATGCAGCCCAGCTTGCCGCCGTGCATTTTGGCAATGCGGCGCGCGCGGGCGCGGACTTCTGTCGGCGGCAATGCCGATGAGTCATCGATATACAGGTTTTTTTCCTGCAAATGAACAATGGTGCTGGTCACTTTAGACCATTCATCTGCATCCATTTTACCGGCGCGCAGATGGCCCTGATGCACGCGGCCAAAAGACGAAATCAAACGCATAGCGATGGAATCGGCGGGCATCTCCATAGAGTAAACCAGTGCTGGCAGGTTGTTGTTGAACAGCACGCTTTCCACCAAGTTCATGGCAAAGGTGGTTTTACCCATCGATGGACGGGCTGCAACAATAATCAAATCGCCGCCTTGCATGCCGGAAGTTTTATTGTCCAGTTCTACAAAGCCAGTGCTTAAGCCGGTAATGCTGCCTTCCATTTGCGACAATTCATTCAGTTTGTCAAAAACATCGGCCACAACAGAGTTGATCGCTTTCGGGCCTTGCGCTTTGGCATTGTTATTGTGCTGTTCGGCAATCGAAAAGATATTGGTTTCAGCAAGATCTAAAATTTCACTGACTGTGCGGCCTTTGGTGTCATAAGCATTCTGCAAAATATCAGAGCTGACTTTGATCATGCTTCTGAGCGTTGAGAATTCTTTAATTTTATTGGCGTAGGTTTCTAAGTTATAAAAGCTTGATGGCGAATCAGACATCAGCTGCATGAGGTATTCCTCACCGCCAATCGCATCCAGCAGATTTTGCTTGGTCAGCCAGTCGTGCACCAAAACCGCGTCATAAGGCGAGCTGTCTTTGGAAAGCTGGTCAATCGCACGGAAAATATATTTGTGGCGCGTTGCATAAAAGTCATTTTCTGTCAGCACGTCGCCGACTTGTTCAAATGATTCTGCAACTGTCATCAATGCAGCCAAGACGGCCTGTTCAATGGCAAGATTATGCGGGGGAGTGCGGAACTCTTTCAGCTGGCCAGATTCGCTATTTTTGATTTCTGCTTTAGTGCTGGCATTCGCCTGTGACATATAAATCCCTGGTGTTAAATACAGTCAATGCTTTTATAAAATGGGGTATGGAGAAGAAATTTCAACCATGATTGCCAGACAAATCATACTCGCAATTGTGAGGGAAATGCGAAATATTATTGGGCAAAAAAAAGCAAGATTCATTTGAGGTGCAAAGATTGAAATGCAAATTTCAGAGATAAAAAAAGAGCATGCAAGTGCATGCTCTTTTTTCTGCAAAAAATTACTCAGCTACGATAGTAACGAGAACTTCAGCAGCAACATCATGATGCAATTGGATTGCGATGTTGAATTCACCAGTGTTGCGAAGCGCACCATTTGGTAAACGAACTTCTGCGCGGTCTACAACAAGACCAGCATTAGTTAAAGCATCAGCGATGTCACGAGTACCGATAGAACCGAATAGTTTACCTTCGTCACCTGACTTAGCAGTAATAACGATGTTCACTTCGTTCAATTGGTCAGCACGTGCTTGAGCAGCAGCTAAAATATCAGCTTCTTGTTTCTCAAGTTCAGCGCGGCGAGCTTCAAAAGCTGCAGTGTTAGCTTCAGTAGCTGCAACTGCTTTACCTTGAGGGATAAGGAAGTTACGGCCGTAACCAGCTTTAACTGAAACTTTATCGCCTAATTTACCAAGGTTTTTAATGCGTTGTAATAAGATAATATCCACAGCTCAACCTCACTTATGATTGTCAGTGTAAGGGATCAAAGACAAGTAGCGAGCTTGTTTGATAGCAAGCGCTAATTGACGTTGGTAACGAGCTTTAGTACCTGTAATACGGCTAGGAACAATCTTGCCGTTTTCAGTGATGTACTGTTTTAAAGTGTCGATATCTTTGTAGTCGATATATGTAACGTTCTCAGCTGTAAAGCGGCAGAACTTGCGACGACGGTAGAAACGTGCCATGTTATGTTCTCCTTATGCTTCAGCAGAGTCTTGAGCTTGTTGTGCTTCTTCACGTTGAGCTTTACGCGCACGTTTTTCTTCAGCACTCTTAGCCAATAGTGACTCTTCAGTGATAGCGTTTTCACGACGGATGATTAAGCTGCGAATGATTGCATCGTTGTAACGGAACAATTCTTCAAGCTCATCAAGCGTAGTTTGACCACATTCAACGTTCATCAAAATGTAGTGCGCTTTATGAATTTTGTTAATTGGGTAAGCCAATTGACGACGGCCCCAATCTTCAAGACGGTGAATTTGACCTTCAGCATCTTTGATGTGAGAGATATAGCGTTCTACCATACCAACCACTTGATCGCTTTGATCTGGGTGTACTAAAAGTACGATTTCGTAATGACGCATTGTCAGCTCCTTACGGATTATACAGCCCCTGACGCAATTGTCAGAAGCAAGGAGTCACAACCGAAGTTGTGCCGCAAAATTTGCGAAGCATGGATTTTAGTGCCTTTGCAGTTTTAATTCAAGGCATACATTGAAAAAGCCTTCAATTTTTAAAGAATTTATGTTTTGGCTTGGCCGCGCAATAAGAAAATCACCATACCTTTAAAATTCGGATCATGCCGAAAGTTCAGCGCAGGATTCCATTTTCCGCCTTGGACAGCGCCGATTTTATAGGGCAGCTTCAGCTGAGAAATTTTATGCAGATAGGCTTCATAATAGGGAATCGTGCTGGAGCCTTGATAGGTTTGGACAATGATTTCATTAATATTATGACGAAATAATTGCAGCGTTTGCGCATCCTGCATATTGCTCCAGTCCATCAGGCCGGTGATGCTGAGCTGATATTTTTTAGGCAGCTGCTGTCTGAGCTGGGCTAAAAACAGGGCATAAGCATGCAGGTTTTGCGTTTTGGCATCAAAATCAATTTGAATGCCCTGAACGTGATTGCCGGCCTTTTCCCATTGCTGCACCCGCTGCAAAATTTGCTGCAGTTCGCTGCCGCGCCAGTTTAAATGGTGATTGCGAAAGACCAGCCAGACCTTTTGATGCGGTATCGTTAAAACCTGAACGCCCTGCGGAATAAATGCGGATTGCTTGCGGTAAGGGTGAATCTGCACTTCGCCCTGCAGAATGTACAATTCTTTGGCCTTGGATAAATAAGGGGCAGATTGAATATTGCCCCAAATCCAAAAAGCATCAAAATCATCGGCATTAATGCGGTACGCAGGCTGTACAGATGGACTCGGCTGGCCAGCCAGCAGGCTTAAAGCGCCATAGGCACAGCTTGCGGCAAGCAAAATTGAACAGATCTGTTTCAGCAAGCGTAAGTTTTTCATGGCTTGACGTTTTACCAATAGTATTTCAAGGATTTCGCCCAAACTGTATTTGGATAATCGCGTTTGATTTGATCATACCATTGCTTGCGCACAGGTTTGGCAACATCGCTGTCTTGGCAGTCATTGCTGCCGCCGGGTGAATAGCACATGATGGAACGGTACAGTGCATAGGCTTTTAGCTCTGAATTGCCTGAAGTTTTCAGGATGTCTTTATAGACTTGGCCGCGGGCGAATATGGGGCCGTAAAAATAGCTGCGCTGTTTTTCTGCATAGGTCTGGCTGTTGACTCTATAGCCCTGTTCAGAGCGGACGTATTCGCCAAGGCATAAGCGTAGAATTAAATCCTGCGGTTTTTGCTGCAGCTTTTGCATCAGGCTATTCAGTTCGGGGCATTGAATGCTGCTGCTGACGGTATGGCCTTTCCAAACAAAATTACCCAGCGGCGGCTGATGCTGGAAATTTTCAAATTTTTCATCACTATTGTAGACATACTGCGCCGCATTTTTAGGCAGCAGTGCATAGGCTTGATTAAACAGGCTGAAATTTTGATGAATTAAGGATTTTTGCAGCAGATTAAACAGCGCTAAATTTTTTTGGTCTGTGCTGGCTGATTTGTCCTGCACAATCTGCATTAAGCTGTGTTCATTGGCGTGTTCATCGATAAAGGCTTTTTGCAGTGACGCTTGCTGAATTTTGGCTTTGCTGCCGCTGAAGAACTCAGCCGCTTGTTGTTTTGCATAATAGGGATACAGCATCAGTTCAAATAAACCGCGCTGTTCTGGTGTCTTGGCTTTATTCAGTCCGCTTTCCCAATATTGCTGGGTTTGGTCCGAAGCGCCTTGCAGCTTTTCTAAAATACGGCCTTTTAGCAAAATTTGGCTCAGGCTTAAATAGTTTGATGCCAATGTATCCGCAGCGGAGAGGTCTTTAGGCAAATAGCTCAGCGCGTCTTGGGCTTTATTTTGTACAAAGAATAAATGATTGGCCTGCAAATACTGGAACAGTTCAGGCCGGTTTTTAAACAGCGCTTTTTGACTGTTCAATTCGGCCCAGCTAATGACTTTATCCTCTGGAGATTCGGCTTTGCGCATCAGCATCAGGTCATAAATGGCCAAAAAGGACGGGTCTTTTAAATTTTGCGCTTTAAAGCTGCGGCTTTGGAATACGTGGCGGTCAATTTCATACACCAGGTTATTTAATTCCAGATTATAGACTTTAGACTCTGGATGATTGATTTGCCAAGCCAGCTCATCCACTAGACGGTCTTGCTGGCCACTCAGCCAAAAGCCGCGGCGCAGCATGCCGCGTGCGCTGGCGGCATATTGGCCATTGGGGTACTGTTTAAAATATGCCGTAATGCTATTGAAGAAAGACAGCAGCAGTTTTTGATCCAGCTTGTCATGGTCTAAGTCGCCATATTCACCCACACCGCTTTGAAAGGCGGCATTTAAATTGCTGCGGATCAGCATATATTGCGATGTTTCTTTGATCCAAGGCTGATCAGCAGCGGTTAATGCTGAAAATATTTTAGCAGCTGTGGAAAAGTGACTATTGTAGAAAGCAATTGCGCCATTTAAGTACGATGCATATTGGCGGGCACGGATAGAGTCATTCGGATTGACAGCAAGCAGCGAGATTTCATTTTGACAAGAAGTCAATTTTGCGCGTTCTTTGAGGAGCGCGTCTTTTTCACGCGCTGAAAGCTGTGAATCTGCACGGACATGCGCGCTGAATGCATTGGCGCCGCTTTTCAGGCTGCTGCAATGTTCCTGATAAGGATCCGCTTCACTTGAATTTTTCAAACGGGCATTCGGCGCTTTATTTGCTGCGGCATAAGTCAATGATTTGGTTTCAAAAGGCACAGCGCTATATTGCGTTTCCCATAAGCTGCTTTTTTCTGCGGTATCAAATTTAAGCTTGGCCAGTCCTAAATCGCTCAGGAGCAGCAGCATATTGGTTTGATTGTCATTGGCAGGAGTGAGCGCCGGTAAATTGTCACAGGCAGTATAGGCATTGTGCTGCATGTCTGTGGTGGGATAACAGGATACATCTGCGCCGGAAAAACTGATGGAACTGAAAAACAGGCTGGCAGACAGAAGGATTAAATGAGCAAATTTTGCTGAAGATTGAATTGGTATAGTCATCGCATAGCTGAGTTATTATTGTGCGCGCTATGGTAGCAAGGAAGTCAGCATTCTGAAATATGGAATGAAGCTTGGCGGATAAAAATCAGCAGAGGGAACAGCAAATAAAAATCAGGGAATAAAAAAAGATAGAGAGAACTCTATCTTTTTTAAAACAGCGGTAAATGCGGTGCAGGTGAGATGTAGCTGAAACTGAAGCTGAAACTTAATGCAGTAATTAAAATCACTGAATATAAGAAATAGCGTTTCGCCCAAACCTGATCGTTTTCAGCTTTAAAACCAATAATCGACAAATACACCCAGTAGGCGCACAGCGCGTTAAAGGTGATCAAGAAGAATATGTTGGTATAGCCAAAACAATACAAACCATTTAATACAGCAGCGAACAGCAGGACATAAATCAAGCTTTCAACTTTCGTGCGGAAAATTGAACGCGCTACAGGCAAAATTGGAATGCCGGCATTTTTATAGTCATTGAATCGGTAAACGGCAATTCCCCATGAATGCGGCATTTGCCATAGCGCATATGCTAAGAAAATCAGCAGCGTAGCAACGTCAAATTCATTTGAAACAGCAGTATAGCCAATTACTGGAGGGCTTGCGCCAGAGATACTGCCAATCACGGTTTGGTGAATAGAAGTACGTTTGCTCCAAAGACTGTAAAAAATTACATAAACCACAAAGCCAAGCACAGCGAAGCCAAAAGCATAGGCATTGACAAAGAACCACAGCAGGGCGAAACCTGAAATTCCAAGCACAGCAGAAAATGCCAGTGCAACAGAAGGGCTGATGGTTTTTTTGACCAATGCGCGGTTCATTGTCCGTTCCATCTTTTGATCAATATCTTGATCAATGACGTTATTGACAACACAGCCAGAAGCGACAACTAAAGTTGTACCGAGCAGGGTGATAAAAAGAAGAAGGAAATCTACAGAGCCCTGGGCGGCTAAGAAGAAGCCGCCCAGAGTGGTAACGAAGTTACCAAAGAGAATTCCTGGCTTAGTCAGGAATAAATACTTTTTCAGCATGACGACCAGTTTAGATCATCATGTTGTAGTGCAGGTAGTTCATAATCCAGACAGAACCCACAAGCAGAATAGCAACAGTCAAAATCGTATAGATAAATGCGATAACGTTCCAGCGCTGTTCTGAAGAAGAGTTCATGTGCAGGAAGTAAATCAACTGCACAAGGATCTGAGCAACAGCTGTAATTGCAATCACAGTAACCAGCAGACCGCGGCCGAATCCGCCAGCCATAACCATACCGAAAGGGATGATGGTTAGGACAACTGACAAGATAAAGCCGATAGTGTACTGTTTAGTATTGCCGTGAGCTGCACCAGTAGTGTTGTGATCATGACTCATTATAGAACTCCCATTAAGTAAACTACGCTGAATACACAGATCCAAACGATGTCAAGGAAGTGCCAGAACAAGCTTAGGCAAGCAAGACGGCGAGTGTTTGGAAGTGTCAAACCATTTTTCTTGATTTGGAACATCAACACAAGCATCCATACCAGACCAGAAGTCACGTGAATACCATGCGTACCTACTAGCGTAAAGAACGATGATAAGAACGCGCTGGTAGTTGGGCCATAACCTTCGTGTACCAGGTGATTGAACTCATAAAGTTCCATGCCGATGAAGGCAGCGCCGAATAACCAAGTAACCGCTAACCAAGTCAGAACTTGGCCAACGTTTTTCTTGTATGCAGCAAGAACAGCAAAACCAAACGTTACCGAAGAAATCAACAGGGCAAAAGTTTCAGTTAAAACGAAGCCTAAAGATTCGCCAAACAGTTCTTTTGCACTTGGAGTTCCCATTGGAACGTGGCTGCTTAATACAGCGAACGCGATGAAGAGTGTACCGAAAATGATCAAGTCACTCATCAAGTAAGTCCAGAAACCAAAGACTGTGATGTCTGTATCATCGTGGTGATGATGCTCATCATGGCCATGGTTATCGTGATGAAGTACTTCAGCCATCGTCTTAGTCCTTCTTCAAGTGTTTTTCAAGAATCGCATAGCGTTCATTTTCGATACGCTCAACTTCAGCAGCCGGTACATAGTAATCCACTTTCTTAGTGAAAGAAGACACGATGAAGCTGATGATTGCAGAAACGAAAGTAATCGCTACTAACCACCAAATGTGCCAGATTAAACCAAAGCCCATTACAGTAATGAACATTGCCATTACAAAGCCTGCAGCACGGTTGGTAGGCATATGAATATCTTCATACTTGGTTGGTTTCGCATATGCAACGCCGTTTTCTTTGTCAGTCCAGAAAGTATCAATACCATTGATCTTTGGAAGGTAAGCAAAGTTATAGAACGGAGCAGGAGACGAAGTAGACCATTCAAGTACACGGCCATCCCAAGGGTCGCCAGTAAGATCCATGTTGTCTTTGCGTTGAAGGAAGCCCACAACGATTTGCATAACAAAACAGAAGATACCGATCGCAACAAGAACAGAACCAAATAGCGCAATTGCTAAGTATGGGTCCCATTCAGGGTTGTCATATGTATTCAGACGGCGAGTCATACCCATAAAGCCAAGGATATAAAGCGGCATGAATGCAAAATAGAAACCGAAGAACCAGAACCAGAACGCTGCTTTGCCCCAAGTTTCATTAAGCTTCCAGCCAAACATTTTTGGCCAGTAGAAAATGATACCTGCAAACATACCGAATACTACACCGCCAATAATTACGTTATGGAAGTGAGCAATCAAGAATAACGAGTTATGTACTAAGAAGTCCGCTGGCGGAACTGCCATTAATACGCCCGTTAAACCGCCGATACCGAAAGTCACAAGGAAGCCAAGTGTCCACAGCATTGGAGTCGTGAAAGTGATGCGGCCCTTATACATAGTGAATAACCAAGAGAAGATTTTCACACCAGTAGGAATCGCAATGATCATGGTCATGATGCCGAAGAACGCGTTAACGTTGGCGCCTGCACCCATAGTAAAGAAGTGGTGAACCCATACAATGAATGACAATACTGTGATTGCGATCGTTGCATACACCATAGATTTGTAGCCGAACAAAGTTTTGCGTGCAAATGTAGATGTAACTTCTGAGTAAATACCGAATGCTGGCAAGATCAAGATATATACTTCTGGGTGGCCCCAAGTCCAAATCAAGTTCACATACAGCATTGGACTGCCGCCCAAGTCGTTTGTGAAGAAGTGGAAGCCGAAGTAACGGTCAAGCGAAAGCATTGCAATAGTTGCAGTCAACACAGGGAATGATGCGATGATCAGCACAGCTGTACAAAGCGCAGTCCAAGTGAAAATAGGCATGTCCATAAGTTTCATGCCAGGCGCACGCATTTTAATGATGGTAACGAAGAAGTTAACACCAGTTAAAAGTGTACCTAGGCCAGAAATCTGAAGCGCCCAAATATAGTAGTCCACGCCTACGCCTGGAGAATATTGAGTGCCAGACAGTGGAGGGTAAGCCATCCAGCCTGTAGCAGCGAATTCACCAATTGCAAGAGAAGCCATCATCAAACCTGCAGCGCCGGCAAATAGCCAGAAGCTCAAAGAGTTCAATAATGGGAAGGCTACGTCACGTGCACCGATTTGAAGCGGTACAGAAATGTTCATTAAGCCAACAACTAGACCCATTGCTACGAAGAAGATCATGATCACGCCGTGGGCAGTGAAGATCTGGTCATAGTGTTCAGGGTGTAAATAACCTTCGCCGCCGCCTTTTGCAAGGAACAGCTGAAGACGCATCATGATCGCATCGGCAAAACCACGCACCAGCATGATAATTGACACGAAGATATACATGATACCGATTTTTTTATGGTCTACAGAAGTGAACCATTCAGTCCACAGGTAATTCCATTTTTTGAAGTAGGTGATACCCGCAACAACAGCGATACCGCCTAGGATCATCATAGCCACAGTTACTAGCACGATTGGATCGTGCGGAATTGCATCTGGGCCTAACTTACCTAATAAGCTCATGTCTTATTCCCCTACAGAAGCAGTCGCATGATCTGCATTTGCATGAGCTTCAGAAGCAGCTGCTTCATGACCCGCTGCTGAGTGATCAGCACCGTGGTAGTTGCTCATGTATTTGTTAATGACAGATTCGAACAATTTAGGTTCTACTGAAGAGTAATAAGTCACAGGGTGTGGCTTAGTAGGATAAGGACCTTCTGCTTCAGCTAGAGCTGCTGCTTCTTTTTGCTTTTCAGTTTCAGCGTGCGCAACCATTGCTTCGATTTGAAGCTTAGAGCGGTTACCGTCACGTAAAGTTGCAAATTCAGCTTGGTCTAAAACAGTTTTTTGAACTGCGTTAGGGTTGATTGAAGTACCGTTACCAGCTTTAACTGCATTTACCCATTCAGCAAACTGAGCATCTGTCACAGAGTGAGCGCGGAAGCGCATTTGTGAGAAGCCATAACCTGAGTAGTTAGAAGAGAAACCGCGGTAGCCTTCAGCTGGGCTGGTTTCATTTGCTAAGAAGTTCAGGTGAGTCTGCATACCCGCCATTGCATAAATCTGACCAGATAATGCAGGGATAAAGAACGAGTTCATTGTGAAGTTAGACGTTAAACGCAAGCTTACCGGAGTTTTCTCTGGGAAACGAAGTTCGTTAACAGTCGCAATGTTTTGTTCTGGGTAGATGAAGATCCATTTGAACTGTTCAGCAATAACTTGCACAGTCAAAGGAGCTTTGTCTGACTCGATTGGACGGTATGGGTCATACTTGTGGGAACCCCACCAAGTTAACCAAGCTAAAATACCAATAATAATGACAGGAACACCCCATACTACAACTTCAATCGCAGTAGAGTGCGCCCATGTAGGTTTATAGTCTGCATCTTTATTCGATGCGCGATATTTCCAGCCAAACCACAGAGCCATAAGTGCTGATGGAATCACCACTAATAGCATTAAATAGATCGCAGTCATCATAAGGTTTGATTGACCTTGTGCTACTGGACCTTTTGAGTTTAGAAGTACCATATCACCGCCGCATCCTGTTAGGAGTGCAGCCATCGCAGATAAAGACAATACAGCTAAAATCGTTTGTCTCATTTTACAACCTCGGTGAAGAGTCCCATTCCCTAATTAAATATGGGATAGCGATTATAGTGTCGCATGATTGAGAACTTTTCTTTTAGACATAGAAAATCCTTCTCAATCATGAGACACCGCTACGTTGTAGGGCATTATGCCTCATATCGGTCAACTAAGCTATACATAAAGGTGCTTTAAATGGCTGGTATAAAAACCGATTTTTCTAGTCGGAATTTAGGGTTTTTTTTAATTTTTTATTTTAATTTCAATGTGCTGGAGGGGAAGGGATGAAAAAAACATCCCTTTTAAAAAAGCAGATAATTATTGCTTTATGACCTTGGTTTTCGCAATTTTATCATGCAGTGTTTGACGTTTTGCGCCAAGACCGAAAGCAAGATCAATAATTGCAATGAATAAAAAAACAAAATTCAGGAAAATGAACAGAACGCTGCGCAAAGTGAAAGCGCGCATCAGTGAGGTTTTTTCTCCGGTTTCTGCATCTACAATCTTAATTTTGGTGATTTTTTTACCTATCGATTGGCCTGTTTTGGCAATCAGAACCGCCTGTACCGCAAGCATGATAAAGAGATATGCGCCCATGGCAAACCACGCCTGCTGAGAAAACATCTCAATCATTTGGGTTTGCAATTCTTGCGCTGCAACCGGGTTGGCTGCGGTGCCGAAAACAGCATCCATAAACTGAATGTTCAAAGTGTTGAACTGCTGCGCTTCTTCTTTGGAAAAGAAACCGGTCAAAATGTAAGTCGCGGGCACCCAAAGCAGCAGATCGGCAATTTTGGCCAATACACGGCTAGGAATGGAAGCAAGAACTTGCTGGGATGCATTGGGTTTGGCTGCGCTTCGAGCTTGCGCATTTTGAGCAGGCGCTGTTTGAGCTGCTGATCCGGCAGTATTTGAATTGGCAAATGGCTGTTCAGCTGCAGGCGCATTATATCCTTCAGGATGGTATGCGGATTTTCCTTGGGTGAGTTCACCTAAAGCTTTCCATTCAGCCATGCCTTGGTGCCATGCAAGATCAGTCAAAAGCACTTGCTGGCTGGCAAGCATCTGATTGACTTGCTCGAGGCTGTATGGTCCGGCTTGCTGATTATTTCGCGCCAAGTAAATTTGCATAAAACTAAAATCTCAAAAAACGTATATAAAAAGTATAGATGAAAAAAAAGACCCACGTGTGGGTCTTTTTTTAACACAGAATCTTAAGCTTGTTGAGCTTTTTCTTCAGACAGGAAGAACCATGTGTCTAAGACTGAGTCTGGGTTAAGTGAAACAGATTCAATGCCTTGTTCCATGAGCCATTTTGCAAGGTCAGGATGGTCGGAAGGGCCTTGACCGCAAATGCCGACATATTTGCCAGCTTTACGGCAAGCATGGATCGCCATTGAAAGAAGCGCTTTTACAGCTGGGTCACGTTCGTCAAACAGGTGAGATACGATGCCTGAGTCACGGTCTAGACCGAGTGTTAACTGAGTCAAGTCATTTGAACCGATAGAGAAGCCATCGAAGTGCTCAAGGAATTGTTCAGCCAATAATGCGTTTGTTGGAAGTTCACACATCATGATCACTTTAAGGCCGTTTTCACCGCGCTTAAGACCATTTTGACCCAATAATTCGATTACGCGTTTTGCTTCATTTACAGTACGGACGAATGGAATCATGATTTGGATATTGGTTAGACCCATTTCATCACGCGCTTTTTTCAATGCGCGGCATTCTAATTCGAAACAGTCACGGAAGTTGTCAGAAACATAACGGCTCGCACCGCGGAAGCCCAGCATTGGGTTTTCTTCTTCAGGTTCGTACAGTTTGCCGCCGATCAGGTTTGCATATTCGTTAGACTTGAAGTCAGACATGCGGACAATTACTGGTTTGTCTGCAAATGCAGCTGCAAGTGTAGAAATACCTTCAACCAATTTTTCAACATAGAATTCGATTGGAGAAGAGTAGCCTGCAGTACGCGCCATTACAGCTGCACGAGTTTCGCGCGGAAGGCTGTCAATGTTCAGCAGCGCTTTAGGATGCACGCCAATCATGCGGTTGATGATGAATTCTAGGCGAGCAAGGCCGATACCTTCGTTTGGAATTTGAGCGAAGTCAAATGCGCGGTCAGGGTTACCTACGTTCATCATGATTTTGAACGGAAGTTTAGGCATAGATTCAATCGAGTTCTTTTGGATTTCGAAATCTAAAGAACCTTCGTAAATGAAGCCAGTATCACCTTCAGCGCAAGAAACAGTCACTTCTTGACCATCAGTCAATACTTCAGTTGCATTGCCGCAGCCTACAATCGCTGGAACACCAAGTTCACGCGCAATGATCGCTGCGTGGCAAGTACGGCCGCCGCGGTTAGTCACAATCGCTGCTGCACGTTTCATTACTGGTTCCCAATCCGGGTCAGTCATGTCAGATACAAGAACGTCGCCGTCTTGTACTTTGTCCATTTCTTTAATAGACGTTACAACGCGGACTTTACCAGAACCGATACGCTGACCGATTGAACGGCCTTCACAAATCACAGTACCTTTTTGTTTTAACAGGTAGCGTTCCATTGTGCCAACATTTTCACGGCTTTTTACTGTTTCAGGACGTGCTTGAACGATGTAGATTTGACCGTCGTCGCCATCTTTCGCCCATTCGATGTCCATCGGCGCTTGATAGTGTTCTTCAATGATCAGCGCTTGTTTTGCTAATTCTTGAAGTTCGTGATCGTTTAATGCAAATTGCTGGCGATCCGCTTTTTCAACGTCAACCACAACTACTGATTTGCCTGCAGCGCCTTCTTCACCGTAAATCATTTTTTGGTGTTTAGAGCCTAAGTTGCGGCGCAGGATTGAGTGTTTGCCGTTTCTAAGAAGCGGTTTTGAAATATAGAATTCGTCAGGGTTTACTGCGCCTTGCACAACCATTTCACCCAAACCGTAAGATGCGGTAATGAATACAGCTTCACGGAAGCCTGATTCTGTATCTAGAGTGAACATTACACCCGCAGCGCCAGTTTCAGAACGAACCATGCGCTGAATGCCTGCAGACAATGCAACAACATCGTGAGCAAAGTTTTGGTGTACACGGTAAGAGATTGCGCGGTCATTATAAAGTGAAGCGAAAACTTCTTTAATCGCGATCAGAACGTTGTCGATGCCGCGGATATTTAAGAAAGTTTCTTGCTGGCCAGCAAATGATGCATCTGGCAAATCTTCTGCAGTTGCGGATGAGCGAACGGCAACCGCGATGTCAGGGTTGCCGTTTGAAAGTTCTGCAAAAGCGTCACGGACTTCTTTTTCCAGCTCAGGAGTAAGAGGAGAGTCGACAATCCATTGGCGGATTTTAGCGCCAGTTTCAGCAAGAGCATTTACGTCATCAACGTCAAGCGCTGCAAGCTCTGCATTAATTTTAGCGTTCAGTCCGCTTTTCTCAAGGAATTCACGGTAAGCACCGGCAGTAGTGGCAAAACCGCCTGGTACGGAAACACCAGCATTTGCTAAATGGCTGATCATTTCACCCAGTGATGAGTTTTTGCCGCCCACGAGTTCTACGTCGTGTTTACCTAACTTTTCTAGACCAATTACGCGCGCTTCCAAAGTTGTTACTCCACTTTTGCAGTATTAATCACTATCTTGGCATTAAATTATAACAAAAAACTTAGCTTTTTGATTCAACTAAGTGATAGTCATGTAAGATGGCTTACTATAAAGATTATATAGCACTTAGACAAACATTTGAGGAGAATTTTAATGTCAGAAGGTAAACAAATTCAGCGCAGTGTTTTTTTTATTTCCGATGGTACGGCGATTACTGCTGAAACCCTTGGACACTCGCTGTTAGCGCAGTTTCCGCATGTTGATTTTGACATTCATATTATCCCTTATATTACGACTGAAGAAGCCGCCACAAACGTTGTTGCGGAGATCAATCTGCGGGCGCAAAAAGACGGTCAGAAGCCGCTGGTGTTTGATACGCTGGTTGACCCCTTTGTGCGTGATATTATCAACACTGCGGATGCTGTAAATCTTGATGTTTTTGAAGGGCTTATCAGCAAGTTATCGGATGAGTTGGGCACATCTCCTACTACTTTAGTCGGACAAACCCATGCCGTGACGGATTCTGAGTCTTATAAGGCCCGTATTGATGCTGTGCATTTTGCTTTGGACAATGATGATGGCGCGCGTACGCGGCATTATGACAAGGCGGATTTGATCTTAATTGGGGTGTCGCGTTCCGGTAAAACACCGACTTCCATTTACTTGTCGCTGCAATTTGGAATCCGTGTGGCGAATTACCCGCTGACTGAAGAGGATTTAGACGATAACCGCTTGCCGGCTGTACTTCGTCCGCATAAACAAAAACTTTTCGGCTTAATGATCGATGCTGAACGCTTAGTAGCCATCCGAAGTGAGCGAAAAGCGAACAGCCGCTATGCAAGTTTTAACCAATGCCAAATGGAATTGCGCGCAATTGAAGGCATCTATATTTCAGAAGGCATTAAATATTTGAATGTTTCTGAGATGTCGATTGAAGAAATTTCGACCCGCGTACTGCAAATGACAGGCTTGAAACGCCGCATTGGCTAAGCGTTGAGAGAGGCTGGATGAAGAAATGGGCTGCTTGATGCAGCCCATTTATTATAAAAATAAGCTATTTATTAATATATAAATAGTATGACTATGTCTAAATAAAATACCTATATTTCTTTCATTTTATATCGAAATGCTTTTTGACTGCTTATTGGATAACCAAAATGCTGCGTCAGTTTTTCAGCATCATCTCAAATGAGGTTAGGAAATACTTCTGATTTAGGCTGGTATGGAGCTATTGCCTGTATCGTCGCGTCTCTAAAGACGTACTTGGAAAAGAAACCGCCGCTTTAAAAGCACAGCACAAAAAGAAGTGTTTGATGCAGTTAAATTTCAATGATTTTTCATTTTTTTTATTGCATGAAATATTCAGTATTTTAAGAGCGCAGAGCAGACTGGCTTGATGATGCAAATCTAAAAACACTGAATATTGTGCTGCAAATGTCATTACATCTTGGTGTCTGTATTGAAAATAATGCAGTCACAAGTATAAAGATGACCATTTACCGCTTGAATGCCATTGCCATGAATTTTAACAATAGGCCATGTAACCAGCGTGCAGTTGGCGCGCTGCAAAGAGGCGTAATACAGATCCGCTTTAAGAAAGGTTTTGTGTTGATCTGCGGTATTGGGCATTAACAAGTGCTTCAGCCAAGTGTCTTTGACTTGATCTTCCAGGAAGCGCAAGGCCAAAAGGCTTTTGATGCGGTTGTTGAACAGCCGGCGGTTTTTGGCAAATAGCGGATGCTGGATCAGCTTATGTGTCAAGCGTTCTGTTTTAGGCAAAACAAAATGCGGATAAATCTGAAACACAGCGACTTGATTGGCTTGATTGCAAATTTCGGACAGCGCCGAAGCTGAGCTTTGATCAATATCAATGATCGCAACATGCTTGCCGGTAAAATCTGTTTGCTTGATGTGGCTGGATTGGATTAATTCACCTTCAAACTCTGCATAGTCTTGAAGTGTGTTTTTAAAGACTGGCGGGGCATCCTTTTCAAATGAGTTCATACAAATCGTCCGTTATTTTGTTTTATATCGTTTGAGTTATTTATAGCCTTATTGATAGCGGAGAATCTGCGGCAGGTAAAGTAAAGAATTGAATCTGAACAGTCATCGCTGTGAAGCGTTATCTTGCGCAGCCGCTAACTGGCATTTTTGAGGCGCAATGACGACTGTTCAGCAATTTGATAGATGAGCTGATGAGGTTGAGGTTTATTGTAAGCAACGCTGTTTTTCTGACAGCTTCATTTTTAATGCTCATCATTTTCAGAAAGATTTTTGGCGCTGTTGAGCTCAAGCAGTTCAGTTTGATTGTGCTGGCGCAAATATTCCATATCGCGGATATTTTTTTGCACTGCTACAGCGCCGAACAGGCTGAGCAAAAAAGACATGATATAAAAGCCTTTTTCACTTAAAGCCAAAGTTGCATTGAATAGGCCGACACCCAGCAGAAAAACGCAGATCGCAACCGAAGCCCAGCAAAGCCCATAATAAATATGCGTCACATGGACGCCTTCGAGTTTATCTCGAATGATTTTTTGCAGGGAAACAGAGGCAAATAAGCCATAAAGAATCAAAATCAGATAATAGCCTTTTTCATTCAACAGCATATCGGCATTGAACAGGCCAATGCAGTAAGCCGCGCCGCCAGCCAATAAGGCCACCCAGCTGGCAGCCACAAAAGCAGGAGTAGGTTTATTGATATATTGGTTCATACGCAGATCCTGAAGTTCATTTTTCATTGTTCTGGTTTGATTATGCTGAAAAGCATCTGGAAAGCAACGCTGATTTTAAGGATTGCGTTGCTTAATGCATATTTATCTGGGTGTGATTTTATAGATTTGCGTGGATGGGCTGAGGGATTGCAGAGCAGGGATTTTGCCGGAGCAGGAAAAGCCAAAGCACGGCATGCAGCGCTGCTTTGGCCTATTTTTTGAATAAAATTAAAGCGCTTGATTGCGGATCTGCATAAGGTATTCAAAGCTTTTCAGACGTTTTTCGGTGTCATAAATATCGCAGGTGAAAATAAATTCATCGACATCATATTTTTCCAGCAAGGCGTTTAAGCCCGCTTTGACTTTTTCAGGCGAGCCGATTTGAGCAACTGCATAAAAATTGTCGATATATTGCTTTTCTGCAGGGGAGTAAAGTTCATGAATATTGTCGACTGGCGGCTTGAGTTTGCCGCGTGTTCCGCGGATCATGCTCAAAATGCGCTGATATGGGGTTGAAGCCAGATATTCAGCTTCTTCAGTTGTTTCTGCAATAATTGTCGGCACACCCATAGAAATATAAGGCTTATCTAAATATTCTGATGGGGTGAAATTGTCTCTATATAGCTGAATGGCTTGACCCAGCATGCGCGGCGCAAAATGTGAGGCAAAAGAATACGGCAGCCCTAATTGCGCGGCTAATTGCGCGCTGAATAGGCTCGAACCCAAAAGCCAAACAGGAACGTGCGTGCTTTGTCCGGGGGTCGCAATAATGCGCTGATTGGGAACCGGATCTTTAAAATATTGCAAAATTTCAGCAACGTCACGCGGGAACTGATCTTCTGTTTCCTGATGGCCGCGGCGCAAGGCGCGCATGGTTGCTTGATCGGTGCCGGGTGCACGGCCTAAGCCCAGTTCAATGCGTCCTGGATAAAGCGTTTCTAAGGTGCCGAACTGCTCTGCAATCACCAAGGGCGCGTGGTTGGGCAGCATGACCCCGCCAGAACCGACTTTGATGCTGGAGGTGTTTGCCAGCAGATATCCGAGCAATACGGATGTGGCTGAACTGGCGATGCCGGACATATTATGATGTTCTGCGAGCCAAACGCGCTCATAGCCTAATTTTTCAGCCTGCTGGGTGAGCGCTAAAGCCTGATGCAGGGCATCTTGAATGCTTTTATTCTCTAGGACTGGCGCGAGTTCTAAGATCGAAAATTTGGTCTCATGCAATGAACGCATAGCAGTTCTCTTTCAATATTTATATCGAAATAATACGATATAAGTTGGATGTTGTATATCGATTTAATTCGATATATGGCTTGTGCTATCCATTTTAGCCTTTTGGCGGCTGTACGCAGATGCGGGTTTAAATCACTTCAAGTGGGAATGATAGGATATTGCAGCGGTTTTCACTGCGAGTATAGGCGTACTATATAGTTGCAGCTTCCATTTAATTGTAGGAAATAAACACTGGGTAGGGATAATTTTAAGCTGATGAGATTTTGATTGGATACGGCTGCGCTTACAGCTTGCATTCAACGTATTGGCGCGGATGCGTGTTGTGCTGAACTGTAAAAAATGCGTGATTGTGACTTTTGGGCTGACTGGTTTAAGCGTGAAAATCTGCTGCGGAGCGATATGGGGTTTTAGTCAATGGAAACAATTCAGCATCCTTTACGCTGGCTTCTATACATCATAGATGGAATATGCAATGAAAGAAGGTGTCTCGATATGCTGCCATTTGGGGTGACAGTGGTTAAAGAACTATTGTGAATGCTGCATTGAGGGCAGGCTTGCTGTCAGGGATTAATCATGAGGCATTAAAAAAGCGCCTTTTGGCGCTTTTTTAATTGCATTGCATCTGGATTTTTAACCGACATCCATGAGGCCGCTTCAACTGTAATTAATGGCGTTTGCCATTTTTATAATGGCCTAAGTGGCGGCCATTGTCATGGCCGTAATAACCGCGGTCATTATAACGGTAGTTATTTGAGCGGTAGCCGCGGTCATAGCGGTCGTAACGGTCATAGCGATCATAACGCTCATCATCGTAACGGCGGTCTTCGCTGACTTTTTTACCTAACAGTGCACCGCCGGCAGAGCCTGCTGCTGCACCAATGTAGCCGCCATTTGTACCGCCCATATTTTTACCCACGGTATAGCCGCCAGCACCGCCAAGCGCACCGCCGATAATGGCGCCATTGCGGTCACGGCGGTCAGCTGAAACGGCTGCGCCGGCACCGCCGCCGATTGCTGAACCTATCATTGCGCCAGTTGTGCCGCCCATTTGTTTACCAACGGCTGCACCAACGACACCGCCAAGCGCTGAAGTCAAAGCGGTATTGGTGGTATTGCCTGCATTTGCAGCAGTCATTGTGAATGCAGAAGCAGCGATTACAGCACCTAAAATATATTTATTGATTTTCATTGTTAAACTCCTGAGAGCACATCATGTATGTCTTGAAATAACTGTAAGCAAAAATGTAGAAAAGATCGTGAAGAGCAATATTGCAAAAATGATATCTTTGGTAATGGCTCTGTAAATCTTCTGCAAAGTTTCTACATAATTAGACTATTCACTGAATAGGTGATTTATATTTTGGGCTTTGCCATTCATTTGAACTGGTTTTTTGCTGTTCGGCGGTAAATGCATGCGCGATAAAAAAGCACCCGAAGGTGCTCTTTATCTTTTGCTGTATCAGCATTGCAGTCTTAGTGATGGCGATGCTTTCTGTGATGTTTTTTGCTGTAATAGCTGCTTGATTTATCTTTAGAAATTTTGTTGCCTAAAGCCGCGCCGCCAGCTGCGCCGAGAGCTGAGCCGACATAGCCGCCGTTGGTGCCGCCCATGCTTTTACCTACAGTGTAGCCTGCACCGCCGCCGATTGCGCCGCCAATAGCAGATTCTGTACGGTTGCGGCGGTCACTTGCAACTGCTGCGCCACCAGCGCCGCCTAACGCTGCACCAATTGTTGCGCCAGTATTGCCGCCCATATTTTTACCAATAGCTGTACCTGCTACACTGCCTAGAGCGCTGGCTGCAGCGACGCGGGTAGTGCTGTCGGCATGTGCGCTTACAGTAAACATTGAAGTTGCTGCCAAGGCAGTACTTAATAAAATAGCATTCAGTTTCATGGTTCACTCCATGTCCAATTCTTTTGGACTGTTGTAATATCTGCGATGAGCTAAATGTAACAAAACGATTCCCTGAAAATATGGAGAGTCTTCTGGAAAATGCTGTGCTTTAGTGTCTGCATTGTTTAGCTTTGTAACAAATGTGAAAAACCCGATTTAAAAATAATCAATCTCACCGGATTGTGAATAGATCTAGCAGAAAACTAGGCTTAAAGCAGAAATAAAACATTGGCACATTTTAAAAAATATAGCGCTCCAAGGTGAAGCGAAGCTTAAGTTTTGCATTGGTCCGCTGAAATCTTGAGTTGCATGCATGGCTGTTTGTGCAAGTTTGGCTCTGCCGCATCAATAAAGATGTCATTTAAAACCCAGAATCGTTAAACTAAGCGCAATTTTTAGAATGATCTGTTCGGGCGGATGCCATTGAACAGGCTGTATTGAGATATTTTGAACAATGAAAGAATCGCTGCGCTTGCGCTTAGATCAGTTATCTGACCGTCACGAAGAATTAAATGCCTTGCTCGCGGATGCTGAAGTGATTTCAGACAATAAACGCTTTCGCCAGCTGTCACGCGAGCACAGTGATTTAAGCGAAATTACGGAAGTGTGGCAGAAATATCGCCAAGCGGAAGAAGATATTGAAACGGCAGAAGCCATGCTGTCAGATCCTGATTTTAAGGAAATGGCGCAAGAAGAAATTAAAGAAAATAAAGCTTTAATTGAATCGCTGGAAGCGGACTTAAATATTTTAATGATTCCGAAAGACCCGAATGACGCCAACTCTGCATATCTGGAAATTCGTGCCGGAACGGGCGGTGATGAAGCGGCGATTTTCTCAGGCGATTTATTCCGCATGTATAGCAAATATGCTGAAACACAGGGCTGGCGTCTTGAAATCTTGTCTGAAAATGATGGCGAACACGGCGGCTATAAAGAAGTCATCTGCTTAATCAATGGCGAAGGTGTCTATGGCCGCTTAAAGTTTGAAAGCGGCGCACACCGTGTGCAACGTGTGCCGGCAACGGAATCACAAGGCCGTGTGCATACTTCCGCTTGTACAGTTGCGATTCTGCCTGAAATTGACGTCGATACCACTGTTGAAATCAACCCTTCGGAATTGCGTATTGATACTTACCGTGCATCCGGCGCGGGCGGTCAGCACATTAACAAAACCGATTCTGCGGTGCGTATTACCCACCTTCCAACGGGTACAGTCGTGGAATGTCAGGATGAACGTTCGCAGCATAAAAACAAAGCCAAAGCGATGGCGCTGTTGGTTTCACGCCTTGAAAATGCTAAACGCGCAGCAGCTGATGCGGCGACTTCTGAAATGCGCCGTGATCTAGTCGGTTCAGGTGACCGTTCAGAACGTATCCGTACTTATAACTATCCGCAAGGACGTATGACCGACCACCGCATTAACCTGACTTTATATAAGCTAGATGCAGTGATGGAAGGTGATTTAACAGAATTGCTGGATAGCTTGCATCGTGAATATCAAGCCGATCAATTGGCATTATTAGCACAGCAGAATGGTGGCTAATGAATATTGCACAGGCTTTGGCCTACCGTGGTGAACCTGAAAGCTATGAGCGTCAGGAAAATACGTGGTTGTTAGAACACATCACTAAAATTGATTCTTTTGATTTAATCATGAAAAAGGATCAGGAACTGACTACCGAGCAAGAACAGCAATATGTTGCTGCGCTTGCACGTATCGCAGTGGGTGAACCTTTGGCTTATGTCACAGGTTCACAGCCATTTTGGACTTTAGATCTAAAAGTGACCAAAGATACTTTGGTGCCGCGTCCAGATACTGAAGTTTTAGTCGAAACTGTATTGCGTTTGGACCTCCCAGAAGATGCACGCGTAGTCGATTTGGGAACAGGAACAGGTGCGATTGCGCTGTCTTTAGCCAGTGAACGCCCAAATTGGTCAGTGGCAGCTTCGGATATTTACGAGCCAACTTTAGAGGTGGCTGAGTTTAATGCGAAGAAGCATGATCTTGAACATGTACAATTTGTATTGGGTTCATGGTTAAAACCTTTTGGTCGTGCCTTTTTTGATGTGATTGTATCGAATCCACCGTATATCGATGCCGATGATATTCACATGCAAGATCTTGCGACCGAACCTGAGCGGGCATTGGTTGCAGATAATCATGGATTGGCTGATTTGGAACAGATTATTCAGCAAGCTAAAAAGCACTTAACGGTAAATGGTTGGGTAGTGCTTGAGCATGGATATGACCAAGGTGATGCGGTAAGACATCTGTTCTTACAAGCAGGCTACCGTGATGTTCGTACCGTGAAAGACTATGGTGGTAATGATCGTGTCACTTTAGGGCAATGGCAGCACTAATTGTTAAAGTAAATAGTCAAAAGACATTTATATAGATTGAGCCAATTCTAGCTTTACTATATTTGTATATTTTAGGTGTAATCACAAAAAAGCGGCATAAGCCGCTTTTTTTGAATGTACAGATTACATTGGGTAATCTTGCAAACTGTCAAAGACTTCAACTTGATGCAGTGCATCAGTTTCAACAGCAAGACACAGCGTCACAATTTTCTTTAGATCCGCTAAATATTGTTCATCTTTAAAAGATGCACCTAATTGAAGTGCTTGAATACGGTCTACGCTAATATCAAGCGCTTGAGCAGCTTCAATCGCATTAACTTCATTAAAAAATGTAGTCACCGCACGATTTAAGTCACAGTCTGATGCTTCCAGAATGCCTTGATTTAGTTGCTCTTCAAATTGTGGAGTAGGAGATTGCAAAGCTTGAGTAAAGTCTTGCACTAAACGTTGATCGAGGACATCAATCATTTTAAGCATGTCATACCTTTAAAAGAAATAAGGTGATTAAACAGGGAGTACAGCCGAAAAATAAGCATTAAAGAATGCTTTAAAATTGGATAAAAAATAACCCAAATAAGTGAATAGTGCAATAATATTCAGATGAATGCTTAGTCGTTTTAGTAAGTGATTGAATTCTATTCCTATTATTTTTATAGGTAGCTTTTTAGGGGAAATACACAATCGTGGAGGCTTGACTTCTTCGCTTATAGCTTTTTTGGGGCCTTATGGTACGGGGGTGTTTACAGTACTTGGTTTAATGCGATGAAAGCGCTCGGTTTATAAAATCTAAGTGCAGTTGGAATATTTTGTAGTGCAAATTACACCTACTAAAATTAAAAAATCATGTCCTTGAAATAGGTAGCCACAAGCTAAAGCAATATTAGGAGCATCATTTTGCTTTAGCGATAATTTTTTGCATGAGTTGAAATGATGACATTGTAAGTCATTAATTAAAATGCTTTTGCCGCAGTTGTTCTAATCGTAATTGATATTGCTGTTGCCAGGTACTCTCTGGCAAGTTGTGTTTTTGTTGGTTCATTTCTTGCTTTAACGCTGCAAGTTCGGTTTGATAATTAGTCACTTGTTGTTGCTGTTGAGCAATTTGTTGTTCACATTCGGCCAATTGAGCGGCTTCTTTGCCTGAAAAGTAACGGTTACGAATTTGTTCGGTAATTTGCTGTTGTTGGATTGGGTCTGTGATGCCAATTAAAGCCAATTTTAGGGCTTTATCATAACTGCCGCTTTGACCATCAATATTTTGGCTCGGGTTTGGGTACTGTTGTTGGAGCTGCGCAAGTTCACTCAGACGTTGCTGTAATGTCATTTCTGCTGCTCGGTTCAAGAGTTCGCCATAGGCAAACTGATAATGAGCAAATTCTTTTTCTGCTCCAAAACCGAGCAGGGTTTCTTTTTGCCCCAAAGTCCGCTCACGTAAATCCCAAATCTCCTGATAACGCTGTTGTGGTGCTATTTGTGTCGACATAACTTTAGTTTGCATTTCTTTTTCATACAGCGGTAGACGTTCTATCAGTTGTTCTAAAGTTTGGGCAAACTGTTGGTCTGGATATTCAGCCAATACCTGTTTGAATAATGTCTGACAGTTTGTGTCCGGACAGATTTGCTGTAGCTGGGTCAGGAGCTGTTTGATATTTCCCGGATTTTTTTGAAAAATTTGAATAAGGTGTTTGATCGATTCTTGCTGCTGTTTTTGTTGCATTTTTGACTCATCATGGTTTGCATTCGCAAGTTTTTCTTGTAAGTCATTTGGTTGGCCCGTTTTTGTAAGGGGCTGTAAAGAGGTCTGAGTTTGATCTGATGTGGCATATGATGGACCAAGCCCCAACCATATCACCACACCAATCACCAATAAACTCAGCACTAAAGCGATAAGCCCAAAGTGCTTCATAGGTACTCCTTATGGCGTGTATTGAAATTGACCCATGACAGGGAAATGATCAGAGAGATACCAAGTCATAAATAAGGGATCTGCCGTAGAGCGAAGAATACGGACATCGTTACGTGCCTGTAAGGGCTGACGGTGATTATTTGATGACACCACATAGTCTAAATATTCCACAGTAGTGCCACCAGTTAAACCTGCTTGCGATAGCTTATTGACCCGTGGGTCAAAGGTCGATTCGGTATATCCGGTACTGACTGGAACGGTACCATTTAGGTTGATTTGCATTTGCGCATAATCTTGCGGCCAGAGAAGCTTATTGACATTAAAGTCACCGCCCATCAGCACGGCATCGAAGGACGGAATATTTTGCTTATCGACCAATGCGCGGATGTATTTAAATTGCTGTTGGCGCATATCCCGTGATGCATCGGTATCAAACGAGGCGGTATGGGTTGAGGTGACATGGTACGCTTTGCCATTTTTTAGAATTTCAGCATAAATCACGCCTTTATCGGCAAAACAGTCAATGCCAGTACAGCTTGGATAAATAAAATGATCTGTCTTTACAATAGGGTAGCGACTTGCGACCAGTACGCCGCTGTCATAAATATTAAAACCTGAACCGACTGGAATATAGGTTTGGTAGGGATATTCTTGTGCTAATTTGGCCAACATGGCAGTACGGCCAGCAGCAAATGTTTCTTGAAATAAAATGGCGTCGTAGCCTGTTAAGTTTTGCGGCAGTTGCTTTAAGCGTTCATTAATTTTACTGGCAACTAAAGGCAGCGCATAAATATTGTAGGTTAAAACCTTAAATTCATTGGCATTGCTGGCTACAGACTCTGGTACGGTATTTTGATGAATAGTGTAGTGAAAGTCATCATAGCCGCCAGTGAATTCTGCTTTAAATGCAGTTTGAGCGGATTTCCCGGCATAGCGAGTGTCAATGCGTTGAATCTGACGATCGTTGAACCATGGGGCTGAAAAATCATTGCCAGAAGCAGAATGTTTAATCTCACTGCCATACCATGTGCCGGTCATTGATTGTTTTAGGGTGACACTTGAGCCACCACCTGTAATCACAGTATCAAAATTATAAGTTTGGCCTGATTTTACTCCGGTATAACGGTTATAACGCAGTACACGTTTGGTCTCATAAGGTGCAATTTCGGTGGCTTCTTGTGCCCATTGGCTACCCTGGACTAAGGTATGTGTGCCATGGTGATTAATATTGACAGCTACGGTTTCAGGGGTGGTATTGGTCACATAAATATATGAATCGGCAAGCGCTTGCTGACTGCATAATACGAATGAGAGCCATCCGAGATGCGTGATTAATTTTTTATTTGCTTGGGTGCTCATACGTTCACTCCATGATGTTTTTATTGAATATTATGTAAAAACAATATGCAAAAATAACTATGACAGGGAATTTTTGAAAGTCAGTGACAATCTGCGACAGAGCATCATTTTCCGATGAATGAGCCTTAGAAAAATCAATTTAACTTATTAAACGCTGTAAAAAGTTCACCAGATTGATTCAATAAAAGCCACGTGAGCGTAATCAAATATTGCAACAGGATTTAAAAAAATGAATTTTATTTGCTTAAGATGGGTGTCAGAGAAAAGATCAATGGACTGATATTTTAGCCCACATCAATTGATCACAATGACTGAATTTTATTCTGCCGATAAGCGCCCGGACTGACGCCAGTCCATTTCTTAAAAGCGCGGTGAAAGGCGCTGACATCATGAAAATTCAATTTTTCGCTGATGTCTTGCAGCGTGCATATGCCATCTTCCAGCAAGTCAATCGCAAGATCGCGGCGGATGTCATTTTTTAATTGCTGAAAATTGACGCCTTCCTGCTTTAGCCGGCGCTGCATCGTGGCTTCAGACATGCTGAACTGCTGTGATAAACCAGCCAGCTCCGCCCATTCGGCTGTGGGCGTCTGTATCAGATGCTTGCGGATTTGATGGCTCAATGCATTTGGATTTTTAAAACGCACCAGCAGGTTATAAGGGGTGTGCCGGATAAATTGATGCCATGATTTTTTATCCTGCTTGATGGCAATGTCTAAATAGCTGGCATCAAACTGAATGTAATTTTCTTCGGCATGATATTGAATATCATCGCAAAAACGCACTTTATAATCACTGTCATCTTCCGGCTCGGCGCATTTCAGCTGGATGCGGTTGAGCACTACGCGCTGGCCGCACAGCCAGCACATCATGCCGTGAATCAGCATGAGGTAGGTGGCATAGCTGAACATGCGCTTAGGCTCGGCGCGATCCTGAATAATGATGTAGGCGTAATTTTCCTGCACAAAATATTTGCTGTGGAAATCATCCAAGAGCAAATTCAGAAACTGTAAAATTTGGCTGAGGGCCTGACCTGCATGTTCAGCCTGCAGCACAGATTGAGACAGAAAGGTATAGCTGCCGCGGCGCATGGCATGGCTGTCCATGCCGAAAAACTCATCATTCATGGCATCTGCCAGCACAATCCACAGCTGCGCGTATTGCGAAACAGAAACACGGGTTTTATCGGACTGCAGCAGCTCAGGCGCAATGCCGGCCTGCATCAGCAAATCATTGAGGTTAAAACCACGCATGCCGGCATGGTGCAGCGCTTCTTGCACTAAGCTGATGGATATTGTGCCTTTAAAAGAATCTTTAAAGTGGTTGCCGTTCAATGTGTCTGTCCATGAATGATTGCTGTCATTTTTATATTGTTCAAATACATCACACAGGATGCAGCATTTGGAAATTGTACTCAAATTATTCTATGTTTACTCTGTGTCTTAAGTCGAATTTCAAAAACAGTTTTTTAGGAAAAAATAAAATGAAGATTCAAGGAAAAGTATTTGTGATTACCGGCGGCGCGTCAGGACTTGGCGCAGCGACTGCAACCTATCTGGTGGGTCAAGGCGCCAAAGTTATTATGGCCGATATGAATCAAAGCATGGGTGACGAGCTGCAGCGCCGCTTAGGTGAGCATGCTGAATTTCAGCTGCTGGATGTCACCAGCGAATCGGACGCCGAAGCATTTTTTCAGCATATCGAAAATAAATACGGCCAGCTGAATGGCTTGGTGAACTGCGCAGGCATTGCGCCTTCGGCGAAAGTGCTGGGCCGTGATGGCTTGCATGATCTGGCCATGTTTCAAAAAGTGCTGAATATTAATGTGTCTGGAACATTCAATATGATCCGCTATGCAGCGCGTTTAATAGCGAAGTATGAGCTGAAAACCGGTGAAGAAGAACGTGGTGTGATTGTGAATACCGCATCGGTGGCGGCCTATGACGGCCAAATTGGTCAGGCGGCGTATGCGGCATCTAAAGGCGCTGTGGTTGCGATGACGCTGCCGCTGGCGCGTGAAATGGCGCGTGAAGCGATTCGGGTGATGACGATTGCGCCGGGCATTATGGAAACGCCGATGCTGAAAGGCTTGCCGCAAAATGTGCAGGATGCTTTAGGGCAAATGGTGCCGTTTCCGCCGCGTTTGGCGAAGCCGGAGGAGTTTGCGCATTTAGTGGGGCATATTTTTGAGAATGGTTATTTGAATGGTGAAGTGATCCGGTTGGATGGCGCGATTCGGATGCAGCCTAAATAAGAAAAATATGATCTGAGGGATATGTACGGAGTCTTTTTATTATTAATTCAAGCTTTGGCATAACCTTCGGTTCGACCTACTTTTCTTTCGGGAAAAGTAGGCAAAACCATTGTCATTCGCGAAACCTGTTTAATCGGCATTACCGTGTTTTTGCTTCGCAGATCCATTCATTTTAAAGGGCTTTGCAGGTTGCGAATGGCGTTGTCACGTAGCAGATAATTTTTAATCTTTTTAATTTAAATAAAGTTCAGATTTTAAGAATAGCAATGAGAGGGACGCTCAATGATTTTAAATGAAGCGCAAAAAATGGTTCAGGATATGCTGCGGGATTATTCGCAAACCAAGCTGAAGCCGACTGCAGCCGAGCGGGATAAAACGGCGCGTTTTCCGGCGCAGGAATTGAAAGAACTGGGCGCACTGGGCGCTTTAGGCATGACCATTTCTGAAGAATGGGGCGGTGCGGGCATGGATTATGTCTCGCTGGTCTTGGCTTTGGAGGAAATCGCCGCCGGTGATGGCGCAATTTCGACCATTGTCAGCGTGCAGAATTCTTTGCCTTGCGGGATTACCCAGCGCTACGGTACAGAACAGCAAAAGCAGCAGTATTTGACCAAATTGGCAACAGGCGAAATGCTCGGCTGTTTTTGCCTGACGGAACCGCAAGCTGGCTCGGATGCCAGCGCATTGGCATGCCAAGCGGTGCGTGAGGGAGATGAGTGGGTTATTAACGGCACCAAGCAGTTTATTACCTCGGGCAAATATGCGGATGTGGCCTTGGTCTTTGCCGTGACCGATAAAGCTGCGGGTAAAAAAGGCATTTCCTGTTTTTTAGTGCCGACCCAAACTCCCGGCTATATAGTTTCGCGTCTGGAAGACAAGATGGGCCAGCACTGTTCAGATACAGCAACGATTATTTTTGATAACTGCCGTATTCCTGCTGACCATCTGCTGGGAAAAGAAGGTGATGGCTACAAGATCGCTTTATCTAATTTAGAGTCTGGCCGGATTGGCATTGCGGCGCAATGTGTCGGTATGGCGCGTGCAGCCTTGGACGCCGCCGTGGAATATGCCAATGAACGCAAAGCCTTCGGTGTAGAGATTGTGCAGCATCAGGCAGTGGCATTCCGTCTGGCGGATATGGCCACCAAAATTGAAGCGGCGCGCCAGCTGATTTTTCATGCTGCGACTTTAAAAGATGCAGGATTGCCGTGTTTAAAAGAAGCATCAATGGCCAAGCTGTTTGCCTCTGAAATGGCGGAAAGAGTCTGTTCCGATGCGATTCAAATTCATGGCGGCTATGGCTATGTTTCTGATTTTCCAGTTGAGCGGATTTATCGGGATGTCCGCGTCAGCCAAATTTATGAAGGCGCATCAGACATTCAGCGTTTGGTGATTGCCCGTGAAGTGGCTAAAGGCTGATTGATCAGACTTTAGTCGGTGCCCAAAGCCTGCAATGCAATTGACGGTTATGGAAATTGCAGGCGGCATCAGAACATGTTTTTCTAATCTTATATTTAAAACACATACTGATCAGCAGTGTGAATCTTTGTACGGGATGTACGGCGCCGCGCTGCAAAGCGGCTGCGGAAAAAATAATACGACGATGAATGAGCCGGACGCAGATGCCGCGCCATTCAGCCTTTAGGACGAGAGGTTGCAAAATGAAAACATTGGAACAAGCGTATCAAGATTTTAATTATGAGCAGCAGATTGAACAGCAGCTTGCCGGTTCCGCCACGCACATCAATGCCTATGTGGAATGCTGCCAGCGCTATGTGGGACAGCATAAAACAGCTTTAATCTGGGAAGGCAAAAACGGTGAATCTTCTGCATGGACTTTTGATCAGCTGGATGAAGCTTCCGGCAAATTGGCCAATCATTTTAAAAGTTTAAATCTGAAAAAAGGCGATTGCATTGCAGGGCTGCTGCCGCGCACGCCTGAACTGCTGATTACGGTGTTGGCTGCATGGCGGATCGGTGCAGTGTATCAGCCGTTATTTACGGCATTTGAATCCAAAGCGATTGAACACCGCGTAGAAACGGCCGCAACGCAGCTGATTGTGACCAATGCAGAACAGCGCCCTAAACTGAACAGTGTGAAAGTGTCGCATATTTTAACCGTGCAGGTAGATCTTAAGCCGCAGCATGGCTCTTCACCGGCGAAAGAAGCTGATTTCTGGACAGCGCTGGAACAGCAGCCTGCGGATTGTGAACCGGTGATGCTGGGTTTTGATGATTATTTTTTAATGATGTTTACCTCAGGCACAACGGGTTTGGCGAAATCTGTGCCTGTTCCCTTAAAAGCGGTATTGGCATTTAAAGGCTATATGACGCATGCAGTTGATTTGCGTGATGAAGATTCTTTTTGGAATCTGGCCGATCCAGGCTGGGCATACGGTTTGTATTACGGCATCACTGGGCCCTTAAGTCTAGGCCATAGCATTATTATGGATGAGCGCGCTTTTAGCGTAGATAACGCGCTGCAGCTGATTCAGAAATATAAAGTCAGCAATTTAACCGGTTCACCAACCGCGTTTCGCATGTTTTTTGGCTTTAAAGAGAAATTTGATTCGTCGATTAAAGAACATCTGCGTGTGGTCAGCAGTGCAGGTGAGCCTTTAACGCCAGAAGTGATCCATTGGTTTAATCATGATCTGAATGTGAATATTTATGATCAGTACGGGCAGACAGAATTGGGGATGGTGATTGCTAATCATCATGCGCTGGAGCATCACAAAAAAGTCGGTTCGGCAGGCTATGCAATCCCAGGCCATCGATTTGCGGTGCTGAATAAAGACCATCAAGAAGTTGAACCGGGCGGCATTGGCATACTGGCCATTGACTGTTCACAATCACCGCTGTTTTGGTTTGAGGGCTATGGCGGCAATAACCGCAAATCTTTTGCCGGGCATTATTATTTAACCGGCGACACAGTACGCTTGAATGAACAAGGCGGGATCGATTTCATCGGTCGTGCTGACGATGTCATTACAACGTCAGGCTATCGTGTGGGCCCTTTTGATGTGGAAAGCACGCTGCTTGAATGTGAGGAGGTTTTGGAATCTGCGGTGATTGGCAAGCCAGACCCTGAGCGGACGGAAATTGTGAAAGCTTTTGTCGTATTAAAAGCGCAATATCCTGCAACGCCAGAATTGATGAAGAAGCTGCAGGATTATGTACGCTCACGTTTATCGAAACATGCTTATCCAAAAGAAATTGAATTTGCAGCCAGCCTGCCCAAAACCTCCAGCGGAAAAATTCAGCGGAATTTGCTGAAGCAGCAGGAGATTGCCAAAGCGGAAAATCTGCAAACAGCGATCTGATGGCTACAATGCTCAAGAGATAAAAAAACCGCGTTTTTAACGCGGTTTTTTTATCTCTTGGCGGGAGCTTATATCTTTGAATTATTTTTTATGCTGCGAGTAAGGAAATTGAATGCCGCATTTCAAGCACTCGGCAATATAAAAATGTCGCTTTTGATATGCGGTAAAATCATGTTTACAGATCAGTTGTCTTAACGATTTAAAGAACATGGCTTCCTCCAAACGCTGAACTTGATTGTTGGGCCGGCCAAATGAAGAAAACGCAGAGCGTATATTTCTGCATTTTTTGAGTGGATGTCTAAAAAATCAAAAAATTTTAAACCGGCATTTATTTCCATCATAGCTTGAATAAAAAATATGTCAAATTTCAATAATTTATGTTTGTTTTGTAAGTGCGTTTGATTTTTGTGTTTTAAACAGGAAAAGCATCAATGGATGCAAGTGAATTGGCCTGTTTGAAAAATGGACAATAAATTCAAGGATTACTGAACAGGCAGCAGGATTTGTCTATACTCTGCTCTGACATGCCTTTTGAACACGGACGTGAGCCAGTGAATCAGCCAACAGATTTGGATTTGGAACTCAGCGACTCTGAAATGCACTTTTACAGCCGCCAGATTTTGCTGGATGGCTGGGATATCGAGGCGCAGGAAAAACTTAAACTGTCGAATGTATTGATTGTAGGATGCGGCGGCATTGGCTGCGCGGCGGCAGAGCTGTTGGCGCGCGCAGGTGTTGGGCAAATCACTTTAATTGATTCAGATAGTATCGAAATCAGCAATCTGCAGCGCCAAATGGCCTTCACCGAAGCCGATTTGGGATTTTATAAGGCAGAAGTGCTGGCTAATCGGCTGCGCAGCATTAATCCGCATATTCAAGTGAGCAGCATCGTATTGAAATTGGATGCGGCGAATGCGGCCGAACTCATTGCCCCGCAAGATCTGGTCCTGGATGGCTGTGATAATTTCACCACCCGCTATAGCGTCAATGCGGCATGCAAGCAGCTCAATGTGCCATTGATCAGCGCATCAGCCATTGGTTTTCAAGGCCAGCTGTTTATGGTCGAAGGCGATTCGGCCTGCTATGAGTGCTTGTTTCCGAAAGAGCAGCAGGCCAATGAAAGCCTGCGCTGTGCAGATTCAGGCGTCTTGGCAACGACGCCAAATGTCATGGCCAGCCTGCAGGCGCATCATGCCTTGCTGTATTTGGGCCTGAATGCCGCGCCATTGAAGCAGAAATTGCTGCTCTGGGACGGCTTAAACATGAAACAGCGCATTTTAGGTTTTGCGCATGATGAAAATTGTCCAATCTGTCTAGCAAGATAGTCCTGCAAAGGCTGGAAATTTTGCTACACTCACTGCAATTTATTTTTCCTCAGACATTATGAAAAACAATATTTGGCTTGATAGATTCCGCTCGGTTGCCCGCATGGGGGAAACAGCGGTCGTGGCTGCAAGAGCCGGCTTTAAATATGCAACAGAAAAACCAAGCAATGCGAAGCTCATGCGTGAAACGTTTGAGTCGCTGGGTTCAACCTATATTAAGCTGGGCCAGTTTATCGCCAGTACGCCGTCTTTGTTCCCGCGTGAATATGTAGAAGAGTTTCAAGGCTGCTTAGACCAAACACCATCTTTGCCTTTTAGCTATGTGCAGCAAGTGCTGGCTTCAGAATTTGCTGGCCGTGACCTTGCGCAAATTTTTGCCTCAATTGACGAAACGCCCTTAGCATCGGCATCGATTGCGCAAGTGCATGCCGCGAAACTGGTAACCGGCGAAAATGTGGTGCTGAAAGTGCAAAAGCCAGGTGTAGAAACCATTCTCTATACCGACTTAAATGTCCTGCACTGGGCGGCCAAAATTTTAGAAAAAGCGGTGCCGAAAGTGAAATTTGCCTCATTGGCGGATATCGTTGAAGAAATTAAAACCCGCATGGTGCGTGAAGTTGATTTTATTGAAGAAGCGCAAAACATTGATGATTTCGTCAATTATTTGAATGTGACGCAAAATAAATCCGCCGCTGCGCCGAAAGTCTATCATCAGTTTTCAACCCGCCGTGTTTTGACGATGGAGCGCTTTTATGGCGTGCCATTGACGGATTTTGAAGTGGTGAAAAAAGTGGCCAAAGATCCATCTCAGGTTTTAGTCACCGCTATGAATACATGGTTTGGCAGCCTGATGATGTGTGAAAGCTTCCATGCGGACTTGCATGCCGGCAACCTGATGCTGCTGGAAGATGGTCGCGTTGGCTTTATCGATTTTGGTATTGTCGGCCAGTTAAAGCCGGAAGTTTGGACCGCGTGCATCGCCTTTATGGATGCGTTGCAAAATACCAATTACGCCTTAATGGCGGAAAACATGCTGAAAATGGGCATGACCGATAAGAAAATTGATACCAAAGTGCTGGCGGATGATTTAGAGCGTCTGTTCAGCGGTGTGCTGCTGGCAGATCCGCAAGAGCTGCTGACCTCAAATCCAGCCGATTTGAATGATATTATGATGGATATGGTTGGGGTAGGTGAACGCCACGGCATCCGTTTTCCGCGGGACTTTGCGCTGCTGTTTAAGCAAATGCTGTATTTTGACCGTTTCATGCGTATCCTTGCGCCGTATACAGACATCTATGCAGATCAGCGTTTGCAGATGGTTCAGACTATGGACCCTAATCTGCTGTTAAAGCATTAATTGAGTATTGAGGTAAATCCTCTCAATCCTCCTTTTTAAAAAAGAAGGGGGATGTTGCGCATGCGGCTGTTGCAAAATGCAGACGCTTTGCCTCCTCTTGAGGATTTAGAAAGAAGTTAAAGGTTAAATATGGACGCAATTATTATTGAAGGCCTCAAGGTTGATACGGTGGTGGGCTGTTTCAATTGGGAGCGGCAAATCATCCAGCCTTTAATGCTGGATTTAACCATTCAAACCAGTCTGGAGCAGGCCTCCAATTCGGATGAGCTGGAAGATACACTGAATTATGCCGAAATTTGCGAGATTTCAGCGCGCGTGATTCAAGAAGCGCAGCCCAAATTGATTGAACATGCGGCAAAACTGGTGCTGAATGCACTTTTTACTACCTTTCCGGCAGTGGAATCTATTATGATTAGCATCCGTAAGCCTGCCATTATCCCGCAAGCAAATTCTGTAGGAATTCGTCTTGAACGTCACCGAAACGATTTATGCTCTAGCGCTCGCGAGCAATAGCCAGCCCAAGCAGCATTTTCAAAGCGCCATTGCGCAAATTTCTCAGCTCGGTGAATTCAAGTTCTCCAAAATTTATTTGCTTCCATGCCGTGACGGCATTGGCGCAGATTATTGGAATGCGGCCTGCTTAGTGCGAAGCCGGATGAATGCCGCTGAAATGACTGTTTATTTAAAACAGATGGAAGCCGCTTCAGGACGCATCCGCCCATCGCATAATATTGCGCTGGATGTCGACCTGATTGCATGGGGCAATTCATTGGACCATATGCAGTTCAATGCGAAAAAAATGCCGTTGGCCTTAGATGTTAAAATTCCAATGCTGGATATTTGGCCAGATGCCGCCTTTGCGCATGAACCTCATCATTTTCCTGTTGTGAGCTGCCACTGAAATTTTAGAGCTGTATTTGGGCTGATATGTTTGATGCCCGATAACGATTGAAGGCTCAATATGGATTGAATCATTAGGCAATAATGAGCTGCCTAATGGTGATTTTTAAAGCCCTAGGCCTCTGTATTTAGGATTAGATCCTGCTGAAATGATGCACGTACACACGTTTGTGATCGTGATTTAAAAGCTTTTCCGCCTCAACATTTTATGAATACTGGATTTGCCTATAAACCGATACTGGGTTTTGGGAGGAATACGCGTTTTTCGTATCCTTAGTGCTTATGCAGAGATGCTTATAGATGGATTTTGAAGATTCAGTTTATTGAGGGAATTGCATTGAGGAAATATTGTTCCCGTATCGGGCTTTTGAAATATCACTTGAAACAGTAATCTAGTTTAATTATTTTAAATTAAAATAAAGCTGGATAAAAAAGTATGTTATTGAAAATAAAATTGAAATTCCATGCAGTGTAAAAGAGTTATGTAAAAGAGTTATGTAAAAGAGTTATGTAAAAGAGTTATTCGATTATGTAACCCAGCCTTGCTTATGGCATGAATGGCATCCTAATTCTATTTCAGCAACAAAAAGCGCTGCTGCGCTGCAAGCGGGCTATACTTTTCAGGAGCTGATCCGGCTGAAGCCGCTTGGCCCTTTGCCTATAATCTTCAATCAGCAAACCGTGTATACCATTCTAGTCAGCAAGCCGGATATGCAATGGATTGTTGAGGGGCAAACTAGTAATGGTTCTCTGAGGCTTTAATATGATTTTGAAGCGCTTGCAGAAAATCATGTGCTTTTTAAAAGAACATTAAATTTTAGTGTGGAAGGCCATTTGCAGATCATTGCTCAGTTTTGAGTTAAAAATATGAAAAAAACATCCGTCATAGGTTTGGATAATTTGAAGCAAAGGCTCACTGTTTATTGAGGCGCTCATGGAAGTGCTGAAGCGTGTCATGTCTGCGCGTATTCAACATGCATGACAGTTTGCTCATGAGCGTTTTTTTGTTTAAAAATATGTTTTATTCCGCCTATTTTAACGGCAATCCAGTCTAAATGTTATGATGATCCTACTATCTGAAAGACTTAAAAGGCAGTATGAACTGGAGTGATCTGATCCAGCACTTTGGCTATTTGGCCATCTTTGCCGGCGCATTATTTGAAGGTGAAACTGTGCTGATACTGGGCGCCTATGCGGTTCATCAGCATTTGATGAGCTTTTGGGGCCTGATTGCCGCAGCCATGCTCGGCGGTTTTATGGGCGATCAGTTCTATTATCAGCTGGGGCGCCGTTATGGGCAAAAACTGCTGCAGACACGGGCGGAACTGGCCGGAAAATTTGATAAAGCCAGCCAGTTTATCGAGCGATATCCCATACTCACGATTTTAGTCATGCGTTTTGCTTGGGGCTTCAGAACGGTATTGCCGATTGCTGTCGGTATGAAAGGCTACCCTTTGTGGAAATATGTGCTGATTAATCTTGCAGCCTGTTTTATTTGGGCTTGGATTATCGTGACTGCAGGTGTAAAAATTACTCATGTATTGCACATGTTTTGGCGCCAGACTTTGCCTTATCATGAAGAAATTTATACGGTCATGGCGGTTGTTGGCTGCATCTTGCTTTGCCGGATCATTTACGCTGTTTTGAAAAGAAGAAAAAAAGCGCGCTGAGCAAATCATTGAAAAGATCACTTTGCAGCAAAGCTGGCAGTTCAGCTCGAGCAGCATGCGCAATCAAACCGCCCGCGTTTGAATATGAATTTCATGCATAATGAATCATTATTAAATATCATTTCATTCATATTTTATTCTTTTGTAATCTAATCAGCATAATGGGAAAGAGTGAATGCCATATGATGCGCAGCGCACTTTTCAGCGCAGCAGATGGCTAAAAGGCAGAGAAGAAAGCAATGAAAAATTTTAATGGGAAAGTCGCCGCAATTACCGGCGCAGGTTCTGGCATTGGCCGTCAATTGGCATTGCAGCTGGCGCAGCAGGGCGCGAATTTGGCATTAAGCGATATGAACGAACAGGGTTTAGCTGAAACGCTGCATTTGCTGAAAGCGTATCCGGTTCAAGTGACATTGACGAAGCTGGATGTGGCTGACTGTGAGGCGGTGTATGCATGGGCGGAGCAATGTTTTAAAGATTTCGGCAAGGTGAATCTGATTTTTAATAATGCCGGTGTGGCTTTAGCCAGTACCGTGGAAGGCATGAGCTATGATGAATTAGAGTGGATTTTTAATATTAATTTTTGGGGCGTAGTGTATGGTACCAAAGCCTTCTTGCCGTATTTGAAGCAAAGCGGAGAAGGTCATATTATCAATACCTCCAGCCTCTTTGGCTTAACGGCTCAGCCGACGCAAAGCGCTTATAATGCGACCAAATTTGCTGTGCGCGGCTTTACTGAAGCGCTGCGCCAAGAGCTGGATATGGAGCAGTCAGGCGTCAGCGCAACCTCAGTGCATCCGGGCGGCATTCGAACCAATATTGCCAACGCCGCACGCATGAGCGACAGCATCCGCGCGTTGGGCATGAACCCTGAACGGGCCAGCCGTTCATTCAATAAAGTGCTGAAAACACCGCCTGAACTGGCTGCAAAAGTCATTTTAGATGGGGTGAAAGCCAACAAAGCCCGGGTATTGATTGGCAATGATGCGAAAATTCTGGATTTGGTGCAGCGCATTACACCATCACATTATGCGCAAGCGCTGAATTTATTTGCCAAGAAAAAAGCGAAAAAGAAGTCTTAGCTCAATATTGATAGATTGAATTCTTTGTTCATTTGTCTGAGCGCAGAAATGATCACCAAGCGGTGAGCAGCTGCCATGCGGATGGTTTATTATTTATGAGCTGCATCATCATATAAGTTGATCTTAGAAAATTAAGTAAAGAGAAAGCTTGCAAATAAAAAAGCCCGCTTCGTGCGGGCTTTTTTATTTGGATTTGGCTTAAATATAATAACTGGTTTTGGTCATGAGCTTAGAAATGCCAGTCATCGCAATGCGCACCGGCAATGGCAAATCTACACCGCCTGCATTCAACGCCGTATCACGGTGATGCAGCTCATCTTCATTCATTTGCAGTAAAATTTTACGCGAGCGCTCATCTTGCTGCGGCAATTGGCTGATGTGATGCTCCAAATGCATGCTGACTTGACGCTCTGTTTCTGCGACAAAGCCGAGGCTGTATTTGTCGCCGGCAATGCCCGCAATTGCGCCCATGCCAAAAGATAGGCTGTACCATACAGGATTCAGTAAACTTGGCACGCTGTCGAGTTCTTTCAGGCGGTCTTCGCACCAGGCCAAATGGTCTTGTTCTTCAATCGCCGCCTGTTCCATTTCCTTGCGGACATTCGGCAGTTTTGCTGTCAGCGCCTGACCATGATACAGCGCTTGCGCACAGACTTCGCCGCTGTGATTGACCCGCATTAGACCCGCCACATGGCGCGCTTCACTGACGGCCAATTGCGCTTCAGACTGATTGCCTGGGTTTTCACGATGCGCGGAAGTAGAGCCGGGCACTAAGCTTCGCAAGGCTTGGTCAAAGGAATGAATCAGCTTGTCTAGGCCGGTATATTGACGCATGGAATTAATCCTCCAGTGAAACTTGCGCAGTCTTCAGCATTGGCTTTAAGCGGCGCAGCAGCCAAAAGCTGAAAATTGCGCTTAAAATCGCGGTGATGCTGAACAGTATTTTAATATCAATCTTCAGCATGCTTAAGATGATGATTGAGAATATAGCAGAAGATACCATGAAAACGGCATTCAAAATGTTGTTGGCGGCGACTACACGCGCACGGTGTGAGCGGGGAGAAAACGCCTGCATCATGGCGTACAGCGGCACAATATAAAAACCGCCGCTGATGCCGAGCAAGGTCACGGCCAGCATGACGTGATAATAGCTCCAGCCGCCATGAAAGACTTCATATAAGCCCAACAGCTTTCCGCTTTGTTCGGGGACAAAAGCCAAGCTGCCTGCCAGATAGAAGGCAAAAACGGTGAGGCCAACCGCGCCGATAGGCACCATCTTGATATTCACCTCAGTTCCGCCGATTTTACGGCAAAGCAAAGAACCTGTGCCTATACCGACCGAGAAAAAGGTCAGCAGCAGGCTCACTACATTTTCAGAGGCGTGCAGATTCTGCTGCGTTAATTGCGGAATTTGCGTTAAGTAGGTGGCGCCATAAAACCAGTACCAAGAGTTGCCCAGTAAAATGGTGAAAATCAGCGGCAGGCTTTTGGCATATTTTAAGGTTTGAAAGCTGGTGCGGAAGAAGTTCCAGTCGATGCTTAAATCCGGCGCAGTGACTTGCTGCCGGATAATAAATTTACTGGAAAAATAGCCTAAGATGGCAATGGTTAAAACGGTCACGCTGATCCAAAGCAAATTGCCTGCTGAGGAGGAAATCACTGCGCCGCCTAAGATCATGCCGATCAGAATCGCCATAGATGTGCCGGACTGGAACAGCGCATTGCCGGACATCAGTTCATTCGGTTTTAAAATTTCCGGCAGGATTGCATATTTGATTGGGCCGAAGAAAGTAGAATGCGTGCCCATCATGAATAAGGCCAAGAGCAGCAGCCATAAATTGCCCAGCAAAAAGCCTGCGCTGCCGATCAGCATAATGATGATTTCACAAATTTTGAGTATTCGTACAAGCTGTGACCGTTCATATTTATCCGCCAGCTGTCCAGCCGTCGCAGAGAAAATAAAGTAAGGTAAAATAAACAGCAGCGCGGCTAAATTGTTCAGCGTGCTGATGCTTGCGGCTTGCTGCTGGATCCATCCGTAGGTAATCACCAGAAGCAGCGCCTGCTTATACACGTTGTCATTCAATGCCCCAAAAAATTGGGTCAAAAACATAGGCAAAAAACGGCGGGTGGTCAGCAGATGTTCACTGTTCTTCATATGTTGTGTACTGCGATTAAGTTTTATTAAGAAATGTGATTGTTTGGTAAAACTTCGAAAAAAATCATGTAAGATACTTTTTAACCTAGGGAATGGCGAAAAACCAATAGATATAAGCTCTTTAGCTCATTATTTGCTGGTTAACCGGTCCATTACATAATGAATTTCTTTAGAGTTTGCTATGCCTGCAAAAATAAATTTTAAAAAGACAATGCTTCACCTGAGTATGAGTCACCTCATATACAGGCATCATAGCAATAAACGCCTATGGATGAGCATCTTTTTAACGCTAATTGCGCAGCAAGGCATGGCCCAGACAGATGAACAGCCGACGCCTGCAGCCGATGCCAATCAGGCGGAAATGATCAAGCAGCTCAAGACTGAAGCGGAAAAACAAAGTTTAGATACACCGGATACGGTGCAAAAAATCGAAACCGCCTATGTCGAAGCGCCAGAGCCGGACAGCATGCAGATGCTGCAGCAGCAACAGCAGGCCGCAGAGCCAATAGCAGCCTTTAAGCCGATTGAATTTGAAGACCTGCAGGATCTGCCTGTAGAGCCGGTCGATCAAAATATGGCGAATGAAATTCTGCAGGTGGCTGAAGACGCAAAACGTGAAGCGCAGAATTACCGCACCACGCAGAATACCGAAAATACAGTTGCAGATATGACGCAGCAGGAGCTGGAGCAGATCAATCAGGCGCCGGTGAATGTTGATCAGCTGATGAACAGCATTCGCGCAGACAGTGAAATTGTGGCGGAAACCAATGATGCTGGACAGACCTTAGACACCAGCTTTCCGGAAGAATTGGCCGCAAAGGATAAAGAGCCGAATTTCTTCAAGCGCATACTGTATAAAGTCCGCCCGCCGCGTGAGCTGAATACGGCAAAAGTGCCGCGCATCAGTGCTGATGTGGCCTTTACGGAAACGGCCAATAACAGTGAGACCAGCGCCAAAGCATTTGCCGCGGCACTGGAAAACCTGAAAGCGAACATTCAAGGCAAGCTGTCGAGCTATACTGTGGAATCATTCAGCGATTTCCCTTCCGCCTTGCCGCAATTAAGAACCTTGTCGATTCAGGCTGCGCAGGCGGTCGGCTTTTACAATGCGCAGTTCAAGTTTGAAAAAGTCAGCGACAGCAAAGTGAAAGTTTTGGTTACGCCCAATGATCCGGTGCTGATTAAAGAGCATAATGTTGAATTCAGCGGCGCAGGCGAAAATCAAGCGCAGTTCCAGGTGATTAGCGTTTTGCCTGATCAGGATGTAGGCGATATTTTAAACCACGGTTTGTATGAGAATACCAAAACGCGGATCACTGATGCAGCGGCCAATAACGGCTACTTCGATGCTTATTGGCGTTTGCATGATGTTAAAGTGGCGCAGCCGCAAAATACAGCTGATATCAATTTACGCTATGAAACCGGTGACCGCTACAAATTGGGGAATGTTGAATTCCGCATGAGCAATCCAAATGATGAGTTTCCGCTCGATCCGGATATTCTGAAAAGTTTGGTCACGTGGAAAGCGGGCGCAGATTATACCTTTTGGCGTGTCAATGGCTTAGCCAACAACTTAACCAACTCACGCTATTTTAATTACACCATGGTGGATACTCTCCGCCCGGATCCAATTGAAAAGCCGCTGGAACTGCCGCCGGATATTCAGGCTTTGGTCGATCAAAACCAGCTGGCAGAAGGCTCTGCGCAGGTACAGGACAAAAAAGCGGTTGCTTCGAACAAAGAAGTCTCGCAGAACGTGGTCAATGAAGATCAATTTGCAGGGGTGAATGAGCCGCAGCAAAATACAGCGATTCGCACTATGCAAACGGCTCAGGATGCCAAAGAGCAAGAGCAGGATATGCTAAAAGCGCAAGCGCGTGAGAGCAAAGAGGTGCCCGTCATAGTGACGCTGAATGCCGATAAGCTGAACAGCGCTGAAATGGGTGTCGGCTATGGCACCGATACCGGCGCACGCCTGCGCAGCCAGTACCGCCGGGCCATTGTGAATAAACGCGGCCACAGTTTTGACGCCAACTTAGAGCTTTCGCAAATCCGCCAGTCTTTGGAAGGCCGCTATAATATCCCGTATAACCATCCGCTGAATGACTATATCAGCCTTGTGGGCGGTTATGAGCGTGAAGAACGCGATGATGTCGGCCAAAACGTTAACTTGCTGATTGAATCGGCAGTCGCGGGCGCAGACCGGGTCATTAAGAACCCGCGCGGCAGCTGGCAGCATACCTTTGGGCTGCGTTACCGCTTAGACCGGATTACTCAGGACGGCATTATTGATCCAAGTGAAATTCCAGATGCGTTTTTAGTGAACAGCAATAACCAGCAGCAGTCCTTGCTGTTCGGCTATGAAGCGTCACGCACCGTGAGCGATAAGCGCATTAACCCAAGCAAAGGCTTCAAGCAGACTTATAAAATTGAATTGGGTGCTGAAAGCTTATTGTCCGATGCCGATATGGCCATTTTAAATGCCGGCTGGCGATTTATTTATTCTTTGGGCGAAAATGACAATCACCAGTTTGTTGGACGCAGCGATCTGGCTTATATTTTTACCCAAGACTTTAATAAGGTGCCTTATAACCTGCGTTTCTTCACCGGCGGAGACCAAAGCATCCGTGGATTTGACTATAAGAGCTTAGCGGCAGAAGAAAATGGCTTTAAAGTGGGCGGTCAGGCGCTGGCGATTGGCTCGTTAGAATATAACTATCAGTTTAAAGAGGGCTGGCGCGCTGCTGTTTTCAGTGATTTCGGCAACGCCTACGATAAAGACTTTAATACAGAAACTGCGTATGGCGCGGGTGTGGGCATCCGCTGGGCATCGCCAATCGGGCCGATCCGCATTGATGTCGCCAGCGGCATTTCGGATGAAAACCATCCGATCCGCGTACATTTCTTTATTGGCTCACAATTATAATTTTAAGGTGATTTAAGCGTTATGGCTGAACAAGAACAGCAGCAAAATCCTGAACCGGAAAATGCGCCAGAGGCATTGCCGAAAAAACGCCGTATTTTACGCAGTGTCATTTTGTCATTGCTGTTTATGGTGCTGCTGCTGGCCGCTGCGCTGGCTGTGATGTTTTCGACTGATAAAGGCAGTAAATTTCTGCTGGATCGGGTGCTGGAGCGTCAGAAAATCATTCATTATGAATATGAAGGCGGCAACTTGCTGCACGGGATTATCCTGCGCAATGTCTTGGTTAGCTTAAAGCCGGTTGACGTGAAAATTGACCGCGCCGATGTCACTTTGGGCTGGCGCGCCATCATCAATAAAGAAATTCATTTAAACCGCGCCGATGTACGCAATCTGCAAATTATTACCAAAATGCCGCCAAGCGATGAACCTTTTAAGTTCAGTGAAATCCGCCTGCCGTTTGTGCTGCGCGTAGACAGCGCCGATGTGGATCATCTGCTGATTAAAACCCATTCAGCCCATGTGGATTTTAATGATATTCACCTGAATAAGGCGCTGTGGTCCGGCACTGAATTGAAATTTGAAGATTCCCGCATGGATATGGGTTATCTGAGCGTACGCAGTGCAACAGGCAAGATGAAATTTGAAGGCAAATACCCTTTGAATGCGACAGGCGTTGTGAATCTGCCATCCTTAAATAACAGCCTGAATATTAAAGATATTGCTGTAAATGCCCGCGGTTCATTAGATACCATTCAAGCCGGTGTGGCGACCAGCACGCCAGACTTGCTGACAGGCTGGGCTGTGGTGCATCCACTGCGCCCGGATGTGCCGATGCATGGTGTTTTAAAATTCAACAATTACCATTTGCCGTTATTGACAGATCAAAAGCTGTTTGTCAAAAAAGGCGTAGGCAAATTTAATGGCGATATCCAGCGTTTAGATATAAAGGTCATTACCGATTTGTCTGGCGCGAATGTGCCGAGCGGGCAATACAATGCGGTCATGCACACCGATTTGGTGCATCAGTTGAATATTGATAATCTGAATGGGCAGCTGATGAAAGGCGCTGTCAATGTGGCGGGCGTGGTGAGCTGGAAAGATCATGTGACTTGGGACATGCAAGGCCGCTTGGACAAGCTGAATCCTAAAGACAAGCTGATTCCGCAAGTGGTGCAGGGCTTTTTGCCGTTAAGTTTGGATGCCAAAATTGCATCTAAAGGCAGCTTGAAAGACGGCATGCATTTGACTGCTCTGGTTGATTTTGACGATTATGAAACGTGGAATTTAAAGCTCGATCAAAATCCTGAAAAGAATAAAAAACCGCAGCCGATGCTGATGGATGTTTCCTGGCGCAATATTGACCGGGCCGTGCCTTATGTCGGCTGGCTCAGCAGTGAGTCCGGCAATGTAAAATTAGCCTTGGTCGAAGGTCAGCAAAATATTCATGTTGCAACTAAAGTGGCGCGGCATGAAAAAGGCGCTTTGCCCGCAGGGATGTATCAGGCGCAGCTGAATTTAAAAAATGACAATTTAAATGTGCCAAGCTTCAGCTATATTGCAGACAAAGGCCAGCTCTCTGGCAGCGCAGCGGTTCAGCTTCCGACAGAGAAGCGCCAGTTGAAATGGAATGCCTTGCTGAATGCCAAAGAATTTAATCCGCAAACTGTAGCCGCCGCTGCACCGATTGACCGCTTAAACGGTTCCATTCGGGCCAATGGCTTTGCCAAACCCAATCAGCAAATTATTCATTTAAGCGCCATTGATCTGACTGGACGCTTAGCGCAGCAAAATGAAACAGTGCATTTGAGCGGCACCAGTACGGCCGCGCTGCTGTTCCATGATGTGAAAGCCGGCGGAGGGTTCAAAAGCTTCGCGGTCAATTATGACGGCAATTTAGCTGCCAGCCAGCTGGAAGCCAGCAAAGGCAATCTGAAACTGCGCGTTTCCGGTACACCTGATTTAATTCAAGTCGCTGAGTTAAAACACGATGGCGTCGCCGGTAAAATTTTTGCCAGCGGATTGATCAATCTGAAAAACGGCATCGGCTGGAATATTGATGCCTCTTTGGTGCGCTTTAAACCGCATTACTTTGCTTCAAATATCCGTGGTGAACTTTCAGGCACCTTAAAGACGCAAGGCTTGTGGTCTGATGCGATGAAGCGCGTGCAGATTCAGCGCCTCAATTTAGCCGGGATGATCAATAACAAGCCTGTGCGCGGCAAAGGCAATTTGGCATTGGTGATTAATTCAAATCAAAAAGGCTTTATGCCGCAGCAGTTTGAAGCCAATGACTTATTTTTGGCTTATGCCAGCAACCAAATTCAAGCCACGGGCAATGCGCAAAATTTACGGTTGAAAATCAATGCGCCAGCGTTATATGAAATTTATGGCGGTTTACGCGGACGGGCATATGGCTACTTGAATATGCAAGTGCAGCCGCGCTTGCAGGCCTCGGCCAATTTAGCGGTTGATAATTTTGGCTTTAATAATCTGTTCAGCGTTAAAAAAATGCGTGTTCAAGGTGAACTGCCAACTTCTGCAAATGTGCCGGCGCTGATGGTGGCCCGTTTAGAAAGCTTGCGCAGCGGTTCCCGTGAAATTCAGCAGGGCGAAATCTCTTTGGCGGGCACACGCAGCGCGCATGTGTTAAAAGTCAGTGCAGAAAACAAGCTGTCCAAATTCAAGGTACAGCTGGCTGGCGGCTTCAATGCGCAAAATAACTGGCTGGGCCAAATTCAAAAAGGTGATTTTGACTCACTGCGCACCCGGCTGGTACAGCGTCAGAATGCGTCGATTATCTATACTTCGGCGCAGTCTGATCTATTTATTGGCGCGCACTGCTGGATGAGCCAGCAAAGTGAATTGTGTTTTGATCAGCCGATTCGTGTCAATCCAAATCGGGGCAATGTTTCTTTCATCACTCGAAACTTGGATTTAAACGACTTTGCCGCCTTTATGCCTGAAGGTTTGGCCATTACCGGCAAGGTAAATGGCTATGCCAAAGCGTCTTGGGCCAAAGGCGCCCGTCCGAAAATCGATGCGCGCTTGCTGACGCGAGACGGCGTTGTTGGCTTGGCTGCTGAAGATCCGCAGTATTTAGGCTCTACTTTAAAATATGATGAAGTCAGCTTAATTGCCAAAAGTGTGGCTGAGGGATTGCAGATCCGTCTGGACACCAAGGTGCCTGATATCGGCACCGGCTACGCCAATGTCATTATTGATCCTTATAAAGACAGCAAGCCGATGCGCGGTGAAATCGCCTTTAACCAAGTGCAGCTGAAAGTCTTTAAGCCGTTTATTCAAGATGTCCGTTCTATGGGCGGCACATTGTCCTATGCCGGTAAAATCAGCGGGACATTGACTCAGCCGCTGATGGAGGGTGAGGTCCGCGTAAAAGACGGCTCGATCAGCATGATTTCTTTGCCGGTCAATTTAAGCAATATTCAGCTGTATTCTGCCGTCCGTCAAAACCACGCAACGATCAATGGCGCATTTAACAGCGGCCAGGGTGTTGGCAAGCTGACAGGCGAGATTGACTGGAAAGATGAACCGCGTGTGCAGCTGCAGCTGAATGGCCAAAATCTATTGATTCGACAAGCGCCGCTGATTACCGCTGTGGTAACGCCGAAACTGAATTTGGACGTGCAGCCATTCAAGAAAAAGCTGGCGCTGTCGGGTTCAGTTGAGGTGCCGCGCGCGCTGATTTCTATGCCTGAAGCATCACAGCCGGTTGTCAACGTTTCTTCCGATGTACGCATTGTGCATGAGGGCGATAATCAGCTGGAGATTTTAAAATCTGCGCGCCCATGGGACATTCGTGCTGACGTTTCTGTAAGCCTGGGCAGTCAAGTGATTTTCCAAGGCTTTGACAGCTGGATTCCATTAATCGGCCGTTTAAACCTGTCACAGCGCGGTTTGGAAACCGCAATGCGCGCGAATGGCGCGATTGGTGTGCCGCAGCGTGTGAAAATTGAAGCCTATGGCCAAAGCTTGGATCTAAACCGTGCTATTGCCCGTTTCAATGGGCCATTGGCCAATCCAACGCTGGATATTGATGCCAATAAATCGGTGCAAGGCAGCACGGTGGGCGTCCGTGTTACAGGCACAGTTTCAAGTCCGAGCATTCAAGTGTATAACGATGCGGGCCTGTCCGAACAGGAAGCGCTGAACGCTTTAATTACTGGGCGGATTAACGAAGGTACCAGCGGGCTGAGCCAGTCAGAAGGCTTTAAGTCTGATGTCAACAATACCATTGCCGCTGCGGGCATCAGCATGGGCTTGGGCGGTACACGCGCATTGACCAACCAAATTGGCCGTACCTTCGGTTTGAGCGGTTTGGCGCTGGATGCGCAAGGAACAGGAGATGATACGCAAGTTTCTGTTACGGGCTATATCACGCCAGACTTGTTTATCCGTTACGGTGTCGGGGTGTTTACGCCAGTCAATAAACTGACTTTGCGTTATCAAATGAACCAGCGTTTGTATTTGGAAGCGAGCCAGTCTTTAGAACGCGCCATTGACTTATTTTATAACTGGCGTTTCTAACCCATTCAATTGAATCTAAAAAAGGGCTTTGAAAAAAAAGCCCTTTTTTATTATTGAGCCAATAAGAAATAAATAGAATGAAAAATAATGTGATTTTCGGCGACCATCTTATCTGGCAATGCTTTTGCCTATGATTATCCAGAGGAGCATGGAAAGTGCTGGATCCTTGATGGACGCAGCACCATTCAAAAGTGCCTGATCGCATCTGATGGTGGCGCAGGTGGAACCTATACTGTATTCACTGTAAATAAAAAGGACTATTCAATCGGAGAATCTAATTTCTGCGATGGAGAGGCGCGCTGCCATATTTCGCTGGAGTTATAGCTTTGGAAGCTCAAAAGAAGCCAGGAGCGATTATCGCAGCATTCAAAACAACACAATTATTCCAAAATGGGGACATGGCGCATGGAATTGTTATCAGCAAATTCATGGGAAATTGCATGTTTGCTTTTCAACACTGATTTCTCCGCCTAAAGAATCAAGCTTTAACTGCTGAAAGCCACGTCTGCTGAAACGGACGAAAGATGGCATTGAGGTGAAAACCAATGATGATTTTAGCCATTCAATGCCAGCGCAGCGAAAATCACTCTTTAAACGTCTCATTCAGTGCGGCCTGCACAGCATCAACCCGTGATTTGCAGGCCTTGTAGGCTTGCATGGATTCTTCGACCAGTTTGATCAGGTTGTCGATATCGGGTTCTTGCTGATCTTCCAGCAGTTCTGCATTGCGCTTTAAAATTTCATAGCCTTCTTTAAAGGTGAGGGCATTGTTTTCTTTAGTCATGATGGATTGCCTTTAAGCTGAATAGATTGAATTTCTGCACTGATTAAACCGTCTTGCAATTCAATCTGAATATGCGGGGCCTCTGCAGCCAGTTGCTGCGCTTTGCTGATGGCATGGCCTTGCTGGCGAACCACGGCATAGCCTTTAGATAAAACATGCTGCGGATTTTGCAGCAGGGTTTCGCGCATGAGGCCTTCAATTTGCTGCTGTGCAAATTTGACAATCTGCTGCGCATAATTTTGTGTTTGATCTTTGGCTTGCTGAATGTGCAGGTCTGCATTCAAGACCTGATTTTTAGCCAGTGTTTGAATCATTTTCATCAGCTGATCATTGTGGCTTTGATAGGCGCTGATCTGGTGCTGTGACAGCAGCTGAATATTTTGCCGAAAGTCCAAAACGTCCTGCACACGTGACGCGATATGATTGCGGATGCCGGCAATGACTTTACTGGGCGTATCAAAAGAGCGGTGCGCAATTTCATCTAAAATTGTTCGGTCTTTTTCATGGCCTATGCCGACCCAAATCGGCACTGAGCGCTTGCACAGCAGGGCAGCCAAATCAAAATCATTTAAATAAGCCAAATCATTGACTGCGCCGCCGCCGCGGATAATCACAATCAAATCCGGCGGCACGCTGAAATCGGCAGCCCATTGGCGCAAGCCTTGGCCTAAGGCGGACATAATGCTTTGCGCTGCTGTATTGCCTTGGAATGTCGCGCTTTGATAAATGAAGCTGCACACACCCGCTTGCTGCAAAGCATCGGCGTCTTTTTTGAAGTCGCCCAAACCTGCAGCCTGTTCAGGCGCAATCACCAGCACATGCTGAATATCAAAAGGGCTCGGCAACAGTTTGTTTTTATTCAGCAGGTCATCGATTTCCAGCTGATGCATAATTTGCTGATAGCGCTTGGCTATGTCGCCTAAAGTGTAGCTGGAATCAATTTCTTCAATGTTGACCGAAAAGCCGTATTGCGGGTCAAATCGCGCGCGGACTTTAACCAAAACATTTAAATCATGGCTGAGTTCAATACCGCTTTCGCGTTCGAATTTTCCGACAATTTTTGAAGCGGAGAATTTCCAAATGGTGGCCTTGCAGCTGGCAATGACTTTGTCGCTGTCTTGTTCTTTTTCCGCAAGTTCGAGGTAGTAGTGGCCGCCTTTGATATTTAAATTGCGAATCTCAGCTTTGACCCATACGGCTTCGTCAAAAGCCATTTTAATGACTTCTTGTACTGCAGAGAGGTATTCGCTCAGCGTCAGCTGTAAATCGGACATAGAAATATGGAAGATAATTCATGAAAATAATATTGAAATTATAATGCGTTTGCCGTGAATGAAAAGCTGGAATTTTGCTGGAATGTTTAAGGCGCTTAATGTTGTAGGTTGGCCAGTGCTGCGGGCTGTTGAATGCATGCCAAATAGCATTGAGGGGAATTAAAGCCAGTCAGCATAGTGTGTTTTGCTGGGAAGCCCGTATTGTTATTTTCCAGAATAAAATGACAAAAGGGTACTGATCTTTTATAGTGCTGCCATGTAGGAGATTTTCATGAAAAAGTTACTCGCTTTATCAGTTCTGATTGCACTTGCTGGCTGTGCAGAGAAAAAACCGCTGACACCCGAAGAGCAATGGCAAGGCTACTGCCGCAGTGTAGGCAATGCCGCACGCACGATTATGCTGGACCGTCAAAACTCTATTCCTAAAGATCAAGCGGTTGAACATGCCAGCAAAATTGAAGATGAAATCACTAAAAATTTCATCATCAGCATTATTGATGAAGTCTACGCGCTGCCAGAAGCATCAATTAAAGAAGATGTCGAAGCATCCCGTGAAAAAATCCGCAGCGAATTTACCGAAAAATGCATTGCCACACCGCATGACAAAATGCCGGATTACAAGCCGTTCTAAGGAACGGTTTTTTTGCGCCAGCAAATAAATAGCCTAAGCAAATTAAAAAACAACTTGTGACAAATCTCTAAATCTAAAATATAGAAAAGCTTATCTTTTTAATGAATAATGATTTTAGAAGTATAGTAAAACAGGAGCGGCAAATGGATGTGATCGGCTATATGCATCATGCGGATTTACTCTTGGAAGATGAGCAAGGCGTTGCAATTATTGGCGGCGGAAATTATGTCTTAAGCATCGGGGATAAAGTGTATTTGAAACACCAGATGGATGGCGTGCCGGCACGTTATGTTATCGAGGTTTCATTTGCCAGCAATCAGCATCAAGGATTATTTGAAGATCAATGCCAGATGAAATTCAGCGGCAATCGAGCAGAATTAAATCAATATTTATCAGCAACGACAGTCCACTAAGGTGGAATATATTTTTTGATACAAAGAAGGCAGCATGGTGTTGCCTTTTTTATGATGAGAATTCAGTCAAAAGTTAAAATATAAGCAAAAATAAGGACTGTAAGTTCAAGGTTTGATTATTAATTAGTCAAAACGCCATCATTTAGTTGCTAAATAATGGACATCATGAAGAAACACTTTACTTGCATTAACTTTTAACTGGAATTTTAGTAAAATTTAGCAGTCCATATTGCTTGTGAAGCTTATTGAAGCAGGAATTCACAAGTAATTTTTTAAAAAAGAGGAATAACACCGTGCTAGAAGCTTACCGCCAACACGTTGCAGAACGTGCCGCACTCGGAGTCCCACCGAAGCCACTTGACGATGCTCAAACAGCTGAGTTAGTTGAATTATTAAAAAATCCACCAGCTGGCGAAGAAGCATTCTTAGTTGATTTGCTTGAAAACCGCGTTCCAGCGGGTGTTGACCAAGCTGCTTATGTTAAAGCTGCTTTCTTAGCTGCTTTGGCTAAAGGCGAAGCGACTTCTCCGTTAGTTACTAAAGAGCGTGCGGTTTACTTACTAGGCACTATGCTTGGCGGTTATAACGTTGCTCCTTTAGTTGCTCTTCTTGACGACGCTGCTCTTGCTGAATTAGCGGCTGAAGCGCTGAAGAAAACTCTTCTTGTATTTGATGCATTCCATGACGTTGCTGATAAAGCAAAAGCTGGTAACGCAAATGCGCAAGCTGTTATGCAGTCTTGGGCTGACGCTGAATGGTTCACTAGCCGTAAAGACGTTCCAGAAGAAATCAAACTTACAGTTTTCAAAGTAACTGGCGAAACTAACACTGATGACTTGTCACCTGCACAAGACGCGTGGAGCCGTCCAGACATTCCGTTACACGCTAACGCAATGCTTAAAAACGAACGTGATGGCATCAACCCTGAAAAACCAGGCGAAGTTGGCCCATTAAACCAAATCAAAGCGCTTGTTGCTAAAGGCAATCAAGTTGCTTACGTTGGTGACGTTGTTGGTACAGGTTCTTCTCGTAAATCTGCAACTAACTCTGTTCTTTGGTTCTTCGGTGATGACATTCCGCACATTCCGAATAAAAAAGACGGCGGCTACTGCCTAGGTTCTAAAATCGCTCCGATTTTCTTCAACACAATGGAAGATGCTGGCGCGTTACCTGTAGAAATCGATGTTCAAAACATGAACATGGGTGACGAAATCGTTCTTAAGATCGATCACGCTGCTGCTAAAGTAACTGCATCTAAAGATGGCGCTGTTATTGCAGAAGCTGAACTGAAAACTCCAGTTCTTCTTGACGAAGTTCGCGCTGGCGGCCGTATCAACTTGATCGTTGGCCGTGGCTTGACAACTAAAGCTCGTGAAGCTCTAGGTCTTGCGCCTTCAACTTTATTCCGTACTCCAGTTCAGCCTGCTGCTACTGGCAAAGGCTTCACTCAAGCTCAAAAAATGGTTGGCCGTGCATGTGGTCTTCCAGAAGGTCAAGGCGTACTTCCAGGTACTTACTGTGAACCTAAGATGACGACTGTTGGTTCGCAAGATACCACTGGTCCAATGACTCGTGACGAATTGAAAGACTTGGCTTGCCTAGGCTTCTCTGCTGACCTTGTTATGCAATCTTTCTGCCACACAGCTGCGTATCCAAAACCAGTTGACGTTCAAATGCAGCACTCGCTTCCTGATTTCATCATGAACCGTGGCGGTGTTTCTTTACGTCCAGGCGACGGTATTATTCACTCTTGGTTAAACCGTATGCTTCTTCCAGATACAGTTGGTACTGGCGGTGACTCACATACTCGTTTCCCAATCGGTATTTCTTTCCCAGCGGGTTCTGGTCTTGTAGCGTTCGCTGCAGCAACTGGCGTTATGCCGCTTGATATGCCTGAATCAGTTCTTGTTAAGTTCAAAGGCAAAATGCAGCCTGGCATCACTCTACGTGACCTCGTGCATGCAATTCCTTACCGTGCGATTCAAGAAGGCGACCTGACTGTAGAGAAGAAAGGTAAGAAAAACATCTTCTCTGGCCGTATCCTTGAGATCGACCTGACAGAAATGGAAACTGAACTTACAGTTGAACAAGCATTCGAACTTTCTGATGCTTCTGCTGAACGTTCTGCTGCTGGCTGTTCAATCACGCTTTCTGAAGAGAAAGTTGCTGAATACCTGAAATCAAACATCACTATGTTGAAATGGATGATTTCTGAAGGTTATGGCGATGCGCGCACTATGGCTCGCCGTGTTGAGAACATGGAAAAATGGTTGGCTAACCCATCGCTTCTTAAAGCTGATGCTGACGCTGAATACACTAAAGTGTATGAAATCGACCTAGCTGACATTAAAGAACCAGTTCTTTGCTGTCCGAATGACCCAGATGACGCTAAATTGCTTTCTGACGTTCAAGGCGTGAAAATTGACGAAGTATTTGTTGGTTCTTGTATGACTAACATCGGCCACTTCCGTGCAGCTGGTAAGCTTCTAGACAAAGTTCCTGGCGGTTCTTTATCTACTCGTCTATGGTTGGCTCCTCCAACTCGTATGGACGAACGTCAATTGATGGAAGAAGGTTTCTATAACATCTATGGTAAAGCTGGCGCTCGTACAGAAATGCCAGGTTGTTCATTGTGTATGGGTAACCAAGCGCGTGTAGCTCCGAACACTACTTGTGTATCGACTTCTACTCGTAACTTCCCGAACCGTTTAGGTCAAGGCGCTAACGTTTACTTAGCTTCTGCTGAGCTTGCATCTGTTGCAGCTGTATTGGGTAAATTACCTTCTCCAGAAGAATATCAACAATATGCAGCTCAAATTGACAGCATGTCTGCAGACATCTATCAATACTTAAGCTTCGACAAAATGGGCGACTATACTGACGCTGCTAAAGAAGTTGATACTAAGAAAATTGCTGCTGCTCAATTAAGCTAATTTATTGAAAAATAAATTAAATTGAGTTAAAACTAAGGGCTGAGTAATCAGCCCTTAGTTTTTATAACATGAAATTTATATACGATAATATTGATAATACTTATCCCTGTATTTCTAAGTATTTGCTAAACATAAATAATTATCCTAGCTTATGTTCGGATAATTATTTGAAACATCCATATTCAATTTACATAGACAGTTTAAACTTGATTGCTAGGCGTACTATTAAAGTGATTAGAGAGCTTAACGGTAACTTTGATGTGGATGAGTTGAGTGATGATGTTGATAATATGCTAGATGCATACATGGAGCATTATGATGATATCTTAAATATTATTAAAATTATTATTTCTGAGAATCCCATAGAAAAAATAAAAAAAATTAAAGATAAATACACGAAGGAAATTAAAAATATTAGAGATCCTTTAGGTGAAATTGTTAATAAAATAAAACATGATCATAGAAGAGTAAAAGTTTTCGAAATTAACGGTGATGATCAAAAAAAATATTACGGGTTTTATATTGAAGGAGTTGGTGAAAATGGAATTGTAATTCCTGATGAAAGGATTCATAAATCTTTTAAAGGAATGAGAACAGCTTTTTCATTTGCTAGATTTTTAAGAAGTTTAATAGTAGATATTTTTCATCTTTCAGGAATTATGACTGCATTATTTAAAGAAATATCTAGAAGTAAGAGTAGATTAGATATTGAAATAAATACTCAAAATCTAGAGAAATTTAAAGAAATGATAAAATGTGTTTCAATGTTTGATGAGCATTTTTTTATAGATGAAGCTGAGATGTTCATACCATACATTAGAATTGGAAAAAGAATAGAAATAGGTAGGGAAATTACTAGTTATGGAAAACTAATTCCCTCTGGAAGAATTAATTTACAGATGAGTGTTGATGAACATAAGAGATCATTTGGCTTTATATATTGGTTACCTAGTGGAGTTTATTAATATTTTATGAAATTTGAAATAAGCCTGTAAAATTTACATGATAATCATATAAAAAGTTGATGTGTTAATGCCCAAACAATCCCGATTCCTCTGCATAGGTGGTTTCCTAAACGGAACGCAAGTCAAAGACCAAGGCGACAGCTTTGTTTGTGTCGAAAATGGCAAACAAGTTGCTTATTTTAAGAAAGAAATCTTCAATCAAGATGCTTGGGATCATGACTATTATGTTTGTGAAATGACCAGTGATAAAGAAGCGAGAAACTGGGTTTATGACGTAAAGCCGAATTAAATTTTCATTCAAATAGACATTAAAAAGCCCCATATTTCAGGGGCTAGTCGTATCACTCGCGTGATACTCATATAAGGCTCATCTCATACTAAGTGCATTAGAACACAAAATGATAGCTTTAGCCAAAGTTTAATAAATTTCTTTGATTTATTTTAGGTGGTGATCATTAGATATGCTATTAATTAAACCTAGGATTTATCAAGGAACAAAGGATGAGTTTTAACAATAAAGTGGTGATTGTAACGGGTGGTGCAAGTGGAGTCGGTTTGGCAACGGTCACCAGTTTTTGTAAAAAGGGCGCTAAAGTTGTTATTGCAGACCTGAATGAGCAGGGACAGGCTGTCAGTGATGATTTAAATAAACAAGGTTTTATCACCAGTTACTTTCACATTGATGTGCGTAATGAACAAGAAAATAAAGCGCTGATTCAGCATGCAGTGGATACTTTTACTGGATTGGATATCGTATTTGCGAATGCGGGAATTGCAGCCGATGCACCAATCGATCAGTTGCCACTGGATCGTTGGCAAAAAACAATTGATATTAATTTAACCTCAGTTTATTTGTTGGACAAATATGCAATTGAATATTGGCTGGCGCAGAATAAACCAGGCGTAATTGTCAACTGCGGATCAATTCATAGCTGGGTAGGAAAAAAAGGCGTCACGGCATATTCTGCAGCAAAAGGCGGTGTGAAGTTATTAACTCAGACCTTAGCAATCGACTATGCGGCAAAAGGAATCCGCGTTAATGCGGTATGCCCGGGTTATATTGACACACCGCTTTTAAGCGCGGCAGATGCGCAGCAGAAAGAAACAATTGCTAAATTGCACCCTATTGGCCGTTTAGGCAAGCCTGAAGAAGTTGCAAATGTGGTGCTGTTTTTAGCCAGTGACGAGGCTTCATTTGTCAATGGCGCTGCTCTGCTGGTCGATGGTGGATATACCGCGCAGTAAGATCACAATTTGATTGGATCAACACAGGCTGAGTCATCAGCCTGTGATTTTCTGGATGGGATCGGTAATCCCTAATCCTAAAATAATAGGATATTGATACGCCATAAAATTGATAGTTGATTAGATTTACTCAATCATCATCAAATCGGCATTATTGGCCAGCTTTAATGGCCTTAAAGCAAAGATAGAGCGGGTATGGCGTATGCCTTTCATCTTGTACAGATTCTTGCGCAAGAAGCGCTCATAATGCTCCGAATTTTTTACGGCAACTTTCACCAAGTAATCATAATCGCCAGTCACTAGATGCGCTTCAATCACTTCAGGCATATTGGCTAAGGCTTCACTGAACTGATCCAAAATTTCGTCGTCATGGCGTTCTAAAGTAATTTCAATAAAGAACAGCTCATTGATGCCTAGGGCTTTGGCATTGATGTTGGCCGTATAGCCTTCAATAATATTTAAAGACTCTAAGCGCTTCAGCCGCGTCCAGCAAGGAGAAGAGGACAATCCGACTTTTTCCGCCAATTGAGTGACGGTCAGCCGGCCATCTAGGCGCAGCTCAGAAAGAATGCGGCGGTCAATTTTGTCTAAGCTGTAATTATTTTCGTTCATGAAACAGTCTGCAAAAGAATCTTCTGAATTATGCTTATTTATAGCATGAATATTCTGCCAAAGGTCTGATTGTTTGGAAAAACGGTAAGCACATTTTGATGAATGCCGTTAATATAGACACATATGCTTTTAGCCGCCTGGGTCGCGGTTAAAGCTGAATGCACACAGCGGCGGCGCAGGGGTACTGCAAAGTTTGCTGTGTGCATTTTTATTGCCTGAGCTTGGCGGTGCAATAAAAAGCCCGTCCGGCCGGATTACGAGCAAGACAGGAAACTGAAAATTCAGTGCTTTAAATCCATTCAAATACGGCACTGCTGTTCCATCACAGGCCACAGGTTTTGGTGTGATTTTTTAAACATCAGCATATGTCCTATGCCTTTATGTCCGTATTGCGCAGGCTTTAATTCGATCATGTCTGCATCTGCATTTGGATAAAGGCGGAGCAGATCTTTGACATTGGCTTGAGTCGCAATTTCATCATCTGATGCCCATAACGCTGTAATCGGGATTTGAATGGCGTGATGGAAATCTTCATGCACTGTTTTGCCAATGGCATTCATCACATAGCCGGGCTTGCTGCAGAACTGCGCCCATTCTCGGGCCACATCTTTCGGCAGATTTTCCCCCATGCCGATTGCATTGGTTGGGCCATAGCCGAGCGTATGGCGCGCAATCGGAAAAATGCCTTTAAACATAATCGGCGCCAGCAGCTTGGTGCGGCCTTTTAAGCCTTTGACATGGCCGGTAGAACCGGATACCGCTACAACTTTAGCGACTTTATCATAATTAGGCACAATGCCCAGCAGCTGTCCGCCGGCACTGTGGCCAAGCAAAATAACTTTGCTGGCGCGGGTTTTGTGCAGTAAGGTGTCAATGGCCGCCGGGATGTCCAGCTGCCCCCATTGCACGATGCTGGCTTTGGATTTGCTCAATGGCCCGTGCAATGAGTCACCAATGCCACGGAAATCAAAGACCAAAACATCATATCCTTGCAGGCTGAGCCAATGAGCGAAGCTGTTATAAAACTGCTTGGTAATGCCGGTTGCTGGACAAATTAAAATTGGGCAGCTGTGCTTCTGTCCGGCTTGCGCATTGTAAAAGCGGGCACTGAGGCTATAGCCATCGCGGCAGGTGATGTTGAATGATTCAAATTGCGACATAGTTTTTGCTGCGTGGAGAATGCTTATGATTTCACTTTACACGAGTTCTAAAAAGAAACTGGCGTAAAGCGTGACTTAAAAGTCAACGCGCTGCACTATGCAAAATCTTCTGCAAATGCGTTCATGGGGAAAGCAGGCGAGCTGTTAAGATGAGACAATGCTTTGAAATAAGCGCTGATTTCGGCCAGCAAACTGTATAAATACAAATTGATAGATATAAATGGGAAAATAAGGAAATGATGAATATGGATATTGCGCAGTTTGATGCTGCTGTACGCTGGGCGATTGTGTTCAGCGGGATCTTTCTATGGGTTGGGATGCTGACGGGTGTGTGGAAGTATTGGCAGATCCGCAGTTCAGAACAGGCTCGGGCGCATTATTATGTGGATATAGCGCACCGCAGCAGCTTGCTTTATGCGCCTGCTTCTTTGATTTTAGCGGTGCTGGCGTATTTTTCAGCCTTTTCATCCAGTGTGAATCTGCTTTGCGTGGTGCTTAATTTGGCTTTTTTCAGCTTTTCTATTTTAAGCTATATCTTGCATGGCTGGCTTAAAGATACCTCAAATCAATTTAAGACGCCGCATCAGCTCGGAAAGCGCATGACGCTGCCAAATTGGATGATGAGCATGGCAATGCTGCTGCTGATTGCCAGTGAGCTTGGGGCAACCGGTGTTTTGCTTGCAGGAGCGGTTTTAAAACTGTTTGCTTAATAAAAAGAAGAGCGTAAAGCGCTTGAGGCACCTGAATGGCGTAATGGTATTAGATATATCATTATGCTGTGTTTAAAACCGATATATGGAGCGGCTGAACAATGTGCTTTAAGACGTTATTCGCTACAAGTTATTCCGCAGCTGTTTTGCTTAAGCTAAGGTTTTATTGAAGCTAATATTTTATTCAAAAAATGCGCGGGCTGGGGAAGGGCTTTTGATTTGAATTAATGATTGATGTTTTTTATTTTTTAATTGTTTATTGTCATTTTTTAAAGATGGATGACGAATCATCCATCTGTCTAATCTTCTAAATATTCAGCAGCGCATTTTTGCTTTCGGTATTTTTCATCAATGACCGCCCACAGATAAAAGGCAAATGACACAACGACCGCATAACCAAAATATTCAAGCCTTAAGTTTCCTTGCATTAAGCCTTGAATCAATAACGTGAGCATCAGCGCAACAGTGGTGCTTAAAAAGGTCACCATATTTCTATTGGCTTTCAGAGCGTTAATGAAGAATTCTTTATTGAAATGTAATGATAACATCTCCACCCCTCCTTTTGTTGTTTTTACTAAAACTTGATTGTTTTAGTAAGCTATACATTTACTGTTGTACTGCTTATTTCAAAGCATTTCAATAGTAAATGTCATGATTTTGTCATATATCTATGCTAGTTCATTTGATATAGGGAATAGCTCTATCATGTGCTGAAATAGTGCATTGCAAATCGGCAGATTGCCGGGCTGTTGAAAATAATGCAAAATTTCAGTGTTCTTAAAGCTAAGCAATATGCATACCAAGCACGTAGAACCGAAGAACAGAAAACTATATATGTTATTTATGCAGGAATAATGGATAAAATGTAAGCGTGTTATAGACTAAAGTTATTGAATTTTAATTGTTTTGGAATGCTGTTTTATTTAAGGCACTATTGTAAGCAATTGTATCTAATCTGGATGCTAAGCGGGTTGTGGATGGTTTTAACATGCATTGCATGGGAACAGTGAGACAAATAAAAGCATATCTGGGTAAAATATAACAATTATTGGTCATTTTTGAAAATCTTCATTTGGGTAAAAATCAGATTTTAAATACTGAACGCAGTTAGGCTGTTATTTTCTAACTTTGTCGATCACTGTCGCAATAATTAAAATAATCACGGAAGGAATAAACCAAGCGAGGTTTTGTTCATTCAAAGGCAGATTCTGCAGTAAGGCAGGCAATTCAAAGCCAGCCACTTTTATCCCGTCAAAAATACCGAAAATCAAAGCAACCGCAGTGACTGGCGTAATGACGCGCGAAGGGTTATTCCAGAGTTTATTGAGGAAGCTCAGCAAGATAACGACAATTGCAGGCGGATAAATTGCGCTTAAAACTGGAACAGAAACGGCAATCAGTTTTGTTAAGCCCAAGTTGGAAATAAGCAATGAAAAGCCGACTAAAATAAAGACCAGAACTTTATACGGAATTTTAGTGAGGCTGGAGAAGTACTCTGCGCAGGCGCATGTCAGGCCAATAGCAGTGACCATGCAGGCAATGAAAATCATCGCTGACAGGAAGTAAGCGCCCATATCGCCAAAAGCATGCTGAACGTAAGCGTGCAGGATCACTGCGCCATTCGTTGCATTTGGAGCGAATTCGTGGCTGCCCATGCCCAGTTTAAATAAGCTGATATAAACCAGTGTCAAGCCAACGCCTGAGATAATGCTGGCAATAACGGCATATTTTGTCACCAGTTTCTTGTCGGTTACGCCGCGCGATTGAATCGCCCGTACGATCACGATACCGAACACCAAAGCGCCGAGCGTATCCATGGTGAGATAGCCGTTGACGATACCCTCAGATACAGGGCTGTTGACATAGTTGTTGATGGCGGGATGAATTGCGCCGGCAGGAATTAAAAATGCAGATAGGCCTAAAATGGCTAAACCTAGAATTTTTAAAGGGGATAAGAAATAGCCGACGGTATCTAAAATTTTATTTGGATACAGAGAAACCAGCGTCACTAGAGCAAAATAAATAATGCTGTAAGTCATCAGGCTGCTGGCAGAGTCGCCAAAGTACGCTGAGAAGCCGATTTCATAAGAAACTGTTGCAGTCCGGGGTGTTGCGAATAATGGTCCAACGGCTAAATAGCAGATGACAGTCAGCAATATGCTGGCTGCTTTGCCTAAAGGAGAGCTTAAAAGCTGAATTGAACCTTCTACACGCGACAAAGCAACAATGGTAATTACAGGCAAGCCGACGGCAGTGATTAAAAAACCAAAGGCGGCTAACCATACGTGTTCACCGGCTTGCTGTGCAACAATCGGTGGAAAGATAATATTGCCGGCTCCAATAAAGAGCGCAAAGGTCATAAAACCTAAGGCAACAATATCTCTAGTACGGAGATTTGTCATAAGTAAAAGGGAGATGAAACAATTGAAGTAGGCAATTTTAGTGCAATTTCAGCGGTTTTGGGGTTTTATTTTATCAATGCTATTCATTTTTTTTATAATATTGGAAACCGGCATATCAATAGATCAAATTTTGTTTAATTTATCTGGCTGATTATCGTTAAAAAATATAATTCCGATAAAAAATAAATGCTTGAAAATTGAAGGCCGGCTGCTGGAGAACCATCACATCTGCTGATCAGACAATCCTATCAATGCTTCATTAAGACGCAAAAAATGACGGTTCTTTTTTGCATAAAAAACAAAAAAAAATTAAAAGGTCTATAATCGTTAAATCTTATTTAAGGATGTTGCAATGAAAGCTTCCAATATCACCATTAAAACTGAGCAAGACTTAGAAAAACTGCGGATCTCGGGCCGTTTAGCTGCGCAGGTTTTGGAGATGATCGGGGAGTATGTCAAGCCGGGTGTAACAACTGAATATTTAGATGATATTTGCAATGATTTTATCGTCAATACATTAAAAGTCATTCCGGCCAATGTCGGCTATTACGGCTATACAAAAACCACATGCATTTCACCGAATGAAGTGGTGTGCCATGGCATTCCTTCCGCCAAAACCGTGCTGAATGACGGCGATATCATCAATATTGATGTTGCGATTATTAAAGATGGCTACTTTGGCGATACCAGCCGCATGTATTACGTCGGCAGCATCAAGCCGGAAGCAAAACGTTTGGTTGAAACAACCTATGAGGCAATGGTCGCTGGGATTCATGCAGTTAAGCCGGGCGCAACCTTGGGTGATGTGGGGCATGCCATTCAAATGGTTGCACAGCGCGAAGGCTATACCATTGTGCGTGAATATTGCGGCCACGGCATCGGCAAGGTTTATCACGAACAGCCAAGCGTGCTGCATTACGGTCAGCCGGGCCAAGGCGTGAAATTGAAAAAAGGCATGGTCTTTACCATTGAGCCGATGATCAATGCAGGCAAGGCGCGTACAAAAGAGCTGAAAGACGGCTGGACAGTTGTGACTGCCGATCGCTCGCTGTCTGCGCAGTGGGAGCATATGGTTGTCGTGACTGATGACGGTTTTGAATTGCTGTCGCCATGGCCGGAAGGCACAGGCCGCTATGCTGAAATTTAAATTTGGTGAGAAGAAAACTGTTGAATAAAAACAGCAGCTTAATTGGTTGAAAAGACCGCTGATCCATTTTCGACTTTAGTCTAGTGATTGCAGTATAAAAAATAGACAAAGATGATTTATCAATAAATCATCTTTGCCGGGGCCAGTATTTATAAGGCTTTCAGAAAATTTAAAACTTTCAGTAAGAATAAATTTCTATTTATTGAACAGCAGGGTTTTACGTATCATGGACTCAACAGATTCTGCTGTAGTTTCTGTATTCAGAGTTTCGGCCTATCCACCTTGGATAGGCTTTTTTTTGCTTAAATTTTAGCGCGGGTCAAATGCTCGACGAGGTAATCAATAAAGACCCGTACTGCAGGCAATAGCCCGCGTCGTGAAGGGTAGACTGCATGGAAAATGCCGTGCGGCGCTTTCCAATTCGGCAGGACGCGGACCAAAGCGCCTGAATCTAAGTGATCCTGCACAATGCTGTCCGGCAGCAATGCAATGCCGCAGTCCTGGCAGGCCAAATGCGCCAGCATGCTCAAGTCCGAGCCCATGACAACAGGGTTTACGCGGATTTTCTTCTGCCGCTGCTGATCATCATGCACCACAATGTGCTGATCCAGGTGTTCATCCGCCATGCTTAGAATATGATGCTGCGCCAAATCTTCCGGCTGTTTTAAATCGCCGTATTGGTTGAGGTAAGCTTGGGTGGCAAACAGATGCTGCTCGATCGTCTCGAATTTGCGGATCACCAGATTAGGGTCGTCATCCAAATTGTCTCGCACACGCAAGGCAAGATCAAAGCCTTCGTTAATGATGTCTACGCGGCGGTTGGTGACCATCATCTGCATTTTAATTTCGGGGTACATCTTTAAAAAATCCGGCAGGACTTTAGCAATTTCATTTTGAGCAATAGAGACCGGCAGGCTGATTTTAATCACGCCGCGCGGTTTGGTGCTGAGGTGGTCGACTAAATCATGCGCTGCTTGGGCTGCATTCATCATCACTTGCGCATGACGGTAAATATTCATGCCGATATCGGTGACTGCAAAATGCCTCGAACTGCGCTGGATCAAGCGCACGCCTAAACGCTCTTCTAAATTATAGACCCGTCTGCTCAGTTTTGATTTGGGGATGTCTGTGGCGCGTTCAGCAGCGCTGAAACCGCCGTGTTCGACTACTTGGGCAAAGCAATAAAAGTCATCCAAATCGCTGAGCATGATGAATATTCCATATTTGAGACAATATTGATGAATTAAAAACGATCGTTGCAGATTGTCAATTGGTATTTGTAAAATTTTGAACTGGCAAGTCTTGCCCTAAGTGCTCTTGCAAGACTAAAGTCTGCTTCGAAAACACAAATGTTATCCGTAGCATAGTGCGCAATTTCGGTGCCTCTATCTGCAGCAGAACAGCTGCGGGATACAGGCAGAGCAGTGCAAGCCCTAAACCATGAGGATGTATCATGGAATTGAGACATTTACGCTACTTTGTTGCGGTGGTAGAAGAGCAAAGCTTTACCAAAGCTGCAGAAAAATTATGTATTGCGCAGCCGCCGCTCAGCCGTCAGATTCAGAATTTGGAACAAGAGCTGGGCGCGCCTTTATTTGAGCGCGGCAGCCGTCCGCTGCGTACAACGCCCATAGGCCGTTTTTTTTATCAGCAAGCGCTGAAACTGCTGTCCAATGCCGAAGAGATTAAGCTGATTACCCAGCGCGCCGGAATGACCGAGCGGACGATTCATATCGGTTATAGCAGCTCGCTCATGTGCGGCCTATTGCCCCGCATTGTATATCTGTTTCGGCAGCAGCATCCGCATTTGAACATCAAGCTGCTTGAGCTGAATGGCTTGGAGCAAATTCAGGCTTTAAAAGAAGGCCGCGCCGATGCCTGTTTTGGCCGGGTGAGAATTTCAGATCAAGCGGTGAAACGGGTCATGCTGCGCGAAGAGAAATTAATGGTTGCAGTGCATTCCAGCCATGCGTTTGCCAAGAGCCCGCAGCCGATTTCTTTGGCGCAGCTGAATGACGAGCAGATTTTCACCTATCCTTCGCAATCCGGTTTAGGCTATGCTGCGCAAATCAAATCATTGTTTTTAGAATTCGGTTTGGAACCGAAGCGCTTTCAGGTGCTGGATGGCCTGCAGCAGTCTTTAGGCATGGTGGCGGCAGGTGAAGGCATTTGCATTGTGCCGGAATCGGTCAAAATGATGCAGTTCAGGCATGTGAATTATTTGGCTTTGGCGGACAGCGCCGCAGTCAGTCCAATTTATCTGATTGTGCGCAATGATGATGAAGGGCAATACACCCGGCCGCTGTTTGACTGCGTGTATCAAGTGTATGATTTGGAAGCGATTGAATATGACCGCCGGGTTTTTTAATGAGGTGTGCAATTGAAATTTGCTCAAACAATTCCGTCTGTCTGCAATTGGTAATATTTCAGCTGAGCAAAATTTTAGTTAAGCAAGATTTTAGTTGAACGAGATTTTAGTTAAGCAAAATAGGCCCAGCTTCAGCTGCCTGCCGGCAGCTGTTGCCTGAATTTTATTTTAATCTTGTGCATAACCGCCTTATTCATGCTGAACGTGCAAGATTGAAGCTGTCTTTTAGGGCAGTTTTTTATTCAATCACTGGTGCGCTTTGACGCAGAAAATTGCCAATCGCCTTGCCGAATTTCAACGGTTCACTGAGCAGCGGTGTATGGCCTGATTTTTTAAAGATCACCGCTTCCGCATTGTTTAAGCTGTTGGCAATGATTTTCTGCCCTGCGGATGGGTAAAGCTTAGACTGCTCCCCAATAAAGAATGTTGCCGGCGCATCTAGCGCGCAAATGGCGCTGCGGTAATTTTGCTGATGGTGCAGGTAATTATTGATATACCAAGCCAAATAATCCAAACGCTGAATTGGTAAAACATAGGGCTGCAGCATCGGGCGTTTTAATGCCTGCTTAATTAAAAACGGCGCAGTTTTGCTGCTGGCTTGCAGGTCGATAAAGTTAAGCCAGCTTTGCAGCAGCAGCTCACGGTCATTGCGGTTCAGCTGCTTGATCGAGTTTTTGCCGGTGTTGCGGCTCAGCACGTCTGAGATATTGGATAAAATTTGATTGAATTCAGGGTTGCGTGTGCCAAACAGGCCATAAGGCCAATCGGCATTAGAACGGATTTGGGGTGTTTGGTCGATGTGCAGATAGCTTTGAATCCGGTCTGAAAATTTGCCGTACTGCATGCCGTGCATGGCCGTGGTGGCGCCCATAGAATACGCAATCACGTTGAATTTGTCATAAGGCAGATGTTCCAGCAGGCTTTGAATGTCCTGCCAATGGCTGGAAATGGCATCCAGCTCTGGAATTTTACACTGCGCCGAACCGCCGAAGCCGCGCCAATCTGGAATAATAAACTGAAAGTTCTTGCGGAAGCGGTATAAAAAAGGATGCCATTGCCAGCTTTGCATGCCGAGTCCTGACAGCACCAGTACCGGTGCGCCTGCACCATATTCACGGACAAATAAATTTTCGCCATCGGACATGCGGTAATGCGGCATAGCTGTTCCTTATGTTTATTCTATGTATTAATGATTCTCATCAAAAGTTTTCAAGGCGGGAATCATTTTTTCCAGCCATTGAATCCAGCCGATTTCCATGTCGATGCCCAGCTGCAGGATCTGCTGATGAATAAACAGCGTGCGGTCTGCTGTATTGGCCTGAGCAAAGTCTTTGGCATAAATCGCCTGATACAGTTTTAGATTATCCTGATGCAGCTGTAAATGGCGTTCCAGTTCAGGCAGGACGGTATTTCCGCCAATTTGCGCTTCTGCGCGCAGGCGCACCATCAGTTCTTCACGCAGCTGCGCAGGCGGGCTGTGCCTGACCATCCAGCTGCTGAGCTCGGTGCGGCCCAGCAGTTCGACCTGATAGGTTTTTTTGCGGCTTTGCGCATCATCATCTTCAATCGGTGAAATCCAGCCTTTTTGCTGCATGGCGCTTAGTTCACGGTAAATCTGCTGATGTGTGGCATTCCAGAAAAAGCCCATAGAACGGTCAAAGCGCCGTGCAAGCTCAATGCCTGTACTGGGTTTTTCAATTAAGCTGGTCAGTAAGACATGGGCTAAAGACATAAAATGACGGCTTATATTTTTTAACAGCTTTTATTATGCAACATGTTGCATAAAAATCAAATCTCGAATATAAAAGTATGCAACAAGTTGCATGAATAATTGCTTCAAGCAGATTACATTGTGCAAACAGGATAAAAACAGCCAGCTGAACAGCACGCTAAGGAGAGAAAATGTCGAACTATCCAAATTTACTTGCGCCATTGGACTTGGGCTTTACTGTATTGAAAAACCGCGTATTGATGGGGTCTATGCATGTGGGCTTGGAAGAGGCGCCCGGCGGCTTTGAACGCATGGCGGCTTTTTATGCAGAGCGTGCAGAGGGCGGCGTAGGTTTAATTGTGACAGGCGGCATTTCTCCGAATGATGCGGGCTTAACTTTTGCAGGCGGCAATAAGCTGGATAGCCGTGCAGAAGCGGAAAAGCACAAAGTTGTGACTCAAGCTGTGCATGATGCCGGCGGTAAAATTGCTTTGCAGATTTTGCATACTGGCCGCTATTCGTACCAGCCGGACAATGTTGCGCCATCCGCGATTCAAGCGCCTATTAATCCAGTCAAACCGCATGCACTCACATCTGCAGAGGTCGAGCAAACCATTGCGGACTTTGTCAATTGCGCCAAGCTTGCACAATATGCCGGCTATGACGGAGTCGAAATTATGGGCTCAGAAGGCTATTTAATTAACGAGTTTATTGCAGCGCGCACCAACCACCGCGATGATGAATGGGGCGGCAGTTATGAAAACCGCATCCGCTTCCCGATTGAAATCGTCAAGCGCACCCGTGCAGAAGTTGGTGAAAATTTCATTATTATTTACCGTTTATCAATGCTGGATCTGGTCGATGGCGGTTCAACCTTTGATGAAGTGGTGCAGCTGGCCAAAGAAATTGAAAAAGCAGGCGCGACCATTATCAATACCGGTATTGGCTGGCATGAAGCGCGTATTCCGACCATTGCGACCAAAGTGCCGCGCGCAGCGTTCACGTGGGTAACTGAAAAACTCAAAGGCATGGTGAAAGTGCCGCTGATTACCTCAAACCGCATTAATACGCCAGAAATGGCTGAACATGTTTTGGCGTCCGGCCATGCTGATATGGTATCTATGGCGCGTCCGATGCTGGCAGATGCCTTTTTTGTGCAGAAGGCAGAGCAAGGCCGCAGTGATGAAATCAATACCTGCATTGGCTGCAACCAAGCTTGTCTGGATCATATCTTCTCTATGAAAATTGCGACATGCTTGGTTAACCCGCGCGCATGCCACGAAACAGAATTGCTGTTTAAAGAATCAGCTCAGGAAAAAAATATCGCTGTGATTGGCGCAGGGCCTGCGGGTTTAAGCTTTGCCACATATGCGGCTGACCGCGGCCACAATGTCACTGTGTTTGATGCAGCCAGCCAAATTGGCGGACAGTTCAATATTGCCAAAACCATTCCGGGCAAAGAAGAGTTTTATGAGACTTTGCGTTATTTTAAACGTAAAATTGAACTGCAGCCGCGCATTAAGCTGGTGCTGAATCATACAGCAACCTATGAAGAGTTGGCGCAATCCGACTTTGATGACATTGTGGTGGCGACTGGTGTGACACCGCGCCAGCTGCATATCGAAGGGATTGATCATCCCAAAGTGCTGAGCTATTTAGACGTGCTGAAAGAGCGCAAGCCTGTCGGCAAGCGTGTGGCGATTATTGGCGCAGGCGGCATCGGTTTTGATACGGCAGAGTATTTGAGCCATGAAGGGGAAAGCGGCAGCCTCAACCCTGAAAAATTCTATGATGAGTGGGGCATTGATACTTCTTATGCGTATGTCGGCGGCTTAAAGCAGCCGAGTGTCGAGCAGTCAGAACGCGAGATTTATTTACTGCAGCGCAAGTCTAAATCAGTGGGCGCCAGTTTAGGCAAAACCACCGGCTGGATTCACCGCACTGGCTTAAAGCACCGTGATGTAAAAATGATTGCGGGCGCAAGCTATGAAAAAATTGACGATCAAGGCTTGCATATCATTGTGAATGATCAGCCGGTCGTGCTGGAAGTTGATCATGTGATTATCTGCGCGGGTCAGGAAGAATATACTGCGATGTATGAACAGCTGAAATCAGATGGTAAAAATGTACATTTGATTGGCGGCGCCAAAGAAGCGGGCGAGCTGGATGCGAAGCGCGCCATCCGTCAGGGTGCAGAATTGGCGGCGGTTATTTAATGGAAGTCCCCCTTAGAAAAAGGGGGATTTAGGGGGATTGTCTCAAAACAAGAAGAATCCCTCCCAACCTCCCTTTATTGAAGGGAGGCTTATTAACAAAACAAGGACAGAAAAATGAGTATCGAAAAGACCAAATCAGCAATACAAAAATGGCATCAGATGCTGGAAACACGCGATATGAGCATCTTGAATGAACTGCTGGCGGAGGATGTGGTCTTCCGTTCGCCAGTGGCCTATAACCCATATCCAGGCAAGCAGGTGGTGACCTTTATTTTGACCAATGTGATCCAGGTTTTTGAAAACTTTAGCTATCACAGGGAGTTTTATAGTGAAGATGGACAAAGCGTGGTGCTGGAGTTTTCGGCCAATGTCGGCGAGAAAAAATTAAAAGGCATTGATATGATGCAATTTAATGAACAGGGCCAAATTGTGGATTTTGAGGTGATGATCCGTCCAAAGAGCGGTTTGGAAGCTTTGGCCGCGCAAATGGGGCAGCGCATGGCGGCATTTTTGCCAAAGTGAAGTAGGCTGCGGCAGATTGAGCAAATCAATGATGTGCCAAGCATGATGGATGATGCGTAATTCGATATCGGAGGTGAGTCTATGGGGCGTTGGTTGAATAGGTTGAGCCGCCGCGCTTTAGCGGCATTGGATTCAGCTGTTGGCGCAGAACAGCCCAAGCTGTATTTCAATCCGCAAGGCGAATTTAAAGCTATTTTTGAGCAGCTTCCTCAGCTTCACCGCAAATATAGGCCAACGCCTTGGCTGTCAAATACGCATGCGCATTTACTGTATTTTGATTTAATTAAAAAACGCCAGATTCATTTGCGCTATGAACAGACAGATCAGCTGACAATGCAGGATGGCGGCATTACCGGCGTCGCGTGGTATGGGCTGGATGCTGCGCCAGATTTTCCCACCATTGTCATTTTACATACCATTACCGGCACGCCCGAAAGCATGCGCGAGTTGGTGCGGGATCTGCATCAATATACAGGCTGGCGTATCGCGCTGTGCCTGCGCCGTGGCCATGCAGGCTTGCCGATGCCAGTGCCTAAAATGAATTTATTCGGTTCAACCGATGATTTGCGTGAACAGCTGGCATTTATTCAGCAGAAATTTCCAGCTTCAGATTTGTACTGCATGGGGTCTTCAGCCGGAACAGGTTTATTGGTGCGCTATTTGGGCGAGCAAGGGAAAGACACGCCTTTTAAAGCGGCTTTTGCCTTGTGTCCGGGCTATAACACCGAATCCGGCTTTAAAAATGTGCATCCGTTTTACAGCATGATGATGACCAAGAAGCTGTTCCAAAACTTTGTAGAGCCGTATCAGCAAACGTGGGAAAAAACCGCAACTCTGCCCAAAGTGCTGCAGTCGAAAACACTGTTTGATTTTGAGCAGGCCTATTTTGAAATGGCCGGTTTTGACGGTTACAGCAGCTATAATCAGGCGACCAATCCTATCTATGTTTTTGAGCAGGTTGAAATTCCGCTTTTGGTCTTGAATGCGGAAGATGATCCGATTTGCCATATCCGCAATTTTGAGCCTTATAAGGCTATTGTGCGGCAAATGCGCAGTGTGGCGGTGGTCACGACCAAAAAAGGCAGTCATTGCGGTTTTTATGAAGGCTTCAAAGAAACCCGCTCTTGGGCTTCACGTCTAGCCGCAGATTTCTTTTTGCTGGAAGCGGCTAAAACTTAAGGTGCAATGATGTATCTGTATTTCTATTGAATAAAAGCCCGCGATGACAGGCAATCACGGGCTTTTATGATTGAAAATATATTTTCAATCACATTAACAATGCAGTTCATCATCCTGCAAGTCTTGATCTTTTTTATTCACAGCTGAGCTGTTGTTCTGCGGCGCGAAAACTTTCATTTGCAGCATGACCAGCACTAAAGCCAGTGCGCTCAATACTGCGCCTGAATAGGAAACGGCTTGATAGTTCCAGCCGAGATTCAGCACTGCAGCGCCAGCTGCTGCACCTAGGGCGTTGCCTAAGTTGAATGCGCCGATATTCACCGATGAGGCCAGCCCGGGCGCTTCATGCGCCACGGACATCACCCGCATTTGCAGTGGCGGCACTACCGCAAAAGCAGCGGTGCCCCAAATCACTAGCGCAATTGCGGCGCCGGCAGCAGTTTGCGCCAAAATCGGAAATAACAGCATCATCACCATCAGCACGAGCAGAAAAGCAATGAGGGTTTTCTCTAAAGAGCGGTCTGCAAATTTTCCGCCCAAATGGTTGCCGATAGAAAAACCGATACCAATCAGCACCAGCATAAGGGTAATCATTTCCGGGCTAGCATGCAGAAAGGCTTTTAGGCTAGGCGTGATATAGGTATATAAAGCGAACATGGCGCCAGCGCTCATGACTGTGGTCAGCAGGGCAAGCACTACGGGCAGGCGGGTAAGCACTTTCAGCTCAGCTTTTACATCAGGTTTGGCTGCAGCGCTGCCTTGCGGCAAGGCTTTCCACAGCGCCAGCATGGTGATTATGCCTAAGATTGAAATTGCCATAAATGAAACACGCCAGCTAATGTGCTGACCGACATAGGTGGCTAAAGGCACTCCGCCTATATTGGCGATGGTCAGTCCCATAAACATCATCGCCACAGCTGAAGCCTGCTTGTCTTTCGGCACGACACTGGCTGCAACCACTGAGCCGATGCCGAAAAAAGCGCCGTGGTTTAGACTGGTGATCAGTCTGGAACCCAGCAGCCCTAAATAGCTCGGCGCCAGCGCGGCCAGCAGATTGCCGATGGTAAAGATCGCCATCAATAAGATGAGGGCTTTACGCTTAGGATAGCGTGAGAACCATAAGGTCATGAAAGGTGCGCCAAGCATGACGCCAGCCGCATAAGCGCTGATCAGCAGGCCGGCTTGTGCAATGGGTACCTCCAGATCTCGAGCAATTTCCGGCAGAAAGCCCATGGGTGAAAATTCTGTTGTGCCAATTGCAAATGCGCCAACGGCTAAGGCCAGCAGAGGAAAGTTAAGCTTCATTGCTGTGCTTTTCATTCTTAATTCAGTCCCATGCCGGCGCTAATGCTTCAGGATCCACTTCGCGGCCATTCCGCTCAAGGCTGGCAATGGTGCGCATTTCTTCATCATTCAGCTGAATGTCCTGCGCGCGCAGATTTGCCTTTAAATGCGCTATTTTTGTAGAAGACGGAATCACTGAATAGCCTTTTTGCAGCGCCCAAGCCAAGGCGATTTGCGCAGCCGATGCCTGATGCTGCTGTGCGATGCGGTTCAGCACAGGATCGTTCAGCACTTTGCCATACGCCAATGTCATATAAGAAGTCACATCAATCTGCTGCGTTTTTAAGAAAGCAGTCAGTTTTTCATTTTGCAAATAGGGGCTGATTTCAATCTGGTTGGTGGCAATATTCTCCGCGCCAATGCTGTCGATGGCTTGCTGCGTCAGCGCGATATTGAAGTTGGAAATGCCGATATGCTGTGTTAGGCCTTGTTTTTTAGCTTCCAGCAAGGTGTGCATCAATTCAGGAATATCGACACCCATTTTAGGCGCAGGCCAGTGAATCAGTGTGAGATTGACGGCTTCTGTGCGCAGTTTGCTTAAGCTTTCTTTTAAACTGGGAATCAATGTGTCTGGCGCATAATGCTCAACCCAGATTTTGGTGGTTAAAAAAAGATCTGCGCGGGCCACGCTGCTTTCAGCAATCGCTTGGCCGACTTCAGCTTCATTACCGTAAATCTGCGCCGTATCAACTGCGCGGTATCCAGCGCTGAGCGCATTTTTAACGGAATCGATAACGGCTTGCCCGCTTAAACGGAAAGTGCCAACGCCAAATTTAGGAACGGTCATGATGAATACTCAAGGGCTATTTATTGAATATCTGTATTTTGCAGTTTTAATCATTGCTAAAAAATGCGGTAATTTGCAAAATATTATTGATTAAATATCAGGAATAAAAATTCCGCATGAAATCGACTATTGAAGAATTGCAGGCATTTACAGCAATTGTAGACAGCGGTTCAATTGTCATGGCTGCAGACCGTCTGGGGCAAACAGCATCGGGCATAAGCCGTGCGCTGCAGCGGTTAGAGTCTAAATTGAATGTAACGCTGCTGGAAAGAACAACGCGGAAAATCAAGCTGACGCAGGAAGGGCAGCTGTTTTTAGCCAAAACCAGACGGATATTGAACGATTTGGCAGAGGCGGAAGATTCTCTGCAAAAAGCGGATGAAGACATTTCAGGCTTAATACGGGTCGATTCCGCTACACCGTTTGTACTGCATGTGATTGTGCCGTTAATGCATGAATTCATGCAGAAATATCCAAACATTGAAATTGAGCTGAATAATCATGATCAGGTTATTGATCTGCTTGAGCATCAAACTGATGTGGCCATCCGTTTTGGCGAGCTGAATGATTCTACGCTGCATGCGAAGCTTTTATGCAGAAGCCGTTTGTATATTGCCGCCAGCCCTGCGTATTTAGCGGAAAAAGGGCATCCGGTACATCCGGAGGAATTGCTCCAGCATGATTTAATTGGATTCAGTCAGGTATTGCATCTGAATACATGGCCGGTCAATGTGAATAATAAACCGTTCACGGCACGGCCGAAAATTAAGGCATCAAATGGCGAGACTGTGAGGCAGCTGGCTTTAGACGGCAATGGCATTACTTGTTTGTCGCGTTTTCTGGTGCAGGATGATTTGCAGGCGGGTCGATTAACCGCTTTATTTGAAGATCAAATCGAACTGCATTATCAAAAAATTCATGCAGTGTATTATTTGCAGGAGCATTTGCCGAAGCGTGTACGTTTGTTTATTGAATTTTTGGCGGAAAAGCTAAAACCTTATTTATAGGCATTATAGGCATGCCGGGAATTGGCATCTTTTGCGAGGGCATCCAGCTGGCAGGCAGGAGTATTGATGTTTGGGGCAAATAGTTTGATTGACTGCGTGATTGATCAAACAATAAATAATGTGAAAAGAAAAAGCCCAGTACGATGACTGGGCTTTTTCTTTTATTGCTGCGGGCGGATCAGTTATTCAATGCAGGTGTTGCTGCTGCAATGGCTGCCGCAACAGCATCATCTTCAGTTTGAGAGCTGCTGCTGTTTTGCTTAGGCGCAGCTTGAGCAGGCTTGTCTGCAGCTTTAGGCGCTTCTGCTTTCGGTGCAGCAGGGCGCTGAACTTCTTCAGCAGCAGGCTGGCTGTTGTTCACTTCACGGCGGATTTCAGTGGTGGTGTTCGGAGTTTCTTCACGAATCACTTCTTGATGCGCAGGCGTTGGTTCAATTGGCTGATTGTCAGCAGATTCTAAACTTTCAAATTGTGCCTGTTCTGCTGGCTGCGCTTCAGAAGCGGCAGTTTCAACCTGCTCTTGCTCTTCTTGCTTCGGTTCTTCTTTTTTAACACAGGCAGTAATCAGTAATGCAGTCGCGATTGCACCGCAAATTAAAAGTTTTTTATTCATAGTTGCACAAAATTAAGCGTTAAACGGATATCCATATTATAACCATAAAATGGATTATGAAAATCATCGAAATTTTAGCTAATTTTATATCGGAAATGCTGATAGAATAGCCAATTGTTTATTGTTCTATGAATTGATGCGGAATGACTTTGCTTTATTGGTGCAAGGTAAAGTAAAATTGCGCAACATTGCAGGCCTAATTAGGCTCGATTGTACGAGAAACCCAATGACCCATTTTATTTTCGTGACTGGTGGTGTAGTTTCATCACTAGGTAAAGGTATTTCAGCCGCTTCAGTTGCTGCGCTTTTAGAAGCCCGTGGTTTAAAAGTGACCATGGTCAAAATGGATCCATACATTAATGTCGATCCAGGGACTATGAGCCCATTCCAGCATGGTGAAGTTTTTGTCACAGAGGATGGTGCCGAAACTGACTTAGACTTGGGTTATTACGAACGTTTCTTGCGTCGTGCGAAAATGACAAAGTTAAACAACTTTACGTCAGGCCGCGTGTACCAAGACGTTTTAAATAAAGAACGCCGCGGTGATTATCTAGGCGGCACTGTTCAAGTGATTCCGCACATTACCGACAATATTAAAGAACGTGTGCTTCGCGCAGGCGAAGGCTATGACGTTGCGATTGTTGAAATCGGCGGCACAGTAGGCGACATCGAATCTCTCCCATTCATGGAGTCTGTACGTCAGTTGATGGTTGAGCTTGGCCACAAGCGCACTATGCTGATGCATTTAACGCTTCTTCCTTACATTAAATCTGCTGCAGAGCTGAAAACAAAACCGACACAGCATTCTGTAAAAGAACTGCTGTCTATCGGCATTCAGCCAGACATCTTGATCTGCCGTACAGAGCATGATGTTGATGCAGACACAACCCGCAAAATTGCGCTGTTCACGAACGTTGAAGCGCGCGCAGTTGTGGTATGCAAGGATGCACGTTCGATTTACCAAATTCCACGCACTTTCTACGAGCAAAATGTTGACGATTTAATCTGTGAACGTTTTGGCTATGACAATCTTCCAGAAGCAGATTTAACTGACTGGGATAATGTTGTAGAAGCGCTGCTGAACCCTGAATACACAGTACGTGTTGCCATGGTCGGTAAATATGTTGAACTTCCAGATGCATATAAATCAGTCAATGAAGCGCTTTTGCATGCCGGCATTAAAAACCGCGTAAAAGTTCAGATTGATTATGTCAATGCTGAAGAACTTGAAAGCCAAGATGTAAACGAAGTATTGAAAGATGCTGATGCGATCTTGGTTCCTGGCGGTTTTGGCGAGCGCGGCACAGAAGGCAAAATGAAAGCCATCCGTTTCGCGCGCGAAAACGGCGTGCCTTTCCTTGGTATCTGCCTCGGCATGCAGCTGGCTGTGATTGAATATGCACGCAATGTAGCGGGCATCAGCGATGCAACTTCGACTGAATTTAACCGTTCTACGAAGTCTCCGCTGATTGGTTTGATTACTGAATGGCTGGATGAGCGCGGTGAAGTGCAGCAGCGCAATGCTGAATCTGACCTTGGCGGCACAATGCGTTTAGGCGCTCAGAAATCTGAATTGGTTGCGGGCACTAAAACAGCCGAAGTCTATAGTTCAACTGACATCATTGAACGTCACCGTCACCGTTACGAAATGAACAACCGCTATATTCCAGTGCTTGAAGAAAAAGGCATGAAAATCTCAGGTTATTCACCTGTTCAACGTCTAGTTGAAACTATTGAAATTCCTGAACATCCTTGGTTTATTGCTGTACAATTCCATCCGGAATTTACAAGTTCACCACGTGATGGACATCCATTATTTGCTAGCTTTATTGATGCTGCGAAAAAGCAGTACAAAAAAACCAAGTGATTCTGGATCAGGAATAAAACTAGGAAGTTTAAATGTCACAATTAAAACCGCAAGAAATTGTACGTTTAGGCGATATGCAAATGGCAAATCATTTGCCATTTGTACTATTCGGCGGCATGAACGTACTCGAATCTAAAGATTTAGCTTTTGAAATTGCTGAAACATATGTAGATATCTGCAAACGTCTAGATATTCCGTATGTGTTTAAAGCAAGTTTTGATAAAGCCAACCGTTCAAGCTTAAACTCTTTTCGTGGCCCCGGCCTGGAAAAAGGGATCGAGTGGCTTGCTGACATTAAAAAACACTTTAATGTGCCGATCATTACTGACGTGCATGAGCCGTATCAGGCTGCGCCTGTGGCGGAAGTTGCTGACATTATTCAGCTTCCTGCATTTTTAAGCCGTCAGACCGACCTTGTTGAAGCGATGGCGAAAACTCAAGCCATCATCAATATCAAAAAAGCGCAATTCCTCGCGCCGCATGAAATGCGCCACATTCTGCATAAGTGTCTGGAAGCTGGGAATGACAAACTGATTCTTTGTGAGCGCGGTTCAGCATTTGGCTATAACAACTTGGTTGTAGACATGCTGGGCTTTGACACCATGAAGGAAATGAATGTTCCTGTGTTCTTTGATGTGACGCATGCATTGCAAACACCGGGCGGCCGTTCAGATTCTGCTGGCGGACGCCGCGCGCAAATTACCACTTTGGCGCGCGCAGGCATGGCGACAGGTTTGGCAGGCTTGTTCCTAGAAGCGCATCCAGATCCGGAAAAGGCCAAATGTGACGGTCCTTGCGCACTGCGCATGTCACAGCTTGAACCTTTCTTGGCGCAGTTAAAAGAGTTGGATACCTTGGTCAAAGGTTTCAGCAAGTTAGATACCCATTAATTCGAAACACTTGATAGGTCATTTTTGACCTATCTTATTATTAATCAACTGAGGAACTGTTCATGAGTCAAATCGTTGACATTCGTGCACGTGAAATTTTGGACTCTCGTGGTAACCCAACCATCGAAGCAGACGTTATCTTAGCATCTGGCGTAGTTGGCCGTGCATGTGCACCATCTGGTGCTTCAACTGGTTCTCGTGAAGCTTTAGAACTTCGTGATGGCGATAAAGCGCGTTACTTGGGTAAAGGCGTTAAAACTGCTGTAAACAACGTAAACACACTTATTCGTGAAGCGCTGATCGGCAAATCAGTATTCGAGCAAAAAGACATTGATAACACAATGATCGCGCTTGACGGTACTGAAAACAAAGAAAAATTAGGCGCTAACGCGACTCTTGCAGTTTCTCTTGCTGCTGCGCGCGCTGCTGCTGATGAAAAGAAAATTCCACTTTTCCAATACATCGCAGATCTTCGCAACAACAGCATTTTGACTATGCCTGTTCCAATGATGAACATCTTGAACGGCGGCGCTCACGCAGACAACACTGTTGATATTCAAGAATTCATGATCGAGCCAGTCGGCTTCACTTCATTCGCTGAAGCGCTTCGTGCAGGTGCGGAAATCTTCCATTCTTTAAAATCAGTTTTGAAGAAACAAGGTTTAAACACTGCTGTTGGCGATGAAGGCGGTTTTGCGCCAAACCTTCGCTCAAACGAAGAAGCAATCACTGTGATTCTTTCTGCAATTGAGCAAACAGGCTACAAAGCAGGTTCTGACATCATGCTGGCTCTTGACTGCGCATCTTCAGAATTCTACAAAGATGGTCAATACATCCTTGCTGGTGAAGGCAACAAAGCATTCACAAGCAACCAGTTTGCTGACTATCTTGCAGGCCTTGCAAACCAATACCCAATCATCTCGATTGAAGATGGTTTGGACGAGTCGGATTGGGAAGGCTGGTCTTACCTGACTTCTATCCTTGGCGACAAAATCCAATTGGTTGGTGATGACTTGTTCGTTACAAATCCTAAGATTCTTCAACGCGGTATTGATGAGAAAGTGGGCAACTCGATTCTGATCAAATACAACCAAATCGGTACATTGACTGAAACTTTAGATGCAATCTATCTTGCGAAAGCAAATGGCTATACGACTGTGATTTCACACCGTTCTGGCGAAACTGAAGATTCTACTATTGCAGATCTAGCAGTGGGTACGGCAGCGGGCCAAATCAAAACGGGTTCACTGTGCCGTTCTGATCGTGTTGCAAAATATAACCAATTGCTTCGCATTGAAGAATTGACTAAAGCTGCATATCGCGGTAAAGCTGAGTTCAAAGGTTTGAACTAAGCGTACATGCTATCTATGTTAAATGTATTTGACTCCAAAGTGAGTAAAGCATTGTTGGGCCTTGCGATCTTATTGATCGCAGGGTTTCAATATTTATACTGGTTTGGTGAAGGTGGCCATAAAGACCATCAAAAACTGCAGCAAAAAGTGCAGCAGCAAATTGAGCTGAATGAAGAATTAAAAGAACGCAACCGCGTCTTAGCCGCGGAAGTTTATGATTTAAAAAATGGTGTAGAAGCCATTGAAGAACATGCACGTTTAGATTTAGGCCTGATTAAGCCTCATGAAACATTCGTGCAGATGAGCACTGTAAATACACAATATAAGCCGATTTACGTCAATCCTAATCAAGCAGATTTACGCACCAATGAAGAACCAGCTGAACTGCCCCCAGAACCTTAAATTGTGGGCAGTGATCCCTGCAGCGGGTTCAGGCAGCCGATTTTCAAAGTCCGAACTTAAACAGTATCAAGTCATTCAGAATAAGACGGTCTTAGAACATACTGTTTTAAGGCTGAATTCTTTGCCTTTGTCCGGCTATGTGCTGGCAATCGGCGAGCAGGATAATTTTGCCAAAACCATCGCATTTGAAGCTTTGGAAAAAGCGCATTTTTGCTTAGGCGGTTCAGAGCGGGTGAATTCTGTACTGAATGCGCTGAATTATTTATCCCAAATTGCTTCGGAAGAGGATTGGGTGCTGGTGCATGATGCTGCGCGTCCATGCGTCACGCAGGACTCTTTGATTCAGCTGGTGAATGCCGCGGCTGCGTCTGGTCAAAGCGCTATTTTGGCCATTCCTGTGCGTGATACGCTGAAATCTGTTGAGACGGGTGCAGAAATCTCGAAAACGGTCGACCGTTCTAAGCTCTGGCAGGCGCAAACGCCGCAAATGGCGAAACTTGGCGTACTGAAACATGCGATTGAGCAGGCTTTGCTGGCGCAAGTCAGCATTACCGATGAAGCGAGCGCTTTAGAGCATCTGTCTGAACCTGTGCAAGTCGTGCCGGGCCGTTCGGATAATATTAAAATCACTTATCCTGATGATTTAGAGCTGGCCAAATTGATTTTGGCGTCTCAGCAGTCCGCAATTTAAGTAAATATAGAATATTTTAAGCGGCAATGATTTATTCCTTGCCGCTTTAACTTATAATTTCCCCACTTTGTTTTTAAGTATGCGCAGCAAATGATTCCTTCACAGCAGTATCGCTTTTTACGTCAGTCCGCCCGTGATGGCCTGAGCATAAAACACGATGCATCACGCTGGACCAAATTGCATTTAGATCCTTGGCTGCTTTGTTTTCTGATCATCAATGCCATGCTAGGCTTGATGGTGGTTTACAGTGCGACCGCAGGTGATTCCGGTATGGTGATGCGCCAGGCAACGAGCTTTGGCGTGGGTTTCATTATTATGTTCCTGTGCGCGCAGGTGCCGCCAAAAGTTTATCAGGCAGTGAGTCCATATTTTTATATTTTCGGCTTGTTCATGCTGCTGCTGGTTTTGGCGGTAGGTGAAACGCGCTTGGGCGCGAAACGCTGGATTACCTTGCCGGGCATAGGCAGCATGCAGCCCAGTGAGGTGATGAAATTTGCGATGCCGCTGATGATGGCATGGTATTTTTCAAACCGCGCTTTTCCGCCTAAGCTGATCCATATTATTGTGGCGCTGGTCATTATGATGGTGCCTTTTCTTTTGGTGGCTTTGCAGCCCGATTTAAACATCGGCTTAATCATTCCGGGTATTTTTGTGCTGTTTTTAAGTGGCATGTCATGGCGTTTGATTGCAGGTGCGCTGGGTGTGCTGGCTGTTGCTGCGCCATTGCTGTGGATGTTCTTTTTGCAGGAATATCAAAAGAAGCGGATTCTGACGCTGTTTGATCCAGAGTCGGACGCTTTGGGTGCAGGCTGGAACATTATTCAGTCGAAGATTGCTATCGGTTCTGGCGGCATGACAGGCAAAGGTTTTACCGAAGGCACGCAGTCGCATTTGGGTTATTTGCCGGAACATCATACTGACTTTATTATGTCGACCTATGCTGAAGAATTCGGTTTTATTGGCGTATTTTTGCTGTTCAGCCTTTTTGCGGCTATTATCATCCGCTGCTTAATGATCGGCATGAACAGTTTTCATAATTTTGGACGCTTATATGCAGGCGCGACAGGTTTAACTTTCTTCTTCTTTGTGTTTTTAAACTCCGGCATGGTCAGCGGTATTTTGCCAGTTACAGGCGATCCGCTGCCGCTGATGAGTTATGGCGGTACAGCTGTTATTTCCATGCTGGCTGGTATGGGGATTGTGATGTCGATTCATACGCATCGTTAAATAGAATAGATAACAAAAAACCGGATTCATATCCGGTTTTTTTATAGACTGTTAAAAGCAAGAATAAAAAAACGTGTTTGCGTGGTTTGAGCGGATAGTGCAGGCACTTGCAAAATGAATAACTACTGGGATATATGTTTTATCAAGGAATTTTTTATGCTTTAAGCTTAACTTAAACTACATAAAAGCATAGATCATTTTTGAAATATTAAGTGTGAAATGTGAAAAATCAATAGAAAAGCCCAATTTGTGATCACTGGGCTTTTTGCTATAAGCTAAGAATATGATTTAGAAAAGAAATCAAAAGTTGTTATTCACCAATTAAAATGTCTATGCGATAAACCATTTAAAATGTCCTGTTTTTAACCACAAGAGTCAAGCACAGGATTTAAGTTTCTTTGTTCAACAACAGCTTTCTGAGCTTTACGACTT
>NZ_JAYRTF010000005.1:0-158240 GCF_041919735.1 Acinetobacter sp.
CTTAAACTTCTTTTCAATTGCAGTATTATTTACAAAAACCCCATATTGATAATAATATAGTATTTTATTGATCTTTTTTGAAAATTTATCTCCTAAAAAGCTATACACTTTATTGTTTATTCTAAGAGTCTCAATATCTGTATAGCCAGTACCTTTGCGATGAAATGCTGTCTTATATAAGCTTAAGAATCCATTTTGTACTAATTTTAAATTATGAAAATAACAATCCAAAAATTCCTTTTTAGCTATCCAATGACCTTGTACTTTACGCTTAACAATACTGCCAAAATCAACAAACATTGGCTGATTATACTTAAATAAAATATTATATGGATGCGCATCTTTTAACTCGTAACCATATTTATTTGCACATTCATTTACTTCTAAAACACACAATGCTGCTTTACGTAACATTTCCGGTGACCATTCAAAAGGATAAATAACTCGGCTAATCTTTTCATGCTGTAGAACAAATTCATCGCCATTTATTTGTTTTTTTGAAATCTCTGTTTTTGGAAAAATACCTCTTGAAGTTAATTCTTTTATCAAACCAGAATCCAGTAATTTCTTTACATCATTCACATGATCAAAATTAATCACTCGATAAATATATTCTTCCCCAATATAAACAGTACCAATATCATCAACAACACTTAAATTAGATCTGATAATTCCATCCTCACTTATTTTTCTCATTGTATAATCCCCCTCATTACTCACACTATATGTCATCTTAAGAAAATCTGTAAAATTAAAATTTTAAAAAACCAATTCTGATTAATATTCCCCACCTTCTATTTTTTAACTTTTAAACTATTCAAAAAAAAATATCCATCACACCCTGCTACTGCGCTTTCTCTATGTGCAATAATCACCATTGTTATTTTTCCATTGAGACTCTGAATCGCTTCATTGACAGCTTGCTCAGTTTCCGTATCTAACGCACTCGTTGCCTCATCCATAAAAATAACTTGTGGTTGCTTATATAGAGCACGTGCAATCCCCAAACGTTGCCGTTGTCCACCAGACAATAAAATGCCACGTTCCCCAATCATCGTATTATAGCCATCTTTCAAATTTTGAGTAATAAACTCATCTATTTGAGCAAGTTTTGCAACATTTTTGACTAATTGAAAATCAATCTGATCTTTAGCAATACCAAATGCAATATTTTCAGCAACTGTCATATCTGCCAAATAAATAAATTGTGGCACATAACTCACTAAACTTTGCCAATCTTGCACATTACTATCATTGATTACTTGACAATCAATTTTTAAAACACCAGATGTGGGTTTTAAAAGTCCCAACAAAATATCCATCAACGTACTTTTACCAGAACCACTTTTTCCTGTAATCCCTAAACTGCTATTTTTATCTATTTTAAGGTTAATATGTTCTAAAATTTTCTTCTCAGGACTATTAGGATAAGCAAAGCTCACATCCTCTAACTCAACACTATGATTAAACTCAATCACTTCCTGACGAATACTATGCTTCGCTTCATTTGAATCAAGTTCAAACTCACGACTGACACTATTTAAAATATGCTCAGAAAACTTATAAGTTGTGATCGCTCGATAAATATTTTGTGCCGCAGGTAACATTCTATATGCTGCTACTCCATACAATCCTATAACAGGTAAAATTGTTCCAACATTGTGATTCTGTAAAACTAAAAAAATAGCCAAAAGAATCAAACAGCCATAACCAATCGTTTCTATAATATGTAATGGTATTTGCCCCAATGATTCTTGTGAAGCTAGATGGCGTGCATGTATTCTGGAGTTTTGATTAAATCGTTTAGAATAATAATCATGCGCATGATTGATCATGACATCTTTTATACCACCAAAAACTTCTTGACAGCTTTGGTAGCGTTCTTGGTTTGCTTTAGAATACTCCTGACTGATTCTTTTCATAAATTTTTTCACGACAAAGAACATTAGTGTATAAAAAGCAATAATTACACTGGCGATCGTCAATGCCATTAAAGGATCATAAAAGATCAATATCAAGATCATTGCAATCACAATAAAACCATACGATAAAATCACTAATAATGGTTGAAGCACCCCCCATACGACTTGATCTACATCATTTAATATAATTTTTATCAAATCTGCACTATTTCTCTGAATAAAAAAGCTGTAATTCTGTTTTAAATAAATATCGAGTAATCGACTGGAAAAATAATGACGTTGTAAATTTGAAAATCGATTTAAACTATGCTGAGTTATAATTTTTATAACAGCTGAAAAAACAACAATGAATAATGAAATACCTCCCAAATAAATAATAAATTGATTACTATTATTTACACCCAACAGTATATATATTTTTTTTAATAAAAAATTTTGTTGAATACTCTCAGGATTTGCCAATACAGCTAAAAAAGGCATTATAGAAACCACACCTAAAGACTCAATAATTGTCATAAAAACAACTAAAACGGAGACAATACTAAGCTTTCGCTTATCGAGTGGTGTTAATATTTTCCAAATATTTTTTAGACTAGAGATCAAAATAAATCTCTCTCATCTTTCTTATACATCAAAGCTGTAATCTGTTCTGAAATTAACCCCATCAGAAAAATCATAATACTTCCTGTGTAAAGTAAAGCACTCATATTTGTAAATCTTTGATATTCATACAAAGTATAACCATACCAACCTGTAGCCATCATAAATAAAAGAACCGCGATTGGAAGGAACATTTTTAAAGGTGAATACAACGTTGCAATTTTAAAAATAATTAAAAAGAAACGTACACTATCCTTTACTGGATGAATATGACTTTTACCAATACGCTTTGCAGCATGTATCGGCACATAAGTCACAGAATAACCGGCTCTAAAAAACGCCATGGTGCTGGTGGTGGGGTAAGAAAAACCATTAGGCAAAAGATAAACAAACTCTCTAAATTTTTCTGCACGTACAGCTCTAAAGCCCGATGTTAAATCCTCAACTTTATGATCAGACATATATGTTGCAAGATTATTATATAAGCTATTTGCAACACCACGACCTACACTTGCTTGTGATCCCTTCTGGCGAGCACCTACAACGAGATCATACCCTTGTTCAATTTTCTCTATTAATTTTTTAATATCGTTTGGATCGTGTTGACCATCAGCATCCATAAAAATAATAATATCACCCGTTGCATTTCTAGCACCAGTCTTAATTGCTGCACCATTACCCTTTGAATATGGATGAGTAATGACTTTTGCCCCAGCTGTTTCTGCAATATCTTGGGTATTATCTGTAGACCCATCATTAATAACAATAATTTCATCTACTAATTGTAATTCCTGAATTCGTTCAATTGTTTGACCAATTGCTCCAGATTCATTCTTAGCAGGAAGAACGACAGAAATAGCCATTAAAAATCCTCAGATTTAGCCTTAAATGCAAAATACTTTGCATAATAAAAATTAAATATTAAAGTAATTCCTGCAGCCATAAAAAATCCAATATTCTGATTTTCAGTAAAATAATAAACCACACTAAAAACAAAAATATTTATTAAAAATCCTTTCACTTGCCCTAATATATACGCAGTATAAATTGCATTAGAGCGAGAAAAAGTAATAAATTTATTCATAAAATATGTAAGCTGTACAGCACACATAAATCCAATAAATTTAGAAAAATGAGTCTTAAGAAATATATTTGCTGCAAGAAAAACAACGTAATCGCATATAAATCCAGCGCCTCCGACTAAACAAAAAAAGTAAAACTTTTTCATATAGTTTTAATTGATCGATAAAAAAGCTAATTTTTTCATCTCACGTCGCGACTTTGATATCGCACTCAGAACAATACCAATAAAAGCAGTGAAAATACCAATAGTAACTAATGCTGAAGCCAAGATTGCACGAGGAAATTTTGGCACCAAACCTGTATAGATATACTCTAAAACTACCGGTATTCCAATAAAAAAACCCATCAAGATAAAAGACATAGCCAAAATAAAGTACACAACTTTCGGGGAATAATCTTTATAAAGCTGAAATATTTCTTTACTGATTTTGAAACCATCGTGCCATGTATTAAGCTTGCTTTCAGTACCTTCTATACGCGGCAGGTAAGTGATTGGATGTTCAATTATTTTTGCCCCAACTTCAATTGCATGAACAGTCATTGCTGTTTCTACCTCAAAACCTTTTGAAAATAACGGCATCGTTTTTACATAACGTCTAGACATTACTCTATATCCGCTCAGCAAATCATAGGCTTCAGTTGCAAATAATTTATTCACTGTATTTGTTAGCAACACATTACCTAAAAAGTGCTTCTTCCTGCTTTGACTGCTTTTATAAGTTCCCAAGCGACTTCCTATCACTAAATCAGCATCATGGAGCATAAGTAAATCAACCATTTCTTTGGCTTCTTTTGCAGGATATGTACCATCTCCATCCGCAAGAATATAAATATCCGCATCAACATCCCGAAACATCGCTTGAACAACATGCCCCTTTCCTTTCATCTTGACGACTCTAGTCAATGCTCCAGCAGATTTAGCTTCTTCTATCGTATTATCTGTTGAATTGTTATCAAATACATATACTGTACAATTTTCGACATGCTCGATAAACTCCCGCACAACACTCGCAATAGCCTTTTCTTCATTCAAACATGGCAGGATTACGCAAACTTTCTTTTGACCCACTTTATTATCTCACTGAATGTAATTGCAAATATAATCATTGCTGGAATTTTAAAAGGAATACCATAGCGGGGAAATGGGGCGACAATAATATGAATCAAAATAGCATATAAAAAAACTGCACTAATGACTATAAGAGCAAAACTCAAAGTCTCTCTTTTTAAAAACCTTTTAATAACAACAATCAAACCAGAAAAAGCACCTATCAACCAAAATAAATGAATAAATTTATTTACAGAATATGTAAATAATGAAATCTTTTCCCCATAATAAGGTGAAGCTAAAGTTGGATAAATAAAAATATCACCTTGACCAGCAATGATACTCCATTGCCATAAGAAAAATTGCTTCCCAACCAGATACCAAGATAGGTAATTTAGAGGGTCTGCAATAAATCTCTCAAAAATAATTTCAAGGGTTCTGCCAATACCTTGATAGACTTCACTTGCTTGTGGATCAAAATGGTAAGGAAAACCAAAACTTTCTGGAATATCATTGTACATAAACCATGGAAAACTCCCATGATACAACCCATTAATCATTAAAGTCGGATCCGACCATTGACCAATAACTAAAATGTTGCGCCCTCCCCACAACAGCATCGGAAGTAGGGAAATAATCAAGATCCAAACTGCGGAACGAGTAATTTTTCGGTAATAAAAATAGAAAATAAAAAATAAAAAAATTGGGAAATATTGCAATGTTGGACGTACAAGAATTGCAAAACCTAATAACAATGCAAAAGCCATATAATAAAGTATTTTTTTTCTCTCGGAAAAATGAGATAAAACAGCCATCCCAATTAAGGAAGCTAACAATGATGTGAACAATGATTCTGATAAAAAATAAATATTAATGTTTACAAAATGTGGAAATGTCCACAAAAACCAACCTGTTATTAACGAAACAAGCGCCCCATAAAAACGATATAAAACAAAAAAAAGAAATGCAAAGGAAACTATTTGTAAGATAGTTTGAGCAATAAGAATATTTTTAACAAATATATCTTGATTTGAATTATAAAAAATATAGGCAAAATCAGGAAATCCTGGACTTCTTAGTGAGTCTGGTTTTGGGCTAACACTTGCTTTATATTCATTTGAATATACCCCCCACTCTCGCATATTTACTGCGTAACTGTAATAATCCTGTGCATCTGCCCTAACTGGTGAGTCAACAATAGAGTATTGAACAGCCAAATAACGAATATATACGCCAAGCATTATCATTAAGAGCATAGATAAATAAATAAAATGCTTTCGCTTCAATACCATTTCAATCTCCAACCCCATAAGAACAAACATTAAATTTTGCTTTCAATATCATTAAAACCAAGATTAATATTTCAAATTTTATGTTCTATGCCATTTTTTAAAACTATTTTTAATCTTTTAATTTCAAAATCATATTCCGCTTTACTGCGCTTTAATGTGTTAGCATCTTGATTCATATATATCCCCTCTACCCTCTGAAGAAGATATAATGCCTCACTGTAATTTCTGGTTGCCCCAATTTCAGCCACCATCATCATTCCCGCCTCAACATCATTATATAGAATTATTGCATCACTATAATATTTTAAAGAATTTTCTATATTTCCTTGCTCTAAATAAATTTTAGCTTTCAAATAAGGTATTAAACGTTGAAATACTGAATAATTTTTATATTCATTATTTGTCTCTAATTCATTTATCAGCTGTAATGTCCATTTACCATAATACTGCGTTTTATGATTATCTGTAATATATTCAACTAAATTACGTAAAGCCTGAACAGCTTGTGCATCAAAAGGCTGTTTTCTCAGCATTTGAGACGCTATTAAAAAATCTTGTTCTGTTGCTATATCTGAATAAACTTTTTGCAATAGTAAACGCATGTTCAATAAAGCACTTTCAGGCATGCGTTGAGTTGCTTTTTCTAAAAAGAGATTAGCCTCAAGCACTCTACCCTGATCAAATAACATACCCGCTATAGAGCTTTGAGCCCGAGGTGAATTAAGTGAGTTTTGGGCCCAATACAACTCTAAAGCAGGAGTATTTCCCCAGAGTTTAGCTCTTTCATAGGTAAAGAAGCTCAACCCACTTAAAATGAAAATAGTGATCAAATTAACCAATTGAGCATCTATTTTCTCTTTGAGAATGACAAGACCGCTTACTATGGGTAAAAATAAGAAAATTGCAGCTAAATAGTTACGATGCTCAAAATATAATTCCAGACCAATAACTGTTGACTCCATTAAGTGCGCAGTTAAGAAAAACAATACTGCTAATGCATATAATGGATATTTCTTTTTAAATATTAATGCTGATAATAGTAATGTTATTAAAAAAACTATTGAATAAAGCGTAGTAATAGGTTTAAAAATATTTTTTGATACAACGAAAGCATCTTGATATAGTCCTCTTAATTCAATTTGAGGAATAATCAAGTTAAATAAATATTCACATAATATTCGACTTTCACTATAAAGCCGTTCGATCATATTAAAGTTTCTATTGGGCCATGGGTCTTCCGCAAAAGTCACATACTTACTAAGTAAAACCAGCATAGCTATTGATGGAAGCCACAAAAATATAGCTCTCCATTGCCAAATAGGATTATTTTTTTTATTAGGATTACAAAACTCGATCATTAAAATCAAAAATGGGAGTAAAGCTCCATTTTCCTTACTATATGTTGCAAGAATTGTACCTAATCCTAGAAATATTGTCATACCAACGTATGCTTTAATAGGCTTAGTAGCTAGATATAGTCTATATTTTAAATATCCTGCGATTCCAATTAAGCTAAATAGCGTAGCAAGTTGAGCCATTCTTTGTACAACATATAATGTTGTTGAAACAAAATATGGATGTAATAACCATATAGCTGATGCTATCAACGAAATATATAAAGTCTTCGTTTCATTATAATTATAATTTTTAAGAAGTAAAAATATTACCCAATATAAGATAACACCATTTAACAAGTGAATCATTAAATTAGTATATTTAAATGAATATGGATCTGCTGGCCAAGTATTAGCATCAATCAAAAAACTGAGTAAGGATATAGGCCTTCCAGTAGGACCAGAAAAACCATTTAAAATAAAACTTCGTGCCTTATCCCAACTATCAATAACGCCATAAGTCCCTAAATCTTGTAAATTTGGATAATCATCAAAAAGAAAATCCCCTTTCAGCCCAGACCAATAAACGAATAATGTTATAAACAAAATAAGATAAAATAAAATACCTAGACCATATTTTTTATACATATTCTACTCACAAATTGATTCGTTTATAAAAAAAGCGCCCATCTTTGATGGGCGCTTTTTTTATATTAAATATTAACGGCAGTTTGTTGGAACAAATTTAGTATCAATACCTGATGCACCAGTTTGTGCTTTACAAGTCCACTTCACGCCACCAATAGATGTAATTGGACTTAAAATTAAGTCTTTTTTAGTACCATCAATTTTAGCATTATATTGAATTAAAATTTGACCATCTGCTACACCACTTGAACTTCCAGAACCAACAAATACTTTATCAACTGCATTACCAGTAATTTTGTCAGCATCCGCCAAACCAACACTTGAGTTAGCCTTTGGTAAACGGTTATTAGAAGAATAGAATTCTGCAACGGCTGCTTTCGCACCGCCAGCAAGACTTAGACCTTCAGAAACGTGAGCACGCTTCGTATAGTTTTGATAAGCAGGAATCGCAATCGCAGCAAGAATACCGATAATTGCCACCACGATCATTAATTCGATCAGGGTAAAACCCTTTTGAACTGATTTCATAACATTCTCCACAAATGTTTTTTAATTTAATTATTAAGCTTTCAGCTTATTTTATGTATAGCACTATTTATGCCAAGATTTATTATATTTATTTTGTGAAAAAAAACAGCACTTTAAAAAAATATTTTTATTTTTATGTACTTTATGTTTCTTTATGTGTGCAAAAGTGACGATTTACGTCACTTATTTACCAACAATACACCTAGTCAAAAATGACCGGTGTGTTGCTCAGTTCATTTTCGGCATCCGGCCGGTCATATTGATAGAAATCACTCAGCACATTGCCAATCTCAAATACACCGCGCAAGATTGCCTGACGGTGCTGCTGCTGCTTCATCAGCTCAATAATCTGAATGCAGATTCCCTCCCAAACCTGCTGCTGAGTTGCATTTTTAATGCCGCGGTCAATCACAATCTCGACTTGACGCTCACATAGGTTCAAATACAGCAGCACGCCGCTGTTATATTCTGTATCCCATACGCCCAGTTCAGCAAAGAGCTGTTCGGCCCGGCCGCGGGTATTCAGATGATAGGCATGGTTCGCTGGGATATGCCCCTCAATCACCACCTGTATTTCACCCACATGACCCTGTTCAGCTTGCGCTACAGCATGCGCAATCGCGTGCTGATCCTGTTTATTAAAATAGCGCTTCGTGGCCGGCAGGTAAAAAAAATGCTTCAGCCAGCGCTTTAAGCTGGGCTGATTGATTTCCAGCAGTTTGGGCTGCGTTAAAATTTCTGTTGTTTCAGATTTAGTTACCATGAGCCTGATGCCCCTCCCCCGCCAAAACCGCCGCCTCCGCCGCTGTAGCCTCCACCGCCGCCAAATCCTCCGCCAGAACCGCCTCCGCCGCTGCGTCCAGCGCCAGACAGAACCGCCTGAAAGATCAGCTGCGCCAAAGCTGTAATGAGCAAAAAGAATATCCCGCCGCCGATCAGCAGACTGGTGAGCAATCCCGCACCATTCACTAAGCCGGCAACCGTTCCAGCGACCGCGGCCGTTGCCGCGCTTAAACGGTTGCCCACCACATAAGATCCAATAATGCCCGCAACCAGGATAATCAAGGCTGTGCTGAAGGTTTTTTGCTTGGCCTGCTGTTCATGCAGCGCCTGTTCTTGACGTTCTTTCAGCTCCTGCGCCGCCTTCGCCGCCACCTCCGGATCCATATTCAAGACTTTTTCAATTTCATTCAGCCCGGACTGGATGCCTTGCGCATACTGATTTTGCTTAAAATACGGAGTAATTTGATTGCGGATGATCCGGCTCAGCACAATATCCGGCAGCACGCCTTCCAAGCCGTAGCCGCTGAGAATCTGTATTCGATGGTCATTTACCGCAATCGCCATCAATAGGCCATTATCCTGTTTGGCTGAACCCAGCTGCCATTGTTCCGCCGCGCGCATCGCAAAACCGAAGATGTCTTCCTGCCCTGTTGTCGGCACAATAATCACGCCAATTTGCGCCTTGCCTGAATCATGCAGCTTTAAAATCTGCTGGCTGATGGCCTGCTTGTCTGCAGGGCTAAGCAGATTCGCCTGATCCACAACCGGCTCATTCAGCGTTGGCAAATGCCGTATCGACTCACCATCCGCCAGATCATTGGCAATTTCAGGCGCTGGCGGTGATTGCACGGCCGGACGATCGGCCGCAGATGAAGCGCTTGGCCCCTGTGCATTTTTTTGCTGATCCTGAATGATTTTACCGGCAGCAACCATTTCGGCGTCATCCGCGGCGGCCGTTTCACTCCAGGCATTTGCACTGAGCGCAAATACGCTTGCGATGAATAAAAATACGGCACAAAGCTGCGGCCATCTCATCGAAATGTCTGGATTATCCTTATGGCGCAATTTAGACCATGCAAGCATCAGCATTCCTTCTCATATTCAGAATCGGGGCATTCAATCAGTTGAATGAAACCTTTGGCGCCGTTTGCGCGCCCTGCTCCGCACTGAAGTTCGGCTTCGTATCCATGCCAATGACTTTTGCCGTCATCACTTGCGGGAACTGGCGTGCATAGCCATTGAAATCCTGCACCGTAGTAATATAGCGGTTGCGCGCCACAGCAATGCGGTTTTCGGTGCCTTCCAGCTGAACCTGCAGATCTTTAAACTGCTCATTGGCTTTTAAGTCAGGATAATTTTCCGACACCGCAATCAGGCGGGATAATGCGCCAGTCATCTGCGCCTGCGCTTCCTGGTATTTTTGGAATAAAGCCGGATCTTCCAGCACTTCTTTGTCAACTTTCAGCCCAGCCACATTGGCGCGCGCCTGAGTGACTTCTGTCAGCACCTGCTCTTCATGCTTGGCATAGCCTTTGACTACATTCACCAAATTCGGCACCAAGTCCGCACGGCGCTGATACTGGTTCTGCACCTCAGACCATGCCGCAGTCACAGCTTCATCTTTGACTTGCAACGTGTTGTAACCGCAGCCAGTCAATATCAAGGTGCTGGCCAACGCAATGGCCAATGCACTGTTTTTCATTAAGTTCATCTGCCCAGTCCTCAAGTATTTATTTGTATTTGTTTAAGTATTTTTTCATTCTAGCGGGAATTCCGCATCAATATGTAGCTTTTTTTTAATGAACGCCCATTCCGTAAAAAAGCCCAGCGTGCTGCTGAGCTATTTTTGAATGGAATCATGAACGGCATTCATGCATTTTAAAAACCGCCCTCCGCGCTCATCAGCTGAGCCTCTGCGGCAGCATTTCATCCTGAAAGCTTTCCAGCTGATACTCCTCCGCCATGCGGGTTTTCCAATACTGAATGATCTGACTGCAGTCAATTTCAGCAGGATGAAAATCCTTTTTATAATAGGATAAATACTCCGGCAGCATCTGCACCAGCATTTTGCCCAATAAATACGCGCCGAAAAGATTGCCGCCGACTTTAGGCAGGCTGTTTTTGCGGTCCTGCATGAATAACTTGGAAGCGGAATAAAAAGTCAGGCTGGCAAAGCCTGTGGTGACGCTGCGCATAATCATGCGGCGGATCCGGTCATCGCCATATACCGCCTGATAGACATCAAAAGCCACGGCGCGGTGCTCAATTTCCTCAATCGCATGCCAGACCCAAAGTTTCACCGCATCATCATCCAAGGTGCTCAGCACTTCGGGGTGGCGTAAAATATAGCCGCCCAGCAGCGCTGTAAAATGTTCAAAGGCGCAGGTGATGGCCAGCTGGATTTTCGGATGCAGATTTTTCACATAGCTGTCTTTACGCGCCAGCCAGGCCTGAAAACGGTCTAAGTTGTAATCCTCCCTGCGCCATGCATCATTAAATTCGGCATGCGCTTTAGAATGCATGGCTTCCTGGCCAATAAAGGCTGCAATTTGCGCCTGCAGGCGTTCATCTTTCACCTGATCACGCACATTGCGCACACTGTGCACAAAAAACTGCTCGCCAATCGGAAAGGTGGATGACAATGCCGTCAAGACATGCGACATCACTGGCGAATTGGCAAAGTAGTGCCGGCGGATCGCTTTCGGATTGAACTGCGGCCTGCGCACCGTAATGCCAATGGCTTTAGGACGATTTTGATATGATTTTTCTGCCGTCACGGAAGTCATTTGAGTATCTCAATATGCAATACATTCACTCAGTATGGACAGCAATGACGCTTGCACACATGGCGAAAATGCTTAGCTCATTTGCATAATCCAACAATTTAGCGGCGATTTCTGCCATAAAACTGCAGTTTTATCCGCATAATCCTCAAAACAGTCATTTCAGGCATAGCCCATCTTTTTAAGCATGGCCCGATTGCCGCAAATAAAAAAACCCGCCGAAGCGGGTTTTCCAGTTTATCTGCAGCGGAATGCATTCACATCCGCATTCTGCATTACAGCTCTAAATAATCCAAGATGCCTTCAGCAGCCTGACGGCCTTCCCAGATAGCCGTCACCACGAGGTCAGAACCGCGCACCATGTCGCCGCCGGCAAAGATTTTTGGATTAGAGGTCTGGAATTTATACGCTTGCTGTTCTGGCGCAACCACGCGGCCTGAACCATCCAAGTTGATTTTCACATCATTAAACCAATCTGCAGGGCTGGTGCGGAAACCGAACGCCAACAGCACTGCATCCGCAGGAAGCACCTCTTCAGAACCTGGAATCGGCTCTGGGCTGCGGCGGCCGCGGCTGTCCGGCTCGCTCAATTGCGTTGTGACGAATTTAACCCCTGTCACTTTGCCGTTTTCACCGACAATTTCAATCGGCTGGCGGTTGAACTGGAATTCAACGCCTTCTTCACGCGCATTTTTCACTTCGCGGCGCGAACCCGGCATGTTTTCTTCGTCACGGCGGTATGCGCAGATGACTGATTCAGCGCCTTGACGGATGGAGGTACGGTTACAGTCCATCGCGGTATCGCCGCCGCCGAGCACGATAACTTTTTTGCCTTCCATGCTGATGTATTCAGCAGGATCTTTTTCCCAGCCTTGCGTCCGGTTGACATTGGCAATCAAGAAATCTAGCGCATCCACGACACCATTCAGATCTTCGCCGGCAAAACCGCCTTTCATGTAAGTGTATGTTCCCATCCCCATGAATACCGCATCGTAATCGGCAAGCAGCTGATCAATCGTGATATCGGTGCCGATCTCCGTATTTAAGCGGAACTCGACGCCCATGCCGGTGAAGATTTCACGGCGGCGTTTCATCACGTCTTTTTCCATCTTGAATTCTGGAATGCCGAAGGTCAGCAAGCCGCCGATTTCAGGGCGCTTATCAAACACCACCGGCTTAACGCCGTTGCGCACCAGAATATCTGCACAGCCCAGGCCTGCTGGGCCTGCGCCGATGATGGCGACTTTTTTATCGGTCCATTTTACAGAGGACATATCTGGACGCCAGCCTAAAGCAAAAGCGGTATCGTTGATATATTTCTCTGCATTGCCGATGGTCACTGCGCCAAAACCGTCATTCAGCGTACACGCGCCTTCACACAAGCGGTCCTGCGGGCATACACGGCCGCATACTTCAGGCAAGGTATTGGTCTGATGGCACAGTTCTGCCGCTTGGAAAATACGGCCTTCCGCAATCAGTTTCAGCCAGTTCGGAATGTAGTTGTGCACCGGGCATTTCCATTCACAGTACGGGTTGCCGCAGCCCAAACAGCGGTGTGTCTGATTGGCAGCAATTTCAGCTGTAAATGGCTTATAAATTTCCACAAACTCAGCTTTGCGGACAGTGAGATCTTTTTTCTCTGGATCTTGGCGTGCTACATCCAGAAATTGAAAGTCATTATTTAGGCGTTCGGCCATGTCTCTCTCCGTGGGTGAGCGTGGATAACTTTTTTCTCTTGATCAACTTGTGCATAAGTTGAAAGTTATCCACACCTACCTAATATTTGAGTAGTGGAATTATTGAGGATCAGCTTGAGTTGTTTTCAGCAAAGTCTGCAAATTCGCAGCTTTTGGTTTCACCAGCCAGAATTTACGGCTGTAGAAATCAAACTCATTCCGGATCTTATACGCCCAAGCACTACCTGTTTCTTGAATATGCTCATCGAGGATGCGGCACAGGAATTCTTTGTGCTCTTCCATCGCTTCAGTTGAAATACGGTTCAGCTCGATCAATTCGTGGTTGTAATGGTCAACAAAATCGTTATCTAAATCCAGTACATAAGCAAAACCGCCAGTCATGCCTGCACCGAAGTTGTGTCCCACTTTACCAAGAACAGTCACAATACCGCCAGTCATATATTCACAGCAGTGGTCACCCGCGCCTTCAATCACCGCAAACGCGCCAGAGTTGCGCACCGCAAAACGCTCGCCCGCAGTCCCCGCAGCAAATAATTTACCGCCAGTTGCACCATATAAGCAGGTATTGCCGATGATGGCGGTATTCTGCGTTTGGAACGGCGAACCTTTCGGCGGGAAGATCGAGATGCGGCCGCCCGCCATGCCTTTACCCACGTAGTCGTTGGCATCGCCTTCAAGGCTGATATGCAAGCCGCCTGCGTTCCACACACCCAGTGACTGGCCGGCTGTACCGTTCAAGTTCACTTTTACTGGATGCGCTTCCATGCTCAAATTGCCATAGCGTTTCGCAATTTCACCCGAGATGCGCGCGCCGATTGAACGGTCACAGTTGCCGATATTGAAGCTGTATTCACCGCTGGTGCTTGCTTCAATCGCAGGAAGCATTTCTGCCACCATTTTTTCAGCCAGCAGGCCTTTGTCAAAGGGCGCATTGCCTTCCACTTGGCAGTACTGCGCTTTGCCGTCCGCAGCCGGATGCGACTGAAGCAAGGCGCTGAGATCCAGATGCGCATGCTTATCCGTTTCACCCGGCAGAATTTCCAGCAAGTCGGTACGGCCAATCAAATCTTTCAAGCTTGCTACGCCCAGCGCCGCCAGCCATTCACGGGTTTCTTCCGCAATGAAGTGGAAGAAGTTGATCAGCATTTCAGGCTCACCGATATAGTGTTCCTGACGCAAGTGATCCTGCTGTGTCGCCACACCGGTCGCACAGTTGTTCAAGTGGCAAATACGCAGGTATTTGCAGCCCAAGGCGATCATTGGTGTAGAACCGAAGCCGAAGCTTTCTGCGCCCAAGATGGCTGCTTTCACCACATCCAGACCAGTTTTCAAGCCGCCATCGGTTTGTACACGCACTTTACCGCGCAGGTCATTGACGCGAAGCGCCTGATGCGCTTCAGACAAGCCCAGCTCCCAAGGCGAACCTGCATGGTGAATGGAAGAAAGTGGAGAAGCCGCTGTACCGCCGTCATAGCCAGAAATGGTAATGAAGTCGGCATACGCTTTCGCTACACCGGCCGCAATCGTACCGACACCCGGCTCTGAAACCAGCTTAACGGACACCATCGCCTGCGGGTTAACCTGTTTCAAGTCAAAGATTAACTGTGATAAATCTTCGATTGAATAGATGTCGTGATGCGGCGGCGGAGAAATCAGCGTGACACCCGGCACAGAATAACGTAAACGCGCAATTAAGCCATTCACTTTACCGCCCGGCAACTGACCGCCTTCACCCGGTTTTGCACCTTGCGCCACTTTAATTTGCAGCACTTCTGCAGAGGTTAAATACGCAGGAGTGACGCCAAAACGGCCCGATGCAATTTGTTTGATTTTCGAGTTGCGGATGGTGCCGTAACGCGCAGGATCTTCACCGCCCTCACCTGAATTTGAACGGCCGCCGATCGTATTCATGGCAATCGCAATCGCTTCATGCGCTTCAGGAGACAAGGCGCCCAAAGACATGCCTGCAGAGTCGAAGCGCGGCAGAATCGCTTCTACAGATTCCACCTCTTCCAAGGCGATTGAATTGTCCGTTTTCAGCTTGAATAAATCACGGATGGTCGCAATCGGACGGTGATTCACCAATTCTGCATATTCTTTAAAGTCTGCATATTTGCCTGAACGAACAGATTTATGCAGCGCATTGATCACGTCCGGGTTGAAGGCATGATATTCCTTGCCGAAGACAAATTTCAGCATGCCGCCCTGATCGATTGGCTTGCGGTTTTTCCACGCAGTATCCGCCAATTTTTTCAAATCATTTTCAAGGTCAGCGAAGGTTGCGCCTTTAATACGGCTTGGAACGCCAGTAAAGCATTTGCCAACCACTTCATCCGACAAGCCCACGGCTTCAAACAATTGACCGCCGCGGTAAGACGCTACTGTCGAGATGCCCATTTTTGAAAGCACTTTCAGCAGGCCTTTCTCAATGCCTTTGCGGAAGTTTGCTTGTGCATGAATTGGGTCGCCCAGCAATTCGCCTTTGGCAATCAAGTCATTGATGACGTCATAGGCCAAGTACGGATAGATCGCTGTCGCGCCGAAGCCCAGAATCACCGCAAATTGATGCGCATCACGGGCAAGGCCGGTTTCCACAATAATATTGGCATCGGTACGCAGGCCAGCATTGATCAGGTGGTGATGCACGGCGCCGGTCGCCATTAAAGCATTGGCAGGCAAGTAGCCTTCACGGATTTTCTTATCAGAAAGCACCAGCAATGTTTTGCCGTCACGGATTGCTTGCGCCGCTTCTTCACAGATGCGGCTGATGGCAGCTTCAAGCCCTTCAGCTTCTGCATAGTTTAGGTCAATATCCGCCATCTCGTAGCCTTTACGGCCGATGGTGCGGATTTGATGCACTTTTGAATTCGACAGCACTGGGCTGGATACAATCAAACGGTCTGCATGCTCTGGGCCTTGTTCAAACACGTTTTGCTCACGGCCAAAACAGGTTTCCAATGACATCACGATGGATTCACGCAATGGATCGATCGGCGGATTGGTGACCTGAGCGAACTGCTGACGGAAATAGTCAGAGACGTGGCGCACTTGACGCGACAGGACCGCCATCGGCGTATCATCGCCCATTGAACCGACCGCTTCCTGACCGCTTTCAGCGATTGGGCGCAGCAATTGGTCTCGCTCTTCAAAAGTGACCAGGAACATTTTTTGCGCCGCTTTCAGGTCATCGCCTTTCAAGCCTTGATCGCATAAATATTCTTCCAGCTCTGGGCTGCCTTGAACGCGCACTGAGTTTTCACGCAGCCATTCACGGTATGGACGCATGCGTTTCAGGTGATTGCTGACATCATTGGTGTCGAGCATTTTGCCTGTGTGCGTATCTATCACCAGAATTTGCCCTGGGCCGACGCGGCCTTTAGACACCACATCTTCAGGTTCATAACCCCATACGCCAATTTCAGACGCTAAGGTAATGTAGCCATTTTTGGTGATGACCCAGCGCGCTGGACGCAAGCCGTTGCGGTCAAGCATGCAGATCGCATGGCGGCCATCCTGGATCACCAGACCCGCAGGGCCATCCCAAGCTTCCATATGCTTCGAGTTGAACTCGTAGAATGCGCGCAAATCAGCATCTAATGTTTCCACGTTTTGCCATGCCGGCGGCACCAGCATGCGCAGCGCGCGGAATAAATCCATGCCGCCGCCGACCAGTAATTCCAGCATATTGTCTAAGCTTGAAGAATCCGAACCGGTGCGGTTCACAATTGGATTCAGCTCAGTGATGCCCGGCAGCAATGGGTTTTCAAATTTTGGCGTGCGCGCTACAGCCCAGTTGCGGTTCGCAGTAATGGTATTGATTTCACCGTTGTGCGCCAAATAGCGGAATGGCTGAGCCAAAGGCCAGCGCGGCAATGTGTTGGTCGAGAAACGCTGATGGAAGACCACAATATGCGATTCTAAACGCTCATCAGCCAAGTCTGTATAGAAGTCTGCAATATAAGCAGGCATCATCAAGCCTTTGTAGCTGATCACAGTGGAGCACAGCGTGGTCACATAAAAATACGGGTCAGCTGTCAGCTGCTCTTCCGCACGGCGGCGTGCCATAACCAGCTTGCGGTTGAATTCAACCTCAGTCACGCCCATTGGGCAGTTGACAATAATCTGCTCAAAGCCCGGCAAGGACTGCATCGCAATTGAGCCCAAAGCGCCGTTATTGGTCGGCACGACACGCCAGCCCAATACCTTGCAGCCTTCAGCTTCAATTTCTTTGCTTAAAATTTGTTTTGAGTGTGCGGCAATCGCAGGATCAAGATTCAGGAAAACCGTACCGACCGCAAAAATTTCACTTAAAGTAATATCGCTGATCTTCTTCGCTTCTTCACGGAAGAATTTCTTTGGCATAGCCAAAAGCAGGCCGCATCCATCCCCTGTCTTGCCGTCGGCAGCAATACCGCCGCGGTGGGTCATACAGCTGAGGCTGTGAATAGCGGTCTTTAAGAGATCATGGCTTGCATCACCCTGCATATGGGCGATTAAACCGAAACCACAGTTATCTTTAAACTCATCCGGTTGGTATAAACCTTGAGCGGGAGCTACAGTATTAGGCGATGGCATGTGCATAGCGTACCCTTCTTTTCTACACTGCTCTTTCGAGCCAATAACAATCTAAATTCTTTTTTTGCGATTTAGTCTTAATCCACTCACATGAATTGTGATGCTGAGCAAAGATGATTCTTCTGTCGCATACTTAAGATAAACCGAATTTACCTTTTATGCATGGCCATGAAGAAACAAATTGCTTCTGTTTAAATTCAGTCTGTCAGCATGACTGTTTCGCACACTCATCGAATCATTTTCGCGCCAAAATAGGGAGATTAATTCAACTCATGCACCATTAAAGCAATATGCATGCCAATATGATGCATTTAGCCGAAACATTACTGATTTAAAACACTTTAAATTATGAGTAACCTCGTACCCAGCGTATTCTTATTCTTTTTCGCACCACAATCGAGCACAACAACCTGCAGCGGCATGAAAATGCTCTATTTTGGCTCCTTAATTAAAAGGATCTGTGACTTCCTGCTGCGCTGGAGAGTTTTTAGAATGCGGAGCTTCCGCACCGCTTTGCGACTGCTGTACATTCACTACATTGCCATCCGCATCACGGCGAGTCACCGTCGTGGTCGTGGTTGCAGCAGAATCCGCTTTAGCCTCTGCTGCCCGCTGCGCCTGAGCTTCGGCGCGTTTCGCGGAGATTTGCGCTTCATCCACCGCCGGCAATGGCGCCGCTTTTAAATTCACCGCATATTGCTTCGAACCGGCTTTCAGTTCATCCGAACCCAAATCATTGACATAAGGCTGATACTGGCCGATTTCAACCGCAACCGGCTTGACAGAGGCCGGCAGATTCAGCTTCAGCTCAGACAATGCCTGCTTTGCATCGCCAGCGCTGCGGTAAACGCCATACAGCAGCACATACTGTTCCGCGTGATCTTCACCCGACAGCCTCAAATAGAGGAATTTGGATTTATCTGCTTGTTTTTTTAAAAAATTCTTTAAAATCGCTTCATCAGAAACCCGAAATAATTCAATCGTATACGATTTCTTCTGATCATTGACAAACTTTGTGCCGCGGAATTCAGCTTCATGCTGGGCGGTTGCCACCACGCGCGCTGTCATATCGAGCGGTTTCACCTCATCCGTTAATGCACCAAGATGGTTCATTGCTGACACTTTTTCAGGCTGAATCTGCAGTTCAACTTCAGTTTCAGCCTTTTTTTCAACCTCAACCAGCTCATCTTTATCCGTAATTGCCCAAAACACCAAAGCAAAAAAAAGACAGGCTCCGCCGAACACAAGCCAAATATAATTCTGTATCTGCTGCCAATGTGTACGGAGAGCCACGCTGTATTCCTTCTTAATTACTGCTGATTTGCTAAAATTGCCTGTTTCATCAATTCCGCATCAAATTCTTTAGTGATGACGGCTTGGCCCAATTGCTTCATCAGCACAAGGCGAAGCTGGCCATTCAGCACTTTTTTATCATGCGACATATAAGCCAAGAATTCATCCAAAGGAATTTTAGGGCATTTGACCGGTAAATTGGCGCGTAAAATGATTTTTTTTGTACGCTCCAGATCGGCCGCTGAAATCCAGCCCATGCGCTGCGACAGATCTGCCGCCATCACCATGCCGGTTGCCACCGCTTCGCCATGCAGCCAAACACCATATCCCATATAGGATTCAATGGCATGGCCAAACGTATGCCCCAAATTCAGCAGCGCGCGCTCGCCTTGCTCTTTTTCATCATTGGCGACAATACGCGCCTTATGCGCGCATGACCGGTAAACCGCTTCCGCTAAAAGCGCCGCATCACGCTTTACCAGGCCATCCATATTGGCTTCGAGCCAGCTCAAGAAATCCACATCGCCCAGCAACGCGTATTTAATCACTTCCGCCAGACCGGCAGACAGTTCACGCTCCGGCAGGCTGTTCAGCTGCGCCATATCCGCCATCACCACCTGCGGCTGCTGAAAAGCGCCGATCATATTTTTACCCAGCGGATGATTGATGCCAGTTTTTCCGCCGACACTGGAATCCACTTGCGAAAGCAAGGTGGTCGGCACTTGGATAAAATACACGCCGCGCTGAAAACATGCTGAGGCAAAGCCAGCCATATCCCCAATCACGCCGCCGCCCAATGCCAGCACCGTACAGTCGCGGTTAAAGCCAGCCTCAAGCAAGGCATCAAAAATCAGATTCAGGTGCTCAATGTTTTTATACTTTTCACCATCTGGCAAAGTGCAAACTGCAACCGTTTTACCCAAAGCCTCAATGGCATGCTGATAATGCACCAAATATAAAGGCGCAACAGTTTCATTGGTCACAATCATGACTTGCTTGCCATGAATATAAGGTGCTAAAAGCGCTTGAGGATCCAACTGGCTGCCAATAAAAATAGGATAACGGCGTTCACCGAGTTCAACATGAAGGGTTTGCATGATTCTAACCAATAGATTTACTTGGAAACATTTTGTGAAATAATCAAGTTTAAGATTTTTTGCGCCAAATCGCGGGCAGCGCCTTGATTGGTTTCAATAATATGATGCGCCACTTCCCGATAAAGCGGGTCGCGGATTTTCAGCAAGTCCCTTAATTTTTTTTCTGGATTTTCGACTTGTAAAAGAGGGCGGTTTTTGTCGCGGTAAGTCCGCTGCAGCTGAATTTCTACTGGAGTATAAAGATAAACAACAATACCCCGCTGTTTTAAAAACTCCCGATTAGGGGCTTGAGTGACGGCGCCGCCGCCGGTCGCTAAAACCAGCTGTTTGCGTGCTGTCAGCTCATCAATGACAACCGTTTCCCGGCTGCGGAAACCCTGCTCCCCTTCTTTTTCAAAAATCCAAGGAATGGTTGCACCTGTCTTGCGCTCAATTTCATGATCACTGTCCAGAAACTCGCGCCCTAACAATTCCGCCAAATGCCGGCCTACAGTTGTTTTTCCTGCCCCCATTGGCCCTACCAAATAAATATTTGGCAGGGTATCAAACTCTTTGCTTGGCAAGGAGTCACCTATTTATTCTGCTAAATTCAAAATATATTAATGATTTCTGGTAACACTGTCATTAACAATTCGTGGTGTAACAAAAATTAGCAACTCTGTTTGCGCACTGCTTTTCACATTATTTTTAAATAATGCTCCAAGGTAAGGAATATCACCTAAGAATGGCACTTTTTGATATTGGTTTTGCTTAATATCATCAAAGATGCCGCCAAGGACTACAGTTTCACCATCTGCCACCAATACATTTGTTTCTAATTTATTGGTGTTAATCAAAAAACCCGCTGAAGTTAAACGGCCTACCGTATCTTTATTCAGCTTCAACTCCATCTGTACTTTGCCATCTGGTGTGATGCTTGGTGTCACTTCAAGTTTTAAATTTGCATCCACAAAACTTGTAACTGTGCCGCCCTCAGCGCTCCATGACTGATAAGGAATCTGATCACCGCGCAAAATAGATGCTTTCTGCTTATCGCCAGTCAATACTTTAGGCGCGGACAGCACTTCGCCATGGCCGTCAGACTGCAATGCCGTCAACTGAAGATCCAGCATAAAGTCCGAAATTTTCAATAAGCCAAAATTAAATGTTCCAGCAGTTGCCGTACCCAGATCAACACCTAAATCAAATTTCGGTGAAAACTCTCCGCCCCAGATATTAGAGCCATTAGCGCCTGCATTTAAGCTTGGGTTATGGCGCTGTAATCCCCAGTTAATACCTAACTCACGGGAGAAGTCAGTTTGAGCCGTAACAATACGCGCTTCCACCATCACCTGCTTGACTGCCACATCAAGCAAATCAATCATCTTACGGACTTTATCAATATTCTGCGCCGTATCATTCACAATCAATGTATTGGTTCGATTGTCTGAAACCACACTGCCCCGTGAACTCAGCAAACCTTCCAACGCAAGAGAACCCGAACCTGCCGTGCCATTTGAAGCCGCTGACTTGCCGTCTCTTGAATCTTCCAGCAACTTCAATATCTCAGCTGATTTTGCATAGCTTAACTGAATATATTCCGTTTGAATCGGCGCCAATTTAATACTTTGCGCCATGGCTTTAGCTTCATCATCTTCTGCCTTAATCAATTCAGCAACAGGCGCAATCCAAATCACATTGCCATTGCGGCGCTTATCCAGATTCTTGGTTTTCAGTACAATATCCAATGCTTGGTCCCAAGGCACATCTTTCAAGCGCAAAGTAATATTGCCCTGCACACTGTCCGACGCCACCATATTGATGCCAGTAAAATCTGCCAGCAGCTGCAGTACACGGCGCACTTCAATATCTTGAAAATCTAGAGAAATCTTTTTACCCGTATAAGCATTTGACGCTTTAGGGCGCGCAGGGTTCTTATCTTCAGGACGTTTCAGGCTAACAGTCAGCTTATTGTCCGTTTGATAGGCCATATATTCAAAATTGCCTGCAGACTGAATGGTGATCACTCCATTGCCGCCGTCATTGCGTGCATCCACAGTTGAAACTGGAGTTGCAAAATCATTCACATTCAAGCGGCGCGCCAAATGTGCAGGAACCTTATTGCCCAAAGTGCGGATGACGATCTTGCTGCCCTGCTGCTGTACATCCACTGGCGTATTGCCGCCCAGCAAATCAACAACAACTTGCCCTTCACCATTTGGACCGCGGTTAAAGCCAATATTTGAAATGCCCTGAGCCTGAACTCTTGCTGCAGGCTGAACAGACGCATTGGCTGCTGAGTTGATTTTCAAAATAAAGGTGTTGCCTTCAACACGCGTAGTAAATGCGCCCGCATCTGCCAAATTCACCGTCAAGCGTGAACGCTGCGCATCGGAAGTGATATCCACCGAATCAGCTTCGGCTGTTGCCACTGGTATTGAGTTCTGCTGCAGCTTTTGGTCCGCTTTATCAAAATCCAGAATCAGCCGGGAAGGCTGTTCCAATTGATACGCTTGCGGCTGCGGAGGCAAGCCATTGAACATGACACGAATTTCAGTACCTTGACCAGGAATCTGCATCGGTACGATATTGGTCATACTGACTTGAGCGCTTGCAGCCTGCATCACAGCGATTGCCACAGCACCCATTGAAAACTGACGAAATACTTGATTCATTGTATTGCCATCCCCAAAAATAAAATTATGTACACTATTTTTCATTTTTATTCCTTTAAAACTTAAGGTGCTGGTCCAATTAATATAAGACTTCTAGGACGTTCAACATAACCTTCTCGCCCATCTGGAATAATCTCTACCACATCAATTTGTGTCGGCGTGATCTTCACAATCCGCCCTTGATTCAAGCCCATGTAATTGCCAACTTGAACACGTTCAACTTGGCCATCCGGTGTTTGAATCAGCGCCATAATCGCGCCTGACTGATTCAGCAGGCTGCCCTTCATATTTAAGTTTTCGATAGGAAAACTCTCTAAAGGCTGCGGCTGGCGGTTAAAGTTCGGATAAACCCGCTTGCCTGCCATAATTTTCAATTCAGAAGCCAAAGAGCTTGGCAAGAATGGGCTTCTTAACTGCTGCGCACCGTAATTAAAGGATTCTACAGGCACAAAATCCGGTGCTGGCTCAATTGGGATTGGCGGCTGATTGCGGATATTCGCCATTTCCTGATTAACGGCGTCAATCCTTGAATCACATCCAGCCAAGGACAGACCCAACACAACAAACATAGAAAGTTTTTGCATTTTCATTAGTTTGCCCCTTTTTCCGGTGTTGCAGCAGCGTCATTACCGACATAACGGTAAGTTTTCGCTTTTAAGCTGTAATCCACTTTAGGAATATCGCTCTTTTTCTCGCTATTTCCTGATGCAGTAATTGTAAAGTCATGCAAGGTCACAATTCGTGAAAGGCCAGCTATGCCGCTGACAAAAGCACCAAATGAATGATAGTCGCCCGTTGCATCAATCGCGATCGGCTGCTCAATAAAGAATTCCTGCTTCACTTCCGGCTCTAAACGGATGTTTTTAAATTTCAATCCAGAATTCACACCCGTTAAGTTGATGTCTTCAACTAGACCAGGAATTTCAGTTTCTTTCGGCAACTGCTCCAATTGCTGATTAAAGCGCGCTTCCATTTCCTGCAATTGCATTTGATATTGCTGCAGATTGCGAAGCTTAGAATCTTTTTCCCGGAATTCATTCAGCAGGTTCTGCTCTTGCGCATGCGCATTATCGATTTGATCCATCTTGCCTTTAATCGCAAGAAAATATCCTGCTGCCAAGACAAAAATAATGATAAAAATCCAGCAGGTAATTTTTACTGATAAAGGCCAGCTGCCATAGTTATTGGTATCCAGCGTATTGAATTGCTGCAGGAATTTATCCAAAGTCATTTTTTTCTTTGGCGCCAAAACAGCTTCTTGATTTAATTCTTCAAATTCTTCACGGCTCATTTGGCAGCCTCCGGTGCAGAAGTCGCTGTACCGCTTGGAGCAGCATTGCCTGCAGGCGCTGCAGCATCAGCTGCGCCTGTCAATTCAGGCTGCGCAATTGAATCCAAATCAGCAGTGACTGTAAAGGTTCCATAACTCTCCTCAACACGAGGCACAATCGAACTTTGCGCTTGATCTTTTTTCTCTTCACCCGCCAAGAAAGAGCTCATAAATGCGTTGCGGTACCAAGATGACGCTTCCAGGTTGCGAAGCAATTCAGCAACCGTATTCGGGCTTTCCGCTTTGCCTTCCAAGGTGAATTTATCCCCTTCACGGCTGAATCGAGTGATATACATATTGTTAGGAATAACCCGCACCAGCTCATCCACCAGATGCACCGCAATCGGACGCTGGCCTTGCAAGCCTTGAATCAGCTTCATGCGTTCTACAATCGCATTGCGCTGTTCCTGCAAACCTTCCAGAGATTTAAGCTGAATATCCAGATTTTGATTGGTGCTGACCACCAGCTGATTAGCCTGCTCTTGGTCCTGCAATCGGTTATCAAAATACATCCAGGTTGAGCCAATCCCTAAAACCCCAATCAAAAATGCCCCAATGCAAACCGCAATAAATTCTTTTTTTCGTTTCTCTCTTAGCCCATCGCGCCAAGGGAGCAGGTTAATTTTTGCCATTAATCAAAACTCCTCAATGCTAAACCACATGCCACCAAGAGCGATGAAGCGTCATTTTCAATTTTTTTAATATCAATTTGAGGGGAAAAACCCATTTGCAAAAATGGATTGGCAATAGTGACCCGATAGCCCAGCTTTTGCTGCAGCAGTTTTGCCAGGCCTGGAATGTTGGCATTGCCGCCAGCCAGCAAAATATGATCAATTTCGTTAAATTGTGAGGATGAAAAGAAGAACTGCAATGAACGCGCTGCCTGCTGCACAACCGCTTCTAGAAACGGCTCCAGCACTTCAATATCATAATCATCAGGTAAAGCGCGGGTTTTCTTGGCGCGGCCAGCTTCTTCAAAAGACAAACCGTAACGGTTTTGAATTTCCTGAGTCAGCTGCTTGCCGCCGAAGACCTGTTCACGGGTATAAATCACCTTGTTGTTCTGCAGCACCGACAGCGTAGTCATGCTGTGGCCGATATCCAGCACCCCAACGGTTTTCACCCCCATCGGCAAGGTATCGGAAAATACTTTAAACGCATTTTCTAAAGCAAAGCTTTCGACATCTGCAATTTTTGGCGTTAGGCCGCCCAGCTCGAGCACTTCTGAACGCGCTTCGATATTTTCGATCCGCGTTGCGACAAGCAGAACATTGACACGGTTTGGGTTTGGCAAACGGTCTGGGAGCACCTCAAAATCAAGGCTCGCTTCATCCAATGGGAAAGGAATATACTGTTCCGCATCATCACGAATCTGAACTTCACGTTCATCACTCGTCATATCGGCATCCATTTCAATGATTTTAGTAATCACCATTGAAGTTGGAATGGCGAAGGCGGCATTCACAGTCTGAGTATTGGCTAAATTAATCGCACGCTCTAATGAATCGCCTACAGCTTCAGGATTTAAGATGTTTTTTTCAACAACGCTTCCTTCCGGCAAAGGCACCAAAGCATAGCTTTCTACCCAATACCGTCCACTCTTTACAGAAAGTTCCAAAACTTTAACAGAAGTCGAACTAATATCGACTCCCATTAACCCCTTATTTGGCTTACGATATAACCTGAGCACAATATATTTCCTATTATTTTTTTATCCCCAAAAAGTAACTCACTAATTAGAATAGGTCTATAATTTTATACAGATACAATATCTCATATAACAATCTGCACGTCTTAAGGATATACTGACCGCTAATTAGTTTGCCATTAGCTCTTATTAAAACTTACTTGTTATGAAAAAGCTATCTTGTTCGGGCCTAGTTCATCCATTTTTTTTGATCCTAATTATTGTTTTGGTCTCAATTCCAATGGGTTTCTATGGCATGTATCTCTATATTGCCCCATCTTTGCCTGAAATGTCCACCTTAAAAAAGGCGCCGTTACTGAAGCCTTTGCAAGTATACAGTGCAGATAATGAGCTGATTGCCGAATATGGCGGCAAACTGTCCGTGCCTGTGGAATACCATCAGATTCCTCAAACCTTCATCCATGGCTTTCTGGCTGCCGAAGATTCTTCGTTCTTCGAACACAGCGGCATCAGCTTTAAAGGCATTGGCCGGGCGGTCAGCGAAACCATTACCGGTTCGGATGTGCAAACCGGCGGCTCCACCATCACCATGCAGGTCGCTAAAAACTATTATTTAAGCCCTGAACGCACGCTGAAGCGCAAACTGACTGAAATATTTTTGGCCCGAAAAATTGAAGAAAATCTCAGCAAAGAAGAAATTTTAACGCTGTATGTCAATAAAATCTTTTTGGGAAAAAATGCCTACGGCATCGCTGCCGCCGCCAAAATCTATTACAACAAGAACTTGGATGAGCTGACCACAGCGCAAATGGCGATGATTTCCGGCCTGCCGAAAGCGCCGTCCAAATACAACCCTGTGGCCAATCCCAAACGCGCTTTAGAGCGCCGCAACTGGATTTTAGGCCGCATGCTGCAGCTGGGCTATATCAACCAGACTGAATACCAAAAGGCCATTGCTGAGCCCATCAATCTGGACATGCCTGAACGCGGCGTCAGCAACCGCTTCCCCTATGTCGGTGAAATGGTCCGCTCAGAACTGGTCGAAAACTTAGGCGAACAGGCTGTAGATTCCGGCTACAAGGTCTACACCACCATTGACAGCAAACGCCAGGCCTATGCAGAAGAAGCGGTTCAAAACGGCCTGGAAGATTATGACCGCCGCCACGGCTGGCGCGGCGCTGAAGCGCATGATAAGCCGCTGTCTGACTTTATGGCTTATGCCAATACCTTCCCCGCAGAAGTCACCAAAGTGAATGCATCCAGCTTTGAAGCGCTAATGCAGGATGGCTCTACAGTAACTGTGCCCTGGTCCGGCATGTCTTGGGCCCGCCCCTACCGCAATGCCAACAGTGTAGGCAATGCGCCCAGCAATGCGTCACAAATCGTCAAAGTCAAAGATATTGTCCGCCTGCGTCCGAATCAAGACAAAACCTCTTGGTCCTTGATGCAGATTCCTAAAGCGCAAGGCCAGCTGATTGCGTTAAACCCAAACAATGGCGCGATTGAAGCCATTGCCGGCGGCTACAACTTTTATCAGTCCAAATTCAACCGCGCGCTGCAAGGCTGGCGCCAGCCGGGTTCAACAATCAAGCCTTTTGTTTATGCGCTTGCTTTAGAACGCGGCATGACGCCGTACACTATGGTGAATGACAGCCCAATCACTATTGGCAAATGGACACCCAAAAACTCGGACGGCCGCTATCTGGGCATGATCCCGTTGCGCCGCGCGCTGTACCTGTCCCGCAACACCGTTTCAGTACGCCTGCTGCAAATGGTCGGCATTGAGCGCACCCGCCAGCTCTTTATGGATTTCGGCCTGCAGGAAAATCAAATTCCGCGCAACTACACCATTGCGTTAGGCACCCCTCAAGTGCTTCCAGTGCAGATGGCGACCGGCTATGCAACTTTTGCCAATGGCGGCTACCGCATTCAGCCGCATTTTATTGACCGCATTGAAGATGCTTACGGCAAAGTGATTTATCAATCCAATCCAGATTATGCCTGCATTCCATGCATCAACGAGAAAGAACAGCCGCTGGATGCCGGCATGCCGGCAACGCCTGATGATGAAGCTTTCCAAGTCTCTGGCGCTGCTCAAATGCTGCCGGAGGAAAAAATCAATACAGCAGATTACCGCCAGGCGGCGCGGATTTTAAAATCCAGCTCTGCGTTTGACATGGCGAATATTCTGCGGGATGTCATTCAGCACGGTACAGGCCGTGCAGCGCTGAAAATTGGCCGGGATGACATAGGCGGCAAAACCGGCACCACCAACGATGCAAAAGATGCTTGGTTTGCAGGCTTTAACGGAAAATTAGTCGCCATTGCCTGGGTCGGCTTTGATCAGCCGTCAACGCTGGGCCGCCGTGAATACGGCGGTGTGGCCGCCCTGCCTGTATGGATCAGCTTCATGGCCAACGCGCTCAAAGGCACGCCGGAGTCATGGGTGCATTTAGATAAAAATGCGAAAGCGCCAATTAACCGCAATCAGGCTGTAAGCGCCGGAACCGCAGATCAGGCGCAAGACCGCTCATCTCCGCCGCTCGCGCAGCCGATTTACCGCCCTGCGCCAGCGCCTGCTGTGCGCCAGCCTGCGCAAAATGACTTTGAAGATCTGCCGGGGGAAGAAATTTTAGTGCCGGGCAATAGCGCGCCGCCGGCAATGCAGAACCGGCCTGCTGCAGCGCCCAAGCCGCACAATGATGCTTTAGGCGACCTGATTAAACAGGTCGAATAAATTACGGTCATAAAAAAGCCCTCATCTGAGGGCTTTTTTAGTTGGACTTGCTGATTTTCAGGCTGATTTCTTTTTCAGCAGCAAAATTTGAAACTGGGCCGTTAAGCTGAATGCATCCTGTTCTTCCAAGGCTTTTCTGCGCTCAGCTTTCGCTTTATAGGCGTACGGCGTCATTGCGATCAAATGCTTCAAATCCTGCTGCGGCAGCGTCATCGGCGCCTCAATCAGCAGTTCTTCGGCCAAATCAAAGGCATCTTCCAGCTGATGTACAAATTTGTGCGGATCGTGCGCCTGCACTTCTTCAAACAGCGCTTCACGCATGGCGAATAAATGCTGCGGACCCGGTGTCACCACCATCAAATAGCCTTCCGGTTTCAGCACACGCAGAATTTCCGCTTTCGGAATCGGGCTGAATAAGCTGGTGCATAAATCAATTGAATGATCCAGCACAGGCAAAGTCGAACCAGTCCCCACCACCCAAGTCACGCCCTTATTGGTTTTCGCTGCGGCCTGCACCGCATTCTTGGCGATATCCACCCCCACGCACTGCATCACTTCATGGCTCATGGCACTGGTGTAATAGCCTTCACCGCAGCCAATATCCAAAAGATTCTCGATCCGCAGCTCACGGATTTTTTGCACAGCTGCCTGCTGCAAAGGCGCATAATGCCCTGCGCCCAAAAACGCGCGGCGCGCCTGCACCGATTCCGGCGTATCGCCCGGATTTTTGCTGTGCTTATGCTGCACCACATGCAGATTGACATAGCCCTGCTTTGCTTCATCATAACTATGATTGTTTTCACAGCGCCAAGTTTTCCCTTCAAACTGCAATTGCTCGCGGCAAACTGGGCACATCAGCAGATTCATCATTCTCTCCAAAGCCATTTCGGCATTAAAAAAGCCGGCAATTGACCGGCTTTTCATTTCAATTTTGCTTAACGCAATTTTAAAGTCATCAGACCTAAAACTACCAGCATAATTGTAATAATCCAGAAACGGATCACGACTTGGGTTTCACGCCAGCCTTTTTTCTCATAATGGTGGTGCAATGGCGCCATCAGGAAAACCCGCTTATTGCGCATGCGCAGCGAACCGATTTGCAGGAACACGGAAATCGCTTCCACCACAAACACGCCGCCCATAATGGCAAAGACAATTTCCTGACGCACCATAACTGCGATGGTGCCCAGCATTGCGCCGAGTGACAGCGCGCCGACATCCCCCATAAATACTTGCGCAGGGTGAGCGTTAAACCATAAGAAAGCCAAGCCTGCACCGATCATCGCAGCACAGATCACCACGAGTTCAGATGCATATTTCACATAAGGAATATGCAGATAATCCGCAAAGCGTACATCACCTGCCAAATAAGCAAATACGCCCAAACCGGCAGCGACCAAAACAATCGGCATGATCGCTAAACCATCCAAACCGTCTGTCAGGTTCACCGCATTGGATGCGCCGTTAATCACTAAATACGTGAAAAGGATAAAGCCGATGCCCAGCGGAATCGCAGACAGCGGAATGCTGATTTCTTTAAAAAATGGAATCAGCACATCCAGCATGTCTGCAGTATGCACAGGATTGGCTTGATGCGTCGCAATCACATACAGCGCAATGCCTGCGCCGAGCGAACCCACCGATGTCCAAAAGAATTTCTTCTTTGCAGGCAGGCCGGCGTTATCTTTATAGCGGATTTTGATCCAGTCATCGGCCCAGCCAACCGCACCGAAGATCACCATGACCGCCAGCACAATCCACACATACGGATTGGATAAATCCGCCCACAGCAAAGTCGAGATGCCGATCGACAGCAGGATCAACACCCCACCCATGGTTGGCGTACCCATTTTTTTGGCATGATTTTCAGGCGCAAAAGAACTGACTGCCTGGCCGTATTTTAACGCTTGCAGCTTGCGGATCATGATTGGGCCGAGCGCCAAGCCGATCGTGAGCGCAGTAAGGACACTCAGCAATGAGCGCAATGTTAAATAACGAACAACTTGAAACGAACTGTGATAGCCCGCAAGATGCTCAAAGAGCCATAACAACATTTAGAGTTTCTCCATCAAGTCAGCCATCAGAGTTTCCATGTGGGTATAGCGAGAACCTTTAAACAGGAAACTCATGGACTGAGGCTGATGTGTTTCGACTAGGCTTAATAAAAGCGGCAAAGCCTGATCTTGGCTTAAAAACGCCTGCAATTTCTTGCCGTATTGCGTGCTGCGCGCGCCTTCCTGCACTGCAGGTGAAAACTCGCCCACTGCGACAACAAAGTTTACACCTTTTACCGACACCAGGTCACGGCCCAGCATATAGTGCTGCTGCGCAGCGCTGCCGCCAAGCTCGCCGATATCGCCCATCACCATCACTTTAACGCCTTCCTGCTGCGCCAGCACTTCAGCCGCTGCACGCATTGAGGTTGGATTGGCATTGTAGGTATCATCAATAAATAAATGATTTTTATGCTGAATAAAATTTAAACGTCCTTTGGCGCCCTTGGCCTGCGCAAGCCCAACAACAATATCATCCAAGGCAATGCCGATTGACAGCGCAAAGGCTGCCGCAGCACAGGCATTCTGCACATTGTGTTCACCGGCAAAGGGCAAGTCCACATGGCGCGCGCCGTCCGGGGTATTCAGCGTAAAGCTCGACGACTGCGGATGCAGTGCAACGTCAGCAGCAAAGACATCGCCGCCTGCGCCAAAGCTCAGGACTTTTTCAGTCTGCACAGCGCTGCGGATCGTTTCGCTGAAATCATCCGCTGCAGGCACAATCGATGTGCCCTTAGGATCAATATGCGCATATATTTCTGATTTGGCGCGGCAAATGCCGTCACGGCCGCCAAACTCCCCCATATGCGCAGTGCCGATATTGATAATGCCTGCGACATGCGGCTGAACCAAATTCGAGGTGTAGTCAATTTCACCTTGATGGCTGGCGCCCAATTCCATCACAGCATATTGATGCCCAGCGCGAAGCTCCAGCAGCATCATCGGCACGCCCAAATCATTATTCAGGTTGCCGCGGGTAATCAACGTCGGTGCAAGGCGGGACAGAATGCTGCCCAGCATTTCTTTGGTGGTGGTTTTGCCGCTGCTGCCAGTCAATGCAATGACTTTCAGCTGTGCATTTTGCGCACGGCGGAAGGCGCCTAAATGCCCCAAGGCTAAACGCGTATCTGCAACGACCAATTGGCAAATATCCGCATCAACTGGATGGCTGACAATCGCCACTTCACAGCCCTTCGCGGCGACTTGCGCAATGAAGTCATGCGCATCAAAACGCTCGCCTTGCAGCGCTAAAAAGGCATCACCTTGTTCTGCATGGCGCGAATCGCTCAAAATGCGCTTGATGCTGCCTTGCGGCGCCTTGTCATTGTGCCAATGGCCTTGTGTGGCCTGAAGCAACTGTTCTGCTGTCCAAGGCTCTAAAGCTACCGTACTGGTTGTTGAGGTATGCATGTGATTTCCTACTGAGCTGGATATGCTGAATCGGTATTGTGATGCTGTGAATCAATGGCGGATTGCACCTCCACCACATCATCAAACCAATGCCGGACGCCATCAATTTCCTGATAATTTTCATGGCCTTTACCGGCAATAACGACGATATCGCCAGCCTGCGCATTGGTGACCGCGAATTTAATCGCTTCACGGCGGTCATGAATTTCATGCACCGCCTGCTGGCCAAAATCAATGCCGGCTTTCATATCGGCAAAAATCTGTTCCGGATTTTCTGTCCGCGGGTTGTCCGAGGTGATCAGCGCAATATCGGCATGATCTAAAGCCGCCTGCGTCATCAGCGGGCGCTTGCCGCGGTCACGGTCTCCGCCGCAGCCAAAGACCGCCCAGAGATGATGCGATACATGGCGCTTCAAGGTTTGCAGCACTTGAATCAAAGCATCCGGCGTATGCGCATAATCGACAATAAACAGCCGCTCTGCATCACGGATCACCTGCATACGGCCCGGTGCGCCTTTCAATTGCGGCGCAGACTGAATCAAATCCTGCAGGGCGAAACCGGCCTGTTCAGCGGCGATCAGGCTGGCGACAATATTTTCGACATTGAAATGCCCCAGCAGCGGGCTGCGCACTTCAAATTCGCTTTCTGCGGTTAGTAATTTAAAATTCACCCCATGTAAGCTGTACTGAATATCCTGAACTTGATAATCCGCGGCTTGAGCCGTTGAATAGGTGAATATTTTCGGCTGCGCCGGATTATTCTTCGCAGCCGCCAGCATCACGCCGGCATGCGCATCATCAATATTGATAATCGCCGCTTTCAGCGAGGCAAACTGGAACAGGCGGGATTTGGCTTCCGCATAAGCTTCCAGCGTTTTGTGATAATCCAGATGATCACGGCTGAGATTGCTGTAGGCAGCGATTTCAATATCGCAGCCATTCAGGCGGCCCTGCTCCAAACCATGCGAACTGGCTTCAATCGACGCAAACGCCGCGCCTTGCTGGGCATACTGATGCAGCGCATTCTGCATATGCAGCGCATCCAGCGTGGTATGCGATGATGATTCCAGATTCGGCAAAATACCGTTTCCAGTGGTGCCCATCACCGCACATTTTTTACCTTGCAGCATCAGCAGTTCCGCAATCAATCGCGAAATCGTGGTTTTGCCGTTGGTGCCTGTGACCGCAATAATGCGCGCAGGCTGCACAGGTTCAGCCGCCTGCAAATACTGTTTCTGCCACTGCCCCATCAAATGGCGGACATTCGCAACGGCAAAGCTGTTTTCCAAGTCTAACTCAGTTTCAGAAATCACCCCCAGCGCGCCGCGCGCTAAGGCCGATTGCGCAAATTGGGCGGTTTTTTCAGGCTGGGAAAATGAAGTCAGGGCAATGAAAATTTGCCCTGACTTCATTTTCCGGCTATCCAGATTGAAGCCGCTGAAGGATTGCGTCATCCATTCAGCAGGCTGTTCAACGGTGTAGAGATCTTGAAATGTAATGGACATTCATCACCTATTTACTGGACTTTTGGAGTATCTAAAGGTTTATCGAGAGGCACGTTCATCAGGCGCAGCGATTCCTGCATCACCCGGGCAAAGACGGGCGCAGAAACGGTGCCGCCATAATAGGAGCCTTTCGGGTTTTCCACCACCACCACCATGGCAATGCGCGGATCGCTCACAGGCGCAACACCGGCAAATAATGCGCGGTATTCCGTGGTCGAGTAGCCTTTGCGGTCTGGGCGCAATTTATGCGCTGTGCCGGTTTTACCGGCCACACGGTAGCCGGATACGTTAGCGCGCGTCGCTGTACCGCCCGGCATGGTTGCAGATTCCATCATCATCAGCACATCGTCTGCAATTTTTGCACTGATCATCTGCTCGCCTTTGGACTGATCTTCCAGCTTATACAGGCTCAGCGGCATTTTGACGCCTTTGTTGGCAATCATGGCATAGGCATCGGAAATTTGCAGCACAGTCGCATTCAAGCCATAGCCATAAGCCATGGTCGCCACTTCGGAAACATTCCATTTGCTTTTCGGCAAAATCAAGCCGGCGCTTTCACCCGGGAATTTCACCGCAGAACGCTGGCCAAAACCTAAACGCTGATAGAAGGTCGGCAGGGTCGCATAAGGCAGAGACAAAGCGATTTTCGCCACGCCCACGTTGGACGATTTCTGAATAATGCCGCCCAGCGTCAAAGCGCCATAGTTATGCGTATCGCGAATGGTATGGTTGCCCACACGCATTGAGCCTGGCGAAGTATTTACGACCGTATTCGGCTGATATTTTCCGCTTTCCAGCGCCATCGCAATCGTCATCGGCTTCATAGTTGAACCCGGTTCAAAGGAGTCCACCGCGCCGCGGTTACGCATTGCATCTTTGTTGCCTAAGCTGTTTTTATCATTTGGGTTATACGACGGCCAGCTGGTCATCGCCAAAATTTCACCAGTTTTCACATCAACCGCAATGGCTGTTGCCGAACGGGCATTATTCGCCACGCCTGCAGCAGTCAATTCACGGTACATAATGTACTGCAAGCGGGAGTCGATGCTCAGGGTAATATTTTCACCCGGCTCAACTTCTTTGACAATTTCAGGATCTTTAACACGGTTGCCTTTTTTATCGCGGACAATCTGCTGCTCGCCGTCAATGCCTGCCAAACGGCTGTTCAGCTGCATTTCCAAGCCTTCGATCCCGGTGCCTTCGCTGTTGGTCAGGCCGATAATTTGCGAGTTGGGCTGCGGCTGCGGATAATAGCGTTTGTAGTTTTTCTCCATGTACACGCCTTGGAAATCGCGCTTGGTGATGAGTTCAGCCTGCTGCGGCGGAATTTCTTTTTGCAGCACCAGATAACGTGAACGCGGGCGGTCATTCAGCTTTTGACGCAAATCTTTGCGGTCAATGCCGACGGCATCCGCCAATTCATCCAAATTCAGGTTTTTATCCGGCAGCTGGCGTTTCAGCTTGCGGTTATTCGGCTCTTTTTCCAGCTGCGCGCTGATTTCTTCATAGAGTTTTTTATTGTCAAAGTAATCGCGCGGATCCATCACCACTTTCATTACCGGCGTACTGATGGCCAAAGGCACGCCATGGCGGTCGTAAATCACGCCGCGCATCGCTTTGACTTTTTCAGTTCTTAAAATATTGGCATTGGCTTTGTTCTGCAAAAAGTCCTTGTTAATGACCTGCACATAAAAAGCCCGGCCAACTAAGGCAATAAAGCACAGCAGCACCACGCCCCACATGAGGTAAAAGCGCCACATCTCAACATTAATGACATTGCGTCCTGTCACTGACTGCTGCTTTTTCCGTACTGCCTGCTTAATTTTTTTATCAACCATGGTACAGCTAGCCTTATTTTTTCTCTTCTGAAGTCTGCGGTAATGAAATCACAACGGTTTGCGCGACAGGCGGAGAATACATCCGCAGCTGCGTCACAGCCCGTGTGCCGATTTGCGCAGTAGCGCCGAAGGTCTGCTGTTCAATCAGCAGGCGGCCCCACTCTGCATTTAAGTCATCGCGCTCGCGCATGTAGGTGCTGAGCTTGCGATAATCCTGACGGTATTCAAAAACCTGAAATACCACAAACACGGCGCTTAAAAAGACCAAAGCCAGTAAAATGGCATAGGCTGCCGTTTTTTTCAGTTTTAAATTATCTGCTGCTTTTTCAAGTGCTTCAGTTTTCATTATTTGCCTTTTAAGCTAAACGTTCTGCCACACGAAGCCAAGCGCTGCGTGAACGCGGATTGGCTTTCACCTCTTCTTCGCTGGCGCGGATGCGGGCAATTTTTTTCAAACGGCGGGTATCTTCCCGCTTTTGAGGCAAGCCCCAGCCAGTATCTTCAGCCAAGGTCGATTCTTTTTGAATAAATTGTTTGATCAGCCGATCCTCCAAGGAGTGGAAGCTGATGACCGCCAAAGTTCCTTCCGGTTTCAGCACTTCAACCGCTTGAGGCAGGAAAGCTTCAATATCATCTAATTCTTTGTTAATGGCAATACGGATGGCCTGAAAAGTACGGGTCGCCGCATGTTTATTTTTTTCCCATTTCGGATGCGCCACTTTGACAATTTCTGCCAATTGGCCTGTGGTCTCAATATAGCCGGCATTTTTGATGGCTTTGGCAATGCGGCGGCTGTAGCGCTCTTCACCGTATTTAAAAATGATATTCGCCAGATCTTCTTCATCAATATCGACCAGCCATTGCGCTGCCGTCGGCCCTTGCGAATTGTCCATGCGCATATCCAGCGGGCCGTCTTTCATAAAGCTGAAGCCGCGCTCCGCCTGATCCAGCTGCGGTGATGACACCCCTAAATCCGCCATGACGCCATCCACCTGCGCTAAGCCGCGCGCCGCCAATTCCTGCTGCAGCTCAGCAAAGCTGGCATGAATAATGGTAAAACGTGAATCTTCAGCTTCTAAAATAGCGGCTGTTTCTAGCGCCTGCGGATCTTTATCAAAAGCATAAACATGTGAATTTTCATCTAACTTTGATAGCAATAAGCTCGTGTGTCCGCCGCGGCCAAAAGTACCATCAATATAAATTCCTGTATTGCGCCCGGCAAGCAAAGCGTCAACGGTTTCATGAAGTAATACAGAAATATGCGACATATAGATGGTTTCAGCACGTAAAAAAGTAACTGCACATTATTACCTTGTTTTAATAAAGCTCCAAACGACTTTTTGTAGGAAAATATTACTTTTCATGGGGAAAACCGTTTTTCATTTTAAATAGCGCCCGATCCGCCATTTTTTTATCCAACTGAAAGGGAGAATCCGCAGAATGCATATTTTCAGGCTGCGCATAAAACACAATGCAACGGAATTTCGGTAAGACCTGCAGTAGCGCTTGTAAAAAGAAGAACACGTTCAGCTCAACAAGAAAGGCTGAAGCATAAAAAAGCCAGTCCGGAGACTGGCTTGATCTAAACGCTTTCAATCCAGCGGATTAACGTTTTGCGCTATAAATCTGATCAAAGGTTGCGCCATTGGCAAAGTGCGCCTGCTGCGCCTTGGCCCATCCGCCAAACACCTCATCAATCGTGAACGTTTTCAGCGGCGGGAACTGGGATTTGTATTTCGCCAGAATTTGCGCGTTGCGCGGACGGTAGAAGTGCTTCGCCGCCATATCCTGACCTAGAGGGGAATATAAATAGTTGATATAGCCTTTCGCCAGCCATTTGTTGCCGTCTTTCTCAACTGTTTTATCCACGATGGCCACTGAAGGCTCGGTCAAAATTGAAATGGACGGGTAAACAATATCAAACTTGCCTTTGCCTAAAGTTTTCTGCGTCACCAGCGCTTCATTTTCCCAAGTCAGCAAGACATCGCCAATGCCGCGCTCAGCAAACGTTGTCATCGATGCACGGGCCGCAGAATCCATCACTTTAACATTGCGGTACATTTTGCTGACGAACTCTTTCGCCTTTGCATCATTGCCGCCCGGCTGTTTCAGTGCATAGCCCCATGCAGACAAATATACCCAGCGAGGCAAACCGCCTGTTTTCGGGTTCGGCGTAATAATCTGCACGCCCGGCTTGGTCAAATCAGACCAATCTTTAATATGTTTCGGGTTGCCTTTGCGCACCATGAACACAATGGTCGAAGTATAAGGCGCAGAGTTGTAAGGAAACTCTTTTTGCCAGCCCGGCTGGATCTGGCCGGATTTCACAATTTCATCAATATCATTGGCCAGCGCCAAAGTCACCACATCGCCTTTCAGGCCATCCACCACTGAACGGGCCTGTTTGCCTGAACCGCCATGAGATTGCTTAAAATCAACAGTTCTGCCTGTACGCTGTTTCCAATACGCGCCAAAAGACTTGTTGAATTCATCGTAAAATTCACGTGTTGCATCATAGGAGACATTTAAGAATTCACGGTCGGCCGCGTGTGCTGAACCTGCGCTCAGCGCAAAACCGGCAGAAAGCAAAGCAGCGCTCAGCAGCGCTTTGAATTGAGTTTTCATATGGGCACAAAAAAATGTTTTTTAATGCCGCCCAATATATGAAATAAAATCATCAACTTCAATGCAGCCTGCAGGCTTAAAATGGCATAAAAATGAATAATTTCGGACTTAATTATTTGTTTTAAATCGAAAAAAATCAAAACAGATTACTTATTCCTCATATATACCGTTTTATTCTTTAGATATAACAAAAATGGATAAATAAAATTATATATCTCATCTTTTTCCATTTTACAGCATCTCTCAATAAGATCTTAATTTATGCTGTTCCCTGCAGATCTGATCAAGTGCCGCGCCATGCACCGAATGCGTTTTCTGAATCTTGGCCCGACGGCCAAACGCCTGATGATCTCTGCCTGATAAAATGTACACATTGGGCCGCGGTCAATCTTTAAGATTTTTTGACCGCCTAGACCTGAGTGCCTGCACCCGTTAAAATCATAAAACCTCAAGATGCCGGCAAATAGTCTTGTTTTCCTGCGGGCTGCCCTGCCTGCATTCACAGCGCCATGCAGATCAATCAATCTCCAGCATCCTGCCGCAGTTGGCGTATTTCCGATAAACCTTTTCAAAGATCCGGCCGATCTCCACGTTATCTCCACAGTTGTCTGTTACAAATACTCACAGTCGGAGTAAAACCTGACTTCTTTAGTATACTCACCTTAGTTATTGCTTAGGTTTTTTGTAAAAAGTGTGACGTAGTTCTACTTTTTTATTGCTAAAGATGGTTTAATCGTTGTACTAATATTAAAAATAGCCAAACCAGTACCCAAATGGCTGAAAGAATGAACTCAGGGGGAAGTTTAAAATGAAATCACCTTTAATTCGCGCATTGGGCTTAGGCTTGAGCCTGACTTTGGCAGCGCAGGCTGGACATGCAGCAGCCACCGGCAAAACAGCAATGCCCGCTGAAAAAAAATCCTTGATTGAAAAAGCGCTGTATCAGCAAAAAAATGAAAGCAAACTGCAGTCCGATGACAATTTGAAAGTGCTTACCGCATTAAAAGCTGCGCCAACCCAAAGTTTCTTTGCATCGCAAAACCAAAGCTTTACCCGCTTTGTACAGTCGCTGTTTTTGCAAAACAACTCTTAAGCAAGCGCAAAATCGATTCGGGCTTTCCCCCCAATTAAAGCCCGTCAATCAGCCTAGTCACGGAATGTTGAATTAAACATTAAGTGATTAGGCTTTTTCGTTATAATAGTTCCCAATTTACATTCTGAATCATTTCCAGTTATGACCGTACGTACCCGTATTGCACCTTCTCCTACCGGTTTTCCGCATGTAGGCACAGCGTATATCGCCCTGTTCAACTTATGCTTCGCAAAGCAGCATGGCGGTGAATTCATTCTCCGTATTGAAGACACAGATCAGCTGCGCTCTACGCCTGAATCTGAAAAAATGATTTTGGACTCATTGCGCTGGCTGGGCCTGAACTGGTCAGAAGGTCCAGATGTCGGCGGGCCGCATGCGCCGTACCGCCAATCTGAACGTATGGATATTTACAAGCAGTACGCCTTGGATCTGGTTGAAAAAGGCCATGCCTTCTACTGCTTTGCAACAGCGGAAGAATTGGATCAAATGCGTGCTGAACAGCAGGCGCGCGGTGAATCTCCGCGCTATGACGGCCGCGGCTTGAAACATACCGCTGAAGAGGTTGAACGCCGCTTGGCTGCGGGCGAACCGCACGTCATCCGCATGAAAGTGCCAGAAGAAGGCATCTGCACATTCAATGACCTGCTGCGCGGTGAAGTGGAAATTCCATGGGGGCAGGTGGATATGCAAATCCTGCTGAAAACCGATGGCCTGCCAACCTATCACTTGGCCAATGTGGTGGATGACCACTTGATGGAAATCACCCACGTGATCCGCGGTGAAGAGTGGATTCCCTCTGCGCCGAAACACCAGCTGCTGTACCAATATTTCGGCTGGAATATGCCTGTGCTTTGCCACATGCCGCTGCTGCGCAACCCGGACAAATCCAAGCTGTCTAAACGCAAAAATCCGACTTCCATCAACTACTACAAAGACATCGGCGTATTGCCGGAAGCGCTGCTGAACTACTTGGGCCGCATGGGCTGGTCAATGCCCAACGAAAGTGAAAAATTCACTTTGGCCGAAATGATTGAGCATTTTGACATTCAGCGCGTATCTTTGGGCGGGCCGATTTTTGACGTTGAAAAACTCAATTGGCTGAACGGCCAATGGATCAAAGGCTTAACACCTGCTGAACTATTGAATACGCTGCTGGCGTGGAAATCTGACCGTCAAACCCTTGAAGAGATCGCCGCTGCCATTCAGCCGCGCATCAACCTCTTGTCTGAAGCGGTGAATTGGGCAGGATTCTACTTCAACCAATTCCCAGTGCTGAACAAAGAACAGTTTGAAAGCAAAAAGCTGACCGAAGAACAAGTCCGTCAAAGCCTGCAATTCGCAATTTGGCGTTTGGAAAGCCTGTTCACGTGGAATAATGATACCGTCAGCCAAACGCTGATGGATCTTGCCAATCAAATGGGCGTTAAGCTACGCGATTTCATGCCGGCGTTCTTTATTGCCATTGCCGGTTCTACTTCGTCTACCCCAGTCATGCAGTCCATGGTAACCATTGGCCCGGATTTGACCTTTGCCCGCCTGCGCCACGCGCTGGAAATTGTCGGCGGACCGAGCAAAAAAGAAGCAAAAGTCTGGGAAAAACTCAATGAAAGCCTAAAATTGCCGAAAAATGATGCAGTTGATGAAGCTTAATTGATTTTTTAGTTGACGTATGGGCGTTATATCCATAATATAGCGCTCACACAGACTGGGGTCATAGCTCAGTTGGTAGAGCGCTACAATGGCATTGTAGAGGTCAGGAGTTCGATCCTCCTTGACTCCACCAAAAATCCGTTTTACCTGTGTACGCCTCACTTGTCCCTATCGTCTAGAGGCCTAGGACATCGCCCTTTCACGGCGGTAACCGGGGTTCGAATCCCCGTAGGGACGCCATATTCCATATGGCATCAACGCTGTATGATAAAAAACCCAAGCATTGCGACTTGGGTTTTTTATTGCCTAAAAACTGCCTCAGGCAAGCAGCCATCCATGTTAGCCGTCTATTTTCATCAAGCATTTTTGCATTCTGCGTCATTGTGATTAAAATAAGCGATACATTAAAATTATGGAGTTGCAATGCAATACCGCTGCCCAAAATGCCAAAGCCCTAAAATCATGCCTGTTGCTCAAGCAGGCGAGCCAGCAGCGCGTCCAGTGGTGCCTAAAAGCTTGGTGTTTTTAATTCCTGCCATCTTTGTTTTGCTGCTGCTGGTGATTATCAGCATTGCAATGTGGATTTTTGGTGATGGCGCAGGCACAACGTTGCAAATGGCGACTGTCGCTGTATTTATGGTCTGCGTAATTGCCGGTTTTCTGTTTTACCGCGACCTGCCTGACTTTAAAATCTCCATGCAGGGTTTCATGCAATCGCAAAAGAAATGGAAATGCCGCGAATGCAGCCATGAGTGGGAAATTTAAACAGCCATCACATCAGCATCAATGCTGATGTGATTCCTCTGGAGCGCGATCCGGCTCCGCATGATGTGCGTGCGCATCCTCTCCGTGCCGGTGCTCATGCGCCGCACAGATATCGTCTTCAATCTGCAGCGTCATCTCAGTAATGCCGTGTTTATGGCTGAGCATTTCCAAAGCGTCCTGATATAAAGCATTGCGGTCCGCGCAAGGCGCCAGCAAATGCACCGTTAAATGCACATTCTTTGACGTAATAGCCCAAACTTTCAGCTGATGGATGCTTTCTACGCCCTGCAAATTCAGCAGATCATTGCGCAATTCTTCAATATCAATTTCTTCAGGCACCCCTTCCAGCAAAATATTGATGCTTTGCTTGAGCAGAATCCATGTTCGCGGCAGCACCCAAAAGCCGATCAACACAGCAATCAGCGTATCCACCCACATCCAGCCGGTGAAATAAATCAGCGCCGCGCCTATAATCACGCCAACTGAGCCCAAGGCATCACTCAGCACCTCTAAATAAGCCCCTTTCACATTCAGGCTGTCTTTCGAGCTTGAAAATAAAATCCGCATGGCAATGAGATTGATGATCAGCCCAATGACCGCCACAATCAGCATGCCCATGCTTTGAATTTCCGGCGGATGGCTGAAACGCTGGTAAGCCTCATACAGGATATAAACCGCCACCATAAACAGCATGGAGGCATTAAACAGCGCGGCTAAAATTTCAAAACGCTGGTAGCCGAAAGTGCGCTTATTATCTGCTGGCAATTTGCCGATTTTAATCGCCGCCAGCGCAATCGCCAGCGCCGCCGCATCGGTAAACATGTGCGCCGCATCAGACAGCAGCGCCAAGCTCTGCGTGATAAAGCCTGCAATCACCTCAATAATCAAGAAGGTGACTGTCAGCATCAGCGCAAAAGTCAGTTTTTTGGCATTGCCTTCCGTCACTACAGCATGGCTATGATTGTGCCCGTGGTCATGCCCATGATGTTCCGCCATAACAACTCCTGAATTGATGCTGCAGCTTAGCTTAGCAACTGAAATGAATGTAATACCATTCCAACAGCCCGCAAAAGGTTAAACTTTCGTAAAGTTTTTTCTGCTTAGACAGCAATCTCAACTAACCTGAACTGAGCCTGCCGGCTCTTAACCAAAGCTTTTTTCGCTATAATGCAGCTCTTAAAATTCTACATTCAAATAATTAAAATACCCCATTACTTTCAGCAGAGTATTGCGCTGTTGCTCGCCATGTTATTGCCCGCCTGCAACGCCCCAGCAAGACAGCACCAACTTCTCAAAATGAAAAAATCATCTTGCTTGTCAAAACGGATCATCTTCAGCCTAAAATTTTATTGATTGCCGAACAATATACGCTTCTCGCCCATCAAGATAGCAGCAGTATTGGGCGCTGGAGATCCAGACGCCTGGCACTAATTTTCAGCACTAAAAAACCAGCCCTTAGGCTGGTTTTTTAAAACAATTTCAGCGTTTAGCTGCCAATTTTGCGGTATTTTTGACGTTTGGTTGCCAAGTCATCACCATCGCGTTTGCGGCGGTACTCTTCAAACTCGTGATAGTTGCCGGTGAAAAATTCAGGCGTTTCAGTTTCGAATGACAAGATATGTGTTGCAATACGGTCAAGGAACCAGCGGTCATGCGATACCACCATTACAGTGCCTGGGAAGACCAGAATCGCATCTTCAAGCGCACGCAATGTTTCAATATCCAAGTCGTTTGACGGTTCATCGAGCAAGATCACATTGGCGCCCATTTGCAGGATTTTCGCCAGCTGCAAACGGTTACGCTCACCGCCTGACAATTCGCCGACACGTTTTTGCTGATCTTGGCCCTTAAAGTTAAAGCGGCCGATATACGCGCGCGATGCGATTTCGTATTCACCGATACGCAGGATATCCAAACCGCCGGAAACTTCTTCCCAAACCGTTTTGTTGTTATCCAAGGTGTCACGAATCTGACCGACATAAGCCACTTTAACCGATTCACCCAGCGTTACCGTACCGGTATCCGGCTGCTGTTCGCCTGTCATCATGCGGAACAGTGTCGTTTTACCTGCGCCGTTCGGACCCACGATACCGACAATCGCAGTTGGCGGCACAGTGAAGGTCAAATCTTTATACAGCAAGCGGCCATCAAATGATTTGCTGATGCCTTCAACCTCTACCACCTTGTTGCCTAGACGCGGGCCAGGCGGAATGTAGATTTCAGAAGTTTCGTTACGCTGCTGGAACTCACGCGAGTTAAGCTCTTCAAAACGCTCCATACGCGCTTTGTTTTTCTTTTGCTGGCCTTTGGCATTTGAACGAACCCATTCCAGTTCTTTTTTCAATGCTTTAGCAAACGATTCTTCCTGCTTGTTCTCTTGTTCTAAGCGGGCATTTTTCTGCTCCAGCCAAGAAGAGTAGTTGCCTTGATACGGGATGCCCATACCGCGGTCAAGCTCCAGAATCCACTCAGCCACGTTATCCAAGAAATAACGGTCATGCGTAATCGCAACGATGGTGCCGGTGAAGTCTTTCAGGAAGCGTTCCAGCCAAGAAACCGATTCTGCATCCAAATGGTTCGTCGGTTCGTCAAGAAGCAGCATGTCCGGTTTAGACAGTAGCAAACGGCACAGCGCTACACGGCGGCGTTCACCGCCTGAAAGCAAGGTGACATCCGCATCCCAAGCCGGCAGGTTCAAAGCTGCAGCCGCTTGATCCATTTGGTTCACAATGTTGTGCGCATCCCAAGCATGGATAATCGCTTCAAGCTTTTCTTGTTCTTTGGCAAGCGCATCAAAGTCAGCATCTTCAGCTGCATACTCTGCAAACACTTCATCCAAACGCGCTAAGGCATCCAGCGGTTCACGCAGGCCATCTTCCACGTTGCCGCGGACGTCTTTGTTTGGATCCAGCGGCGGCTCTTGCTCAAGATAGCCGATTTTGATACCCGGCTGAGCGCGCGCTTCACCAGAGAAATCTTTATCTACGCCCGCCATAATACGGAGCAAAGTCGATTTACCTGCACCGTTTAGACCAAGCACACCAATTTTTGCGCCTGGGAAAAATGATAAAGAGATGTCTTTCAGGATTTCGCGCTTCGGCGGAACCATCTTCGACACACGGTTCATCGTGTAAATATATTGGGCCACGCAGGACTCCTCAATAGAAAAACCAGATTCGGGACAGCAAAAGCGTCCCAGCTCAATTGAGCGAAAAAATAATCGGAGCATTATACGATAAAAGCGCCGAAAACATAAGAAATGCTGAAGAACTTCCATAGTTTGTTACAACTAAGGCGGTGTTTATTTTTTAAACGCGGTATTGCACACTCTAATCTGCTGGATTGGCTGCAATTAAACGCATTGATATGAATAAAATCGATTTTCTTTTCCTGAATGACTGCTTTTATTCATATTGCAAAATGATAGACTGATGCAATAAGAGCCTCATTAACCAACTCACCTAGATGGCACACTCATGACTTATAAAGATGAAACTTTAGCGATTCACGCAGGGTACAGCCCAGAAGCAACCACCAAAGCAGTGGCCGTGCCGATTTATCAAACAACATCTTACGCTTTTGACAATACGCAGCATGGTGCAGATTTATTTGATTTAAAAGTTCAAGGCAATATTTATACCCGCATCATGAACCCGACCACAGCTGTGCTGGAACAGCGCCTGACTGCGCTGGAAGGCGGCATTGGCGCTTTGGCTTTAGCCTCAGGCATGTCTGCGATTACCTATGCCATTCAAACCATTGCTGAAGCAGGCGACAATATTGCCTCTGTTTCCACGCTGTATGGCGGCACTTACAACCTTTTTGCCCACAGCCTGCCGAAACAGGGCATTGAGGTGCGTTTCTTTGATTATCAAAATCCGGAAGCGCTGCGCGGCTTGATTGATGAAAAAACCAAGCTGGTTTTTGTTGAATCGATTGGCAACCCGCTCGGCAATATTATTGATCTTGAAGCCATTGCAAAAATTGCACATGAATACGGCGTGCCGGTGATTGTGGACAACACCGTTGCAACACCTGCCCTGCTGAAGCCTTTTGAGCATGGCGCAGACATCGTGGTGCACTCCCTGACCAAATATATTGGCGGTCATGGCAACACCATTGGCGGCGCTATTGTCGACAGCGGCAAATTCCCGTGGGGCAAATATCCAGAACGCTTTAAAGTTTTGAATACCCCAGATCCAAGCTATCACGGCGTCAACTATGTTGAAGCTTTGGGCGAAGCAGCCTACATCGCCCGCGCGCGCGTGGTGCCTTTACGCAATACCGGCGCGGCCATCAGCCCGCTCAGCGTATTCCTGATCCTGCAAGGCTTGGAAACACTCAATCTGCGCATGGAGCGCCATACCTATAATGCACAAAAAGTAGCTGAATACCTGCAGGCGCATCCAAAAGTGAAATGGGTGAACTATGCCGGACTGAAAGACCATCCGCAGCACGCTCTGGCGCAAAAATACGTCAAAGGCACACCGTCTGCGATTTTATCGTTTGGCGTACAGGATGGCCGTGAAGGCGGCACCCGCTTTATTGATGCCCTGCAGCTGTTCACCCGTTTGGTGAATATCGGTGATGCGAAAAGCTTGGCCTGCCATCCAGCCACCACCACACACCGCCAGCTGGACGAAAAAGAGCTGAAAGCGGCCGGCGTCAGCATCGACATGGTTCGCCTATCGGTTGGCATTGAACATATTGATGACTTAATTGCCGATTTAGAACAGGCTTTGGCAGCTGTTTAAGCAAGCCTTAAATACCTTCAAACTGCATCTGATTCTCACCGGCCTTTCGTCAGAACGGCCGGTTTTTTACCTCAAGCGCGATGATTTTACAGATAATCCTGAAATTCAAAATTATCATTTACTTTGGAATTGACATCAGAACGCTCCATTTCAATTTGCATCAATTTAAAAGCATCCATGCATGCACATTAAAAAACCGTCAAAACCATGCTTAAGTGCGGGTTTAAAATAAGTAGAAAAACTGCGTTCAGCTCGCCTGATCCGTCCGTCAAAATTACAAAAATTATTTTTTGCGCATCAGCGCAATGCGCACTGTTTTTTCACAGATAAAACATCTTCTCTTTCACATATTTATATGTTAAAAATGAGTGAATCAAGGATTTTAATTTAGAGTAAAAGCTCTAAATATTATTTTATTATCAATTACTTATCATATAGCTTTTTTTAAATAATCCGCTATCATACGGCGAATCCAATACCGCTCTGCAGCATGCCTTGCCGGGCCGATAAATGAATACAATAAAATTGAGTGAATAGGGAACTGAACGTGAAACAAAGATTAGAACAACGCTTTAAAGAAAAAGTGAATGGCAAAGTCGTCCTCATTACCGGCGCGTCCAGCGGCATCGGCTTAACAGCAGCGCACCGCTTAGCGGATGCAGGCGCGCATGTCTTGCTGGTTGCCCGCACCAAAGAAACACTGGACGAAGTAAAAGCCGAAATTGAAGCCAAAGGCGGACAGGCCTCAGTCTTTCCATGCGATTTGAACGACATGGACTCTATTGATGAAGTATCCAAGCAGATTTTGGCTTCCGTCGACCATATCGATATTCTGATCAACAATGCCGGCCGCTCAATCCGCCGTGCAGTGCACGAATCAACAGACCGCTTCCATGACTTTGAGCGCACCATGCAGCTGAATTACTTTGGCGCGATCCGCCTGGTGATGAATATCCTGCCGCAAATGATGATCCGCCGTGACGGCCATATCATTAACATCAGTTCAATCGGCGTTTTGGCCAATGCCACACGCTTCTCGGCCTATGTCGCCTCTAAAGCCGCTTTGGATGCGTTCAGCCGCTGCCTGTCTGCCGAAGTGCACTCGCATAAAATTGCCATCACCTCTATTTATATGCCTTTGGTGCGCACCCCGATGATCGCGCCGACCAAAATCTATAAATATGTGCCGACCCTGTCGCCGGAACAGGCGGCTGACCTGATTGCCTACGCGATTGTGAAACGCCCGAAAAAAGTGGCAACCAATTTGGGCCGCCTTGCATCCATTACCTATTCCATTGCGCCGGACATCAACAACAAACTGATGTCAATCGGCTACAACCTGTTTCCAAGCTCTTCAGCTTCTGTCGGCCAGCCGCAAAAACTGAACTGGGTGCAGAAAGCCTATGCCCGCCTGTTCCCTGGCGAACACTGGTAAAATCCGGAACATTTAAAATGCAAAATAAGCCCAATCCACGGGCTTATTTTTTTGGCCAGCGCCCGGCTGATCCAATGGAAACTCCCAGCAAAGCGACAGACGGCCGCCGCCTTTCAAAATTTGCTTAAGAATTAGCTCCTCTATTCCAGCCTGATGCCGTACACTATGCCTTGCGCTTTTAAGCGCAATTTATCTATTTGAACAATTTTGGGTGCAATCCACATGAACAATCTGCAATGGCTCGATGAAGTAAAATTTAACGAACAAGGCTTAGTGCCTGCTATTGCTCAGCATCATCAAACTGGCCGTATTTTGATGGTGGCGTGGATGAACCGTGAAGCGCTGGCGCTGACTGCCGAAAAAAATCAGGCGGTGTATTTCTCGCGCTCACGTCAAAAATTGTGGCATAAAGGCGAGGAATCCGGCCATTTCCAAACCGTGCATGAAATCCGCCTTGACTGCGATGCAGACGTCATCGTATTGCAAATTGAACAGCACGGCGGCATTGCCTGCCACACAGGCCGTGAATCGTGCTTCTACCGCAAGCTCACCGCAAATGGCTGGGAAATTGTCGATGCGCAGCTGAAAGACCCAAGCCAAATCTACGGTGAAAAGTCCGCAAACCCGCATACGCTGGCCATGAATGCATCAAATGCGCAGTCTGAACAGGTCGAGGTGCTGGATTATTTAGGCAAAATGATGGCGGAGCGCAAACAGGCAGATCCGGACTCCTCATATGTCGCAAAGCTGTACCACAAAGGCTTGAACAAAATTTTAGAAAAAGTCGGCGAAGAAAGCGTCGAAACCATTATTGCCGCCAAAGATTTTAAATCTGAAGCGAATGAAGACAATAAAAATGACTTGATCTACGAAGTGGCTGACCTGTGGTTCCATACCATTGTGATGCTGGGCTACTTTGACCTTGACCCGCAATTGGTCTTGAATGAATTGGCGCGCCGCCAAGGCTTATCCGGTCTGGCTGAAAAAGCCAGCCGCGCGCACTGAACCGGCATACCGCTTTGACTGAACAAAAAAAACCGAGCGCGACCTATGAGCAGGCCACTGCCATCGATAACGCTCGCCTCGGAAAATCGTTTAAAGTCATTGCCTATGCAGGCACAGGGAAAACCACTACCCTGCAAATGATCAGTGACGCCATGCCGCAGCGCCGCGGCATGTATCTGGCCTTCAACAAAGCCATTGCCACTGAAGCGCAGCAGAAATTTCACGGCAATGTCGACTGCCGCACCTTTCACTCTTTGGCTTTTCGCAGTGTTCCACGTGGAGTCACGGACAAGCTGCGCCTGCCGCGCCTGAGCCCAAGCTTTATTGCCAAAGAATACCGTTTAGCGCCGATTACTTTGCGCCGCATGATGGGCGGGCGCTATGAGCAGTATGTGCTGATGCCGTCCCGCCTCGCCAGTTTGGTGGCCAATGCCGTCAGCCATTTCTGCTCAACCAATTCGCAGTATCCCGCGCCGCGCCATTTGCAGGCGCCGAGCTGGCTGCATCCGGATGATATCGACGCGCTGCAAAAGCACCTTTACCCGGCGGTCGAACGGCGCTGGCTGGAATCGATTGACCCGCATCATCAAGCCGGCATCGGGCATGATATTTATCTGAAGCTTTGGGCGCTGTCCGAACCGAATATCCCCGCCGATTATGTGCTGTTTGATGAAGCGCAGGATGCTGACCCGCTGATGCTGGGAATTTTGCTGAAGCAGCGCAGCACGCAAGTCATCTATGTCGGCGATGCGCATCAGCAGATTTATGCTTGGCGCGGCGCAGTGAATGCCATGCAGCAGCTGCCTTTGCCGGAATCCCGCCTCACCACATCGTTCCGTTTTGGCGAAGAAATCGCGCTGAATGCCAATGCCATTTTAGGCGCGCTGAATGAAAAAGTGCCGCTACTCGGCAATCCGCTGATGAATTCCAAAGTGGTCAACAAGCCGCACACCAAACAGCGTGATGCGATTCTCTGCCGCACCAACGCCCGCGCCATGGAACTGCTGCTGGCAGGCTTGGTGCACGGCGAAAAAGTCAGCCTGCAGGCCGATCATGCCAAACTGAACCGCTTTGTCGATGCGGCGTCGATGCTGAAGCAAGGCAAGCGCGTCACCGATGTACCTGAATTGGCCTGGTTCAATTCCTGGCATGATGTGCATGAATATTGCGAAACCAATGACGGCAGCGACATTAAGCCGCTGGTGAAACTGGTCGATGATCACGGCACTGACCCGCTGAAACGCGCGCTGGCCAAAATCACCCCGATTGACCAAGCCGACTACATTATCTCTACAGCACACAAAGCCAAAGGCTTGGAATGGGAACGCGTACACATTGAAGATGATTACCAATTCAGGCTGAACGAGAAAGACTATAAAATTAGTGACGAAGAGTTACGGCTGCTTTACGTGGCCTGCACACGTGCTAAAGTAAGCTTAAACATTCACCATATTTATGATCTGATGCAGCAGCTCAAGCGCGAAATGCCGCAGTCATTGCGCCGTGCCGTCAGTTAAGCCGCCAGCGATCAAATAATCAGCAGCTGAAGGTGAGTTATGAAAGTCAAATCGATCCAGCTTAAGCACACCTTGCACTTTGCTGACCTGCATGCTGAATTCCAATATTCAGACCCGCCCATCACCTTGATTTTGGGCGATCAAAGCTCAGGAAAAACCTCCATACTGCGCTTCACCTATCAGGCGCTGACTTGGTTTGCCGCGCGCTATAAAGACCTGCGTACCGCAGGCGTCGTCATGCTGGATCATGACATTATGCTGAACCGGCTGCAGTCGAAAATTGATATTGAAATCAGCTATCCTGCAGAACTGGGCCCGCTGTCCAGCCGGCAGGATTTGGCAGAAACTGATCAAAACGTTGCGCTGCAGACGCCTGAACCGGAAAGCTACCCCTGCGCATGGCAGCTGTACAAAACCCTGAACAGCCAGGGCATCGGCATCAGCAAAGCCGAAACACAGCCGCTGGAAGAGCTGGCTGCCCGCTATCAGCGCGCCTTAAAAGACGACCCGCTGCTGGGCCTGCCGCTGATTGCCTATTACCCCGCAGAGCGCTTTGTCAATGAAGTGAATTTGCTGAATAAAAACAATCCGGCAATTTTTCAGCCGGCGCATGCCTATGAAATTTCCGCGATTCCGTTCACCACCTTCAGCCGCTTTTTTGAATGGTTCCGTGAAATTTGCGATATTGAAAATGCGCAAAGCGCGCAAATCGTTCAGGACATTCTCGATAAAAATCATCTGGCGTCCGCTTCAGGCAGCATGCCGCCAGACTTCTTAGCCAGCCGCATTGCGCAGGCGCATGCAGAGATTCACGCGCCGGCCCTGAAATCGCTGAAACGCGCGCTGGCCATTGTGCTGCCTGAATTCAGCAACATTTATCTGCAATATCACCCCAAACTGCAGCTGATGGTCCACTATCAGGGCAAAACCCTGCAATTTATCCAGCTGTCCAACAGCATCCGCAATTTAACCGCAATGATCGGCGATATTGTCCGGCGCATGTGCCTGCTCAATCCCGCCAGCCTCTATCCATGTGAAGAAGGCGAAGGGATTTTGCTGATTGACGCCATCGACCATCAGCTGGATCAGAATATGGCGGAAGCCATTCTGCCCCGCCTGCATCAGGCTTTCCCTCGGCTGCAAATTATTGCCGCCGGCAACCGCCCTGAACTGCTGGAACACGCCGCATCCTATCAATGCTTAAAGCTGGAAAATCAGCAGCTCATCCCTCTTCAGCCCGATCGCGCGCAGCAGCAGTTTGACGAAATTTATGCTTCCCTTTATTCAGAAGACAGCTTAACGGCTGAAGCGGAAAGCCCGCCTGCTGTGCTGATCGAGCCTGCAGAAAATATGCCGAGTGCAGAATCGTGGCTGCTGCAGATTCAGGAACAGCTGAATCCGGAACAGCAGCAGGAACTGATCCGCTTATTAAATGACGGCAATCCCAGCACGAACCCCAATCATCAGCTTTAAATCTGCTGACCTTAGTCAGTCCGTCATGATTTTACTGAATAATTGCAGAACTTCATCAGACTGTTTAAGCCTTAGCCCCACAGCGGCCTGCAGTCGGGATATAATGACGAAATGATGTGCAAAAAAGATTGATGTTGCGTCTTGCCTGTAATATGATCGGTTTTATTTGCAAATTTCGCTATAGAATCGGAATTTGCAATCATTTGCATGCTGCGCAACACAGCAAATTTATATTTTTAAACACATTGGCTTTCAAGATTGAACATTTTGGATGGCTCCTTGCCGTCCTGCAATCCTTGAAAGATAAAGATTCACTCTAGGCCTAGCCTAATCACCACAATGGATACGAGTGTGCTGCCGATTATTATCTTGTTACCGCTGCTGCTGGGGACATTTTTAGTCTCTTGGCTCAAGCGATTCTCCCGCGGAGCAACCGCCTTAGGGGCCATTGGAGTCAGCCTCAGCAGTTTGATCCTGCTCCTGACTCAAGCAAAAGCTGTCTTTAATGGGCAAACTGTGATTCAAACATGGGCTTGGCTTCCTCAGCTGGGCCTCGATTTCAGCTTCCGGCTCGATGCGCTTGGCCTGCTGTTTTCACTGCTGATCACCGGCATCGGCACACTCATTTATATCTACGCTTACTATTATCTTAGTCCGAAAAACTCACTCAGCAAGCTGTATCTGCTGTTGATGCTGTTCATGGCAGCCATGCTCGGCATTTCCCTCTCCAATAATTTAATGCTGCTGCTGGTGTTTTGGGAGCTGACCAGCATTTCGTCTTTCCTGCTGGTCGGCTATTGGAGCAATTACGAAGCGGCGCAGCGCGGCGCGCGCATGGCGCTGACCATTACCGGCATGGGCGGCCTCTGCATGCTGGGCGCATTCATTCTGCTGGGCCAAGTCACGGGAACGTATCAAATTGACCAGATTCTCGGCATGCGTGAGCAAATCCAAAACCATGCCTTATTTGTGCCGATTTTACTGCTGATCTTAATGGGCGCATTCACCAAAAGCGCGCAGTTTCCATTTCATTTCTGGCTGCCCAATGCCATGGCGGCGCCCACACCGGTGTCCGCTTATTTGCACTCCGCCACCATGGTGAAAGCAGGGATTTTCCTGCTGGCACGCTTGCTGCCGATTTTTGCCGGCGCAGCGCTGTATCACAATATTGTGACTTTTGTCGGCCTGCTCACCCTCTGCATGGCGGCATTCTTCGCCATCTTTAAAGAAGATTTAAAAGGTTTATTGGCTTATTCCACCATCAGCCACTTAGGGTTGATTGTTTGCCTGCTGGGCATTGGATCGCCTTTGGCGGTGGCTGCAGCCATCTTCCACATCATTAACCACGCCACATTCAAGGCGGCGCTGTTTATGATCGCCGGCATTATTGACCATGAGTCCGGCACCCGTGATCTGCGCAAGCTCAGCGGCCTGTGGCAGCTGCTGCCCTTTACCGCAACCTTGACCATGATCACAGCAGCCTCAATGGCAGGTGTACCATTAACCAATGGTTTCTTGTCGAAGGAAATGTTCTTTACCGAGCTACTCGCAAACTTATCTGGTCCGGTGATGATCCTGTCTGCAATCATTGCAACCTTTGCAGGGATTTTTGCCGTTGCCTATTCGGTCAGACTGGTGCATGGGGTATTTTTTGACGGCCCGCTCGGCAAAGACGTGCCGAATAAAGATGCGCATGAACCGCCGTTCGGCATGCGTGCGCCCGCCACATTGCTGGCTGTACTGTGCATTTTAGTCGGACTATTCCCTGCCCTGCTGATACAGAATATTGTCAACAGCACCGCGCAGGCCAGCACGCAAAACTTTGCCTTTGAAGGCGCGCATATCGCGCTTTGGCATGGCTTTAATCTTCCGCTGCTGATGAGTGCGATTGCACTGCTGGGCGGAGGCATCTTCTATTTTGCGCTGGCCAAAGGCGGACGCATCCGCAGCATTGACCTCGATCCGGTGTTAGGAAAACTGCAGGGCAAGATTTTATTTGACCTGTTTCTGAAGCATCTGCTGATCAATTCACGCAAATTCAAACGGGCAACAGAAAATGGCTCATTGCAAAGCTATTTGATGTGGATTGTCTTATTCAGCATCGCGCTCACCGCTTGGCCGCTGCTGTCACAAGGCATCAGCACCGGCACGCGGGAACTGACGCATGCGCCGGCGATTGCCATTGTGCTGTGGCTGCTGCTGTTCTCCGCCTGCTGGATGATGCTGTGGTTCCATCATGAACGCATCAAAGCCGTGCTGATCAGCGGTGCCGTCGGGCTTGTAGTGACCATGGTGTTCATCTGCTTCTCTGCGCCGGATTTAGCCCTGACGCAGATTACGGTCGATGTGGTAACCACGGTGCTTTTATTGATGAGCTTATCCTTGCTGCCGCAGCTGACCCCGTATGAATCCAGCGTCTCACGGCGCTGGCGTGATGCGATCATCGCCATTGCCGGCGGCGGCGGCATTGCCTGGCTGACTTGGCTGATTTTGACCCGTGACCATAATTCAATTTCATGGTTCTTTATCCAGCAAGCCATTCCGCTGGGCGGCGGCACCAATGTGGTCAACGTCATTTTGGTGGATTTCCGCGGATTCGATACCTTTGGTGAAATTACCGTACTCGGCATCGCCGCGATTGGCGCGCTGTGCCTGATGGACGGCATGCGCGCCCACGGCACAACAATTACTCAAGGCCTCACCTACCGCTTCAATCCTTCACCTTTGATGTTCCGGATCACGGCATCCTGGGTGCTGCCGCTGGCGCTGGTGGTCAGCCTGTATATTTTCCTGCGCGGCCATAACCTGCCGGGCGGCGGCTTTATTGCCGGCTTAATTACCTCTTTAGCGCTGGTCATTCAGTATATTGCTTTAGGTCAAGACCAGGCCGAACGCCTGCTTCACGCAAAATCCGGCCGCCTGTATGAAATCTGGATCGGCGCAGGCCTCGTGACAGCAGGGCTGACCGGTGTCAGCGCATGGTTCTGGGGACGTCCATTCCTGACCAGCGCGCATATCTATGTCCATCCGCCGCTGATTGGAGAAATGCATTTAGCCAGCGCAGCGCTGTTTGATCTTGGCGTTTATGCCACGGTAGTCGGCGCCACCATGCTGATGATTTCAGTATTGGGCGACTCCCGACACTCCAGCATGTCTGGCCCAGTACCCAGAGGATAAGCCATGATCAGTATCGAATTTTTATTGACGACGGCCATTGGCTTGCTGACAGCCACAGGCATCTACCTGATCCTGCGAGCGCGCACCTTCCCCGTCGTGCTGGGCTTATCGATGATCGGCTATGCCGTGAATCTGTTTTTATTTGCGATGGGCCGCATTCAAATCAATGCTCCGGCGGTGTTGACTGAAACCGCCAAATCGACCGACCCATTGCCGCAGGCGCTGGTGCTGACCGCCATTGTGATCGGCTTTGCCACCACTGCCTTTATTGTGCAGCTGGCGTTACGCAGCCGCTTTGAATCAGGAACGGACCATGTCGACTCCAAAGAAGAAATACCGCAAATTGACCCGCGGGAGGATGAGCCATAATGAATGACTTCATCCAATTTTGGACGCAGCATACGCCCATTTTCAGCATTTTAATTCCTGCATTTACCGCCTTTATTCTAGTCTTGCTCGGCAACCCCGGTTCCGGTTCACTGGCGCATGACTGGCGCCAGCCATGGCGCCGCGGCATCAGCTTTGTTTCCTCTCTGCTGGGGCTCGGCACTGCCATCAGCTACCTGATTTTTGCTAGTTCCGGTCAAATCAGCGTTTATAACCTCAGCGAGTGGGCCGCGCCTTTCGGCATTGTTTTGGTGCTGGATCAGCTCTCGGCTTTCATGCTGGTGCTGACCTATGGCCTGGCTGTGCCGATCATGTGGTATGCCAGCAAAGAATGGGATGAACGCGGGCGCTATTTCCACGCCATGTTCCATTTTCTGCTGATGGGCCTGTGCGGCGCCTTTTTAACAGGCGACTTATTCAACCTGTTCGTCTTCTTTGAAATTCTGCTGATGGCGTCTTATGTGCTGCTGCTGCACGGTCAAGGCAAAGCACGTTTTCAGCTCGGCATTCATTACGTCACCATCAACCTGCTCGCTTCTGCTCTGTTCCTGATCGGCCTCGGCCTGATTTACGGCAGTGTCGGCAGCCTGAATATGGCTGATGTGGCGCGCCTCATGCCTTTGCTGGAAGCCGATCAGCACCGCTTGGCCGTTGCCGGCGGGCTGCTGCTGTTTGTGGTCTTTGGCATTAAGGCTGCTATGCTGCCGGTCGGTTTCTGGCTGCCGAAAACTTACGCTGTGGCCACAACACCGGTCGCCGCCCTTTTTACCATCATGACCAAAGTCGGCATTTATGCCATTCTGCGCGTCAACGGCACCGTCTTTGATGATGCCGTCAGCCGTGAAATCCTGCAGAACTGGCTGCTGCCAATCGGCTTGATCACTTCCGTCTATGGCGTCATTGGCGCCATCGGCGCAGAACGCCTGCGCCGTTTTGTCGGCTTTATGATTCTGTCGTCGATCGGCACCATTCTGATCGCCATCTCGCTCTTCAATACTCAAGCATGGGCAGCCGGCCTGTATTATCTGGTGCACAGCACTGTCGCAGGCGCAGCCTTTTATCTTCTTTGCGGCTGGATTACGTCACAGCGCGGTGAGTTTAAAGACCACTTTAAAATTGCGCCGCAAATGAAACAGCAGAAAACCGTTGCCCTGATCTATTTTATTATCGCATTGATGATGGCAGGCCTGCCGCCATTCAGCGGCTTTTTGGGCAAAGTCTTTATTTTGCAGGCCACCTCTTCATCACCATACCAATTGCTGATTATCCTCACGGTATTGGCCGTGAGCCTGCTCAGCATCATTGCCATGACACGGGTTGGCTTTATCCTCTTTTGGCGCGCAGCCAAGCCGGAAGATGATCCGGATACCGCCGAATATGCAGCCTATCAAGCGCTGCCGCCTGCTGCGCCGAAACGCAATGATCATGCGGTTTATATGCTGCTGGCCGGATTGATTGCCTATATGGCCTGCGCGGCGCCGATTTATCAATACGTGTTAAATACTGCGCAGCAGATGCAGGATAATTCGATGTATGAAGGCATGCTGCTGAAAAAAGATGCTGAAGGCCAAGTCATCAGCGTGCAGCCATTTGATCCGGAAAACCTGCCGGAAACCAAATATGGCGGTGAAACCGCGGATCCCAATGCGCATTTAATTCCGCAGCTGATTGCGCCTGCCACCTTAAATGGCGAGCATATTTCTGACTATAAAAAGCGTCAAATGCAGCAGCAGAACCTGCAGGATGAACCTGCTGCAAATACGCAGCTGAAACCGATGGAGGCGCAATAAATGAAAAAGCATTCATTCTTAGAGCGCTGGTTCCCGCACCCGCTGGTTTCCGTGATTGCCGGCCTCAGCTGGCTGATGCTTGGCCACAGCTTAGACGCGGGCGCGGTCATCATGGCGCTGATTCTCGCGGTTCTGATCCCGCGCCTCGTCAGCCCGTTCATCACCAAGACCCCCCATATTGCCTGGCTGCCCGCCATCCGGTTATTTTTTGTCGTGCTGTGGGACATCATTGTCTGCAACCTTCAAGTGGCTAAACTGGTACTAGGGCCGATGCACAACATGCATCCGAAATGGTTCCGCGTGCCGCTGGAAACCCAGCATGAAGAGGTCAATACCCTGCTGGCGATGATCATCACCACCACCCCCGGCACGGTCTCAGCCGGCATTGATCAAGAGCGCGGTGATATTTTGGTGCATGCTTTAAGCGCCGATGATGCTGAGGCTGAAATTCAAAATATTAAAGACCGTTATGAAAAACCGCTGATGCAGATTTTTGGCGCCCAATCCGGAGAGCAGTCATGACCATCTTGCCCTATGCGCTGGCGATTTGCCTGGGCGCAGTTACCATTTCCATGCTGCTGTGCCTGATCCGCCTGATTATCGGCCCGTCCATTGTTGACCGCTTGCTGGCCTTGGATACCTTGTTCCTGAATGCCACCTGCCTGGTCGTGATCTTAGGCATTTATTGGGTCAACACATCAATGTTTGAAGGCGCGCTGCTGGTGGCCATGCTCGGCTTCGTTTCGACAGCGGCGCTGGCGCGCTACTTTACCACCGGCCATGTGATTGATTAGGAGCACACGCTATGCAGCTTGCTATGGAAATTGCTGTTTCAATTTTTCTCATTATCGGCACATTTTTTATGCTGGTCGGCGGGATCGGGATCGTGCGCCTGCCCGATTTATTCATGCGCCTGCATGCGCCAACCAAATCCAGCACCTTAGGGCTCGGCAGTTTTTTAATCGCCGCCATTATTTTTTCGGCATTTCATGGCCGTTTCGGTTTTGCAGAATTGCTGCTGACGCTCTTGGCTTTCATTACTGCGCCTGTATCAGCCAATTTGATTGCACAGGCTGCGCTGCACTTGCGCCTGCGCTCCATGAGCGGTGATGTGCCTGAAACGCTGAACCGCCCCTTACCCTGGCAACGCACCCGCCGCCGCGCTTTTCACCCAAAGCATGAAGATAAGGAAGATCAGCTGTAAAACATAATGCTATTCATCATACAAAAATAAATACATTTCTAGCGCTTCAGCACTAACTTGGTGCTGTTGCGCCAATTGATGCATCTGGGCATTGTACTGACGGTAATGTTCAAATTTATCAGAGGGTTTCACATCAATTAAATTTACCAGTGTTGGCGGGCAACTCAATCTGACTAATGACCGAGCAACTCGGATATCAAATATTAAAAAGTAATCTGAGTGCCCCAAAGCGCGAGTTGAAAAATAAAGCAATTTAGAAATATAACTAATATTCAATCCTTTAATCGATTTTAATATTTTATATGCTTGCTGAATATTCTCCTCTTTTACATGCATAAAAGCTGACTGCATTCGCTTTATATTCTCTGCAGTATAATATTTATTGGTTCTATATGTGCCATAGCCAGTATCAGCAAAACCCCAAATCATTGTCAGCACAAAAGGAAGTTCCACCCCAACTTTCTGATCAAAATAATTTTTAAAACTTTCAATCACATCTTCCCTTGAAATATCATCATCACAATAATTTTGTGCAGCAGATTTCAAGTCTGGATGCAGATTACTCCATCGCTTAGAATTATATTCAAATTTGGATGCATTTAACGGATCAAGGTTTCGAATCACCAATAATTGGCGCTCGCTCAGATATAGCATTTTTAAGATCCCTCACTATTTTATCTAATCACAAGTCATAAAAAAGCCGCCCGAAGGCGGCTTTTTTAGTGTCCTAGCAGGACTTATTCATCATCTTTTTGCGCTTCAGCAGGAGGCAAATCCTTCACTGCTTCCGCAATCAGGCCAAACATATAGTTGCCGTAAGCATTGGTCTTGTCATAATGGAAACGCAAACGCGGCGTTACACGCGTTTTAATGCGGTGGCCAAGCTCGTGGCGCAGGAAACCGGATGCCTTATTCAAGACTTCCAGAGTTTCCTTATTCGCCGCTTCGCTTTGCTCATCGCCTAATTCACGTCCCATCACAGTGACATAAACTTCAGCATAGCCTAAATCTGGGCTGACTTTCACTGCTGAGATGGTCACCAGACCACCTAAGCGCGGATCTTTAAGCTCCTGACGGATCAGTTCAGACAACTCGCGCTGAACTGTATCGGCCATACGCTTAAGACGCTGACTACCCGCCATTAAAGACTCCGTTTAATCAATTGAACATCATAAACTTCGATCTTATCTTTCGCTTTGATGTCTTTATAGCCTTTCACTGCAAGGCCGCATTCCATGCCGGCGCGAACTTCTTCAACCACTTCTTTATAGCGGCGAAGCGATTCAAGCTCACCTTGGAAAATCACCACGTCATCACGCAATACACGGATTGGCTTGTTGCGGTGCAATACGCCTTCCAGAACCATACAGCCTGCTGCAGCGCCGAATTTGCTTGAGTGGAACACTTCACGCACTTCAGCAACACCCAGAATTGTTTCACGGTGTTCTGGCGCAAGCTTGCCGCTCATGGCTGCTTTCACGTCATCAATCAGTTCATAAATCACTGAGTAATAACGGATATCAATGCCGTCTGCATCCGCTTTTTGACGCGCTGCAGTATCCGCACGAACGTTAAAGCCGAGAAGCACAGCTTCTGAAGATTCTGCAAGAATTACGTCAGATTCAGTGATCGCACCGACACCTGAACTGATCACGCGCACTTTCACTTCATCAGTTGCAAGCTCAGCAAGCGCAACATGCAAGGCTTCCAAAGTACCGCGCACGTCTGTTTTCAGAACCACATTCACGATAGGCACATCTTTTTTGCCCATCGACGCCATGAGGTTCTCAAGACGCATCGCGCTTTGACGTTCAAGACGCTTTTGGCGCTCACGGTCCATACGCGCATCAGCCACTTCACGCGCTTTTTTCTCGTCATCAACCACAAGCACTTCATCACCTGCCATTGGCGCTTCTGGAAGACCCAGAATTTCCACAGGAATAGAAGGACCCGCTGATTTGATGCGCTGGCCGTTTTCATCGGTCATTGCACGGACACGGCCGTAAGATGAACCGGCAAGGACCAGGTCACCAATTTTCAATGTGCCGTTTTGAACCAGAATAGACGTTACCGCACCGCGGCCTTTGTCTACACGCGCTTCAATAACCACACCTTGCGCTGCGCCTTCTTCAGATGCTTTCAGCTCAAGCATTTCCGCTTGAATAGAAATCAAATCAAGAAGTTCATCAATACCCATGCCTGAATGCGCAGAAACTAGCGCAACCGGCACATCACCGCCCCACTGTTCAGGAACGATTTCTTTTGCAGTCAATTCGTTCAATACGCGGTCTGGATCAGCAGACTCTTTATCCATTTTGTTGATGGCAACAATAATTGGCGTACCTGCTGCACGCGCATGGTCAATCGCTTCTGCAGTTTGCGGCATAACACCGTCATCTGCAGCAACAACCAAGACTACGATATCTGTCGCTTTCGCGCCGCGCGAACGCATGGCTGTAAACGCTGCGTGTCCCGGTGTATCCAAGAAAGTAATAATGCCTTTCTCAGTTTTCACATGGTATGCGCCGATGTGCTGCGTGATGCCGCCCGCTTCGCCTTGTGCAACTTTAGCGCGGCGGATGCGGTCAAGAAGCGATGTCTTACCATGGTCTACGTGACCCATGATTGTCACCACTGGCGGACGGGTTGTTTGCACACCGCGCGCTTCTTCTGCCGCTTCAAGCAGGTTGTCTTCTGCCGCTGTTTCAGAAACAAGAACCGGATTATGGCCCATTTCTTCAACAACCAAAGCTGCAATCTCTTGATCAATGGCTTGGTTTTGCGTAACCAATTCACCCATTTTCATCAATGATTTAATAACTTCGCGCACCTTGATCGCCATTTTGGCTGCCAAGTCAGCAACAACAATCGTCTCACCAATTTCAACATCATAAACTTGTTTTTTAACTGGTTTTTCGAAGCCGTGCTTGTTCGCCTGGCTGGTTTTCAAACCGCGTTTATGCTGATTATGGCTGAAAGACTGCTCTTCCTGGCCGCGTCGGCCGCCTTTCTTCGGACCGCGGCTTTCTTTAGTGCCGCCGCCGCGCTTGATTTCACGGTCTTCTTTGTTGAATGAATCTTCATACGCTTGGCCAACCAGGCCTGCAGCCAATGGAGAATCATCGACAACACGGATTGTTGCAGCGGTGTCTTCAGCAGAATACTTAGACGCCATTTGACGCATCTGCTCTAAAGTGCGCTGCTGCGCTTCTTCAGCGGCTTTGCGGCGTACTGCTTCTTCTGTTGCTTTCAACTGAGCAGCTTGCGCTTCACGCGCTTTTTTCTGTTCAGCCGTTTCAGCGACTTTAACCGTTTGCTTTACAATCGGCTTGTTGTTTGATTTGCGTTTCACCACAACGGCAGCTTTAGGCACTTCCTGCTTGGCAGTTTCCTGTTTTGCTGCTGCGCGCATCGCTTCCAAAGCTTGCTTCGCTTTAGAATCACCTTGTTTTGGCGCTTCTTTGTGCTGAACGGAAGCCGGCTTTTCAGCTTCTTCACGCGCTTTTTGATCCGCTTGAGCTTTCGCTAAAGCTTCAGCTTTAATCTGTTCTGGATCCGGCTTGGTAAACGTATGCTTCTTGCGAACTTCTACGTTAATAGTCTTAGCCTTGCCTGAGGTACTCGCTACTTTAGCTGTACTGGTCGTTTTACGTTTCAACGTGATCTTTCCTGCATGTCCATCGTCTTGGCCATGAACTTTCTTCAAATGGTTGACGAGCACATTTTGTTGTTCGGCGGTAATAATGTCATCAGCTTTACCTTGCGGCAAACCTGCTTCACGAACCTGTTCCAGCAGCTTCTCAACTGGGGTCCCCACGTTGAGCGCCAACTCTTTAATCGACTTGTCCGTCATATATTACCTCCTAGTTAAACCATGATTCGCGCGCTTTCATAATCAGTTGACCTGCTTTTTCTGTACCTAGGCCTTCGATATCAGCAATATCGTCAGTCGCTTGGTCAGCCAAGTCATCTACTGTAATCACACCGCGGGCAGCAAGTGCGTACGCGATCTCTTGAGTCATGCCTTCCATCGCAGCAAGTTCAGGACTCGGCTCTTGAATATTTTCCTGCTGTTTCAATGCATCCGCCAAAGCCACTTCTTTTGCGCGGCTTTGCAGCAATTCAACAGTTTCGGCATCCAATTCAATTTCGTCGAATGTTTCCGCAGGAACATAAGCAACTTCTTCAACTGAAGTGAAGCCCATTTCAACCAATGCCATCGCAAGGTCTTCTTCAATATCCAGACGTGTGACAAACATATCCAAATATTGCTGCGCTTCATTTTGCTGACGTGCGTGATACTCGTCTTCCAGCATCATGTTCAGCTTATAGCCTGTCAATTCAGACGCCAAGCGCACGTTTTGGCCTTGAGAGCCAATGGCGCGCGCCAACTGATCGCTGGCAGCGAAGATGATGTCCGCAGTACGCTCTTCTTCATCAATCACAATGCCGGATACATCCGCAGGCTCTAAAGCGCTGGCGATATACTGCGCAGCATCATCAGACCAGACAACCACGTCAATGCGCTCGCCGTTCAGCTCTTGCTGCACCGCTTGGATACGCGTGCCGCGCATGCCGATACACGCGCCGACTGGGTCAATGCGGTGATCGTTGGTTTTCACAGCGATTTTAGCACGGACGCCCGGCTGACGCGCAGCTGCTTTAATTTCAATGATTTCTTCAGAAATTTCAGGAATTTCCTTTTTCATCAAAGCAATCAGCATTTCAGGCTTAGAACGCGACAATAACAATTGTGCGCCGCGGCCTTCACGGTTCACACTGTAAAGAATCGCATTCACACGCTGTTTAGGACGCAGAATTTCTTTGGCGATCATTTCTTCACGCGCAAGATACGCTTCCGCATTGTCGCCTAAATCAATGATAAAGCCGTCTTTGGTTTGCTTTTTCACTTCACCGTAAATCAGCTCGCCGACTTTGGATTCATACGCATCCGCGATTAAAGCGCGTTCAGCTTCACGGATCTTCTGCACGATCACTTGCTTCGCGATTTGCGCAGCAATACGGCCGAAATCAATCGATTCAACTTCCAGCTCGCGGATATCGCCGATTGACCATTTTGCAGGATCAACATCAGAAATCGCGTCCTGGCATGCAGGCATTTCATGATCTTCATCAGCCACCACTTCCCATTGACGGAAAGTTGCATAGTCACCGGTACGGCGGTCAATTTCTACACGAAGGCGCGCTTCTTCAGAATTTGTGCCTTCGTAGAATTTCTTTTTAGTCGCAGCAACGAGAGCTTGTTCAAGCGCTTCAAAAATTGCATCGCGAGGTACACCCTTTTCATTACTAACCGTTTCTACTACGGTAAGAATTTCACGTGCCATAAGTCACCTATTCGTTCAGATTCTTATTTATTGAATTAATCTTGGTAGATTAAATTTGCTTTATCAATATTGTGACTGTCAATATCCAGTACTTGCTGCTTTTCAACTTCAACCTGAATCATTTCATTTTCAAGGTCGACTGCAACCAGTTTTGCCTGGAATTTACGGCGGTTCTCTACAGCACTGATAAGGCGCAATGCAATCTGCTGGCCAACATAGTCAGCCATTTGCTCCAGCTTGAAGAACGGTCGGTCCCAGCCTGGAGAGGATACTTCTAAAGCGTATTCGCCTGAAATCGGATCATGCACATCCAGCATAGCGCCAACCTGCTGCGTTACACGCACGCAGTCCTGCACGCCAATGCCGCGGCCTTGCTCTTCTTCACCATCTTCATTCAGAACGGGCGCTGCGTTTTCATCTACCGGCTTGTCGATATAAATGCGCAATAGCGAGCGCTTGCCCTGAGGCACAAAATCAATACCCCAAAGATCTACATCACATGCCTGCACAGCGGGTGCAATTAAGTCCTGAAGTGCTTGAGTTTTATTTGATAGCTTCATTTACTCTCGTCAAAATTATGAGATTTCATGGCCGGAATGACCACCACAGATCGTGCCGGCTATTGTAGTAGCGAAACATGACGATTTGACCAAATTTCTATCAATACTACGCAATAGCCAATAAAAAAGGGCGTAATCGCCCCAATTGTGCACAGAAAACCTTAGTCCACTGTGCAAAAAGGCCCACCTAGTTGTGAGCCTCTTTTAGAAACTTGGTAGCGGGAGCTGGATTTGAACCAACGACCTTCGGGTTATGAGCCCGACGAGCTACCAGACTGCTCCATCCCGCATCAACGTGCAAAAATTATATACAATTCTTAAGTGATTTTCAATCGAAAACAACCTGAAGAATTGCCCTGCTGATTTGCAAATCAGAGGATTGGTAGCGGGAGCTGGATTTGAACCAACGACCTTCGGGTTATGAGCCCGACGAGCTACCAGACTGCTCCATCCCGCAACAATATGCAACAATTTATCCCGCTTTAAATCGATAAAGCGCCTATTTCAGTGTGCTTCTAAAATAAGATTGGTAGCGGGAGCCGGATTTGAACCAACGACCTTCGGGTTATGAGCCCGACGAGCTACCAGACTGCTCCATCCCGCATCAATGTGCAACAATTTATCCCGCTTTAAATCAATAAAGCGCCTATTTCAGTGTGCCTCTAAAATAAGATTGGTAGCGGGAGCTGGATTTGAACCAACGACCTTCGGGTTATGAGCCCGACGAGCTACCAGACTGCTCCATCCCGCATCAATGAAATCCGCTGCATACACCAACTTATGTTCTGGATTATAAGTTGGTGCGGAAGGGGGGACTTGAACCCCCACGCCCGAAAGCACTACCACCTCAAGGTAGCGTGTCTACCAATTCCACCACCACCGCAGCTGTGACGCATTCTAGTCGCAACACGTCAAAAAAGAAAGAACTAAATAAATTATTCAGCCGTTTTTGGCGCAGTTGGCGAAGTTTCAGCCGGTTTTACTGGCGCAGCTGGTGCTGAAGAAATTGAATTCAGGCTATATGCATCTGTGGTTTGCTTCTTCGCATAGACCGCCAAAGTCAAGCTGGTCACAAAAAATAACGCCGTCAAAATTGCAGTGAGCCGGGTTAAAAAGTTAGCCGAACCGGAAGCGCCGAATACAGTCGCTGCGCCGCCGCCGCCAAAAGATGCGCCCGCATCCGCCCCTTTGCCATGCTGAACTAAAATCAAGACAATCATCATAATGGCTAAGATAATATGCACTACCAGCACAAAAGTTTGCATGCTGCACTCCTAATTATTTTGTATTTGCAAATGCTTGAGCAATTTTATAGAACGACTCGGCATTTAATGATGCACCGCCAACCAATGCACCATTGATGTCTGGGCAGGCTGCTAACTCTACTGCATTTTCAGGCTTTACACTACCGCCGTATAAAATCGCCATGCCCTGACCTGCCGGGCTGATTTGACTCAGGCCTTCACGGATTTTGGCATGCATCGCCTGCGCATCTTCAGGAGATGCGGTTTTGCCGGTGCCAATCGCCCAGATCGGCTCATATGCAACGATGATTTTATTCCATTGTTCAGGCTGAACAACAGACGCAATATCGCAAATTTGCTGCAAAACCGTATGTTCCGCTTGGCCGCTTTCACGCTGCTCCAAGCTTTCACCTACGCAATAAATGACGGTTAAGCCTGCATTGAGCGCATTTTTAATTTTTTCATTCAAGACGGCTGGCGTATCACCAAAAACCTCACGGCGTTCAGAATGACCCACCAGTACACATTCAACAGCGCTGTCTTTAAGCAATTCCGCACTGATTTCACCCGTATAGGCGCCCGTTCCAGCAACGCGCGACAGGTCTTGAGCCACCATGCTGATGCTGCGGCTGCAATCTGAAAATTGCGCTTGAATGCTTTGCAGCTCCAAAGCAACCGGTGACACGCCAATATGGCACTTCGACTCTTCAATATTTTGATTTAGAAGCAGTTGTTTTAATTCTTGCACCAACTGTTTGGCATCAGCCCGCATTGGGTTCATTTTCCAATTGCCAACAACCCAAGGTGTAATCGCCGGACCCGACATAAATAACCTGCAGAAACTTTAGATGAAAACGGCCACATTCTACACGGAATTGCAATTTTTGATGATAAATTTCAGCAGGCAATTTAAGCATCCTCAGCCGAAAACCCAAATTTCATCCCGCATTTCAAAAAAAATCCCCGTGATTTAAGGACTGGTTCAAAGTTTTGATCAATTCTTAGGTAGTGACAACACTTTAAGATGTGGTATTTTTAAATAACAAAAGTATAATTTTAGTATACCAATTATAAACAAATTGACGCATAGGCAAATTAACGCATGACAGCATTACAGGGATCTCCACGATTTACAGGATTTATTCGGCGCCTGGTCGAAGAAGGACACGTATCTGCTGAAAAAATGCGTGATGCGCTGTTGAATGCCAAAAAAGCCAATCAGGACATCGTGGCCCATCTGACGCAAGAATTGAAAGTCCCAGCATTGACCATTGCCGAAACCATTTCAACTGAATTCGGTGAGCCGATTTTTGATCTTGCAGCTTATGATGCCGGTTTAATTGTCCGTGAAGATATTGATGAAAAGCTGATTACCCGCTACCGGGTGCTGCCGATTTTTAAACATGCGAATGTGCTGTATGTTGCGACCAGCAATCCGACCAACATTGAGGCGGTCGATGCCATCCGCTTCAGCAGCAAGATGAATACCGAAACCATCATTGTTGAATACAACAAGCTGGAAAAACTGATCGAACAGCAGTTTGCTGAAGAAAGCACCTTTGATTTTGATGATGACTTCGATCTTGATATTGATACAGATACTGCGCCAACTGAAGATGACGGCGAAGAAGAAAAAGGCGAAGAAGCGCCGATTGTCAAATACATCAACAAGCTGCTGGTGGATGCCATCCGCATGGGCGCATCGGATTTGCATTTTGAACCCTATGAAAAATCTTACCGCGTCCGTTACCGCGTCGATGGAGTTCTGCGCACCATTGCCAACCCGCCCTTGCAGCTGGCGACCCGTTTAGCCTCACGCCTCAAAGTGATGTCGCAAATGGACATTTCTGAAAAGCGCGTTCCGCAAGATGGCCGGATTAAGCTGAAATTATCTAAAAACAAAGCCATTGACTTCCGTGTCAACTCGCTGCCGACCCTGTTTGGTGAAAAACTGGTGCTGCGTATTCTGGATCCCTCCAGCGCCATGCTGGGGATTGATGCGCTTGGCTATGAACCTGAACAAAAAGAGCTGTTCATGCAGGCGCTGGATAAGCCGCAAGGCATGCTGCTGATTACCGGTCCAACCGGTTCGGGTAAAACCGTATCGCTGTATACTGGCTTGAACATCCTCAACCGTGAAGACACCAATATTTCGACCGCTGAAGATCCGGTGGAAATCAACTTAGAAGGCATCAACCAGGTCAACGTCAACAATAAAGTCGGCCTCACCTTTGCCGCCGCGCTGAAATCTTTCCTGCGTCAGGACCCGGACATCGTCATGGTCGGTGAGATTCGGGATTTGGAAACCGCAGAAATTGCCATTAAAGCGGCGCAAACCGGCCATATGGTCATGTCGACCCTGCACACCAACAGCGCCCCAGAAACACTGACGCGTTTGCGCAACATGGGCGTGCCATCCTTCAATATTGCAACCTCCGTCAATCTGGTGATTGCACAGCGCTTAGCGCGCCGTCTTTGTTCACAATGCAAAGAAGCCGTCGAAATTCCACAGCAAAGCCTGCTGGAAATGGGTTTCACAGAAGATGATTTAAACAACCCTGAATTCCAGGTTTATCAGCCTGTGGGCTGCCCGGAATGCCGCGAAGGCTACAAAGGCCGTGTCGGCATTTATGAGGTGATGAAAGTGACGCCAGAAATTTCCCGGATTATCATGGAAGACGGCAACGCGATTGAAATTGCTGAAGCGGCAGATCAAGCAGGATTTAATAATTTACGCCGTTCAGGCTTAGTGAAGGTTATGCAGGGGGTGACTTCACTGCAAGAAGTCAATCGTGTAACCAGTGAATAATTGCTGTATTTTAAATTTAAAATAAGGATAAATTCATGGCTGTCAAAAAAGCGCAGATGATGCCAACCTTCAGTTATGAAGGCATTGACCGTAAAGGGGCCAAACTTAAAGGGGAACTTCCGGCGCGCAATATGGCGCTGGCCAAAGTGACACTGCGCAAGCAAGGCGTCACCATCAAAAACATTCGGGAAAAACGTAAAAATATTCTCGAAGGCCTGATGAAAAAGAAAGTCTCTACTTTAGACATCACCATTTTCACCCGCCAGCTGGCGACCATGATGAAAGCCGGCGTGCCGTTAGTGCAAGGCTTTGAAATTGTTGCTGAAGGCCTGGAAAACCCATCGATGCGTGAAGTTGTACTCGGCATCAAAGGTGAAGTGGAAGGCGGCAACACCTTTGCAGGCGCACTGCGCAAGTATCCGCAGTATTTTGACAACCTGTTTTGCTCTTTAGTGGAATCCGGTGAACAGTCCGGTGCTTTGGAAACCATGCTGGACCGGGTAGCGATCTATAAAGAAAAAAGCGAACTGTTAAAGCAGAAAATTAAAAAAGCCATGAAATATCCAGCTACGGTTGTTGTCGTTGCCATTATTGTCACCATCATTTTGATGGTGAAAGTAGTGCCCGTTTTTGAAGATCTTTTTACTTCATTTGGCGCAGACTTGCCTGCTTTTACGAAAATGGTTGTCAACATGTCCAATTGGATGCAGCAATATTGGTTTATTCTCATCATCGCGATCGGCGCAGCTATTGCTGGGTTTATGGAAGCGAAAAAGCGCAGCAAAAAATTCCGGGATTTGCTGGATAAAGCCGCGTTGAAAGCGCCTATTTTCGGCGATCTGGTGTATAAAGCGATTATTGCCCGCTACAGCCGCACCTTGGCGACGACTTTTGCGGCCGGTGTCCCATTAATTGACGCCTTGGAATCCACTGCCGGCGCAACCAACAATGTGGTATACGAAACAGCCGTAATGAAAATCCGTGAAGATGTGGCTACAGGCCAGCAATTGCAGTTCGCTATGCGGGTCACGGATAAGTTCCCATCGATGGCCGTGCAGATGGTCGCAATTGGTGAAGAATCCGGTGCGCTGGATTCCATGCTGGATAAAGTGGCGACGCATTATGAAAATGAAGTCGACAATGCCGTGGATGGCTTAACCGCAATGATGGAACCCTTAATTATGGCGATTTTAGGCGTATTGGTCGGCGGTTTGGTGATTGCCATGTATCTGCCGATTTTCCAAATGGGTTCTGTGGTTTAATGCTCGAACTAATTCAATATTTCATTCAGAATCCAGCAGCACTCTATATTGCTGTTGGATTATTCAGTTTATGCATCGGCAGCTTTCTCAATGTTGTCATTTACCGGACACCGAAAATGATGGAGCAGGAATGGCGCAATGATTGCCAATTTCTGCTTCATCCTGAACAGCCGATCATTGATGAGAGCAAATTCACTCTCAGCAAGCCGGCGTCCACCTGCCCCAAATGCAGCAGTCCGATTCGCTGGTATCAAAATATTCCAGTCATCAGCTGGCTGGTTCTGCGCGGCAAATGCGGCAGCTGCCATACCCCGATCAGCATCCGCTATCCGCTGATTGAGCTATTGACCGCCGTTTGCTCCTTAATCGTTGTGGCTGTATTTGGCCCGACCATGCAAATGCTGTTTGGCCTGATCTTCACCTGGGCATTGATTGCGCTGACCTTCATCGATTTTGACACTCAGCTGCTGCCAGACCGCTATACCCTGCCTTTGGCGGCTTTAGGCCTCGGCATCAACAGCTATGGCATTTATACCAGCCCAACCGCATCCATATGGGGCTATATCATCGGCTTCCTGTGCCTATGGATTGTCTATTACATTTTCAAGATCGTAACCGGCAAAGAAGGCATGGGCTATGGCGACTTCAAACTGCTGGCAGCCCTAGGCGCATGGATGGGTCCCATGATGCTGCCGCTGATTGTGCTATTATCTTCTTTGGTCGGCGCGATTATCGGCATTATTTTGCTAAAAATCCGCAAAGAAAATCAGCCTTTCGCTTTTGGCCCCTACATCGCCATTGCAGGCTGGATCGCCTTTTTGTGGGGCGAACAGATTATGAAGATCTATTTAGGTCAATAAGGAATCGGCATGGCATGGGTGGTGGGATTAACAGGCGGAATCGGCAGCGGCAAATCAGCAGCCAGCGCATGGTTTGAATCCCAAGGCATTACGGTTATTGATGCCGATGTCGTCGCACGGGAAGTGGTGCAAAAAGGCCAGCCCGCATTAGCGCAAATCCATCAAGCTTTCGGTGACTGGGTTCTGCAGGATGATGGTGAACTGGACCGGCGCGCGCTGCGCGAGCATATTTTCAAATCACCTGAAGCGCGCCAAACTCTAGAGCGTATCACCCATCCTGCGATTCGGCAGTCAATCATTCAGCAATTGTCGCAAGCGCAAAGCCCTTACGCCATTTTGGTTTCTCCCCTGCTGTTTGAAACCAATCAGCATGAATTGACACAGCGCACGCTATTGATTGACGCCAGTGAAGAGCTGCAGATTCAGCGCGCCTCTCAACGTGACGGGCAAAATGCAATGCAAATTCAAAAGATCATTGCAGCGCAAATGCCGCGCGCGCAGAAACAGCAATCAGCAGATGATATTGTGCTGAATGACGGCCATCTGGATCATCTTTACCAGCATCTTGCGCCCTTGCATGAACGGTATTTAAGGCTGGCTAAGCACCCTGATACATAACGTTCATGCATAAAAAAGCAGCCTTAATCCGGCTGCTTTTTTTGCTCGTCCAATTGCCGCTGCAATGGATCCTGATGCTGCAGCCAGCGCCATGGCTGCAGCGCACCAATGCCCATCCCGATCAGCCCACAAATAATGGCAAAGTTCAGCGGTTCATCCAGCAGCGGCACGGCAATAATCGCCGCCATAAACGGCGCCAAAGTGACAATACTTCCCGTTTTGAATGCGCCCAAACGCTTAATCGCTTCCACATAAGTCAGGGTCGCAATAATCACCACGAAAATCCCGTGAAAAAGCACCTGGGAAATTAAATGCACAGGAGCTGGCTCACTGAGATGCTTAGGAAGAAACAGCAGATAAATCGGCACATAGATAATTGCTGACCAGATAGCTACGCCTGCCATGGCATGCCATGCGGAGAGCTTCCAGAACCGCAGCAAAACGGTAAATATCCCCCACCAAATCGCACTGAGGAAAAACAGCAAATCACCCAAGCCGAACGCTTGGCCTGTCTGCAAATACATCAAATAGCTCATTGCGCTGAGTGAAATCAGCATGATCGCCAGGCTGATCCAGGTATTGCGGTCAAAAGACTGCTGAAATAAGGCATAAGCAGCAATGGCTGTGCATAGCGGAATGCAGCCATTTAAAAAAATAGCGGCATGCGCTGCAGGCGCATAATGAAATGCACTATAGGCGGTTAAGCAATAGATGACCCCACCGATCAGCCCCAGAATCAAAGGCTCTTTTTTCCATAAAAATGCGGTGTCTTTTTTATAGATCAGAATCGGCATCAAAATGGCAAAAGCCAGCAGAAACCGCAAAGCAGTCAAATCCCACGCACTGATGCCCCAGTTGGCGCTCAGCCGCGCTGTCAGGGTAAAACCGCCCCAGATGCACATGGTAATGACGATGTATAAATAGCCTTGCTGTTTCGGGGACATTGCTCTCAGCTTTTGCTTAAATAAAGTATGGGATCATTCGCTTATTGATTGCGTTGGCGGCAAGCTTCGTACAGCGCCATACCCGTTGCAACACTCACATTGAGGCTCTGCAAATTGCCCGCCATCGGGATATAGACTTTTTGATCGCACTGCGCTTGGGTGATTGGACGCAAGCCGGTATCTTCCGCGCCCATCACAATGCAAACCGCCGCGCCGCTAAAGTCAAATTTCTGAATCGGCAGAGCCTGCTCGTCCAGCATGGTGCCGACAACCTGCACATTAAACTGCTCTTTAATTTGGCTTAATGTACGCGCCAAGTTAGTCACTTGAATGAACTTCACTTTTTCCGCGCCGCCGGCTGCAACTTTGCGCGCGGTTGGCGTTAAGCTGGCTGAACGGTCACGCGGCACAATCACCGCTTCGACGCCCATAGCCGCCGCGGTACGGATGCAGGCGCCTAAGTTATGCGGATCCGTCACCTGATCTAAAGCCAGCAGCAAAGGCTGATGCGATGCATTCAGCAAGTCTTCCAAATCTTTTTCGTTCAGGGTCGGATGCGGGCGCACGGCCGCAACAACGCCCTGATGAAACGGCAAGCCGGCCAGCTTTTCCAAAGTATCGCGGCTGGCTTTTTGAATACTGACGCCAAAAGGCTCCGCCAATTCAAAAATATGCTGCAGGCGCTGATCTTCACGGCCTTTCAGAGCGAATAAAGTTAAAACACGCTCAGGTTCAAGCTCCAGCAATGACTCTACAGAATGTACGCCATAATAATATTCAGGTTTCGCCATGAACGGCCTCTAACTTCAATGAATTTTTCAAAAGAAAAATCCTGTAAAGCAGACTTTACAGGATTGATGCTCAATGCTTAGTTTAACTGATTCAGGCTGAAATTTCTTGGCCTAAATCAGTTCACCTTTCGGAATAAATCAGCCTTCTAGATGGCAAACATAATCCAGCACTTCATCTGTCTCAATTTTAAAGCGGCTGTTGCCCGGCACATAAAAAGACTGGCCGGCGCGGAACAGTTCGCTCTCAGTGCTGTCAGCGATCTGCACGCGGCATTCGCCTGAGATGATTTCCATGCGCTCAGGAACATGCGTTTCAAAAGTTAAGGCTTGTTCAGTCGGTAAAATCACCCCTAAAGTTTTTTTAGTGCCATCTTCAAACTGCACGGTATGGCTGATGCAAAGGCCGCCAAAATAGACATTGGATTTTTTGATGACTGATACATGATCAAACTGAGCTGACATGCTTATTTTCTCCAGATAAAGCATATTTATAATATTCGCTTAAAGCAGTTTAATGGCGCTGCTTCAACTAATCAATCCATGTTTTGCACAGATCGACCAAAGACTTAGACACGGGCTGCATGCACTGATTTGCACGGCTCTGCGCCAAGCTTTCCCCAAGTGCCAAAGAGTCTAAAACAAGTCTTTCAGCAGCACAAATCTCTTTTGCATGCTCATCGCCAAACTGCTGCGCAAAATACCGAACCCGCTGGAGAATTCAGCTGCCGCCTGTTCTCCACAGCGCCATCGCCATGCCGCCTTACTGCAACTTTAAATGCGCATGGCAAGGATCGCCCGGCAGCATGTCATTCAGATGAATTCAACGCATCTTGCCGCGCCTATTTGCATGCAGAACACACTGAATTGGTAGTTTTATTGGCAAATTCATATAGAATTGCAAGAATTACGGTGATTTAAAAATAAAAACCGTCTTGTGACAAAAACAAAACTTGTCTATCTTAAACTCGAACTTTTCGCAGCTTGGATGCGTTTATGCTGACACACTTAACTCTGATCAACTTTGCTTTAGCTGAACATTTAGCCATTGATATTGAACAAGGTTTCAACGTTTTAACTGGTGAGACCGGCGCAGGCAAGTCCTTGCTGCTCGATGCGCTGTCAGCATGCCTAGGCGAGCGTACCGATACCAATTACGTGCGTTTCGGATCAGAAAAAGCCGATGTCACTGCAACCTTCAGCTACCAGCAGGGTTCTCCTGAAGCGCTGTGGCTAAAAGAACAGGAACTGGATGATGAATCCGGCGAGCTACTGCTGCGCCGCGTCATTTTCGCCACAGGCCGCAGCAAAGCCTGGATTAATGGCCGTCCAAGCAGTTTGGCCGAATTAAAAGAAATCGGCCGTTTGCTGGTGCAACTTTACAGCCAGCACAGCCAGCAGCAGCTGCTGGAACCGCCCTACCCTAAACGCTGGATTGACCGCTACAGCAACTTTTTCGCGCCTGCGCAAGCTGTGCGTGATGCCTACAGCAAATGGCAAAAAGATATCCGCCTGCATCAGGCCGCGCTGGATGCGCAAGCAACCCGCAAACAGCGCCTGGATACGCTGGAATTACAGCTGGAAGAACTCGAGCCGCTGGTTCAGATGGACTATAAAGACATTGAGCAGGAGTTCGACCGCCTCAGCCATCATGAACACATTATGCAGGACTGCAGCTACAGCTTGACGGCGCTGGATGATGCCGAACAGAATATCAATCAAGAAATATCGTCCATTTTACGGCGCATCGAGTCACATGCCGGGCGCAGCGAACAGCTGTCTGAAATTTACACCTCCATGCTGAATGCGCAAAGCGAACTGGAAGATGCTACTGCCAATTTGCGCCAGTTTATGGACCGCCAAAGCTTTGATCCTGAACGCATGGAAGAGCTGAATTCACAGCTGGAAGTGTTCCACCGCTTGGCGCGCAAATACCGCACCCAGCCTGAAGCGCTGAAAACCGAATATGAAAGCTGGCAAGCGGAACTGCAGCAGCTGCACGAACTGGAAGATCCGGAAACGCTGGCGGAACAGGTTGAGCTTTCCCATCAAGATTTCTTAGCGAAAGCGCAGCATTTGGATGATATCCGCCGCGAAGCCGCTGCGCCGCTGGCCAAACAGCTGACTGAGCAAGTCAAACAGCTGGCGCTGCCGGAAGCGCATTTTGAATTTAAATTTGAGCCTTTAGATGAAGTCTCCAGTGAAGGCCTGAGCTTTATTCAGCTGCTGTTTACTGCCAATAAAGGCATTCCTGCGCAGCCTCTGGCACGTGTGGCCTCTGGCGGTGAACTGTCGCGTATTGCGTTGGTGATGCAGGTGATGAACGCTGAAAAAACCGATGCCGAAGTGATTGTGTTTGACGAAATTGATGTCGGCATCAGCGGCGGCACAGCGGAAATCGTCGGCCGCTTGCTGGCGGGCTTGGCGGAACATGTGCAAATCCTCTGCATCACCCACCAAGCGCAAGTGGCTGCGCAGTCCGATCAGCATTTGCTGGTGCAGAAGAAACAGACCGATCCGGCCAGCAGCACCATCTTTGAGCTGGAAGAAGATGGCCGCATTCAAGAGCTGGCCCGCATGACCGGCGGTGTCGAAATCAATGAAACCACCGTGCAGCATGCAAAGCAATTGAGACAATTAAAGTTTCAGCATAGTTCATAATTTCAATGAATAAAAAGCCTTTGTCGCGATGATCAAGGCTTTTTTTCTGGCATATGATTTTTTGATTGCCGATAACTATTTCAAAATTCATTGATATACAAAAACTTTTCCAACTAAGTAACGTAAATATTTATTTTTCGGCTGATATTTTTCATTTATAGGCACATCGCCTTGTTTCGCTAAAGCAGAAAAATCATAGTTAAAGCTGCTCTCCTCGCCCGATATAATGTCCAGCACGGCACTTTCAATATCGCTCTTCACTTCATAAAAATTCTGCTGTTTAAATTTTTGCAGTACTTGCCTTCTTGTTTTTGCCAGCTCCATACATGAGTACAAAGTTTAAGCCTGAAACAGGGTCGATCAGGAGGATAAACGACTATTTATAAGCTATAAGTTTTTTTCATTTTTATCTTTGATGATTCTGAAAAATACTTTTAAACATAGAAAATTTTAGCAAATACTTTTCGAGTAGAAATCAGCCCATTCTGGACTTACCCCAATAGGCTCGGGTATCCAATGAAGATTTATATTCTAGATGAGCAGTATGCTCTAATTCTGTCAAACAAAAAAATGTGACCGGAATCAAATTCGTTTTTTGCACAAAAACTCATTGTTGAATCAGATTTTGTTTAGTATGTTGATAAATACATAATAATTCATATTGATTCAAGATAAGGAGAACGGCCTAGGTGTCTAAACAATATCTGACGCATCGCTGCCTGATTGCTCCGCCAGATATGCAAGATGACTTCTTTGCAAATACAGTCATTTACTTGGCCCGCCATGACCATGACGGCGCGCAAGGCATTATCATTAACCGGCCTTCAGGCATCCAAATTAAAGAATTGCTGAACGACCTTGAAATTGATGCGGACAATGTCAATCCGCATGCGGTGCTGCAAGGCGGCCCTCTGCGCCCAGAAGCCGGCTTTGTGCTGCATACCGGTCAGCCGACCTGGCATTCCTCGATTGCAGTCGGTGAAAATGTCTGCATCACCACCTCTAAAGATATCTTGGATGCCATTGCGCATAATGAAGGCGTAGGCCGCTATCAGGTCGCTCTCGGCTATGCCAGCTGGGATAAAAATCAGCTGGAAGCGGAAATTGCGCGCGGAGACTGGCTGATTTGCGATGCAGACATGGATTTGATTTTCAATTTGCCGTACGATGCCCGCTGGGATGCCGCCTATAAAAAAATGGGGGTAGACCGTATTTGGTTATCTTCAGAGATTGGACATGCCTGATTTAAATGCGCCGCAAATGATTATGGCGTTTGACTTTGGTACGCAGAAAATGGGCATGGCCGTGGGCCAGTCCATGATTGAAAGCGCAAATCCGCTGGCGCTGTTCCCAATGAAAGATGGCATTCCCAACTGGGATGAGCTGCTGAAAATTGTCAAACAGTATCAGCCGACCCTGTTTTTGGTCGGCCTGCCGCTGAATATGGATGATACCGAATCTGAGCTGTCGGCCCGCTCGCGCAAATTTGCCCGCCGCCTGCGTCATCAGACCAATATTGAAACCTTAATGGTGGATGAACGGCTGACCACGCGTGAAGCGCGCGGCGAACTGGAACAGTACCAGTCGCAAGGCCGAGGTAAAAAACTGGCGGCCGACAGCATTGCCGCGGCTCTATTTATCGAAAGCTGGTACCGCTATCCGGAAGGGTTCACCCCTTAACGCAAATATTTGTACCGGCCAGAAAAATAAAAGCATCCATAGGAATGCTTTTATTTTTTGAAATGCTGAGCGCCGGACTATTTTTTCTGTTCTTCAATATGCACTGTTGCGGTCCGTCCCGCCACAAAGGCCAATTGATTCTTCGGCATTTCATCCAGCACAATTTTCACCGGCACGCGCTGCGCCAAACGCACCCAGCTGAAGGTTGGATTGACATTGGCCAGCAGGCCGGTCGTTGAAGTGCGTTCGCGGTCTTCAATCCCGCTGGCAATGCCCTGCACATGGCCTTTGATTTTTTGAGCATCCCCCATCAGCTGAATTGCCGCAGGCGCGCCCACATAGATTTTGTCCAGTTTGGTTTCTTCAAAATAGCCGACGATGTACAGTTTTTGACGGTCCAGCAATGCCGCCACCGCTTGGCCGGCTTTGACATAATTGCCTTCCTGCATTTCAAAGTTTGAAAGCGTGCCGTCTGCCGGCGCCACCACTTCTGAGCGGTGCAAATTCAGCTCTGCCAAATGCAGATTGCTATTGGCGGCTTGAATCAGGGCTTTTTGCTGCGTGATATTGGCCTGCGCCTGTTCAATCGCTGCGCTCATTTGCTGATGCTCTGCATGTGATGCATCACGGGCAGCAAACATTTGATCCTGTTCCTGTTTTGAAATAGCGCCGTCCATTAAGTTGGCATAGCGGGCCGCGTTTTTATCCGCCAGATTGATATTAGCCTGAGATTTCACCCAATTGGCTTTCGACTGCGCCAATGCGGCTTCAGCCTCCGCCAAGCCCGCTTGGGCTTTATACAGATCTGATTTGGCCTGCTCCACATCTAAAGCCTGACGCGCAACATCAATTTTAAACAGCGCTTGGCCTTTTTTCACGGTTTGGTTGTCCTGCACCAGCACTTCCGTCACTAAACCGGAAATATCTGAAGACACCTGAATGACATCGCCGCGCACCCGCCCATCGCGTGTCCACGGTTCAGAATTGTAATAATTCCAAATATGCCGCAAGACCAGCAGCGCGATGACCGCCGCAGCCAGCATCAGGATTGGCCGCACATATTTCCGCATATTCGCAGATGTCATTTTCCACCTCAACATTTCAAAAAATTTTAGAACACAGCTGTATGCAGCCAGTGCAGGCAGCCCAGTAGGATGACGTATAGGCAGAGGTAAAACACGCTGGGCATGGGCACCCAGCCTTGTTCAACCCATTGATCCAAGAGCCGCATGATCAGCCGCAGGACGGCATAGGCCGCTGCAGCCAGCACCAGCAGCATGGGCACATACACGCCATAAATATTCATTTCACCCATGTTGAGCTCCTGCTGCCTGCATGTCAGATTCGACTGACGTTTTTAATTGATGATGCCCATCGATGCGCGGCACATGGCATAAACTGCTTTGAATATTGTTGAGCGATATCTGCAGCCGTTCTGCCGTTTCAGCATCGTCTAATGCCGCGCTTTGCTGCTGAATCGAGGCAATTTTCGCCAGCACCTGATCTTTCAGCTGCGGCTCAGGATGCATCAGCTCTTTTTTACGGAAATACTCATCTAACAGCTGAATCAGATCTTCGATGCTCACGGCTACATCACGCTGGGCGGCCAGCTTTTGCATGAGTTCCTGCAGCCGCGCCAAATCCACCGCCGCACTGGCTTCAATGAGCGCCCGGTTAATGTCACGCTGTAACGATTCGGATTGCACCGCTTTGCTGTTTAAAATGCCAATGCGGTCGAGCATATTGCGCAAATGCATGCGGAACGGCACGCCATAAGGAATATAAAGCGCTTGACGGATCGCTTTGTAATGCAAGGATAAAATCCGCTGCACCGCCATTTCCGGCGACATGGCGCGGACCAAATGAATGATGTACACCGAAATAATCGGGCCGATCACGGTGCCGATCGAAGCATCAAAAAACATGATCTGATCGAGGCTGAAACGGTTCTGAAAGTTCAGCCCCATGACCGTTCCCATCAGCAGCGGCAGGCCGATGCCGACCAAAGGCGGATGCAGAAACAGCGTGAGGCAGTACATGACAAAAGGCGCCAGCACCAAACCGAGCTGCCAAAATGCCGTGACCTGCGGAAAGATGCCGTAGGCATAAATAAAGACGGCAAAGGCGGCGTAAATATTGGCGCGGATAAACATTTTCAGCGCAGGAACAGGATTATCCAGCGACGTCAAAATACAGGCGCTGATGGCCGCCATTTCCGCCAGCATGAATCCCGCTTTCCAGCCGCTGAGGATCCAAAATCCTGTGGCAATCATAATGATGAAAAAGGCAGACAATCCGCCGCGCACAGCCACGCCATGATCGCGGTGCAGATTCGGATAATTCACGGTCAGTGCCGTAACCGATTCAGGCAATGCCGCATCGCCAAGATTGATGCGCTGCCAAATCAGCTTGATGGCGCGGATATTTTGAATGAAATGCCGGATATCCATTTTCAGCCCCGCCAAGATGATGCGCTGATCCTGCGCAGCAGGCTGCATCAGCTGGTCAAAATCGGCATCAAATTCAGCGGGTAGCTGATTCAGATCAGACTCCTGAATTTCCCGATAATCCCGCATGAACGCATGGATATGCGCATGCAGAAGCCTGATGCTTTCTTGAAAGCGCCCATCGTGATTGAACAGCTCCAGCTGGCTCATGCGCTCGGACATGGCGACTAAATTACTGAGCAGCATGGTCATTTGATGGAGCATTTCCTGCAGCGGCTTGGTCATCCCTTTCAGCGTGGATTTTTCATAGCTCAAATGCACCGCCATCACATGAATATCCGCAATATCCCGCGCCAAACTGCCCAGGGATTGCGCATACCTTTTTTCATGCGGCTCCGCCAGCAAAATGCTGTCAAAAATCTCCTGCGTGTCTTGGAAAGTCTGATTGACCCGCACTTTCACTGCCGGGCCGATGTGCATTGGGAAGACGGTTGTCGTCACAATTGCGCTGCACACCACCCCGACGGTAATTTCCAGAAAGCGCCCAACGGCCATGTCAAAAATCGAAACCGTGTCGATATAGTAAACCGCGTTATAAGCGATAATCACCGTGGTATAGCCCGCCAGCATAAAGACATAGCTTCGCGGCGTCCGGTCCAGCAGAGACAAATACAGGCACCAGCCCACCCATGCCGCCAAAAATACGGTAAACAGCCACGGGGTGTTAATCAGCGCAGGCGTTGCAATGACTGACATCACTGCGCCGATCAGCGTGCCCAAAATACGGTAAATGCTTTTTGATGAGGTCATGCCGGAATAAGGATTGGCGATGACAAAGACTGTGCCGATAGCCCAGATGGGATAGGCTAAATTGAGTTCAAAAGCTGTAAAAAGCGCCAGCAGGCCTGCTGCAAACGTCTTAGACGCAAAAATCAAATCCATTTTATTCGGACGAAATGCGAGTAAAGGTTTGATCAGCAGCATATGGGCCCTCAGCAAGGAATGATTTTTTTGAGATGACTTCAGCGCGCCATTTTTTCAAATAGCGTAAACACGGCCCTAAGGCGCAATTGGAAAGCATTCAAAATACAGAGATGCGTACTGCCGGACAGCAGTCAGCAAAAAGAAATAACCAAAAGAACTTAAATCAATAAAATTAAAATGATTAATTATTCACCATTGGATATTTTGTTTGGTTATTTTTCCAAATAAAATATTTAATGTCAATAAAAATATCTCAATATGATAATTTGATTGTTTTCAAAAGCACATAATCACAAAAACACGCTAAATTTATCAGTTTCACCTATACTCATCTCACATGTTGAGAATAGCGCCATGAAATTCATAAAAACCCTGCAGAATTCTAAAGATTTTGTTATATAGTAATTACATCTCCAAATTTCTGATTTTCGGTCTCAGCAAGCAGGTTTCTATGGCGCTTTCCAGTTTTGGCAAAATTCTTACGGTACTTGATATTTTTTCACTCTCCCGCCCTGTCATTAATGTAGATACCATCAGTGAAGAACTGGGCCTGTCCAAGCCCACCAGCTACCGCTATCTCAAGGAGCTGGTTTCGGCAGAGCTGCTGCAGCGCCTCAGCGGCACATCCGGAGATTACACCCTCGGCTCAAAAATTGCGGTTCTGGACTACATTTCCCGCACCACAGATCCGCTGGTGCAAATCAGCATTCCCTTCATGCAGGAAATCGTGGAGCGCACGGAATTTTCCTGCCTGCTGACGCATTTGAACTATGATTCCTGCATCGACCTGCATGACGAAGTGTTTAAAAACACCTTGCTGCTGTCTTATGGCCGCGGCTGTCCGCGCCCAGTCTTTGTCGGTTCATCCGCCAAAGTGATGATGTCCTATTTGCCGAAGCAGCAGATTTTGGATTATTACCAGCGCTATGCCGCTCAGCTTAAAGAGGTCGGTTTTGCTGAAGATGAAAGCGACTTTCTCGGCAAAATGAAAAAGATCAAAAAACAAGGCTATTATTTTTCCAACGGCGAATTGGATCCGAATATTGCCGGCGTTTCTGTTCCTGTTAAATTTTCCAGTAAAGAGCCGCCTTTGGCGCTGACCCTGCTGGCATCTAAAAACCGCTTTGAATTCGTAAACTTGCAAAAACTCATTGAGACTTTGCAGGAAAATGCCTCGCTGATTGAAAAGAAATTCATGACTCTGTCTGAGCCTGAAATCCGCTGAGATTTTCAATAATCAGTTATTTTTACTGATTAAAAAACCGTTGCATTTTTAATTAAATTCTCATAATATGATTATTGTTCTTCACAACCATTATGTTCCATGACATGCTGGCAACGACATGAAGACATCCCTCAGAAGTCAAAAGCTCATGATTGCCATGGGCTTTTTTCTTGCCTGAAATTCTGTTTACGCTCTCTGCTCAATGCGGGAAAAAATAACGGAAGGTCAGATTAATGCGCGGCTGCACAATCTTGGCAGATTTTGCAATGCAGTGTTTCCAGTATTGCTGCGTTTGCCCGCGCATCACAATCAGCTGCCCGCTCTGCAGCAGAATATCTGCCTGATGCGGCCGGAACTTATGCTGAAAACGCATTTTCCGCGTTGCGCCAAAACTTAAAGATGCAATGACGGTTTCATTGAGGGCTGCATGCAGAGATTCATGGCCCTCACGCGGCAGCAAAGACGGTTCATCATCACTGTGCCAGCCTACGGCCTGCCGGCCATTTTCATACAGATTGGCCAGGCAGGAATTAAACGGATGCCCCGCCAGCTGCTCAATATGCTGTTTCAGCCGGTAAAGCCCCGGGTTCCATGCCTGCGCCTGCTTTAAACTGCCTGAGTAACGGTATTGATAATGTTCATCGCCATACCACACCACTTTGCGTTCCGTAATATAGCGCTGCCCATGCAGCACCACTTCATCCGGCTGCCAGGCCAAATGCTGCAGAAAATAGCGCAGATATTGGCTGCTCTGCGCTTCATTCAAAATCAGGCCATAATTCTGCACCATGCCGTCACACGGCAGCAGGTTGTCTTGGCATTCCGGCGCAAATAATTCCAGCGTCATGTCGGCACCTCCGCAGTTGTTGCCCTCAGTGTACTGAAAAAATGCGCGTCACAAATCAATACAATGCCGCAGCTTGTCGCTTTAAATTTTCAGGCTTAGACTCGAAAGCAGGTTTCACAATAAAAATAACCGCTTATGAATTTATGGCATGTCTTTCAAAAGCTGCGCCCCTTTGTCCGGCCCTACCGGCTGCTGGTCATTGCCACCCTGATATTAACTTTAATCGGATCATTAACGGCGCAGGTCAATGCCCTGACCCTGCAATATGCCGTCGACAGCATCAACAAGCTGGTCGAAGCCGGCCAAGGGCTCTCTGCGGGCTGGCATATTCTGATCACTATTTCCGCAATTTTGCTGGGCAAAGAAATCCTGAATGCCTTTGTGCAGTTTGGACAGAAATTTTACGGCGAAAAACTGCGGATTTTTGTGTCGCAGGATTTAGCGCAAGGCATTATTGAAAAATTCCTCACCTACCGCCTGAGCTTTTTCAATCAGGAGAACAATCAGGCCGGCAAGCTGCAAACCCGGATCGACCGCGGCATCGGTTCTTTAACCCGGCTGGTGCAGATCTTTTTTATTGATATTTTACCGCTATTTACCAGTGCGATTGTGGCGCTGGGCCTGATGTTCTATGCCAATTTTTATGTCGGGCTGGTGGCGCTGTGCATTGTGCCGATTTACTTTTGGCTCACCTACAAGCAGGCGCAAAAACTCGGCGGCTGGCGCAGAAACCTGCGGGATGGCCGGGAGCGCAAAAGCCAAGGCATTCTCGGCATTATCAATTCCATCACGGTGATTAAATCCTTTAACCGCGAAAGCATTGAGGCTGAAAAACAGCTGAAGCTGCAGAAGGAACTCACCGACAACCAAATGCACACCCGCCAAACCAGCTTTCTGTTTGACGGACTGAAAACCTTTATTGAACAAATCGGCATCGTGCTGATCATCATTCTGACCGCGTATTTCGTGCTGGATGGGCAAATGAGCATCGGCATGATCATGTACCATGTGCTGCTCTTTAACAACGTGTCCGCACCGATCCGCTCCCTGCACCGCATTTATGATGAAGTCAACGATGCGATGATTTACTCCGAAAGCTTCTTCAGCATACTGGAAGCGGATGATGAGGTTGAATCCACCGGCCAGCAAAAGCCGGTCATTCACGGCGAGTTTCAGCTGGAAAATGTGGATTTTTATTATCCCAATGGCCACCATGCGCTGAAAAATATCAATATGGTGATCCGGCCGAATAAAATCACTGCGCTGGTGGGCCTATCCGGCGCCGGCAAATCCACGCTGATCAGCCTGCTGGATAAGTTCTATGCGCCTGAGCGCGGCGTGATTAAAGTTGACGGCATCGACATTCAAGATATCAACACGCATTACCTGCGCGAACACATCGGTCTGGTGCTGCAGAAAAATCATATTTTTCAGGGCTCTATTTTTGAGAATATCCGCTACGGCAGAACCCATGCCAGCCTGGAGGATGTAGTGCTTGCCGCGCAAAAAGCCTCAATTCATGAACAGATTCTGCAGCTGCCGCATGGCTATGAAGCCGATGCGCTGATGCTTTCCGGCGGCCAGCAGCAGCGTATTGCTTTGGCGCGCATGTTTCTGAAAAATCCGCCGATTATTTTTCTGGATGAACCCACCGCCAGTTTGGATGCCATTGCGACTGAGCAGATCAAGCAGAGTCTGGATGAAATCAAACAAGGCCGCACGGTAATCATGATTTCACATAGCCTGTCGCAAATTATTGATGCGGACTATACCTATGTGATGAAAGAGGGCTATGTGGCCGAACACGGCGAACATGATGCGCTGTACCATCAGGAAGGCGTGTATAAAGAGATTTTTGATGCGATGGCGAAAAGCCTGAATATCGAAAAAATTGCCCGAACCTTTGAAGAAGATGAAGAAACGCATAGCTGATAGCAAAGCGATCTTCAGGCAACAATTTGATTCAGCAGCGCGCGCCCTATTACGCTGCTGAAGCATATCTGAGCCAGCCGGACCGCCTTAGAAACGGATGACCCACTCGCCTTTCAAATAGCCGAAATCGTAGTCAGGCCCATAATATGAAGCGCTTCGATTATAGCCTGCGCTTAAATTCAGATATTGTGCGCCATGGATTGGACTTTGCAGGCTCATTTCCAGCAAATGGGTATTCTGCGAAGCATCATGATTAATCTTTTCACGGCCCAGACCCGCCGTCACGCCTGCAGTCCAGCCTGAAAAACGCTTGCGCCAGCCTATAGCCAGCATGCTTTCTTGATAATCTTCAGGATTAAAATAATAGCCTCGCAGCTCAGTTTGATCACTATGGAACATGCGGTAACGCGCCTGCAGCGTCAGACCCGAATTCAGTGAAGGCTGATAAATCAATTTTAACCGACCATGATCACGGCGGTTGTCATCCGAGAAAAATTGCGAACCGGCCAGCCCAACCAGCGTAATATGCTCACCTAAGCCTTGGTCAAAACTGGCGCCGGCAAAGGTAAAATGAATGCCCTCTTCCAAAGCTGGTTTGGTTTCCACCCAATCACGGTTGGCAAAGATTTCAACAGCAGTTTTTTCTGCAAGCGCTGTACGGTAACTTCCATCAAAAGTCAGCAAGGTATGCCTGCCCTGATTAAAAACACCAGCATCGGCATACCAGCCATTTGCTGTTTTCGGATCAATATGCTTGGCGATATAGGAAACTTTTTGCCCGTCTTCACTCCAGTCTGCAATTTTATAATGGTAAGCGCTGGCCCGGATACCTTGATAATCGCTGGCATGCGTGTAGTCCATCAAAAATTCTGCTGAGAGCTTTTGCGTTTGAAAACCTTCGCTGTCATCACTGAAAAAGAATTCCGTGCCGGCGGCCCGCTCCAAGCTTTTTTCAGCAGGCGGTTCAGCGGCATTGCCAGCGGAACTGGCTAAAAACAGCAGCGGCACTGCCGCATAAATATGCATTTTCTTGTTATTCATTTGGTTCCCCATGTTTTTCGGGTTTTAAATATTTCATCCATATAGCCCAGCACGCTCGCCGGCTGCAGCAGAAAACTGTAGGCCAGCACGTAAACCAAAAAGCCGCTGAAATTTTTACGCACTTTCAAATTCATGTCTTTAAACATTCTGCACTCAATAGAATAATTCAGCAGGCCCAGCAAGAACGCCATCGGCAGCAGCACCAAAGTCATAATGCCGACAATCCAATAATATCCAAAGCATGCCAGCACCAGCCCCGGTACAAAGCCTAAAGTAAAGGCTAGATCCAGCCATGGAAAAAACAGATTCCAGTAAATAAAAAAAGTGGACAGCCTTGGCTTCACTAAAATGGCAGGATGCTGAATAAACGCTTCCATCATGCCCCGCACCCAGCGCTGACGCTGCTTCACGAAAACTTTTAATGAGGTTGGCGCATTGGTAAACAGGCAGGCATCTTCGCAGTGCCCTACCCGGTATCCGGCGTTCAATAGTGCCCAAGTCAATACAATATCTTCACCCACGCATTCCGGCCAACCGCCCACTTCAATCAGCGCATCACGGTCATAAATTGAAAATGCGCCTTGCGCAACCAAAGTACCTTGATACAGCGACTGCATGCGTTTGGTTGCGGAAATTCCTAAAAAATAATCCCATTCTTGGGTTTTTGTCAGTAAATTTTCACGGGAATTACGTACTAAAATTTTACCGGCTACCGCACGGGTATTCGGCGGATCCAGCTTATAGCGCTCGACAATATTGACCAAAGCGATGCGGTGCAGATAAGAATCTGCATCTACCGTAATAATCAAATCATGGCGCGCCAATTTCAGCCCTTGATTCAGCGCATTTGCTTTGCCTGCGTTCTGTTTCAGGTCTAAAAGCGTCAGCCACGGATATTTTGCCTCGGCTTGGCGCACAAGATCCGCTGTTTCATCTTTAGACCCGTCATTAATCACGATCACTTGCAGATCCGCTGGATAGTGCTGCAGGCTGATGCTCACTAAGGTATCTTGAATGCAGGCAGCTTCATTATAGGCAGCGATTAAAATCGTGATGCCGGGATACTCACTCAACGGCTGGCGTTTAGGCCGTCTGTCCATCATCAGGCTGATGGCCGCAAAAGAGTTCATAAACCCTGGAATAATCGCAATGCCGTAAATCAGAAAAACTGCTGCGAAAGCGCCGATCAGATTGCTCAGATCGTGCATCCAGTTTTGAGCCATCCAGATAGAGAAAGCCGTCCATAAAATTGCGCCGATCAGCGCAATCACAAATTTCAGCTTAACAGAAAAATAAATACCGGATTTCTTTCTGTTTTGCGCTGCAGCAACCATTGGCTTTCTCCCCCGCATCACTCTGTCCGCAGCGCTTTCAACGGACTCAATATCACTCAATCAAATGCGGTTTACACGCACTCTAAATTCACAAGTGTTTAGGCATTTTTATGACAAAAAAATCATGTGAATAATTATTTGTGTTAAATAATATATTATTTTGTAGTTGTTTTGATAACAAAATCACACTTTATTTACAAACCGTGTCCCAAGGACGCTTGTCTGATAAAGAAGTATCCGGACAAAGATCAGTTCAAGCGCTGCAAGTTCGGCCTAAATAAATGAAAAGACAAAAAAAAGCCCATCATCCGATGAGCTTTGCTGTCTCGCAAAGGGCGTCAGTATCAGCGCTGCACTTTCTGCTCAATTTCTTCTACGCTGGTATGGCGCACATCAAAGCCTTTGACCATATAGATCACCTGCTCAGAGATATTGCGCGCATGGTCACCGATGCGCTCCAGTGAACGCAGCACCCACAGCACATTGATCACGCGGGAGATATGCCGCGGATCTTCAATCATATAAGTCATCAGGGTGCGGGTTGCAGACTGGTATTCACGGTCAATATCCGCATCCGCCAGCAGCACTTTCAGCGCCTGATCCACATCTAAACGCGCAAAAGCATCCAAGGCATCATGAATCATGACCCGCACTTGGTTGCCGATGTGCCGGGTTTCCATATAGCCGCGCGGTGAACCGCCCTCTTCACATAAGCTTTGCGCAATGCGGGCGATTTTTGAGGCTTCATCGCCAATGCGTTCCAGATCGGTATTGGCTTTCGACATGGCGATCACCATGCGCAGGTCAATCGCGGCAGGATGGCGGCGCGCCAGAATCAGCGTCAGCGCTTCATCAATTTCAGTTTCATAACGGTTGACCGTATTGTCCTGAAACTGCACATCAATGGCCATGGCCGCATCAGTATCCAGCAGCGCGTGAATCGCATTCGCCACTTGCTGTTCGACCAAACCGCCCATGGTCATGAATTTGGTGTTCACATCCTGTAATTCTTCATTAAATTGAGAAGAAATATGGTGATTCAACACAGGATTATTTGGCAAGGAAGGCACTCCACAGCAACTGAATTGAGATAAAAATTTAAGCTGATATTAAAGCATAAACATTGTTAAAGTTTGATGACGGCGCTTATTTCTTTGCAGCCGCTGGATTTGCCGCAGGCTGATGGGCAGGTGTTGCCAGCCACGCATTCATTTCCGCCAGATCATCAGCGCTCAAGCGGCCCACCGATGCTTTCAGCTGCAGCACATGCAGTAGATAATCATATTTGGCATTCAAGTAATCCTGCTTGGCGGAAAACGCATTGCGCTGCGCCAGCAGCACATCCACCATGGTTTTCAGCCCTTCCTGATACTGCGCCGCGGATGCTTTGGACACTATAGCGGAGGAATCCATGGCCGCTTTGCGCGCCTCCAGTTTGGCTTGATCGGTTTCAACTTGCATATAGGCTTTTTTTACATCGGTTGACGCCTTGCGTACTGCAGCATCGACCAGCGCTTCGCTTTTCTTCACTTGAAGGGCCGCCTGCCGAATGGATTTTTGCGTACGGCCGCCATTGTAGGCATTCCAGCTCATCTCCAGCCCCACCTGATCAAACTTGCCGTCCTGCGACAGGATGGATTCCGGGCTTTGCTTGCTGTAGCCATAAGTGCCGACAGCTTCAATCTGTGGATAAAGTGCGGCTTTTTCCACACGCTTTGCGTCTTCTGCATAGCGGCGCTGGGTTTTAGCCTGCAAGATGCCCAAGTTTTGGCTCATGGCTAAATTTTCCCAGTCCTGAAGATTGTCCGGCACAGGTTTCTGAAATTGAAAATCATCCCGCAGCACCGCCAAATTGTCACGGTATGGCCCGATCAGCTGCTGCAGCTGTTCCTGCGCCAAAATCAGCTGCACATGCGTCGACATACGGTTGGCGCGCGCATTCTGATACTGCGCATTGGCTTCGCTGACATCGCTTTTCGCAATCAGTCCTTCCTTCAGCTTGGCATTCATCATTTTCAGCTGTTCAGACAGCGCCTGCTCTTCCTGCAAATTGGCCACGGTCAGCGCCTGCTGGCGCAGCACATTAAAATAAGCATCCGCCACTTGCAGAATATGATCCTGCTGCTGCAGGCGCAGGTTGATTTCACTCAGCTCAATAGAGGTTTTGACTTGCTTCAGGCCTTCCCACGCATCCCAGCGGAACAGCGGCTGGCGGGCCGTCAGGGCTATTTGCTTCGCCGTGGTGCTGCCCGGCATCTCCAGCCCGTAAGCGGCCGCATTGTTATTGGCATCTTGATTTTTACGGGTGATATTTCCGGAAACCGTGATGGTCGGCAAAAGATTGCTATTGGCAATGCCTAAATTCAGCTGATCGGCTTCATATTGCAATTGATTGGCTTGCCAATTGGGATCTGCCTGCTGAGCGCGGCTATAGGCGTCCACCAGATCCAATGCAAACAGCTGGGAACTTGCAGACAAAAAACAGGCGCCGAATAAAGCTTTTTTCTTCATTTGTTATCGTAAATCCATCACAGCCACCCCAGTCAAGCATGGCACTGACCACCAATTGTATGTAAATCCTCAAATGATTGATGCAATTTCCCGTATATTTTTTATTAATTTTTTATGCATTTATACCTACTCCGCCGCATTTTTTCATCAGAGCGGGAATTGCTCACCATGCGGTAACAAACAACTTCACAATACTACACAGTATGATGCAATTTCAGCTATAAAATATCAGCATTCCATCAGGCAAATACAGTTTTCCATTTTTTCATCGAGTCTCTGTGTCGAAACCATTTCTTAGCGCGGCAAAGCTCAGCTTTGCGAGTTTCTGCTTATTCTTGCTTGCAAGCTGCCAGCAGCAGCCTGAACCCCAGCCTGTGAAAGAACAGCTGGAATCATCGCATGTGCAGAACGATGCGGTAGATTTGACGTTGCTGTGCCAAAAACTGGAAAAAAACATGCTGGATATCAATAGCCAGCGCACGACCTTCGCTTTGGAACAGATCAATCACGATTTAAAAATCTGCCTGCCTTTGCAGACCTTAAGCCAACAGCAGCAGCTGCTTTCGCGCTCCAATGAAATGTATCAAAACTTTCTGCATGTAGACCGCACAGCAGCGCAGCAGCTGGCTTTTGAACAATATGCCTTTGATATGGCGCAGCATCCGACCATTCACCAAAGCCATTTCGAGCAGCTGCATATCCGCGATCAGTACCTGCTGAAGCATCAGGGCCAAGCTTATGTGCAATTGGCGGATTCAGCTTCTTCCGCCATCCATTACCAGCGCGATCCGGACTATCTGGCCAAAATTTTCGCGCCTTACATGCCGGAGGCGGAACGGGTCTTTATTGAAAATTTAGCCTTGCAGAATGTTGAGCCGGCTTTTGCCAATCAAGCTTTGCTGATTGAGCCTTTTGAAATTTCACGCCGCGCGCTGGTCTGGGAAGAGTACATTCATAAATATCCGAAAAGCAGCTACCGGAAAGATGCGCAGCACCTGCTCTATGAATATAAACTGTTTTTATTCAAAGGTTTAAAAAAATCACCTGTCTCCAGCAACTATGCAGACCCTCAGGATGTGCACGTCAGCTCGCTGGAAGAAATCAAAAAAATCTCCCGGCTGAACCATTCTGAACTGGCTTTGCAGGCCAAAAAATTCCTGCAGTTTTTAGAGATGGACAGCGGGCAGCGCCTTCAGGCCGCTGGCGCTAAAACCGGGCTAAGCGCATGGCAGCAGCTCGAGCTGTATCTCAACTTGCGCAACCCTGTACCGCATTACAAAAAAGACTGTTTTTCAGACGCCATCTGCCTTGAACGCTGACGCCAAGGTTTTCAATTCAGGCATTTGCCATCATCTGCGGAACAGTCTTGGCCGCTCTCCCTTTTCTGCTGCAATTGCTGGCTGTTCTTTATGCGCAGACTCCGTTAATATGGACGCATCGCTTGACGGAGCGCGGGTAATCACCCGCTGAGATCACTAAAAAGCATTTGATGTTTTTGATGGTGAGTACCGTTGAACCTGATCAGGTTAAGACCTGCGTAGGAATCAAGCCATCTGAAAACTGAACGCTTTGCATTGAATTATTCAGCAGAAATGCATTGGAATTGAACTCACCGCCGGCTGCAGCAGCGCTGCTGAGGGTGAAATCAGGACCTTTTGAAATAAGCTCAATCCCGCTCCCGTTTTTGGCCGTGCTTGATTCGTTGATGTCATTCATAAGGATCATTGCAATGAACCAGTTAACGAATCTTTCTTCTGCCCAAGAAGACCCATCCCGCCCTCAGCAAGACCAGCATGAACAAGATGCCAAAGATCTGACCCGCATTTTGCCCGCTTCGCGCAAAGTCTATATCCAGGGCTCCCGTTCCGATATTCAGGTGTCGATGCGCGAAATCGCGCTGACCGACACGCCGACAGGCTTGGGCGGCGAAACCAATCTGCCGCTGATGGTGTATGACACCTCAGGCGCCTATACCGATCCCAATGCGGCCATTGATTTGAATCAAGGCCTGCCGAATATCCGCGAAACGTGGATTGCCGAACGCGCAGACACTGAACGCTTAGACCAGCTGAGTTCTGAATTTGGACAGCAGCGCCTGAAGGATATCCGCACGGCAGGCATCCGCTTTGCGCATATTCAAAAGCCGCGCCGCGCTCAAAGCGGCAAAAATGTCACGCAGATGCATTATGCCAAACAAGGCATCATTACTCCGGAAATGGAATACATCGCCATCCGTGAAAATCAGCGCCAGCATGAAGGCGCCGATATGCGCCAGCATGCCGGACAAAACTTCGGCGCGCGCAACCTGATGGAAATCACCCCGGAATTTGTGCGCAAAGAAGTTGCTGAGGGCCGCGCTATTATTCCGGCCAATATCAATCACCCTGAATGCGAACCGATGATCATCGGACGCAACTTTTTAGTGAAAATCAATGCCAATATCGGCAACTCAGCGCTGGGTTCATCCATTGATGAAGAAGTGGCGAAAATGACATGGGCGACGCGCTGGGGCGCCGATACCATTATGGATCTGTCGACGGGGCAGAATATTCATGAAACCCGCGAATGGATTATCCGCAACTCGCCGGTTCCAATTGGCACAGTGCCGATTTATCAGGCTCTGGAAAAGGTCAATGGCGTAGCCGAAGATCTGACCTGGGAGATTTTTAAAGATACCCTGATTGAGCAGGCGGAACAGGGCGTAGACTATTTCACCATCCATGCCGGCGTCTTGCTGCGCTATGTGCCGATGACCGCCGGCCGCCTGACCGGCATTGTCTCCCGCGGCGGCTCCATCATGGCGCAGTGGTGCCTGGCCCATCATGAAGAAAACTTTCTGTATACCCATTTTGATGACATCTGCGAAATTATGAAAGCCTATGATGTATCATTCAGCTTAGGCGATGGCCTGCGTCCGGGCTGCATACAGGATGCCAACGATGAAGCGCAATTTTCCGAGCTGCGCACCTTGGGCGAACTGACCCACCGCGCCTGGCAGCATGATGTGCAAGTGATGATTGAAGGCCCTGGCCATGTACCGATGCATATGATTAAAGAAAATATGGATCTGCAGCTGGAAGTGTGCAGCGAAGCGCCCTTTTATACCCTCGGCCCGCTGACCACGGACATTGCGCCGGGCTATGACCATATTACTTCCGCGATTGGCGCGGCCATGATCGGCTGGTACGGCACAGCCATGCTGTGCTATGTCACGCCAAAAGAGCACTTGGGCCTGCCGAATAAGAAAGATGTCAAAGACGGCATTATCACTTACAAAATTGCCGCGCATGCCGCTGACCTCGCCAAAGGCCACCCGGGAGCGCAGGCGCGGGATAATGCCCTATCCAAAGCGCGTTTTGAATTCCGCTGGGAAGACCAGTTCAATCTCAGCCTGGATCCGGACACGGCGCGCTCAATGCATGATGAAACCATGCCCAAAGAAGCGCATAAATCGGCGCACTTCTGCTCCATGTGCGGACCAAAGTTCTGTTCGATGAAAATCACCCAAAATGTCCGGGAATATGCGCAAAATCAGCAAAATGAGAACTTAAACGCAGCAGACCGCGCTGAGATTGAGGCCGGCATGCAAAATATGAAAAACACCTATCAGGCACATGGTCAAAAGTTGTACCACAAAGTGTAACTTGATTAAAAAAAAATTGGTGTTCGTATAAATCTCAGTTAGGATGAAAACAGCAGTTTTCATCCTTTTCACTTTATAAGCGTATGAATATTATTAAACAAGCGTCATATAACAACAATGATTTCGCGATTGAAGGACGTGATTATCAATTTAAAGGCTTTATTCAAGTTGAAAAAGTCAGCCTGCGCCATCGGCTGTTCGGGCAGGCCCAATACACCCCCATCATCCATCGGGAGCTGATTCATCGGCCGGAAGCCGCAGGCGTGCTGATTTATGACCCGAAGCAGGCCAAATTCGCCCTGATTGAACAGTTCCGCATTGGCGCCATTGATGATGCAGAATCCCCTTGGCAGCTGGAAATCATTGCCGGCGTTCTGGATGGCGATGAATCGCCTGAAAGCTGCATCCGCCGTGAAAGCCTTGAGGAGTCCGGCTGCGAGCTGAAAGAGATGCAGCATCTATTCAGCTTTTACCCCTCTGCCGGCGCCTGTTCGGAATTTTTTCATTTATATGCGGCGGAAGCGGACCTGCCGGAACACGGCGGCATTTTCGGCATGCCGGATGAAGGCGAAAATATTCTGCTGCATCTTTTTGACTATGCCAGCCTGCCGGAACTGCTTGCCGGCGGTCGGCTAAAAAATGCACCTGTCATTATGGCCTTGCAATGGCTGCAGCAGAAAATTCATACTATAAAGAATGTCTAAGGGGAAGGACATGCCTTTATCAAATCTTAAAGCAAGTGCATCGGACTGGACCATTGTCCAGATTTCCGATACCCACTTGATGGATCAGGACAATCTTGAATTTGCCTCGATGAATCCTGAAAAAAGCTTTCATGATGTCATCCGGCACATGATGCAGCATACGCCTGAAATTGACGCCATTATTCATACCGGCGATGTAGCGCAAGTGCCCGTGCCGGAAACCTATAGCCGCTATCTGCACTTTATGCAGGCGCTGGATCTGCCGCATTTCCAGATTCCCGGCAATCACGACGATACCGCCATTTTCCCTTTTTACCGCCAGCAGGACCGCGCGCATATGCTGAGCTTCGGCAATTGGCGCCTGATTCTGCTCAACAGCGCGGTAAAAGGCAAAGTCGACGGCTGGGTCTCGCAGGAGCAGCTGAGCCAGCTGGATCAATTGCTGAGTGAACAGGCACAGCAGCACGTCATCATTGCCTGCCACCACCACCCTTTCGCCATGCAGTCTTCATGGATCGACCAGCATAAGCTGAAAAATGCCGATGACCTGCTGGCCGTGATCTCCAAGCACCGCAACGTCAAAGCGGTTTTATATGGCCATGTGCATCAAGCCTCCCGCAACGACCTGCATGGCGTGCAGTTTTTATCGACGCCGTCCACCAGCGTGCAATTTAAGCCGCTCAGCGAGTCTTTTGCGCTGGATGCGTCCTATCCGGGCTACCGGGTGCTGCATTTGAACGACAATGGAGAGTTTTCCACGGAGGTAATCCGTGTAAAAATCGATCAGCCTCAAATTAATGGTGAAATTTCAGGTTATTAACTTTTCATTTGCTTTTTTTTCCATTAATTTAATGCCTCTGATGGAAAAGCGATAGTCAAGCACCAAACATCTAAGACTATCAAAATCGAAAAAAAGTCTATATGATGACGGCCCCTGCTGGAAGAATCTTCTGCAAGGGTCGATAAAAAACTTGCATATCACCATATTTTTTGCGTATAGATATATGCATATGATGAGGAATGCCCTATATGGCGAATGACAACCAAAATCAAGTCTTGGACGAACAGGCTGATACTGCTGTGAAACGCGTCCGCAAAACCAAGCCAAAGGCTTCTGAAAGCGGTTCTACAGCTAGCTTATTTGGTATTGAGCCTTATCAGCCGAAAAAAAATGAAGAATATATGTCTGAAGGCCAGCTTGAGCACTTCCGCCGTATTTTATTGGCATGGAAAGCTGAGCTGATGTCTGAAGTCGACCGTACTTTAAACACCATGCAAGATGAAAACACAGCGCTTCCTGACGTGAATGACCGTGCAACGCAAGAGGAAGAATTTGCGATTGAACTGCGCACACGTGACCGCGAACGCAAGCTGATCCGTAAAATTGAACAGTCAATCGAAGCCATCAAAAACGATGATTACGGTTTCTGTGAAACTTGCGGCATTGAAATTGGCCTGCGCCGCTTAGAAGCGCGCCCGACTGCGACTTTATGCATTGACTGCAAAACCCTTGCAGAAATCAAAGAGAAGCAAAATAACGGTTAATGATGTTATTCAATAATCCTTCCCTAACCTCTCCTTTGCCAAAGGAGGGGGACAGCAGGATGGCTTATGTGGGCCGGTTTGCGCCATCGCCCACCGGCCCTTTGCATTTTGGCTCTTTAATTACCGCTGTCGCCAGCTATTGCGACGCCCGCGCCCATCAGGGCAAGTGGCTGGTGCGCATTGAAGACACTGATATTCCCCGCATTTATCCCGGCAGCGAAGCGCATATTCTGCGCTGCATCGACGCCTTTCAGTTTGATCCCGACGCGGGCATCATTTTCCAAAAAGACCGGCTCGATCTGTATGAAGCCGTCATTGAACAGCTGCATCAGCAAGGCTGGGTCTATGCCTGCCAATGCACCCGCAAAATGCTCGGTTCCAATCATATCTATCAAGGCACTTGCCGTGATTTAGGCTTGGCGCTGCAAGATCAAGCGATTCGGGTCAAAGTGGATGCTCAGGAAATTTGCTTTACTGACCGCCTGCAAGGTACACACTGTTCCAATCTTTTACAGGATTTAGGCGATTTTGTGCTGAAACGCCGTGACGGCATTATCAACTACCAATTGGCTGTGGTGGTGGATGATTATCTGCAAGGCATGACCCATGTTGTGCGCGGCGCAGACCTACTCGACAACACAGAACGCCAGATTTGGTTAGGCCGGCTGCTCGGCTATCCAAAACTTGAATATATGCACCTGCCGCTGGCCATGAATGAGCAGGGGCAAAAGCTGTCTAAGCAGAACATGGCGCAGGCGCTTGATTTAACCCAAGCGCCTCAGCTGCTGCAGCAAGCACTGCAGGCCCTGCATCAAGCGCCTGTCGATCTGGATGCGCCACGCATCATGCTGCAGCAAGCGATTGCACAATGGGATATTGAACGGATTCCAAAAGGTACCGCACTCAAAGGAATATTTTTATAACGGCTTGACCGCTGCATGTTCTGCGGCTGATTTACCTTGCGGATGCCGCAGCCTAAGATACTGCATAAAGGTCACAAAACTGTCCAAGACCAAACTCAGCCCAAAAATAAGCAAGATATTGGGCAAGCTCACCGTAATCAGATTCATTCCATATAAGAGATAAACCGTACCGTAAAATAATCCATTGACTGCAATCGTCTGATACAAAATCAAATCGATACGCCCAATACCATAAAAGTACTGATCAAATACGCTATTCCATGCAAAAAGCATATAGCAGCCGATCATCCCGATCACCCAGTGTGTAATTTGCTGAGCATGCTCAATCCCCATCACCTGACGAATAAAGGTTTCCCACCATGGCATGGTACAAAACCAAAGTAAAATGACCCCAGTCATCAATACTAAATATGCTTTTATTCTGAGTGGATTCAAAGCCTGATGAACCGCCGCATCTTGCTTAACAAGCTGTGCAATGGCGAAAACCGGCAGCAATAACCAGCCCCAAATAAACTGATTCATTAACCAGAAATCACCCGAGCGCTCAGCCATATTGATCATTTTTAAAACAATCAGCGCAAAAACGATGTTTCGGATTCCCGACTCTATGCCGGAAATTGCAGCTTTTTGATAATAATCTTTGATCCAGGCATGGCCCTTCAAGCGGATCTGGCTCAAACGTATCCCTTGAGCATAAAGCGCTGCGCATGAAATGCAGGCCAAGATCAAACTCACCGCAATATTGCACAAAGCCACCCCAAACAAGCCCAGCTGTAAAGAAAAGCTGAAAGAACTCACCAAAACGCTGTCCAAAATCAAAATCAGCACGCTTTGCAAGATCAGCAGCAAATAGAGAAATTTATGATGATTTTTTAAAATCAGAATCAGCTGGAAATAACTAAACAGGCTGGAGAATAGAATCGCAACAGCTTCTAAACGGATATATTGAACCGTTTGCACATATAGCTGCGGGCTTTGCTGCATAAAGTGGACAGCGTCTGGCACATAGATGAAAAACAATAGCGTGACTGCCGCATAAACGGCAAAAAATAGGCTTAGGGTGGCGGCTATCCGCTGCCGCCACAACTCTTTATCCTGAACACCTGGCCTAAAATAAACGCCAACGGCAATAACAGGGCTTCATTCAGCACTTCATACAGCAAAGACATCCAGGTGACTTGCGCCGCAATATTGAACGCAGCGCCGTCTTCCATCTGGCCAATCCAGTAAATCCGGAATGTTGAATAAAGCAGCGGAATCAGGCTGCCAAGGGCCAAGAACAGCAATAATTGATAATTTATTCCTGCCAGCTCCTTCAAGAGCAGGAACTTCCCCTTTTTCATCTGCATCAGCGGCCAATATGAATCATAAAAAAACCTGCTGATATCTTACAATCAACAGGTTTTATATACTTATGTTTTTAAAGCAATTTAGAAGCTGGATTCTTCCTTGCTCGGGTTGGTCTGATTGGTGGTCGACTCAATTTTCAGCACCAGGCTCACCATGACAGCACAGATAATCAGGGATGAGCCGCCATAGCTGATGAAAGGCAGCGTTAAGCCTTTGGTCGGCAGCATGCCCATATTCATGCCGGCATTCACCAGAATCTGCAGCAGAAAAATAATGCTGATGCCATAAGCCAGATAGCCTGCGCGCAAGTACTGATTTTTCAGCGCGCGATGGCCAATTTTAATGCAGCACACCACCATGGTGAATGACAGCACCAATACCGTGGTAATGCCGAAAAAGCCGAATTCTTCGCCCAAAATCGCCAGCATGAAGTCAGTATGCGCTTCCGGCAGATACGACATTTTCTGAATGCTGTGGCCCAAGCCTACGCCAAACCATTCCCCGCGGCCAAAGGCCATTAAGGCATTCGACAGCTGATAGCCTGTGCCTAATGGGTCTGCCCAGGGATTGGTAAAGGACAGCGCGCGCTGCAAGCGGTAAGGCTCAAACACGATTGCTACCGCCAGGCCTGCAATAATGAAGGCCATAAAAGCAATGAACTGAATTGCGGGTGCACCGGCCAAAAAGAATACGCCCAGAATCATCAGGACGATGACCGCGGTTGCCCCTAAGTCGGGTTCCGCCAAAATCAGGCCGACCGTAATGATCATCACTGCGCCCAAGCGCATAAGGCCGGAAACACTGGTTCTCACCTCTTCCGCCCTGCGCACCACATAATCGGCAGTAAAAATCGCCATCATGACTTTGGCAATTTCCGAAGCCTGCAGGGTAAAGCCCGCAACCCGGATCCAGCGCGTTGAGCCGTTGACTTCCGTTCCGACCACCAGCACCGCCGCCAGCAGGCCAATGGTCAGCAGCCACAAAGGGAATGTGTTGTTAAACCAGACATTCATCGGCACCTTATAGACAAAGTAGGCCGCCGTGCAGGCCACAATAATTGAAATGCCGTGGCGTGTTAAATAGTGAAACGCATTTTCATGCAGGCGGTCTGCATACGGCATGGAGGCCGATGCCACCATAATCGAGCCGATGCACAGCAAAGCCAGTACGCAAAAAATCAGCACATTGCGCATATTCACTTCGGCAGGCAGACGCGGCGCCCACCGTTCATAGACTTCATTTATTTTACTGATGGTCGTCTGAGCTAAGCCAGCCATACAAGCTTCCTTATCATTCTTTTATGCCAGTGAATTGACGCAATCAACAAATTGATGACCGCGTTCGCTGTAACCTTTAAACATATCAAAACTTGCGCATGCAGGCGACAGCAAGACCACATCATTGGCCTGCGCATGCTGCCGGCAAATTTCAATGGCCTCCTGCAGCGATTCGGCATGCACCAATTCAGTAGTGCCGGCAATCGCTGTTTCAATAATTGGACGGTCTTCACCAATCAATACAGCCACTTTTGCATATTTCGCCAATGAGTCACGCAGCGCAGTAAAGTCCTGCCCTTTGCCTTGTCCGCCCAAGATAATCGCCACTTTGCCGCCTTTGGCTTCAATCGCAGCGCCCAAGCCATCAATTGCCGCCAGTGTCGCGCCAATATTGGTGCCTTTGGAATCGTTATAATAACGGACGCCATGCAGTTCTTTAACAAACTCACAGCGATGCTCTAGACCTTTAAAGGTTTTGAGAGTTTCCAACATGCCTGCAAGTGGCAAGCCAATCGCTTCACCCAAAGCCAAACAGGCCAAAGCATTGGCCACGTTATGGGTGCCTTGCATGTACATGTCTGCACTTTTCAGTAACCGTTCACGGCCACGTGCCAACCAAATGGTGCCATCGGTATCACGCAAAATACCAAATTGATTCATATCTGGCGCATTTAAGCCAAAGCTTTGCATTGGCGTGCTATCGGGTACCAATGGACGGGTCAATGAATCATCACGGTTAAAGACCACTTTTTTCACAGCTTGGAAAATACGGTGTTTGGCGGTGTGGTAGCCCATCATGTCGCCATGGCGGTCCAAATGGTCTTCACTCATGTTTAACACCACCGCCACTTCAGCCGCCAAGTTCGATGTGGTTTCCAATTGAAAACTTGAAAGCTCTAACACATAAAGCTCAGGATCATCTTTGGTTAAATCTAAGGCCGGACGACCTAAATTACCGCCAACCGCAACTTTTTTGCCGGCATCTGCGGCCATTAGGCCAAACAGTGTAGTGACGGTGCTTTTCGCATTCGAACCGGTAATCGCCACAATTGGCTTGTCGGTTGCACGGCGTAAAATTTGAATTTCAGACACCACCGGAATATTGGCTGCAAGCGCTGCCTGAATTTCAGGTAGTTTTGGGTCGAGTCCCGGGCTAATAATAATTTCTTCAGCTTGGAGCAATAAATCCTGATCAAGCTTGCCAAAACGGGTTTGGACTTCACTTGGAATTTGATCATGACCGGGCGGAACTTCACGTGAATCGGTCACTGCAACGCGGTAGCCATGGTCATGTAAGAAATTCACTGCGGAAACACCAGAGATACCTAAACCGGCAACAACCTTCAATCCACCACGCTGTATTAACATTTCTGCCCCATTTTTTGGTCTGTTTTTAAAACTGCCAAAATGTTAGCACTTTGCTGTTTTGAATGCCTTTTATGTTTTCACTTTCTCACAGTTTTTTTGTGTCCGCACGTAAAAAAACCGTCATTGTTATGACGGTTTTTTCAAGTTCGATACTTTTTCGTTTATTTCCATTTCACCGCTTGAACTTCAGGCTTTTTCGCTGATGGATTTTCTGCCGCAGAACAGCCGCATCCGCCTGCACAGCCAGCGGCCATTTTCGGTTTTAACCATTTGGCCAAACCCGTCCAGCCTTGACGTTCGCATGTTTGCGACAGAGAGCTGAAGACTGAATTTGATGTTTTTGGAAAAACCTTCTTAAACACCACGACAGCACTCCAGATCACCAAAGCAGCCACAATTAAAATTTCAATCATTTCAGTCTCCTTTTACCGATTCGGTAAAATTATCCAAAGTAGCGTGAAGCGATTTGATAAGTGAGGAAGGACATCAAATAAGCCAAGCCAAATAAGTAAATGGTCATGAAGCTGACGGTTTTCAATGAGCCTGTTTCACGTTTCACCGTTGCCAGTGTGGCCAAACAATGCGGCGCATAAATAAACCACACCAAGAGAGACAAACCAGTCGCCAATGACCAGCTTAAAGCGCCATCACCGCTGATGATCTGCGCCAAACCTTGAGATACCGCATCATCATCTGTTGCCGATAAGGCATATACCGTACCTAAAGCCGCGACCACGACTTCACGTGCCGCCATGGCTGGAATCAGTGCAATACAGATTTGCCAATTAAAGCCCAGCGGCGCAAAGATCGGCTGTAAAACATGCCCAAGCATCCCCGCCAATGAATAATCAATATCCGGCAAGGTTGCGCCTTCTGGCGGCTGTGGGAAGGTACACAAGAACCACAGTAAAATCGACAAGGCAAAGATAATGCCGCCGACACGCTTCAAAAAGATCTTGGCGCGATCCAATAGACCAATCCAAACGCTTTTAATGTCCGGAAAACGGTAACTTGGCAGTTCCATCAGCAGCGCATGCTGCGATTTATCTTTTTGGAAAAATTTCAGCACGGTTGCAACAATTAAAGCGCTCACAATTCCGGCCATATACAGCGCGAACAGCACCAGGCCTTGCAGGTTGAACACGCCCCAAACCATTTTTGCGGGAATAAAGGCTGAGATCAATAAAGCATAGACCGGCAAACGAGCCGAACAGGTCATCAGCGGCGCCACTAAAATTGTGGTTAAACGGTCACGCGGGTCGCTGATGCTGCGCGTCGCCATAATGCCCGGCACAGCGCAGGCAAAACTGGACAGCAATGGAATAAATGCACGGCCACTGAGGCCGGCTTTAAACATCAGCTTATCCAGCAGGAAGGCTGCACGCGGCAAATAACCGGATTCTTCAAGCACCAAAATAAAGAAGAACAGGATCAGAATCTGCGGCAGGAACACCACCACGCCGCCAGCACCGGCAATGATGCCATCGACCACCAGAGAGTTCAGCAGCGGATGTGAAATATGCTGTCCGATAAACTCACCCAACCAGGCAAAGCCTGCTTCAATCCCATCCATAAATGGTGCAGCCCAAGCAAACACTGCTTGGAAGATGATAAACATCATCACGGCAAGGCTGATAAGGCCCCAGACAGGATGCAGAAAAATTTTGTCCAAGAAATCTGAACGTTTATCTTCTTGGTCTACAAAGACCACAACATCTTTTAAAATCTGTTCAATTTTTTCGTGCTTGGAACCTGAAAGACTGGTGTCGCTCAGTTCAGTATCTGGCGTTCTGAATGTTTCGGCATCCAAAGCGCCCATTAAGTTTTCAATACCGGCATTACGCACAGCAACGGTTTCAACAATCGGAATACCCAAACGCTGTGACAGCTTGTGCGTATTAATTTGCATCCCACGACGGCGTGCTTCATCCATCATGTTCAACACAAGTAAAATTGGGCGTCCCAGCTCAATCATTTCCATGACCAAACCGAGGTGTAATTTTAAGTTGGTCGCATCCACCACACACAAGAAAGCGTCTTGATGGCCTTCTTCTACAATTTTACCTTGAACCACATCTCGGGTAATCGCTTCATCTGGACTGGTGGCATCTAAACTATAGGTGCCGGGTAAGTCCAGCACGCGCACAGGCTTGCCGGAAGGTAACGTGAATTGACCAACTTTACGCTCAACCGTCACCCCTGCATAGTTGGCAACTTTCTGGCGTGTTCCGGTTAAATGGTTGAATAATGAGGTTTTACCACAGTTAGGATTCCCAACGAGGGCAATACGTAAAGCATCACTCATTCTGATGCCCCTTCCATTGCTATTTCCACTTTTTCAGCTTCTATCTTACGGAGTGCGAAACGGGTAAACCCGACTTGAATTAAAATGGGGTCACCACCAAAAATTCCTTTGGTGATTACCTGTACTTTTGTACCGGGAACAAAGCCCAACGTCTCCAGACGGCTCGCTACTAAATCCGTCTGAGCATTGTTGCCATTCTGGTTACGATGCACCTTATGAATGACTGCGCTTTGTTTCACTTTCAAATCAGATAATCGCACGCATCTAACCCTAAAAAATTTTGAACATTATACAAGCAAATGAGAATAATTACCAAATCAGATTCGATTTCAATTCTCATTACCCAAGCCCGATTCGACAGGAAAAACAAATTGCTTTACATTGCATACAGCCCGCATTGATGCCAGGGCCAGCGTCAAGAAGTTGAATTTCAATGTTAAATAAAAAACCGCGCATTCCCGCGCCCGTAAGCATTCCTGAACAGCTGAGTTTTCTGCAGGGATTCAGAGACTTTTTAATTGCGCAAACGGTCAGCCCGCATACGCGCAATGCCTATTTGTCCGATTTGATTCAATGCAGCGCATGCTGCAGCGCCGCCATGCCCAATTGGAGCAGTGACGATATTTCCGATGTGCTGCTCAGCCTGACCAAGCAGGGCAAAAGCCCGCGCTCGATTGCCCGCACGCTGTCCGCATTGCGCTCATTTTTTAAATTTCTGCGTGAACAGAAACTGCGGGATGACAACCCAGTCAGCACGCACAAAACGCACAAACTGGGCCGCGCCCTGCCGAAAGATCTGTCGGAAGCCGATGTCGAAGCGCTGATCAATGCGCCCGATCTCTCTACGGCCTTAGGCCTGCGCGACCGCGCCATGCTGGAAGTGCTGTATGCCTGCGGGCTGCGGGTGAGCGAACTGCTGAATTTAAGATTGGATCTGATCAATTTGAAACAAGGCTATCTGCGCATTGTCGGCAAAGGCAATAAAGAGCGTCTGGTGCCTTTAGGCCAAATCGCCTGTGAGTGGGTCGGAAAATATCTGGCTGAGGCCCGCCCTGCGCTGTATAAGACCTCAACCGATTACCTTTTTTTGACCCAGCACGGCGGCATCATGAGCCGGCAGAATTTCTGGTACGCCATTAAGCGCTATGCCCTGCAAGCGCATATTCAGTCTGAGCTGTCCCCGCATACCTTAAGGCATGCCTTCGCCACGCATTTGCTGAACCACGGCGCGGACCTGCGTGTGGTGCAGATGCTGCTGGGCCACAGCGATTTATCCACCACGCAAATTTATACCCATGTTGCGCAAGTGCGCATGCAGCAGCTGCATGCCGCGCATCATCCGCGCGCTTAACGCATCCAAACCATATAAGACTAAGAAATTTTATGACAGCTGGATTTTTTGCTATGCTAACCCACCAGTTTAATAAAGCTAAAAGAAAAGGGTTATTCATGCTATTTACCCGTTCAACATTTTTTATTGCATGTACGCTTGCCGCTGGCATGGGGTTAAGTGCATGCTCAAAATCCGATAATGCTGAAGACAAGCAAGCGCCCTTAACCGCCAGTACGCCTGCGACGGGAGAAGCATCCACCCTGACTGAACGCAATGCGCAGCAGCGCTTGATCAGCACCCTGCAGGACGGCCTGAAAAAAGCCAATATCAATGCCAAAATTACCGATGCGCAGCCGACTGAAGTGCCGAATTTATATTGGGTCAGCTTTGAAGGCATGCCGTCTGTTTACGCAACTGCTGACGGCAAATATATTCTGCAAGGTGAAATTGTGCGCTTAGGCGGCAAGGAATTGCACAACGTCAGCCAAAACCTGCAGGCAGCCAATGCGAAGAAATTATTCGATAAGCTGAAAACTGAAGATCTCATTGTTTATCCAGCCAAAGGCAAAACCAAGCATGTGGTCTATGTGTTTACCGATGCCAGCTGCCCGTATTGCCACAAGCTGCATGAGCATATGGATGAAATCAACAGTAAAGGCATCGAAGTGCGCTATATCGCCTGGCCGCGCGGTGAACAGTTCATTCCGACAATGGAAAGCGTCTGGTGCAGCCCTGACCGCCGTGCCGCCCTCAATCAAGCGATTTCCGGCGCACAGCTGCCAGCCGCGAACTGCAAAAACCCGGTGCGCGACATGTACCAGATGGGCCTGAATATCGGCGTGAACGGCACACCGGCCATCTATACCGCTGACGGCGTTTATCTGGGCGGCTACATGGAGCCAGGTGAATTGGCTGAACGCTTAAATAAATAAATTTTATTGGTTAAATTACTGTTTTTTATAGATAGAGAGAAAGTTGTGAATCTCCTAGAGTCAGCGCATTTTTTTAGCTATGATCTAGGTTCGCTTATCGTTGATGAATATTATGGAGTGTGACGTGAAACCAGTTCGTCTGGCAATCCTCGGTCTAGGTACTGTGGGTGGTGGTGCCCTTAAACTATTAAAAGAAAATGCTGCTGAGATTAAACGTCGCACCGGTCGTGAAATTGAAATTACCCATGTCGGCACGCGCCGCCCGCGCCCGGATTTAGATCTGCCGGCATCGGTAAAGCAAAGCGCTGACTTGATGGACATCGTGCGTCAGCCGGATGTGGACGTGGTGGTTGAAGTCATGGGCGGCATTCATCCTGCTTATGAAGTCATCGCTGAAGCGATCAAGTACGGCAAGCAAGTCGTCACTGCCAACAAAGCGCTTCTAGCGGAATACGGCAATGAGCTGTTTAAGCTGGCCGATGATCATCACGTGCAGATTGCTTATGAAGCGGCGGTTGCCGGCGGCATTCCGATTATTAAAGTCATGCGTGAAGGCCTGGCAGCCAACCGCATTGACTGGCTGGCCGGCATCATCAACGGTACAGGCAACTTTATTTTGACCGAAATGCGTGAAAAAGGCCGCGCATTTTCTGATGTGCTGAAAGAAGCGCAAGAATTGGGCTATGCCGAAGCAGACCCGACTTTTGACGTTGAAGGCATTGACGCTGCGCATAAACTTACCCTGTTGGCCTCGATTGCATTCGGCATTCCATTGCAGTTTGACAAAGTCTTCACCGAAGGCATCAGCAAAGTCACTGCGCAAGATGTCAAATATGCTGAAGACCTGGGTTTCCGCATCAAGCATTTAGGCATTGCGCGCCGCGCGGAACATGGCATTGAGCTGCGTGTTCACCCCACTTTGATTCCGGAAGATCAGCTGATTGCCAATGTGAACGGCGTGAAAAATGCCGTCTTGGTTCAAGCCAATGCTGTTGGTCCAACTCTTTACTATGGCGCAGGCGCCGGTGCAGGTCCAACGGCTTCTGCGGTTGTCGCTGACGTGGTCGATATCGTCCGTGATATTTCCTATACCGAAGACGGCGCAGGCACCATTCCGCAGCTTGCCTTTGAAGCGCTGGCGGATCTGCCGATCCTGCCGCGTGAAGAAATGACCACTGGCTACTACATCCGCATTAATGCCGAAGATCAAACCGGCGTTCTTGCTGATGTGACCACAATTTTAAGCCGCGCCGGCATCAGCATTGACGCGATCATGCAGCAGTCGCGCTTAAAAGACCTTATTCCTATCGTGATTCTGACTGATCCAGTCAAAGAATCAAAAATGGATGAAGCCCTTCAGCAAATTCAAGCATTGCCCGTCATTCATGGCGAAATTGTACGAATTCGTTTAGAATCGCTTGATAATTAATCGGGTCGAGGGGAATATTTCCGTTCCTCTCGCCAAGCTCTACACACAATTGGAACATCATCATGTCGAATGCCAATCGTTATACTGGTTTAGTTGACCGCTATCGCGACCGTTTACCCGTATCTGCAACTACTCGCGCAATCTCTTTAGGCGAAGGCAACACGCCGCTGATTAAGCTTGAGAACATTCCACGCATTATTGGTAAAGATGTTGAAATTTATGTGAAGTACGAGGGCTTAAACCCGACTGGTTCATTTAAAGACCGCGGCATGACTATGGCTGTGACTAAAGCAGTCGAAGAAGGCTCTAAAGCCATCATCTGCGCATCTACAGGCAACACTTCAGCCGCTGCGGCAGCGTATGCTGCGCGTGCAGGCATCAAAGCTTTCGTTTTGATCCCGGAAGGCAAAATCGCCATGGGTAAAATGGCGCAAGCGATGATGTACGGCGCGGTAACCATGCAAATTCACGGCAACTTTGATGACGGCATGCGCCTCGTGAAAGAAGTTGCAGACCAGGCGCCGGTAACGATTGTGAACTCAATCAACCCATACCGCCTGCAAGGTCAAAAAACCATTGCATATGAAATCGTGGATGAATTGGGCCGCGCACCGGACTACCACTGCTTGCCTGTAGGCAACGCCGGCAACATCACCGCGCACTGGATGGGTTATACCGAAGCGGTTGCCAACCAGCCGAAAGAGCAGTTTGAACAAGTGGTTTATGATCCTGAAACAGATCAATTCACAGGTCCAAAACCTGCCGGCTTACCGATCATGGCAGGCTATCAAGCGTCTGGCGCTGCGCCATTCCTTCGCGGTGCTCCGGTTGAAAACCCAGAAACGGTTGCAACAGCGATTCGTATCGGCAACCCGCAAAGCTGGAATCACGCCAAAGCCGTTGTACGTGATTCAAACGGCTGGTTTGATGAATTAACCGATACGGAAATCTTAGAAGCGCAGCGCCTACTTTCGATGTACGAAGGTGTCTTTGTTGAACCTGCTTCTGCAGCTTCAGTCGGCGGCGCAATCCGTGACATTAAAGCAGGTAAAATTGCGGAAGGTTCTGTGATTGTTTGTACTGTAACCGGCAACGGCCTGAAAGATCCGGATACAGCAATCAAGCAATGCCAAGACGCAGTAATGCTGTCGATTGATGCCACCATGGATCAAGTCCGTGATTCAATTCTGTCAAATATGTAATTGATATTTTGACCGAATAAAAAAAGCCCTGCAATGCAGGGCTTTTTTTATGGCTTCCGTCTCATCAGCATTTAAACGTTGAGTAAATCTAAATGCTGATGTCCAGAAAAGCCGGCAGTCGATTAAATACGTTTTGGAAGCTGTGAAACCCAAGTCATCAAACGGGTGGCATCATTGGTGCGGGCCACTGAAGAATCGGCGCCCAGCAGCACCACAACCGCAGGACGGTTATTCAGCGTAGTATGCATCACCACACAGCGCCCTGCTTCATTGATATAGCCGGTCTTCGACAAATTGATATTCCAGCCGCCGTTGCGCACCAGCGCGTTGGTATTGTTGGATTTCAGCACACGGTAGCCCAGATTGAAGTCATAGCTTGGTGTGGTTGAAAATTGACGGATCAAGCCATATTGCGCAGCGGTATTCACCAGAATGCCCAAATCACGCGCAGAAGCGACGTTGCCTGGGTGCAAGCCTGTCGATTCAACATAGTGGGTTGAATTCATGCCCAATGAACGCGCTTTGGCATTCATGGCTGCAAAAAATGCAGGACGGCCGCCCGGATAAGTCCGCGCCAAAGCCGAAGCCGCTGGATTCTCAGATTTCATCAACGCAAACAGCAACGCTTCTGCACGGTTCATGCTGTCGCCGGCGCGCAGGGTTGAACTGGAGCTTTTGCAGCCTGAACACGAAAAATCGCCTTGCTGCAGAGTAATTTTTTCCGACATATTCAAGCGGGAATCAGAGATCACCACTGCAGTCATCAGCTTGGTCAATGAGGCAATCGGGAAAGCGGTATTGCTGTTTTTGCTGTACAGCACTTCACCGGTTTGGCCATCCATCACCAATGCCGCGCGGGCATTGACTGAAGGCTGGTTTGAATAGCCGCTGGCGCTGGTGTCAAAGATCTGCACCTTTTTAGCCGGAGCAGCCGGCGCGGCGCTATTTGAACTGCGCACAGTCGTGCTGACTTTAATTGAACCTTGCGGTGAAGGTTCGCCTTCATCACCTGCAGCAGCAGATACGTCGCCATTCAGCAGCTGATTGGCTTCTTCTGAAGACCAGCTGAGATTAGCTTGACTGGGATTAGAATTCATCACAAGATCGGCATAGCTCAATGAACTCATGCCAAACATGAATGAAATTCCCAGTACACGCATTATAGATTTATTTGAATTCTTCACCATGATTCACTCAACTCAATAAGGCAATATTTGCGTATTGCCTCTAATATGCCGTACATTTACACAATAGAGAACAATTGCCATTCAAAAAGAAGTTTAATACGTTCTCCATTTTAGATAAGAATAGCATTGCTAATTTTGTCGTTTCATTGCAAGCTTATTTTGCGTTATGTAACAAAAAAGACGTTTTTCAGACAGGGAGAGTACAGGTGATCACAGTTTTAGTTGTAGATGACCATGAATTGGTACGCACAGGGATTTGCAGAATGCTCGAAGACCATGCCGAAATTCAGGTTATTGGCCAAGCTGAATCTGGTGAAGAAGCGATTTCCTTAGTCCGCCAGCACCACCCCAATGTCGTGCTGCTCGACGTCAACATGCCGGGCATCGGCGGTGTTGAAACCACGCGCCGCCTGCTGCAGACCGCACCGGAAACCAAAGTTCTGGCCGTCAGCGGCTTAGCGGAAGAGCCGTATCCCTCTTTATTGCTGAAAGCCGGCGCCAAAGGCTACATTACCAAAGGCGCGCCTGTTGCAGAGATGGTCCGCGCCATCAATAAAGTCATGCAGGGCGGTAAATACTTCAGCGCGGATATTGCCGAACAGCTGGCCAGCTCTTATTTGTCCGATACGCAGCAGTCGCCTTTTGACGCGTTGTCTGAACGTGAAATGCAAGTGGCCATGATGGTAGTGAACTGCATCAGCGCGCAGGAAATTGCCGATAAACTGTTTGTCAGCGTCAAAACCGTCAACACTTACCGCTACCGTATTTTTGAAAAGCTGAATATCGACAGCGATGTGAAGCTCACCCATTTGGCTATCCGCTACGGACTCATTAAACCTTAACCTTTTCTGCAGCAGGTTTTATGATTCAGCGAGCCAACACTTCAGAACTCAATCAATATCATTTGGGCATCTGGTACAGCGCCTACCGCTTTATTATCAGCTTCTGCCTGCTCATGGTCTTTTTTGTGACCTACGGCCAGCTGAATGAACAATATCAGTACCCTAAACTGTATTTGTATGTGCTGACCGTTTATGTGGTGATCACCAGCCTGCAGTTTTTTGTACTGCATCGAATTCGAAGCGCCATTTCCAAGCAAATGGTGCTGATTTTTTTTGCGGATGTCTGTGCGCTAAGCCTGCTGACCCTGGCCTTGGACGGCCCCAACCTGCATCTCAGCCTGCTGTTTGTCATCACGATTTTTGCCGCCTCGATTCTGCTGGATGCAAAAAAAGCGCTGATAATCACGCTGATTGCGGTCATCAGCGTGGTGTACCAGCTGTTTCTCGGTTCGATTTTAGATTTTGCCTCGCTGCGCAATATCGGCAACAGCGCCCTGCTGGCGTTTTTGTTTTTTGTCGTCTATGGGTGCGGCCAAATTGCGGTCCGGCGCTTTCAAATTCTGGAAAATTTAACCTTTTCGCAATCGATCGAACTGAACCAGCTGCAGAATATCAACCGCTATATTTTGGAACAGATTGAAACGGGCTATTTGGTTCTGGATGAAAATTGCCATGTGGTGCTCAGCAATCCGGCCGCCTGCCATTTGCTGGGCATGCCTGCCTCTTACAGCGCCGATAAATTTCCGCTGTATAAAAGCCAGCCGGACTTGTTTGCGCTGCTGGAATTTGAAGACCTCAGAGACGGTGAAAAATTCCAGTTTGAGTCTCAGCAAAGCCTTTATCATATCCATGTGCATGTCAAAAAACTGATTGTGCCGCATCAAATGCTGACGCTTTTGGTGCTGCAGGATGCGCAAAAACTCAATCAGCAGGTGCAGCAGCTGAAACTGGCGGCGCTGGGCCAGCTCTCCGCCAGCATCGCGCATGAAATCCGCAACCCATTGGCGGCCATTGTTCAAGCCAATGAACTGCAGAACGGCAGCGATCCGGCGCAGCAGCAGATGCTCAGCGGCATGATTGCCAAACAGGCCAAACGGATTGACAGCATTGTGCAGGATACCCTGAACATGGTGAAAAACCGGGAAACGCATGCCGTTGAACTGAATCTCAACCGTTTTATCCCGCTGCTGATTCAGGAAGATCTGGCGGATATCCGCAAAAAAATACATCTGAATATCCAGTCCAATTGCGTAATTTATTTTGATGAAGCGCAGCTGCGCCAGGTGCTGATTAATTTGATCCGCAACGCCATTCGGCACAATGATCCTGAAGTGTCCTATATTGAGCTGAATATTTACCCGCACGAAAAAATCATGCGGCTGGATGTCCGCGATTTTGGCCAGGGGGTTGCCGTGCAGCACCGCGCGTCACTATTTCAGCCTTTTTTCAGTACCGAAATCACCGGAACTGGTTTAGGATTGTATCTTGCACACAGCTTTTGTGAAGCCAATCAGGCTCAGCTGACTTATGTAGAACAACAACGGGGCGCCTGCTTTAGGCTCATTTGCCAACGTGCAGCGGTTTAATTTTTTTGGGGTGAAATTGTGGAAAAACGGCCACTGGTATTACTTGTAGACGACGAAGAAGACCTGTGCCTGCTGATGCAGATGTCTTTATCACGCATCGGCATCGATACGCACAGCGCGCACAGCTTAGGGGAAGCAAAAAAATGCTTGGGCGAGCATGCCTATGATGCCTGCTTAACCGACTTGAACTTGCCGGATGGCAATGGCCTGCAGCTGCTGGACTGGATCAATGAACACTGTTCCAACCTGCCTGTAGCGGTGCTGACCGCTTATGGCAATATGGAAATCGCCATTGCCGCACTCAAAGCCGGCGCATTTGATTTTGTCAGCAAACCGGTCAATCCGAAACATTTGGAACAGCTGCTGCAAAAAGCGCTGAATAAGCCGGTCGAACAGAAGCAGCAGCAGGCCGAAATGCTTGAACATAAAATGCTGATTGGGCAATCCCTGCCGATTCAGCAGCTGCGTGTCACCTTAAAGAAAATCGCCCGTTCCCAAGCGCCGGTCTTTATTACCGGCGAATCCGGCACAGGCAAAGAAGTGGTCGCCAATTTGGTGCACCGCCTGAGCAACCGCAATGAAGGCCCTTTTATTGCCATCAACTGCGGCGCGATTCCAACAGAATTGATGGAAAGCGAACTTTTCGGCCACAAAAAAGGCAGCTTCACCGGTGCGACCCAAGATAAGCAAGGCCTGATTCAATCAGCGCATGGCGGCAGCCTGTTTTTAGATGAAATTGCCGAACTGCCGCTCAGCATGCAGGTCAAGCTGCTGCGTGCGGTGCAGGAAAAACGCATCCGTCCGGTCGGTTCCGACAGTGAAATTGATGTCGATTTCCGGGTCATCAGCGCCAGCCATCAGGACTTGGAGGCGCTGGTGCAGCAAGGCCGTTTCCGTCAGGATTTATTCTTCCGCATCCATGTCATGGACTTGATCCTGCCGCCGCTGCGCGAGCGCGGTGATGACATTCTGCTCTTGGCGCATCATTTTATCCAGAAAATCAGCGCTGAATGGGGCATTCCTGCGAAGCAGCTGACTGCGCGCGCAAAAGAATTCCTTATAGGGCAATACTTCCCCGGCAACGTCCGCGAATTGCGCAATATCATTGAGCGCGCCATTACCTTAAGTGATGACGATGCGATTGACTTGCCACAGCTGCAAAGCGCGCCGCAACGCCAGATGGCGCAGCAAATCACAGCTTCAGCAGAGCCTGCAGCTCAGACGTCAGTGCTTGATGCTCCGTCAGCCCCAAGAAAACTGCCGGAAGAAGGGCTGGAAGCCTATCTGGAAAAAATAGAAAAAGAGATTTTACTGAATGCGCTGAATTTAACCCATTGGAACCGGACCATTGCCGCCAAGAAACTGGGCATGACCTTCCGCTCTTTGCGTTACCGCTTAAAGAAATTCGGCTTGGATACGGATGAAGACTGAAGCCGCTGCGCGCTTTAGGGCCGCGGCATTATTTTTGCAGCAGCAGTAAATCCGCAATGTGGTCCACATAGCTGTCCTCTTTCGCGTCATGCGGGAGAGGATAGGTCAGATTCGGCTGAATGCCGATCCCTTCAATCATATGGCCATTCGGCGTGTAGTATTGCGACACGGTCATTTGCAGCGCTGCGCCATTGCTGAGCGGAAACAGTTTCTGCACAATACCTTTGCCATAGCTTTTTTCACCGGCGACCCATGCGCGCCCATGCTCTTTCATGGCTGCCGTAAACACTTCCGCCGCTGAAGCAGAGCGGTTATTGATTAAAATGCCGACTTTCAGATTTTGAAATTCAAAACTTGGCAGCGCCTGAAACTGCTGATCGCCCTCAGAACGGCTCTTGGTCGACACAATCACGCCCTGATTCAAAAACAAATCGGCCGACTCAACGGCTGCGGACAGCAAGCCGCCGGGATTGTTGCGCAGATCGAACAGCACCGCTTTGAGCTTCGATGAGCTATGGCTTTCAATCAGCCGCTTCACTTCATTGGCCGTATCCTGCTGGAACACTTTGATGTGCAGCACCAGCACCTGATTATTCAGCAGGCGCGACTCTATATCCGTTTCAATTTTCGTGTTGCGGACCAAATTCAAAGGCACGCTGTTCGGCGACAGCTGCAGGCTTAAGGTCGATCCGATGGCGCCATCCAGCAGATGCTTCACCTGATCCTGATTGAGTTTTTTAAGTTCCTGATCTTCAATTTTATAAACCGTTACGCCATTTTTCAGGCCTAATTTGGCCGAATCGGCATCCGGCTTCAAATTATAAATCACCCAATGCTGCAGCGCGGTATCATAGCGTAGGCTGAAATCTACCGAAGCCAAATCCCCTTCGGTATATTGCATCAGCTGTTTATAATCTTCTGGAGACAAATAGCGGGAATAGCGGTCTAAGCCGCCGACTAAGCCTTTAATGGCTTGCTGAAACAGTTCATCGTCATTTTTTTCTTTGACATAATTCTCTTTGACGATGCCATAGATTTGCACAAATTGCTGAATCGACTCTACCGGGATTTCTTGGTAGTTTTCTTCATAATCTCCATCAAACGCATCGGAAGCAGGCGCTTTACCTGCTCCCCATGCCAAATGGCCAGCGCACATCAATGTGGTGAAAAGTACCGCAGATCGCCAATGCGCTTTCGCCATTCTTTTATCCTTGCATACGCTTAAAACTTAAGCCTTCGGGTGAATTAAATTGCGGCCTTGCATTTCTGCAGGGACTGGAAGATGCATCAAGTTCAGCAATGTCGGCGCAACATCCGCCAAGACACCGCCTTCATCAATCTCTGCATCGGTCGGGCCGACATAAATAAACGGCACCAATTCAGTAGTATGCTGCGTATGCACCTGGCCGCTGACATAGTCCTGCATTTGCTCCACATTACCATGGTCCGCAGTAATAATCATGTGGCCTTTGCGCGCCATCACCGCTTCATAGACACGGCCAAGGCACGTATCGACCGCTTCGACCGCTTTGACCGCCGCATCAAAGACGCCGGTATGGCCGACCATATCGCCATTGGCATAGTTCACCACCAGCAGGTCAAACTCACCTGAATTAATCGCCGCCACCAATTCATCAGTGACTTCATACGCGCTCATTTCCGGCTTCAGATCGTATGTTGCCACGCTTGGCGAAGGGATCAGAATGCGTTTTTCACCCGAATATTCTTCTTCACGGCCGCCGCTGAAGAAGAAGGTCACATGCGCATATTTTTCAGTTTCTGCAATGCGCAATTGGGTTTTGCCCAGGCTCGACAAGTACTCGCCAATTGAATTCACCAACGCTTCCGGCATATAGGCTACAGGCGCATCAATGGTCGCTTGGTAACGGGTCAGCATGACAAATTTAGACAGCGCCAGCACCACTTTGCGCTCGAAACCGGCAAAATTTTTTTCGACAAAGGCTTTGGTGATTTCACGTGCGCGGTCTGCACGGAAGTTCATGAAGACGATGCTGTCGCCGTCCTGCACTTTTGCAGTGTCGCCAATGCGGGTCGCTTTGACAAATTCATCAGACTCTTCCGCTGCATAAGCCAATTCCAAGCCTTCAACTGCTGTTGCTGCAGTACGCACCGCTTCACCTTCGGTCAATAAGCGGTAAGCCTGCTCTACACGGTCCCAGCGGTTGTCGCGGTCCATGGCAAAATAACGGCCAATCATGGTCGCAATGCGGCCTTGACCCGGATATTGCGCGAACAGCGCGTCTAATTTCTGCAAAGAAGGCTGCGCGCTTTTTGGCGGTGTATCGCGGCCATCCAAGAAAGCATGCAGATACACTTTCGCACCGCGTTTCAGCGCCAGCTCCGCCATCGCCACAATGTGGTCTTCATGCGAATGCACGCCGCCTTCAGACAGCAGGCCCATAATATGCACAGCGCCATGCGCCGCTTTGGCTTTTTCTACAGCATCAACCAGCACTTCATGTTCGAAGAATGCGCCAGTACGGATATCTTTGGTGATGCGGGTAAAGTCCTGATACAGCACACGGCCCGCGCCAAGGTTCATGTGGCCGACTTCAGAGTTGCCCATCTGGCCGTCCGGCAAGCCGACATCTTCGCCTGAACCCGAAATCAAGCCATGTGGATGCTTTGCTTCCATCGCTGTTAAATTAGGGCGTTTCGCCGCTAAAAAGGCATTGTCTTTTTCCTCTACGCGATGTCCCACACCGTCCATAATTACTAAAACGTGAGGGATTTTTCCAGCAGCATCCGACATAATTGCACACTCTTTCAGTCAAAAATTAATCACACTATCTTACCGAATTTTCGGTGAAGACTCTATGTTCCGCACAGGGTTAAAACTGTTTAAGAACATAGTTTTCTTCGATACCTTGCCTTGTTTTCCCATCTCTGGAGCTTAACGCGCGCGCTGCAGCAAGTAGCCGCCAGCAGCAAAAATCAGCACAATCGGCACGAAGACAAACCATGCAGGCGATGGCGAATACACCAAGCTGGCATAGCCCAAGAAGTCCTGCAAATAGAAGAAGCCCAAACCGATAAACAAGGCGATCACCAAACGGAAGCCCATGGACTGCTGACGCAGCGGCCCGAAAATGAATGAGCAGGCGATCACCACCAAGGCGATCAGCGCCAGCGGCGAAGCCAATTTTTGCCAGAACGCCAATTGATAGGTCTTCGGCACTTGGCTGTATTCATCCAGATAGCTCATGAAGCTGACCAATTGGCTCGGCGACAAATCTTCCGGATCCAGTGTCACCATATGCACATATTTCGGCTGCAGCGCCAATGACAGCGGCAGCGCCGCGCTTTGCGTCAAGGTAGCATCGCCAGTTTTCAAAATATCCATTTGCTTGGCATTTTTCAAAGTCCAGCTGCCGTCTTTGACAAACTCGCCCTGCTCGGCTTCCAGCGTGCCGCGCAAGTGGTAGCTGTCATCAAAATCGACGACCTGAACATTTTTCAGCTGGCCTTGCGAGTTGGCATAATCAATGTAAATAAAGCGCTGGCCTTCACGTGACCAGTAGCCTTTGACTTCACCCAGCTCCGCTGCGGTACGGTGGCTTTTGATGCTTTCCGCTTTTTCATTGGTATAGGGAATCACCCACTCGCTCAAGGCGAAGGATAAAATCACCAAGATCAAGGCTGAACGGATCACCCAGCCGACAATCCGCCACAGGCTGACGCCGACAGAGCGCATCACAATCAATTCGCTGTTGGAGGCCAGTGTGCCAAGGCCCAAAACCGCGCCAATCAAGGCGGAGATCGGCAAAATCTCATACAGGGCATGCGGTGCGCCCCATAGCACATACAGAAACGCATTCCATGCGCCATAGCCCTCTTTCAGCGAACCCAATTCGCCTAAGTAGGTAAACAGCACCTGCAGGCTGGAGAGGACCGCGGTTGCACCCAGCATCGCGAGTGCAGTGGTTTTGGTCACATGTTTGGCAATAATACGGCGCGCTAACATTGTTAAGACCTCACTCGCTGAATTTGTTTCTTAATTTTCGGCGCCAGTTTCTGCTTGCGCGAGAACACTGCGGCCGCAATGGCATAGGCCAATAAAATCACAGGATAAATCCAGATATCCATTTCGCCTTTGGAAATTCGGGTTTTGACCGCCATCAGCGCCACAATCAGGCTGGCGAAAATCAGCAATGCCGGAAACAATTTTAAATAACGGCCTTGGCGCGGGTTGACTTCGGACAGCGCTACGGACAGCATCAGCGCAACCACAATAGAGAGCGGCACGAAAATGCGCCAGCCCAATTCACTGGCCACCACAGGGTCTTGGCGGTTAGTCCATAATTGCGACGTCGGCAACGCTTCGACTTCTGTGCTTTCAAATTTCGCTTCTGAATTATTTTCTAAACGCAGGCGGTAGCTTTGGAATTCCGCCTGTGAATAGCGCGGCTGGCCCGGATAAATTTCATAACGGCGCCCTTCGGTTAAATCCACCACACTGGCGGCGTCATTATTCATTTCAACGCGGGTCGCTTCTTTGGCCAGAATAATCACATCCGGCTTGCCTTCTTTTTCCGCACGCTGATAGAAGAAAATATCCTTCAGATTTTTACGGTCTTCCGACAAATCTCCGGCGTAAATGGTATACGGGCCAGATGAGATGAATTCTTTCGGCCTGACCAAGTCAAAGCCTGTACGCACCGCCTGAGTGGTGGTCAGCTGGTAAAATTGACGCAGGCCCCAAGGCGATGCCCAGAGCATTAAAAAGCTCTGAATGGCCAGAAAAACCACAGTCATCGGAATCAGCAGGCGCGCCAATTGATGACGGCTGATGCCGCTGCCGTTCATGACTGCCATTTCATGGTCAACATACATGCGGCCGAACACCAGCATCAAGCCGATAAAAAAACCCAGCGGTAAAATTAACGTCAGAAATTCCGGCAGGCGGTAACCGATAATGCTGAACAGAATGCTCGCATCCAAACGGCCTTGCGCAGCCACGCCGAAGTACTTGATCAATCGGCCACCCATCATGATCAAGGTCAATAAGGCAATTACTACCGCTGAAGTCGAAACAACTTGCTTGACCAGATAACGCCGAATAATCAAATTAATTCTTCCAAAAAAGATAAGCGGATAAAACTAGCCATAGTTTACCCGAATGCGGAAAATAAAAAACCATTCCCCTTGTTGCGCATTGAAACTCTATTCAGGAAAATGTTTCAATGGTTTAATGGTTTGCAAATTTTAAAAGGCACGAATACCGTCTATGAAACTAACGATAAATACGACATTCCAAGCGGATGCGTCTAACCAGTCTTTGTTGATATTAGTAGATTCTGAACATGTTCAAAATGCTGCCGACTTATATCAAATCAATGATTTAAATAAAATGCTTGAAGCTGTCCAATTTAAGGCGGCCTTCAATGAAACGGCAGCCTTAATCGGCTCGGTCAGCGCGTGCGCGAACACGGCATTGGTCGGAATCGGCAAAGCCGAAGAGCTGCAGCCAGCCAAATTAGCAAAAATTGCACAAACGATTATCAAATCTTCACAAAAAAAATGCCAGCAGATCAGCATTGATATTTCTGCACTTCCGCAAGACATGCATTACTTATTTGCATTAAGCCTGACCCAAGCGGCTTATGGATTTGATGAGTATAAATCCAAGAAAAATGAATTCGCCTTAAATCAAATTGATTTCATCGCTGCGCACAGCCCGCTGACCGAACAGCAGCTGAGCCTCATCAGCGCCATTCAAAAAGGCCAGAACTTTACCCGTGATTTGGGCAACCGTCCGGGTAACATCTGTTTCCCTGAATATTTGGCAGAACAGGCGCAAGCGCTGGCTGCAGAATTCCCTGAGCTGCTGAAAGTCACGGTGCTGGACGAACAGCAAATGGCGGATTTAGGCATGGGCGCCTTTCTGGCCGTCAGCAAAGGCTCTGACCGTCCAGGGCGCATCATCACCCTTGAATATTTATCCAACCGTGAAGAAGCGCCTGTGGTGCTGGTCGGCAAAGGCGTCACTTTTGATACCGGCGGCATTTCATTGAAACCGGGCGCCGGCATGGACGAAATGAAATTCGATATGTGCGGTTCAGCATCCGTGCTCGGCACATTGCGCGCATTATGCGAATCCAAACTGCCGATTCATGTGGTGGGCGCGATTGCCGCAGCGGAAAACATGCCGTCTGGCCATGCCACCCGTCCGGGCGATATTGTGACCAGCATGAGCGGTCAAACGGTTGAAATTTTAAATACCGATGCGGAAGGCCGTTTGGTGCTGTGCGACACATTGACTTATGTGAAACGCTTCAACCCGGCGCTGGTGATTGATATTGCCACCTTGACCGGCGCTTGCGTCGTGGCTTTAGGCTCTGTGCTGACCGGCATGTTTACTCCGGATGATGACTTGGCGGCGGAAATTGCAGCGGCAGGCCAGACCTCCTTTGACCGTGTATGGCGCATGCCGGTGATTGACGATTATCAGGAACAGCTGGACTCGCCATTTGCGGATATCGCCAACATTGGCGGTCCAAAAGCCGGTTCCGTCACTGCGGCGTGCTTCCTGCAGCGCTTTACCCGCGAATACCGCTGGGCGCATCTAGACATTGCCGGCACCGCATGGAATTCAGGTCCCAATAAAGGCGCAACAGGCCGTCCAGTGCCGCTGCTCATGCAATTCCTGATCAACCGCACGCAAGCCAATGGCTAAAATCAGCTTTTATCTGTTTGAAAAAAGCCCTGAACGGCAAGTCGAAAGCGCTTGCCGTTTATGCCGCAAAATTCTGCGTCAATCCGCGCGCATTTGGCTGTGGAGCAATGATGCAGAACTTCGGCAGCAGCTGGATGAGCGGCTATGGAGCTTTGATGCATCCAGCTTCATCCCGCATGGCATCCATCAGCCGGATGCTCCGGTATGCATTTCAGAGCATTTGCCTGAACAATCGGATTGGATTGTGTTTAATTTTAACGATCAAGCACTTGAACAATATTCAAATTTTAGTCACATTATTGAAATTATTGAAAACAATGAGCCGGCTAAAATCATCGGCCGTGAAAAATTCAAACAATACCGCCAATTAGGCATTGAACCGCAAACGTTCAAGCTCTGATCGGCGCTTAATTTCATACTCAAGGAGATGCTGCCGTGGCATTAAATGTCGGTCCAGATTTTAAACAGCGCTGGTTAAACGTGCCTGAAGCTGTGCGTCAGACCTTTATTGATGACCTCGGACGCATCTGCGATGTCCTGAAGCCGGAAAGCAGCACCCAGCAATGGCTGGAGCAGGATCAAAAACAGCAGGCGCTGTCTTTTCAACGCATTGAAACCGCCTATGCGGAACGCAAAGCGCAGCTGATCGAAGAAGCGCGCATCCGCAAGCAGCAGGCGCTGGAACGCGCACTGGAAAAAAAACGTGCAGAACAGCACGCCTATGCTGAACAGCTGAAGCAGGATGAACTGCGTCAATATGCAGAACAAACGCAAACGCTGGCGCTGATCCGCCAGACCATTGACCGTGATACCCTCACCTATACTTCACGCTATCATAAAAACCCGGAAAGCTCGCCTTTCAACTTTGCCAAAGGCTTGTCTGTTCCCGACAATCAAATGCTTTCTGAGCTGGAAAGTGTCCGCGTCCGTCTAGAGCTGGAAGTGGAAACTCAAATAGAACAGGCCGTGTCCGCATTCCGCGCCAAGCTGCAGGCCGCAGCGCAGGAAGAAATTGACTATATTTTGAAAAATTCGAATTTTTCGGATGAACATCCGCGAAGCTGAATTCAGCTTCCATTTTTTAGCGCTATCACGCCGTCCAGCTGAGGCATGCCCGCTGGATATGCTGTTTTACAGCAGCATCCATCATGCATAATAGGTGCCGCGGCGGATTGCTCATCACACCCATTGCCCGTCACACCAAATCGGCAACGGCAGAAACCGTATGTCCTAGGCCATAACCAATGCCCAGCAGCAAGCTCAGCCAAAAAATGCTGCCCACTACATTATAAAGTGTAAAAATCGCCAGATTCATACGCGCAGAACCCGCGGCAAACGGCGCAAAGGAGCGGACAAAAGGCACAAAGCGCGCCATCAGAATGGTTTTACCGCCATGCTTCATGAAATAGGCATTGGTTTTCACCATATATTCAGGCTTAAAGTAGCGCGAATGCTGATTAAAAAATTTCAGCCCCAGCACACTGCCGGTATAATAATTGACGGTATAGCCCAGCACCGAGGCAATAAACAGCAGGCTGAACATATAATGCAGATGCACTGCCTCTGTGGTGGAGCACAAGGCGCCTATCGCCAGCAGCAGGCTGTCGCCCGGCAAGAAGAACATGAAGACTGAACCCGTTTCCGCAAAAATCACCAGAAACAGAATGGCATAAATCCACGCGCCGTATTGCTCCAGCAGCATGGGCAGCCATTGTTCAATATTCATTAAAAAATCAATCATCTGCACCTGTCCAAGCCATATGTTCAAGTTATGCTTCAAGCCATTTCGAGCAGCATTATGACGCAAAAACACAGCTGAAAACAAAAAAAACAGTCTAATTTTTCAACCAGACTGCTTTTATATTGGGTATTCAGCTTATTTCATAAAGCCATTTTCCGCAAGAAATTCCATGCTGATTTTCGACTGCTGCGGCGCTTGCGCAGCTTTATCGCCCAGCAATAAGCGCTCAATATAGCGCGCCAGAACATCGACTTCCAAATTCACTTTTGCGCCGGTTTTCCAGGTGCCGATATTGGTGCGTTCAGCCGTATGCGGAATGAGATTCAGGCTGAGAATATTGCCGCGCAAATGGTTGATGGTCAGGCTGATGCCGTCCACCGTTACCGAACCTTTTTCCGCCAGATACTTGGCGATTTCAGCCGGCGCCGTCACTTCAAAATACAGTGAACGCGCATCTTCACGCGACACAGTAATTTCACCGACCGCATCGACATGGCCGCTGACAATATGGCCGCCAAAACGGGTGGTCGGCAGCATGGCTTTTTCCACATTAACCGGCTGCCCTGCTTTCCAGCTGCCCAGCGTCGTGCGGTTCAGGCTTTCACGCGACACATCGGCGGCATACCAGTTTTCGCCCCAGTCAATCACCGTCAGGCAGATGCCATTGGTGGCGATCGAGTCGCCCAAATGCACGTCAGACATATCCAAATCGGTCTCAATGCGCAGGCGCACATCGCCGCCCACGTTTTGCACGCTTCCAACTTTGCCTAAACTTTCAATAATGCCTGTAAACATAGCGTACTCAATTTTTTAAAATGGGTTACCACAAGTCCAGCTGCGTGCTGACACCGGACGTATCTACACCGCCCAATTCTGCAAAATGATGCAGCTGGCCGAGCAGCTGGCGGATCGGCGGGCCGGATTTGGCATGAGTATCGGTAATCACAATAAATTCCAATACGCGCGCGCGCTCAGACTGGCGCTGCTTGCTGACCCGGTAACGCGGCACATCCTGCGTCAGCAAAGTGACACGCCCGCGCTTTAAATTCGCCTGCAGCAGATCTGCCGCTTCAATATTGCCGTCTGTAGAATAGCTGGTCAGAATAAAGCGCGCATTAATTGTTTCCAATAATTTTTCATAGGCTTCTTTGGCATGCTTCGACGAGTTGTACGGACTCGGACGCTCTTTGCGCCATGCGCGGTCAATGCCGCTCTTAAAGCCTTTGGTATCCGGCGTCGGCAAATCGACCTGATCCCACAGCGTCAGCGCATTCAGCACGTGATAGTTGCTGCTGTAAGCATGCTGGTTATACGGCGGATCAAGATAAGCCACATCGACTTCAAAACTGCTCATTTGGTTGGCCAGATGCTGCGCATCGACACACCACATTTCAGCCGCAGGGCGTTTCGGATCGCCGATTTCACAAAAACGGCTCGGCGTCAGCCACAGCAAGGATTCAATGCGTTCCAGCGCCGTCTGGGTTTTGCCGCCCCAGCCATGATGGAAACTTTTAAATACCCCGCTGGTATTGCTGACAAAGCTGGCAGAATACAGCAGCGGCGCCAGCAATGCGCTCATTTCCACATCATCAATCGCGCCCTGCGCCTGCCATGTGGCAATTTGCTGGCGGATCGCATCAATGCGCATGCCGTTGCGGCGCTTGAAGAATAAACGGTCACGTGCAGGATCATAGATTTCATCATTGCGCGGGCACAGATTATGCGTCACCCAGCCCTTCACTTCAGGCAGGCGGTTGAGATAATCAATGGCTTTTTGATAGCCGCCCAGTTCTTTAAACGCCGGCGCATCCACACAAGACAAAATCGCGCTGTTTAAAGCATGGCTGTACGGTTCCCAGTCATTGGCAATCACGCGGTAGCCGTTTTGGCGCGCCAAGCGTGAGACAACCCCAGAGCCGGCAAAAAAGTCAGCAAATATCGGCGCGCGGCCATCTTCACGGTTCAGCGTTCCTGTCGTTTCCAGCGCCTCCAAAATCAAATGCAGCAAACGGCGCTTGTTGCCTAAATAAGGCACCAGCTGATGGAAAAGGTATTCATCGGTAGTACGTGCCGCGTGACGGCGTTTGTGATAAACCGTAGACTCTGAATTCATAGTGTCTCTTGTGAAGGAATGAGCTTTAAGCGCACATCGCCGCCCACCAGGACAGCATCAATCAGCTTAAAGCGGAGCTGCTCTGCCATGCGGTCAAATTCCGCATTGAACATCGCGCGTGCTGAACGGCCTAAAAATGTTGGCGCCACATAGCTGATCAATTCATCAACCAGATTTTCCTGCAAAAATGCAGTCGAAAGTGCCGCGCCAGCTTCCACCAGCACATCATATATTTGGTATTGCTGAGATAAGGCCTGCAGCAAGGTTTTTAAAGGCTGAATTTCCAATTGAATCACGCCTAAATCGGCAAGCTCCTGGCGGAATGGCCCCATGACCATCACGCTATCGGCTTGCGCCAAGATTTTCGCGGTTAAAGGCAAACGGCCCTGACGGTCTAACACCAATCGTTTCGGCTGCACTACCGCGCTTAAATCATCGACATCTTTCAGCTGGCGGACATTCAGCTGGCAATCATCCGCCAAAACCGTGCCAATGCCGGTAATGACCACGCCTGAAATAGCGCGCCAATGCTGCACATCCAAACGCGCTTCAGCGCCGGTAATCCATTTCGATTCACCGGACGCCATGGCGGTGCGGCCATCCAGGCTCGACGCGATTTTCAGGCGCACATAAGGCTGGCCTGTCGCAATGGCTTTTAAAAAGCCTTTATTCTGCTGGGCTGCTTCGGCTGCGCAAACTCCCTGCACCACGTCAATGCCGGCATCTTTTAAAATCTGCACGCCTTTGCCCGCCACCAGCGGATTCGGATCAGAACAAGCGATCACCACCCGGGAGATGCCTGCATCAGCCAGCCCTTTCGCGCACGGCGGGGTGCGGCCATAATGCGCGCAAGGCTCTAAAGTGACATACGCGGTTGCGCCGCGCGCCTGTTCGCCCGCTTCTTTCAGCGCGAACACTTCGGCATGCGAACCGCCGACAGGCGCGGTTGCGCCGCGTCCGATAATTTGATTGTCTTTAACAATGATGCATCCCACCGCCGGATTTGGCCGTGTCCGGTAAATCGCCGTGGCGGCCAAAGCCAGCGCAAACTGCATCCAGTCTTGATCAGACGTGGTTTCAGACATGTTGATATCCCATTTGAAAATGCTTATTGGCCGCGGTGCTGCATTTGTTCAATCTGCCGGCGGAAAGCCTCGACATCCTGAAAATCCTGATACACCGAAGCAAAGCGCACATAGGCGACGTGATCCAGCGCAAACAGCGCCTGCATGACAATTTCACCAATCGTCAACGAACGCACATCGCGCTCGCCTAAACGGCGGATCTGCAATTGGATATCGCTCAGCACGGTTTCAATCTGCTCCTGCGTGACCGGACGCTTCTGCAGGGCGTGCATCAATGAACGGCGCAGTTTGGCTTCATCGAACGGCTCGCTTTTGCCATCGGATTTCAGCACCCGCGGCATCACGACTTCATAACTTTCAAAGGTGGTAAAGCGTTCACCGCAGCATACGCATTCACGGCGCCGGCGAATTTGACAGCCTTCCGCAGCCAAACGTGAATCAATCACTTTACTGTCTGCAGCGTTGCAAAATGGACAATGCATAGCGGTTTAATTGAACAAATCCAGATGGATTTAAAGTGTAGCAAAAATTATGGAGTTTGTAGAGCTTTACGCAACATATGGAAAAAAAACAGCCCTTTTGGGCTGTTTTACACAATATATTGATATTTTATTAAAATAGTTGCTTGGTTTTTTATTCGATGCGTTCGCCGTGCTGGCTCAAATCCAGGCCCATGCGTTCATCATCAGATTCAACACGGATGCCGATCGCCAGATCAATCACTTTTAGGATAATGAACGTCAATGCTGCCGAGTACGCCATGGTCGCCAAAACACCTTCTACTTGAACCCATAATTGATGCATCACATCCGTTGGCGCTTTATCGCCCATGATGAACGGGCTGGCAAAGAATGCAGTGAGTATCGCGCCGACAATGCCGCCTACGCCGTGCAGGCCGAAAGCATCTAAAGAGTCGTCCGCTTTCAGCGCGCGTTTCAGAGCAGTAATCCCCCAGAAACAGACCACACCGCCAATGAGGCCCATCGCCAATGCGCCGCCTACAGTGACAAAGCCCGCTGCAGGAGTAATCACCACCAGGCCCGCGACTGCGCCCGATGCACCGCCCAATACGGAGGATTTGCCACGGACGACTTTTTCAGTCACCAGCCAAGCCAGAGCTGCTGCTGCGGCGGCCACTTGCGTTACCACCAGCGCATAGCCTGCCGAACCGTTTGCGCCCAGTGCAGAGCCGCCGTTGAAGCCGAACCAGCCGACCCAAACCAAGCTGGCGCCGATCACAGTCAGTGTCAGGTTGTGCGGCGCCATCGATTCACGGCCCAAGCCCATGCGTTTGCCCAGCATATATGCAGCGACCAAACCGGCAACACCTGAGTTGATATGGACCACTGTACCGCCGGCAAAATCCAGCGCGCCGTCATGGCCTAGCCAGCCGCCGCCCCAGACCCAGTGCGTGATTGGCGCATAAACAACAACAGACCAAATAGTGATGAATGCCGCAAATGCGCCGAATTTCATACGTTCCGCAATAGAACCGCTGATGATGGCGACTGTAATGATGGCAAAGGTCATTTGAAAAATGACAAAGAGAATTTCGGGAATGGTGCCTGTCAGCGCATCGGTAGTGATGCCTGAAAGCATGAATTTATCGAGATTGCCAATAAAGGCATTGCCTTCACCGAAGGCTAACGTATAGCCGACCGCGACCCAGGTGATGCTGACGATGCTTGCAGCGACTAAGCTGTGCGCCATGGTGCTGAGCACGTTTTTTTTACGGACCATGCCGCCGTAGAACAGCGCTAAGCCGGGAATCGTCATCAACAGAACCAAGGCTGTTGATACTAAAATCCAAGCGGTATCGCCTGTATCCAGTTTTGGCTCCGCTTCAGCAGGCGCTGGCGCAGCCTCAACCGCCGGAGCGTCCGTTGCTGCAGATACAGCTGCTGTATCCGCGGCAGGTGCAGCTTCAGACGTTGCAGAAGCAGCAGGTGCTGTTACGGCCTCTTCAGCCCACGCAACAGAACCGCCTAAGAGTGCGCCAGATAAACTGAGCGCGAGTAGCATTTTTTTCATTCGTATCCCCCGACCTATTTTCTGAGTTATTAGCTACTCAGCAAACTTCATGCCAATGTCTTAAACAGCATCGGCACCTGTTTCACCAGTACGGATACGGATGACTTGTTCTAAATTCGTCACAAAAATTTTGCCGTCACCGATTTTGCCTGTGCTTGCAACACGGGTGATTGACTCAATCACTGAATCGACCATTTCATCGCTGATTGCAATTTCAATTTTGACTTTCGGTAAGAAATCAACAACATATTCCGCGCCGCGGTATAGTTCGGTATGGCCTTTTTGACGGCCAAATCCTTTGACTTCAGTTACAGTGATCCCTTGAACACCAATTTCTGACAGCGATTCACGCACATCATCCAATTTAAAGGGTTTTACAATTGCAGTTACGAGCTTCATGTGTTTTGTCCTTCGGCTTTTTTCACCAGTAAGGTTTTATGTTCAATTTCCATGCCAAAAGTTCTAAGGTCGGGGAATAGAAGCTCCCAGCATGAGATTTATTTATAACCTATTTTACTCATTTAATGCGGTTTTGGACGCGAAAATTAGACATATTTATTATAAAAATTACGATATTACCCATTGGAAAATCCTATATTTCTGTGCGGGCACTATAGTCTGCGCCAAGGCAATGCTAAACTGCCCTCTCATCTGCATCAGACGGAGATAAAAATGATTGAAACTTTACTGCAAGCCATTTTGGAACAGGTCGACCAGCCTAAAAAAGATTTAGAACATAATGTGCGCGCATTGCTGAATGAAGCCGTCAGCAAAATGGACTTGGTGTCTAAAGAAGAAATGGAACGGCAGCGCACCGCACTGAACAACGCCAACCTGCGCTTGAATGAATTGCTGCAGCAAGTAGAAATGCTCGAACAGAAAATACAGAACAAAAAATAAGCACTCTATTGGTGCAGCATAAGACGCATAACGATTAAAAAAAATGCACTATAACGGAACAATAATATGTCTTTTGCCAAGATTTATACCCGCGGGCTATTGGGCCTGCACGCCCCATTAATTGAAGTCGAAGTTCATCTCAGCCAAGGCTTGCCGTCTTTAACCATTGTTGGGCTGGCGGAAGCCGCTGTGCGGGAAAGCAAAGACCGCGTCAGATCGGCCATTATCAACAGCGGCTTTCAATTTCCGACCAAACGGCTGACCATTAACCTCGCTCCTGCCGATCTGCCTAAAGACGGTTCGAGGCTGGATTTGGCCATCGCGCTCGGCATTTTAATTGCCTCGGGGCAATTGCCGGAGCACGCCGCTGAGCAGCTGGAATTCATCGGTGAACTGGCGCTGGATGGCCACTTGCGGCCCACAACCGGCACCTTAAGCATTGCCATTGCCTGCCAGCAGGCGCAGCATCAGCTGATCCTGCCGGAAAAAAATGCCCAGGAAGCGTCACAGCTGCCGGATTTCAAAGTTTTCGCCGCCCAGCATTTAAAAGAGGTCTGTGATCATCTGAATCAAATCGCGCCCTTGCCGCAATTCAATCCCATCAATGCAGCCTCCAGCGCCAGTTATAAATTTGATTTGGCCGATGTCAAAGGCCAGCTGCGTCCGCGCCGCGCGCTGGAAATTGCTGCAGCAGGCGGACATTCACTGCTGTTCCGCGGCCCGCCCGGCACAGGCAAGACCTTATTGGCTTCAAGGCTGTCCAGCATTTTGCCGCCCTTGAATATGCAGGAAAATTTGGAAGTCGCCAGTATTTATTCCATTGCCAGCGCGCAGCATGAATTTGGCCAGCGCCCATTCCGCGCACCGCACCATACGGCATCTGCAATTGCTTTGGTCGGCGGAGGCTCCAATCCCAAGCCAGGAGAAATCACCCTTGCGCATCTAGGCGTGCTGTTTTTAGATGAGTTGCCGGAATTTGACCGCAAAGTGCTGGAAGTCCTGCGCCAGCCGCTGGAATCTCGAGAAATCATTATTTCCCGCGCCTCCCGGCAGATTACTTTTCCTGCCAATTTCCAGCTGATTGCCGCCATGAACCCCTGCCCATGCGGATATGCATTCAATCAGGATGCGCGCTGCCAATGCTCGCCGGATGCGATCAAGCGCTACCAAAACCGGATTTCCGGCCCTTTATTAGACCGGATCGACCTGCATATTGATGTGCCGCCGCTGCAGGCGCATGAATTGCAGGATACGCAGTCCGCCGAGGCCTCATCAACGGTGCGTGAGCGGGTGCTGCATGCCTATGATCTTCAGATCCAGCGCCAGCACATGCCCAATATGGCACTGAGCCCCAAACAGCTGGAGCGCTATGCTGTTTTAGATGCAGCGGCGCAAAATATGATGAATCTAGCTCAGCAGCGTCTGAATTTATCGGCCCGCGCCTATCACCGCGTGCTGCGGGTGGCGCGCACCATTGCGGACTTGGCGCAGGCAGAACAAATTCAAGCCCAGCATCTGTCTGAAGCGCTCTCTTACCGCGGGCAAGTGCCTTAAAACACTTGCCTTTGCAGCCTGTGTTGCACTTTAAAAATATTCAAAATAAAACCCTTGGCGCAACACGCCAAGGGTTTTGATTTTCATCCGCCTGAACTTAAAAATAAAACTTAAAAGGTTTTAGTTAAGGTAAATACCGCACCGGTTTCGACACCGCGGCTTTGCGCATTCGACATGCCGTCTGTATCAATATTGGTGCCGACAGCAGCCAATTCTGCAGATGCGCCTGCAATTGATTTAAAGCCATAAGTGACACCGGCTTTCCAATCCATATAGCTGTCATCACCATTGAATGAATATTTCTCTTCATCGCTGACTGCGGTATAGCCTAAAGCTGCCACGCCGCCGAAACCCGTTGCGCCAAATGGAATGGAATAGGCGGCATTGACATTCCAGCTGCTGGTGTCTGCCGCAGCATAATCATTGGTATAGTTGAGATTGGTCAGCAAGCTGTCGCCTGAGGTAAAGACATCAGCAAAGGTTAATTTACCGTACAATTCAGCCCAGTTCAGATCGCTTGCGCTTGAGTAGTTGTAATACACCGCCCCAACATCCAAAACAGGTTTTCTGGCAAAGCTGTCCAGTGTCGTGGCATAACCGATTGAGGGGTCCAACTCCAAGCTTGGCGTGCCGGAACCGAAGTTCACATTGGAACCCCACAGGCCAAAATATAGGCCTGAGTTATGCGACAAGGTAAAACCGGCTTGCACTGCTGGATCAGTTTCAGTTTGCGTCAACCCGCGGAAGCGGTAGTCCGTGGTGAGCGCCGCGCTGCCGCCAAAAGACAGGCCGAACGGCATTGCCGGCGCATCTTCAGCAAAGGCCGCACCGGAAGCTGCAGTTAAAGCAGTCACAGCAAATATTTTTTTCAGCATTTTGGAATCCCCAGCAGATTTTTTTAAACTCACTGAGAGTTAGCAAACGCTATGCCAACTTTTAAAAATGGCTATATAAAAACCGGAGCAGCCCCTCTAAAAAAGCAGACAAATAAATTTAAACCATTATTTTTCATCATTTTTATTTTAATTACCTTAACCATACATCCTGCCGGCGTTCAGCAATGAAAGCCTGCTGTTGACTTGAATGTCATCCAGATGCTGCAAATCGGCCGCATCTGGCGGCTGAGATAAAATGCCTCTTTTTGAGTATGCTGTTTCAACAGCTTTTCAGCAGCCGCATTAAAAAAGTGCATCTTTGCCGATGAATGGCAAAACAGAAGATCTGCAATGATTGCAGTCTGATGCATCTCTATGTCGAATATAGCGCCGATCATCAAAACGTTGCTTCAATGCCTGCCCACCCTGATGCAGGCCCACTGGAATCATGCATACTTTTTATACGAATCAATTCATATTATTTAAAAACTTTTCACATGAATATTTAATAATTTAAGCTCACCCATCTGCAGCCGAAAGCCATTCAATTTAACCTCATCCCATTTTTCTGACGCTTTTTTCAGCATTGCGCCGGCCTTCATATAAGACTGCGCATGCCTCATCAGACCCGCAACAAAGAAGAATCAGCCCAAATCTGATTCATTACATGCAATTCAACTTATACTTTTGTTTTTACTGTAAATTAAAAAATAATTCTGTAAACACCCAATTTTTATAGCAGATTTTGTTATACGCTTTATCGAAAATATGCGTAACTTTAGTGTAATAAGCACAATAAAAATGATTTTTTTTGAAAGAAAACTTATACAATCTACACACTCTTTAACTATATATTTTTGCATGAGGCTCTATCCCAATGCTGAACTCGAAAAAGCTTACACTGGCGCTGCTTGTTAATGCAGCATTCATCACCACGGCATTTGCCAGTGAACAAAGCGAATCAAAAGGATTTGTCGAAGATGCAGAGGGTTCTGTCCTGTTCCGCACGGGTTTCATTGACCGCGATAAAAAAAATGGCAAACCCGATAACCGTTCTACAGCGCAATCGGCTATTTTTGATTTAGAATCAGGCTATACCAAAGGTGTAGTCGGTTTTGGTGTGGGCGTAGTCGGTGACGCATCGTTCAAGATCGGTGATAATAAGCATACCGGCAATAATATGATTCCACAGCACAATGATGGTTCAGCATATGACCACTGGGCCCGCGGCGGCGCCAATGTAAAAGCGCGCATCTCAAACACAGAAGTGCGTTACGGTACACAAGTATTGGACTTGCCTGTTTTGGCCAGCAATACCGGCCGCATGGTTCCTGAATATTTTGAAGGCGTATTGGCAACCAGCCGTGAAATCAACGGACTGGAATTGACAGCGGGTAAATTCACCAAAAACCAAATGTCAGAGCAGATCAATACAGATGGCAACCATTTGGACAGCGCAGTGGTTTGGGGCGCTAAATACAAGTTTAATGATGCTTTAAATGCCTCTTACTATGGCATCGACAGCAAAAATAAATTAGACCGCCACTATGTGAATGCCAACTACAAACAAGCATTGGCCAATGATGCGTCACTGACTTATGACTTCAGTGGTTATCACACTAAATTTGATAAAAATGCGGTAACTTATTCTGCTACTGGTGAGCTTCTACCTAACTACGGAACTACTGGTATTGCTGGGTCAGAAAAAACAAATAATATTTGGGCGATTTCTGGCGCTTATAACCAGGGTGCACACAATCTCATGCTGGCTTATCAGCAAAATACCGGCAATGTCGGTTACGATTATGGCCAGAATGCAGACGGTTTCCAAAGCATTTACCTGCCGAACTCATACCTGTCTGACTTTATCGGCAATCACGAAAAATCAGTTCAAGTACAGTACAACTTAGACTTCGGCAAATTAGGCGTTCCGGGCTTGAACTGGACTGCCGCGTATGTATATGGCTGGGATATCAAAGTCAACGGCACAGCTGAAGAAGGTAAAGAAAATGAATTCTTCAACCAAGTAAAATATACCGTTCAAAGCGGTTTTGCCAAAGATGCCAGCCTGCGTCTGCGCAACTCGATCTACCGTGCAAACAGTGCCTATGAAGGTGTTTATATCGGCGATACCAACGAATGGCGTATCTTCCTCGATATCCCAGTGAAATTATTTTAATTCGCAGCCTATCGAAGATAAATAAAAAACCTGCATCAACTGATGCAGGTTTTTTTATGGCTCAATCCAGCAAGCCAGACCGAGCTAAATTCCGAAAGGAATTATTTGTTCGCTTCTTGGTATGCAGCGATTGAGCTAAGCACTTCTTGCTTAGCAACTTCAGAACCTTCCCAGCCGCTGAGTTTTACCCATTTGCCAGGCTCAAGATCTTTGTAGTGCTGGAAAAAGTGTTCAATTTGGCTGATCAGCAAAGGAGGAAGATCTGTATATTCCTGAATGTCTTTGTAGATCGGCGTTAATTTGTCATGTGGAACTGCAACTAATTTTGCATCTACACCGCCATCATCTTCCATGTTCAATTTGCCTACTGGACGGCAGCGGATCACTGAACCTGGTTCTACTGGGTGCGGAGTCACAACAAGCACGTCCAGCGGGTCACCATCCAATGACAGTGTGTTTGGCACATAGCCGTAGTTTGCTGGGTAGAACATTGCAGTACCCATGAAACGGTCTACAAAAAGCGCATCCGAATCTTTGTCGATTTCGTATTTGATAGGCGCTGCATTCGCAGGAATTTCAATAATTACATAGATGTCATTTGGCGCATCTTTACCCGCAGGGATATTGCTGTAGCTCATAGCATTGCTCTTTAACAAGTTAAATCTTTTAGACCGCAACGATTATAACGGTTTTTCGAATTTTTTTGTGATTTTGCATTTCTGCATCCAATTTTCCGTCGAAAAATCCCCGGCCCTAAGAAATTTTAATAATAATCAGCATCAGGCAAACTGGGCACAGCATCGATAAAATCCAGACAATGGAACGCAACGCCGCCCAATTGGCCAAATAGCACATGCCGTAAACAATCCGCAGCGCCAGATAAGTGATGCCTAAGGTCATGACAAAAGTTTGCGGCACCACCATGTATTCCGCCATCAGCACTGCGCCAATAAACAGCGGCAGGCTTTCAAAACTGTTTTGCTGCACGGCATTGGCGCGGGCAGCCAGCCCGGTCGTATTGGCTAAAAATGCCCGGGGATTGTGATTGTCTTTTGCACTGAAGCCCGATGCTTTTTTGGCAATAAAAGTAAAAACATAAGGAAGCAGGCATGCCCCCAAAATGAGATAAATGATCCCACTGATGCTGTGCATGGGTTTTTCTCTGCATGAATTTATTAATGCTGTCCATCATAGCATGGCATTTCATGAATAAATTTTGTTAAATAGAGTGTTTTCTTTAATTGTGTATAGGTTGCATATGGCCAGTCCAGATCAAAAAGAGCTGTTCAATGTCCTGGAAAAACAGCGTCAAAATCAGCTGCGGGTTGACCGTGTTTTAAAAATCGTGATTCCGGTTACCGCATTTCTGCTGACGGTCATTTGCGCCAATATGAATGTTTGGTCGACGATTCTGACGTTCATTGCCCTATGGATCGCATTTTATGCTGTAGCCATCAAGCAGTGGCCTTTATGGCATTGGGCGATTGCCATTTTAGTGTATTGCATTATTGATAATGTGCTGAGCCACGGCGTTTTCAAGCAAAGCCAATTCAGCCTGCAGTTCGGCGCCATGTTTATTTTCCTAGGTATATTCGGTGTAGGCCGCCGCTACTTCGACCGCTGGCTGATGAAAAAATAACGTGCTGCCAATGCCCTTTTGGCATAAACGTCCAGCATAAAAAAAGCGCCTTCCGGCGCTTTTTCTGTTTCAGCTTATGCAGTTTTACGCAAATCTTTACGCAGGATTTTACCCACGTTGGATTTTGGCAGCTCATCCATAAACTCAACATAGCGTGGACGCTTGTAACCGGTTAAGTTTTCTTTGGCAAAGGCTAAAACTTCTTCAGTCGTTAAAGATGGATCTTTTTTCACGACAAATAATTTCGGCACTTCACCTGATTTTTCATCCGGCACGCCAATCGCCGCCACTTCCAGCACTTTCGGATGCTTAGAAACCACTTCTTCAATTTCAGAAGGATATACATTAAACCCTGAAACCAGAATCATATCTTTTTTACGGTCTACAATTTTGACATAGCCGCGCGGATCCATCACACCGATATCGCCGGTACGGAAGAAGCCATTGGTCATCACTTTATCGGTTTCATCCGGACGGTTCCAATAGCCTTTCATGACCTGCGGGCCGCGGATCGAGATTTCGCCTTGCTCGCCTAAAGCCACTTCATTGCCGTCATCGTCCAGAATCGCAACTTCAGTCAATGGCAATGGAATGCCGATCGTGCCGCTGAACTCCATAGAAGAAGGCGGATTCGCTGTAGCAACCGGAGAAGTTTCAGATAAGCCATACCCTTCAATGATGTTGGTGCCTGTCACTCTTTTCCAAGCTTCAGCTGTCGATGGAAGCACAGCCATGCCGCCGCCCATCGCCATCTTCATTTTGCTGTGATCCAGCTGCTTGAATTCTTCATTGTTCACTAAGGCATTGAACAGCGTGTTCACTGCCGGGAAGAATGTCGGCTGGTATTTGCGCAGCTCTTTAATGACCGCAGGCAGATCACGCGGATTCGGAATCAGCACATTGGCCTGGCCTTTATACATGCCGTACAGCGCGCACACCATGAATGCAAAAATATGATACAGCGGCAATGCGCAGAAAATGCGGTCATCCGGCTGGCCATCCTGCTTGCCGAATTTGCTTTGGAAAATGCCGTCACACTGCAACATGTTCGCCACAAGGTTGCGGTGGGTCAGTTCCGCGCCTTTTGATACGCCTGTCGTACCGCCAGTGTACTGAAGCACAGCAGTATCACTCAGGGTCATATTTGGACGCTTGTAATTGCTTGCGCTGACTTTAGACATAGCCGCATTGAAACGGATGTGGCCCGGAATATTCCACGCTGGAATTTGCTTGCGTACAGAGCGCAATACAAAATTCACTAAAGTGCCTTTCAAGGCGCCCAGCATATCGCCGACTGATGCGACAACCACATGCTTGACCGGTGTTTTGCCTAAAATCGCTTGATACACTGACGCAAAGTTTTCAACAATCACCAGCACTTCTGCGCCAGAATCGTTCAATTGATGTTCTAATTCACGCGAGGTATACAGCGGATTCACGTTCACCAGTACTAAACCTGCGCGAAAAACCCCCAAAGCCACAACAGGATACTGCAGTACGTTCGGCATCATCACCGCAACACGCGAGCCTTTTGCCAGGCCTAAACTTTGCAGATAGGTTGCAAATTTGCGGCTGGCTTCATCCAATTCACTGAATGTCAGGACTTTATCCATAAAAATAAAGGCATCACGCGAGCCGAATTTTTGAAAATTGCGTTCAAAAATATCATTCAGCGACGTATTTTCCTGCGGCAGCTCTACAGTTTCTGGAATACCTGTTTTTTGGTATTCTGCAAACCAAATTTTTTCCATAGCGCCCGATTCTCCTGTCAGTAATCCTTAATAATTCAACTGTTTTTTCTCAATATTAAGCCGCTCATTATTTAACTTGTTTGAGCTTAATATTGCATCCATTTCACGAATACTGTGCATATATAACGTATTTCGATCAATGGATGCTAGTATTATCTTTGAATGAACAGTTTATTTGCTTTTTGATATCCGCGCGGCAAAGCGGTTCCTTTCGAAGCGCGCTTGCCCATATATTTCTGCAGATCATCGCCTTTTAATTTCAGCTGCTGCTGACCCGCAACCACTTGAATTATTTCATCTAAAGCAAAAGCTACCATAGATATCAGCTGATCTTCAGCCTCCAGTTGTATCAATTTATTGCCTTTGCCTTTATTCAAAACCGGCAATTCCGCCAGATCCACCACAAGCAGGCGGCCAGCCGAACTGAGCAGCGCCAGATGCGTTGCCTGTTCAATCAGCTGCAGGGTCATCGGCTGGGCATTGTCAGACAGGCTCAAGAAGGCTTTACCCGCTTTGGCATTGGTATCCAGCTGTTTCGCCTGCGTTTTAAAGCCATAGCCTTGACTGCTGATAGCCAGCAATTCGGCATCATCTTCTGCAATCAGCACCTGTTTAAAACCGACACCGCTGGCCGGCGATAATTTTGAACTCAGCGGTTCACCGAATCCGCGCGCTGACGGCAAGGCATTGATCGGCAGCGCATAGCTGCGCCCCGAATCATCCAGCACATATACCCGCTGATTGGATTTGCCCTGCGCATGGCTCAGGTATTGGTCGCCGGCGCGGAAATTCAGATTTTCCACATCCACTTCGTGGCCTTTGGCGGAACGGATCCACCCCGCTTCTGACAGCACCACCGTCACAGGGTCGGCCGGCAGCATGTCCTGCTCATTAATCGCATGCGCTTCTTCACGGCGCACAATAGGCGAACGGCGGTCATCGCCGAATTTTTTCGCATCTTCTTTCAGTTCATTGATAATCAGCGCTTTCAGCGATTCAGGATTCGCCAGCTGTTCACGGATCACTGCGGCTTTGGCTTCCAGTTCTTCCTGCTCGCGGCGCATCTCCATTTCTTCAAGCTTGGCCAAATGGCGCAACTTGAGTTCCAAAATGGCTTCAGCCTGAATCTCATCAATGCCGAAATGTTCCATCAGCACCGGTTTCGGCTGATCTTCTTCACGGATGATGCGGATCACTTCATCAATATTCAGATAGGCAATAATCAAACCGCCTAAAATATGCAGGCGTTTCTCAATTTTATTTAAATGATACTGCAGGCGGCGCGTGACGGTATTTTTACGGATTTCAATCCATTCCAGCAAAATGCGGCGGATCGATTTCACCTGCGGACGGCCATCTGCGCCAATCATGTTCATATTGACGCGGTAGCTGGATTCCAAATCGGTGGTGGCAAACAGATGGCTCATCACCGCTTCGGCATCAATCCGGTTGGAACGCAGCACAATCACCAAACGGGTTGGGTTTTTATGATCCGATTCATCACGCAAGTCACTGACCAGCGGCAGTTTTTTGGCCTGCATCTGATCAGCAATTTGGGTAATCACTTTGGATCCCGACACCTGATACGGCAATTCGGTGATCACGATTTCATTTTTTTCAATCGTATACACTGCGCGGGTGCGGTAGCTGCCGCGGCCGGTGGTTTGAATTTTCAGCAGCTCATCCGGTGCGGTGATAATTTCCGCTTTGGTCGGCAAATCCGGCCCCGGAATATAGGCCGCGACCTGCTCATCGGTCATGGTTGGCTTGCGGATCAGGGCAATCGTGCCTTTCACTACTTCACGCAGGTTATGCGGCGGAATATCCGTCGCCATCCCCACGGCAATCCCAGTGGTGCCATTCAGCAGGATATTCGGCACGCGCGCCGGCAAATTCACCGGCTCTTTCATTGAACCGTCAAAGTTATCCTGCCAGTCACAGGTGCCCTGCCCAAGTTCCGACAGCAGCAGGTCACTGTACGGCGACAGCTTGGCTTCGGTATAGCGCATCGCCGCGAAGGATTTCGGATCATCCGGAGAACCCCAGTTGCCCTGACCTTCAATAAACGGATAGCGGTAGCTGAACGGCTGCGCCATCAACACCATGGCTTCATAGCAAGCAGAGTCGCCATGCGGATGGTATTTACCCAGCACATCACCCACCGTACGCGCCGATTTCTTCGGCTTGCCGGAAGGCTTCAGGCCCAATTCGCTCATGGCATACACAATGCGGCGCTGCACCGGCTTGAGGCCGTCGCTGATATGCGGCAATGCGCGGTCCATGATCACGTACATAGCGTAGTTGAGATAGGCTTGTTCGGTAAATTCCGCTACGGAACGGTTTTCTGTCGCATGATGCGCAAGGCTTGTCATAACAACCTGTAATCCTAATAAATTCGTTTTTGTATCTGGGTTCTTATGCTATGTCTCTGCCGGTTCATACACAAGGGCATGACCTGATGCGCAGCGACAAATCCTGTCTTATGACAGATCTAATGCCGTAAAATTATCCACTTTTTTAAAAATGAGCAACTGATTATTTTCAAATGGCCTGCAGACTACCGCCCGCCGGCCAAGCGCTGATGAAAAAATGCCAGCCGCAAAAAAGCGCAGCAGGATCATGCCTTGCTGCGCTTTGGATGAACCGATGCAAGCGAAGCTGAAAAAACAGCGATGTTGAATCCGCGCTATAAGCCCATAGACTCCAAAGTCTTGCCTTTGGTTTCTTCGCCCAGCACCACAATCACGAAAGCCACCGCCAGCAGCACTGCGGTAAACATGCTGAAGACATAGCTGAAGCCATTGTTCAGCACCATCATATGGGTCACCGCCAACGGCGCCACAATGCCGCCGATCCGGCCTATGGCCGCCGCCCAGCCCGAACCGAACGCGCGGATATTGGCCGGATACTGTTCCGGCGTGTAGGTATACAGCACGCCCCAAGCGCCTAAATTGAAGAAAGACATCAGGCAGCCGAAGATCACAATCATGCTCACAGTTTGCGCCTGGCCAAAGCAGTAAGCCGACACGGCGCAGCAGCCGATAAAGCCGGCCAGAGTAGCTTTGCGGCCCAGTTTTTCGACCAGCCAGGCCGCTGCGATATAGCCCGGCAATTGCGCCAGAATCATCACCAGCACATATTCAAAAGACTGCACAATGGTATAGCCCTGCTTCACCAGCAGGCTCGGCAGCCAAGTGAAAATGCCGTAGTAGGAATACACAATGCCAAACCAAATCAGCCACAGCATGAGGGTGCGGCGCGCAAATACGCCGGACCAGAGCTGGCCAAATGAGGTGCTTTGCTTTTCTGCCACCGGTTTCACTTCAAAAATTTCAATGACTTCCACACCGCATTTGGCTTCAATTTTTTTCACCAAAGCATGCGCTTCCTGCACCCGGCCGCGGTTAATCAAATACGGAATCGACTCCGGCACCATCTTCCAGATCACGATGGCATACAGCGCAGGCAGGCCGCCCACCAAAAAAGCCGCATGCCAGTTGTAATGCGGAATCACGAAATATGCGATCAGCGCGGCGCAGAGCCAGCCCAAACCCCAAAAGCTTTCCAGCAGCACAATAAAGCGCCCGCGCACATGCGCAGGAATATATTCACTGACCAAGGTCACCGCAACGGGCAGCTGTCCGCCCAAACCCAGGCCGACCACAAAACGGCAGGCCAGCAGCCAAGTCAGATTCGGCGCAAATGCGCAGGCTGCAGTCGCCAAGCTGTAAATCACCAACGTCGAGGCAAACACCGTTTTGCGCCCGATCCGGTCGGCCAAAGCGCCGGAGAATACCGCGCCAATGGCCATGCCGACAAAACCGATGGAGACGACCCAGCCTTTTTCCGCCGGGCTCATGGCCCAGTCCTCGGCCATTTTGGCCAGGATAAAGGAAATCAGTCCGGTATCCATGGCATCAAACATCCAGCCCAGTCCAATGACCCAAAGCAAGGTGTAGTGAAACTTGCCGATCGGCAAGCGCTGTATGCGTGAGACTAAGTCCATAATCTGATCCCTGATGAGGTGAAAGCCTGCATGCGGCGTTCACGGCAGTGATTTTATGATCTGCTCTCTGATGCAATAGGCAAGGAAAATCCGCTGAAACGGCATGCCGCGCCGGAGTTCAGCCGAATACAGCGTTTAAAGCAAGAGCAGGAATTTAAGAAGCATCTTTCGAAGAGGCGGATTGGTCATCATCATCTTTATAGATAAATTTCGGCATTTCCAAACCGAAATAAATGGCGATGCAGCGCAGTGAAAAACCGAAAATCAGGGTTGAAATGACGGTGATTTCCAGCGACAGGCCAAAATCGATGCAGAACCAGTAAAAAATGACGGCGACAAACGAAATCGAGGCATACAGCTCACGGCGGAACACCAGCGGCACATCGTTGCACAGAATGTCGCGCAGAATGCCGCCGGACACTCCAGTCAGCACGCCTGCCACGGCAGACACCACAAAGCCCTGCCCCATCTGCAGCGCAATCTGGCAGCCGATGATGGTAAAGCCGATCAGGCCCAACGCATCCAGCAGCAGGAAGATGGAGTGCAAATGCTTCATCCACTTGGCAATGATGATGGTGACAAAGGCGGCGCAGCAGGTCAGCACCAGATATTCCGGATGCTTGACCCAAGTCAGCGGATAATGCCCCAGCAGCACATCGCGCACCGAACCGCCGCCCAAAGCGGTGACGCAGGCAATCAACACTACTCCAAACCAGTCCATGCTCCGCCGTCCAGCCGACAGCGCGCCGGTCATGGCTTCTGCCGTAATTGCAATAATGTAAATAACGGTGAGTAACATTGCCCTTCATCCGCTGAGGGTAAAAGATGCGCGCTATTTTAAGGCATCTTCAGAAAAAAACTACAGATATTGCGCGCAGCACTGTTTAAATTTTTTGCCTGAGCCGCAAATGCAGGGCTGTTTCATGGTGATCTGCATCTCCGTGGTCGGATCCAGAAAAAACCACGCGCCTTGATGCTTCACAAAATGTGACACTTCATGATGCACTTGCGGTGTCTGCCCGTCCTGTTTCAGGTCTTGATAATGGGCTTTAAATTCGACCTGCGCATGGGTCTTATCCAGCTTTTCATTGGCCGACACGACTTCCAGCTGCAGCCACTGATTGGCTTTGCTCCATGCGGCAATCGCCGGCACATCCAGCGCCCCCTGCTGTCCCAGCGCTGTGGTTTGCACCAGATAATCAATTTCATGCCGCGCAAAAGCGCTGTAGCGCGAACGCATCAGCTGTTCTGCGCTTGCTGCCGCCTGCTTTCCAGCATGCAAGGGCTGGCAGCATTCGGCATAGTTCCCTAGCCCGCAGGGGCATCGCATCTCGGACATGTCGCTCTCAAATAAAAATAGCCTGCTTGATGCAGGCTATTCTAGCGGAAGATGGCGCCGGATTCAGAAGCTATCGCTCATCCTGATGCACATTATGCGCAATCGGAATGATATGCACTTTTTCAATTTTGTGGCCATCCATCGTCACCACTTCAAAAATGTGCCCATCCGCAGTGAGTTTTGCGCCATTTTCCGGCAAACGCCCCAAGTGGAACAAGATGTAGCCCGACAAGGTCGAATACTGTTCTGACTCATCCACCAAGTCGCGGTTCAGCAGCAAAGATACATGGCGGATATCAGTTGAACCGTCCAGAATCAATGAACCGTCTTCCAGGCTGGCAGCTGAGGTTTCCAACTCATCTTCATCCGGGAATTCACCGGCAATCGCTTCCAGCACATCTATCGGGGTTGCGATCCCTTCAATCGAACCGTATTCATTCAGCACCAGCGCCATTTGCAGCGGCGCCTGACGCAGCTGTTCCATCACCATCAGCACTTGCGCATTTTCATGCACAATCACCGGCTCGCGCAGATGCTTTTCAAAGTTCAGCACGCCGGTTTCAATGTATTCATTCATCACTTTATGGGTCAGCACCACGCCGGCAATATTGTCCAGCTCGCCGCGGGCAATAATTAAGCGCGAATGGGTCATGCTCAGCAGCTGGTGCTTGAGCGATGCTTCATCTTCTTCCAGATCAATCCATTCCAGCTCCGGGCGCGGCGTCATCACCGACTTCACCGGACGCTCAGATAAGCCCAGCACCCCTTGCACCATCACGCTGTGATAAGCGCCGTTGTCTTCATCAAAGACTTCATCGGCAAAGGCGCGGGTCGCCAGCACATCTTCATGCTCATCATGCTGCGCTTCCGAACTGCTCTTGCCGCCCAGCATGCGCATCACGGCAGAGGCTGTGCGGTAACGCAAATCGGTGGTGGTGACCATTTTTTCCTGATTGTGGCGCATGGTCTGGTTCAGGAATTCGATCAGCACGGAGAAGCCGATCGCCGCGTACAGATAGCCTTTCGGAATGTGGAAGCCAAAGCCTTCAACCAGCAGCGAGAAGCCGATCATCATCAGGAAGCACAGGCACAGAATCACCACGGTTGGATGGCGGCTGACGAAACTCATCAACGGCTTAGAAACCAGCAGCATGATGCCGACCGCAATCACCACGGCAATCATCATGACCGGCAATTGCTTGACCATGCCGACCGCGGTAATCACGCTGTCCAGCGAGAACACCGCATCCAAGACCACAATCTGAATGATCACCATCCAGAAGGTTGCATGCACCGGATTCTCTTCTTTCAGCATCGGCTTGTTTTCCAGGCGCTCACGCAGCTCCATGGTGCCTTTAAACAGCAGGAAGACGCCGCCGAACAGCAGAATCAAATCGCGTCCGGAAAACGCATGGCCAAAGACATGGAACAGCGGCGCAACCAGCGTCATGACCCAGGCGATTGAAGCCAGCAGCACCAAGCGGATGCACAGCGCCAGCAGCAAACCGACTTTGCGCGCTTTATCGCGCTGTTCCGGCGGCAGTTTTTCCGCAAGAATGGCGATAAAGACCAGATTGTCGATGCCCAGAACAATTTCCAGGATCACTAAGGTCAGCAAGCCGACCCATGCAGAAGGGTCAGAGATCCACTCAAAGATCATGTGTTTATCTCCTGAGCAGAATGCAGGCCTGCATGAGGGTTTAGAATCCTGAAGTCCGGACGCTTAATTTTGGAAAAATCCGAATTTAAAAAAGTGCACTTAGCAATGCCAAAGTGATTAATTTCTAAGAAATGTTTTTTTGCGGAGCGACAACAACCACTGCCCATGACGATTCATTTGTTGAAAAACAAGGATTCAGTATAGCAAGCTGGGACAGAATTTCATCTTTTTTTACCGGGCTTGCGCTGCGCTGCAAAAAATCTGCACGCAAAGAGCGCTGCTGCATCATTCTGTCATATTTTCAGACTAGGCTAGAGCCATAAAAAAGAAAATGATAAGGTGAATAAAACGACATGAATAGCGTATTAAAAATGACAGAAGCTTCAACTCTCTCCCCTTCCCGCGCAAACCGGCCGCTGATCGCCCTGTATTGCGGCTCCCGCTCAGGTAATAACCCGATTTATCAGGAAAAAGCCATCGCCTTGGCCAAAGGCATTGCCGATCAGGGCTTTGGCTTGGTCTACGGCGGCGCCAGCATTGGCTTGATGGGCCAAGTCGCAGATACCGTGCTACAGCATGGCGGTGAAGCCGTTGGCGTGATTCCTGAATTTATGCTGGATTATGAAATTGCCCACAATGGCCTGACCGAATTGCACGTGGTGCAGACCATGCATGAACGCAAAGCGCTGATGGCTGAGCGCGCCAGCGCCTTTATTGCCTTGCCGGGCGGTTTGGGTACCTTCGAGGAAATTTTGGAAATCGCCACTTGGGGCCAGTTGAATCAGCACCAGAAACCGATGATGCTGTACAACGTCAACGGCTTTTATGATGCGCTGATTGCGCAGCTGGATCATGCCGTGCTGGAAGGTTTTCTGCCGCCGCAGCACCGCGCGAAACTGATTGTCTGCAACTCCTCCAAACAGATTTTCAGCGCGCTGCGCAATCTGGATTCGCCGGAACGTTTTGTGGTTTAAGGCCACATAAAAAAGCGGGCTGATCAGCCCGCTTTTTTTGCATTGCGCATTGCAATCTGCCGCTTCTGCTGCGCATCCAGCCAGGTAGGTCAAAGCATAAGAGCGGGAAAACGCAGGCCCATTATTTGCCGGAAACCAGATGATAGAACCACGGCAAAGTTGTCGCCAGGAAAATGCTGATCACCAAGCCGAACATCAGCTTCATGGCGTCCTTGCTGACATTGCGCGAAGTTTTATATTTATTGACCTCATGCAGATGCATCGCCATGGCGAATTCGCGCCCGGCCAGCAAGCCGAGGAACACCCATGTGGTGCTCATTGGAATATTGCTCCATTCTTTAAACACCAGCAGAATGGACGCATACATAAAATCGATGATGGTCGCAGAACGGATGTCTGCAACGCCGGTTTTGGTATCAATAATGTTCTGAATCGCGCCGCCGCGCCGATACAGAATAATGCCCAGCAGCACCACAAAAACGGTAATGGCAAAAATTAAAAACCAAAATGGCACGGCGCGCGGCACGTAAACAAAAATGTTCGCCAAGTCCTGAATCAGCCATTGGCTCCACAAAAATGCCGTCGAAACCCACTGCAGCCCGACCCAAATATTGGAATGCTTTTCATTGCGGGTTTTGCTGAAGTGAACGGAAATCTGCTTAATGACAAAGCGGTAAACAATGATGGCGACAATGAATGCGACCGCATAGCCCATCATGGATTTGGTCAGCATTGAGCCTAAGCTGCTGGGAGAAAAAATCGTCAGAACCAAGAAGGTCGTGCTGACTGGAATGCCGTATTTGGTCAAAATGATCAGCAGAATCGGCGGCACCACATACAGCCACGTCACCCCATCGGCAGGAAACGGAATGGTTTCCAAACGTCCGTATGATGCGTCGCCGGTGCCGGAAGCAAACCAGCCATACAGCAGCACAGCCACTAAAATAGAGCTGACATAGAGCCACAGCAGCCACCATGGGCGGTGCGCATTGGATGAAATAAAGGTCCCCAGCGTTTGCGGCACATCATTGCCGACAATGGAGTAGGCCGCCAAACAAAAGCCAATTACCATTAAAATTTCAATTGTCATCGTATTTCAGCAACCTGAATCAAAAAATCGCACCGTCCTGCAGGCAAGACATCTTTCCAAAGTATGACCATGATATTTCATTTGCAGCCGCTGAAGCCAATCTTTATTTTCAGGCATCAAAAAAGGGAAGCAATATGCTCCCCCTTTAATCACCTTGAAATAGTCGTTATTTCAGCTTTATTTCATAAATGGCTGTCGTCCCGCTGACTTCATTGCCTACAGCCAATAAAGGTTTGCCATTTGGCGATTTGCTGGCTGCAATGAAAATCAAGCCTTCAGGGCCAAGATCTCCCTTTTCAATCAGCACTTCTTTGCCATTTTTATCCAGTACTTTCTGACCGTTTTTGTCCAGCTGCGCAGTGTCCTGTTTAAAGCTGCGGTCATTCAAATACTGTATAAATTGCGCTTTTCTTGGGTTACTGATGTCATACACCATAATGCCGCCCATACGCTCTAAGCCTATAAAGGCAAAAGTCTTCTGCCCAATTTGACCCAGCGCCAAGCCTTCAGGCTCTGGACCTTTATTATCGCTGCGGTCATCAAATAGGCTGGCTTCGTGGTTAGAGTTAAAATACGCTGGGAAAAATTCCGCCACTTTTTCTTCAAACTCACGTCCAGAATCCCAGACCAGTTTGCCTTGCGTATCCCAAATGGCAAATGAACGCCCACCCATAGCATACAGCTTGTCATAAGTCATATAGCCTTTATCATCCAGCTTGGGCGTACCGTCCGCATTCTTTTGGTAACCCATATTCCAAACAATATTTAAACGGCCCAATTGATCATCATTGCGGCAGGCTTTGGCATCCCCCAGCACCGCGCCACAGTATGCAAAAACGGTAGGATTTAAATTGGCGCCTTTGGCTAATTCCCGCAGCTGCGGCGGTAGATCATCTCCTTGGCGGCGTGAAAAACCATCTTTATGCACCAAATGCTTCACGCGGAATTCTTCGACATAGCCCTTGCTGCTGTCACCCACAGCATTAGCATCTTCTTTTAGGCTTTTGCCCCAATACAGCGGATTGTTCTCCCCCCATGCACGAGCATCACCCTCATTGGCTGTCACCAAATAGGTACTGCCTTCAAACTGGTAATTGGCAATGGCATCTGGCTGATACAAACCAACCACACCCGGCCATGCCTGAATATTGATTTTGCCGTCTGCATCACTCACATCCAATGCATTTTCAGGCAGGCCATGGTCTTTCTCACCCAATGCAAAAATATTCGTCACTTTTTGAGTACTTAAATCAACTTCAGCAATCGCATTATTTTCCTGCAAGGTCACCCATGCTGTTTTACTGTCTGCACTGATGGTCACATACTCAGGCTCCAAATCTTGCGCCACTGTTGCATTTGGCCCATAAATCCGCACACCGGACTGAATCAGTCCAGCCTTTTTCTCTGCGCTATTCCAGTCTGAGAATCCAGCAATGACTGCTTTAGGTGATTGAATATTCGAGATATCAATAATCACCACAGAACCTTCTGGATCGATTTGATAATCATCGCTTGGCTCACCTTCATTGGCCACCACCACCCATTTGCCATTAGGGCTGAAAGTCAGCATATCGGGCAATGCGCCCACATCTACTGAGCTGATCAGCGACAAATCACTGGCCTGATAAAATGCCACTTTGCCTCTATCCGTTTTATTGGCAGCCTGCACCGCAACAGCCACAACACCCTGATGTACGGCCACACTATTCACTTCAGAATTCGGCAACAGACCGTGAGTAGAAATAGCGCCAATTTTTTTGGGATGTGCAGGATCAGATGCGTCCAAAACATCCAGCTCCCCTGCTTCTGCATTCACCACAAATAAACGTTTGCTGGCAGCGTCAAAAGCAGGAATTTCTGCAGCGCTGGCGCCAAATATACCCGACTCATAGGCGCTTAAGCGCACCAGCTCTATGCTCTGCGGTGTCTGTTCTACAACAGCTGGCGGCTGTGCTGCACTGTCATCACTGCTGCTGTTGCATGCGCTTAATCCCAAGCTCAATATCGCGAGCGCTAAAGCAGAAACTTTTAAATTCATCATCTTAGTCATTATTCACATAATTTTTGACCAATGTATAAAGCTGAAATTTCAACTCGATGACCACTACGCTGCAATTCGGTTGCAGTTGATGAACTGCACGATTGCAGCACCATCCTCAGCCAATTTCAGCTAAACTGCTTGGAAATCTTCAGTTTTATCATGCCATGAACGCCACGCCTTCACATCAAGCCTTACAGCCCGAATTCAGACTTTTGGTCCTGCTGGTGTCGATCGGTTTTTTTATGCAGGGCCTGGACACCACCATCGTCAATACCGCCATCCCGTCGATGGCCGCGCATTTGAACGAAGACCCGCTGAACATGCACAGCGTCGTGGTGGCCTATGTCTTGTCTGTCGCGGCCTGCATACCGCTCAGCGGCTGGCTGGCCGACCGTTTCGGCGTGCGCAATACCTACTTTAGCGCGATCATTATTTTCACTTTGGCCTCGCTGGGCTGCGGCCAATCGGACAGCTTAAATGAGCTGCTGTTCTACCGCGTGCTGCAAGGCATGGGCGGAGCGCTGCTGCTGCCTGTCGGGCGCCTGGCCATGCTGAAAGTCATTCCGCGTACGCAATTTTTATCCGCCATGAGCCTGATGAGCCTTGCCGGCCTGATTGGCCCGCTGATTGGCCCCACACTGGGCGGCTGGCTGGTGCAAGTTGCCACATGGCACTGGATTTTTTTGATTAATCTTCCAATGGGCGCACTGGGCTGCCTGATCACCTTCAAAGCCATGCCGAATGTCACAGAAGCCGATGTGCCGCGCTTTGATTTTTTCGGCTTTCTGCTGCTGGTGATTGCCATGGCTGGCCTCTCGCTCGGCATTGAAAATTTCGCCAGCACCTCGCTGCCGCTGTACTGGAGCATCAGCTTGATCTGTGCCGGGCTGGCTGCTGCAGCGGTTTATGCCTTGCATTCGCATACCCATCAAAATGCGCTGTTCCGCAGCAAGCTGTTTAAAAACCAAATTTATGCCATTGGCATCTTGGGCAATTTTTTTGCCCGCCTTGGCGGCAATGCCATGCCGTTTTTAATGCCGCTGATGCTGCAGATCGCTTTTGGCTTTGAACCTTTTATTGCCGGCCTGCTGATGATTCCGACCGTGCTCGGTTCGTTGGCGTCCAAGCCGGTGATCCGCCCGATTATTCAGCGCTTCGGCTACCGGAAAGTGCTTTTGGTCAACACCCTGCTGGTCGGCGCCTGCATTGCCAGCTTTGCGCTCAGCTCAGCAGACACCCCGCTTTGGCTGCGCGCCCTGCACTTCTTTATTTTCGGCATGCTGAATTCGCTGCAGTTTGTCTCCATGAACACGCTGACGCTCAAAGATTTGCCGCAGCAGGATGCCAGCAGCGGCAACAGCTTCCTGTCCATGATCATGATGGTGTCCATGAGTATCGGCGTCGCGCTGGCGGGTACGCTGGTGAATGCATTCAGCGCTTATTTTGATGCCGCGCATATTGCCTCAGCCTTCCACGCCACCCTCATCTGCCTGGGCAGCATCAATATCATTACTGCAGCCATTTTCTGGCATATTCCCAAAAATACGGCGGTTTAATGTGCTGAACGCAAACTGCATAGTCTCTGAACCCGCTTCGCGCTATCATGTGAGCCTCACTTCAGCATTTCTTTTTGACCGATGAAAAAACGCAAGACCGCTGCTGCCCCGTTCAAAGCTTACCGCCGTCCAGCGCTGGGCGTGCTCGGATGCGCAGCCTTGGCGCTGCTGGCCTACGTTTTGATTATGCCGCACCGTTTTGCATCGGCAGAAGAATATCCGGTCAAAGGCTTTGATGTTTCACATCATCAGGGCGATGTGCAATGGAAAAAAATTTCACCGCAGGCCTATCAATTTGTCTATCTCAAAGCCACCGAAGGCGGCGACTTTAAAGACACCAAGTTTCAGGACAACTGGCTGCAAGCGCGTGAACAGGGGCTGAATGTCGGCGCCTATCATTTTTACCGCCTCTGCCGCGACGGCAGCATTCAGGCGCAGAATTTCATTGAAACCGTGCCGAAACGCAGCGATGCCCTGCCGCCGGTGATTGATCTGGAATATGACAGCAAATGCATCAATACCTACAGCAAAGACCAGCTGCTGAAAGAAATCCAGCTGATGCATGACCGGCTGATGCAGCACTATGGCAAACAGCCGATTTTCTATATTTCCAAATCGTTCTACAACATTGTGCTGGCTGGAGAATTCAAAAATACGCCGCTCTGGGTGCGCGAATATCAAGGCAAGCCGGAGCTGAAAAACAATCCGGAATGGCTGTTTTGGCAGCACACCAATCAAGGTCAAATCCAAGGCGTTCCCAAAGCCGTAGATTTGAATGTGTTTAACGGCACGCAAAAACAGTGGAATGCTTTTTTACTGAAAAATGGCCTGCATCTTCATCCGCCCGCTGTAGAAAAATCTGAAAAATAGTACGGCGCCAAAACGCCCTGCGGTGCGATTAGCTGCAACCTTAACAGCACGCATAGCCAATTTTACCGAGTCAGCCTGTGTCGCAGCGCCGTCACTCAACGCTATCCGCTGCATGCAGGCTATGCCATACTCTAGGCTTACAGATTTCAGATAATGCGGCTTGCATGAGAAAAATCATTCATATTGATATGGATGCCTTTTATGCATCAGTAGAATTGCGTGAACGGCCTGAACTGCGCCATGTGCCGGTGGTGGTGTCCTCCCATCATCCGCGCGCAGTGATTTGCGCCGCCTCCTATCCTGCGCGCGAGTTCGGCCTGCGTTCCGCCATGCCTATGCGCCAAGGGCTGAAACTCTGCCCGCACGTCATCATCATCGAGCCGAATTTTGAGAAATACCGCGCCGTATCAGCGCAGATTCACCAAATTTTTCAGCGCTATACCGCGCTGATTGAACCGCTGTCCTTAGATGAAGCTTACTTGAATGTCACCGACAACCTGCAGCGCATGGCCAGCGCCACTGAAGTGGCCATGCGCATCCGCGAAGACATTTTTCAGGCCACAGGATTAACCGCGTCCGCAGGGGTTGCGCCCAATAAGTTTCTGGCCAAAGTCGCCTCAGACTGGAACAAGCCCAACGGCATCTGCGTCATTAAGCCCTCAAAAGTGAAAGCGTTTATTCATGATCTGCCGCTGAAAAAAATTCCTGGCGTCGGCAAGGTGACGCAAGAAAAACTCAAGGCCATGCAGCTGGAAACCTTAGGCGATCTGCAGGAAATTGATGAAGCGGTGCTGGTGCATCATTTTGGCAAATACGGCAAGTAGCTGTTTCTCTATGCGCAGGGCATTGATGAACGGCCTGTGCAGGCCGAGCGCGAGCGCCAGCAGATTTCCAAGGAAACCACCTTTGATGATGATCTGACCTTAGCGCAGTGCCAGCCGTTCTGGCCCAATTTAATCAGCCAAGTCTGGCGCAGCCTGGAGCGCAAGCAGCTGAACGCGCGCGGCGTATCCGCCAAATTAAAGCTGAAAAATTTCCAAGTGCTGCAGCACAGCAAGCGCTTCAACACCCCGCTCAGCAGCCCCGTGGATTTAGAACAGGCGCTGCTTCAATTGCTGGAAGAAATGCGTGTGCCTGAAGATTTTCAATTTCGGCTGATCGGCATTGGCGTTTATCAGCTGGCGGCCGCGCAGGAAGAAGCGCAGCTTTCCCTGCTGTAACCTGAACCTGCTGCGCAAGTTTCGTACAAAAGAATAAAAATGAAACAAATTGCACTTCACATTCCGTAAATTTGGGGTAATCTAACTGCGCGTTGCATTTATCCATGTATGCGCCGAGATGCTGAAAATCACCTTTACTTTCAGCATAATGTCCTGTAATTGGCGTGACGATCCAATCCGAATATTGCAGGACATCTCTGCTGTCACTCATGGAACGCCATTCCTGCATGTCAAAATTTTCTCCGGCCGAATCCTCTTCTGCCCAATCCAATCTTTCCCAAGAACAGCGTGCCCGCAAAGCCGCGCTCAGCAGTTTTATCGGCGCTGTCGTTGACTGGTATGATTTCCTGCTTTACGGCATTGTTGCCGCACTGATTTTCAAAGATCAATTTTTCCCCAGCATTGGCGCCAATATGGGCACACTGGCGGCATTAGCCACTTTTGGCGTGGGTTTCTTATTCCGTCCGCTGGGCGGCATTGTGTTCGGCCATTTCGGCGATAAGCTCGGCCGGAAAAAAATGCTGGTGATGACCGTTGTGATGATGGGCCTATCCACCGTCGGCATTGGCTTGCTGCCGAACTTTGCCGCCATTGGCTGGTGGGCGCCTGTCCTCCTGGTCACGTTCCGCGCCTTGCAAGGCTTTGCCGTGGGCGGCGAATGGGGCGGCGCAGCGCTGATGGCCGTTGAAAATGCCCCCAAAGGCAAAAAAGCCTTTTACAGCAGCGGCGTTCAAATCGGCTATGGTGTAGGCTTGGTGCTGGCCACCGGCGCCGTCAGCCTCATCATTGCTGTTTTAGGCGAAGAAGCCTTTTCTGACTGGGCTTGGCGTCTGCCTTTTATTGCCAGTATCATTTTAATCGGCATTGCAATGTGGATCCGCCGCGATCAAGATGAATCGCAAGAATTCTTGGACCAAGCGGCAAAGTCTGAACCCAAAGCGCAAAAACTGCCGATTGTGCAGGCCGTCCGCCAGCATCCCAAAGCCTTCTTTTACATTATTGCGCTGCGCATGGCGGAACTGCTGACCATGTACTTGGTGACCAATTTCGCGCTGAATTACTCCACTCAAAATCTGGGCATGGACAAGCAGTTCTTTTTGAATATTACCCTCATGGTCGGCGCCGTCAGCTGTTTCAGCATTCCGTTTTTTGCCTGGCTTGCAGACCGCTTTGACCATCGAAAAATGTGCGTCATGGGTGGCCTGATCGGCGCTTTGTCTGCCTTTCCATTTTTTATGGCGCTGGATGCGCAAAATACCTGGATGATTATCATCGGCGCAATTTTATTGGCCAATGTTGCGCATGATATGGTGGTCAGCGTGCATCAGCCCATTTTCACAGAATTATTCGGCACCGAATACCGCTATAGCGGCGCGGGTGTCGGCTATCAGGTCGCCAGCATTATCGGCGGCGGCTTTACCCCATTTATTGCAGCATCGCTAGTGATTTGGGGCAAGGGTTCATGGCATTATGTCGCGGTCTATTTAGCTCTCGGCTGTTTGCTGACTGCGCTTATCGCAGCCACCATGCCGAAAACACAGGAATAAGCGCATGACTGTACAGCGGCTGCACGTAGCCCAACGTTTTTCTGAGATTGCAGTTTCAGGCAATTTAGTGCATTTGGCAGGCCAGCTTGCGAGTGATCTTGATTTAGATATCAAAGGTCAAACGCAGCAGACCTTCGATGTGATTGATCAGTTTCTGGCTGATGCCGGAACCGACAAAAGCCACATCATGTCTGTCACTATCTATCTAAAAGATATCGAAAAAGATTATGCAGCCTTCAATGAAGTCTGGGATGCTTGGGTCAGCGGCATTCAGGCCCTGCCCCGCACTTGTGTTGAAGCCAAACTGTATGATCCGCGCGTTTTGGTCGAGCTCACCGTGGTGGCCATCAAGCCTGAATAACCCCCGCCTAAATTAAAAAAAGCATGCGTTTCGGCGCATGCTTTTTTATTTCCTGTTTCAGCATCAGCTCAGCGCTTTCAGCTTTTTACGCTCCAGATCTGAATATAAATGATACTTTTTCAGATCGCTGACGGGTGAGATTTGCTTAAATTTCGTCTGGCTGCCCAAAAAATCTTCACGCAGCTGTGAATACTCAGGCACATCGTCATAGCGGATGACGCGGTAGCCCGCCAGCTGCAGCAAGGCATCCTGATATTGCATCGGCTGAATGCGCTTCAGCACCATCGGGTCATCTAAAGCGATAATGGCTTGAATCTGCTGATTTTCATCCAGCACAACAAAATCCGCAACCATATTCCGGTACTTATTCCGTGTCCGGTAATATTTGGTTGTCAGCAACGCATCAAAAGAAACATGCGCCAAAATAATATGGTTTGGCAGAATTTCCTTTAGACGCGTATAGGTCAGCTGCTCATTAATATTGAAAATAGCGCGCTGTTTCAATGCGCTATCTTGCTGCTTGGCATTATGGTCTAAACTTTTCCAAGCCATTATGAGCATGCAGCCGAGCAATATGCTCGCGATCACAATATACATTGCCATCTCTCATAATCCTTTACATTTCTTATAATCATTTTGCACTGCAGCCTTAAGTTACATCAGCCTGCAGGCGGTCTTATTGTTAAAATTGCGTTTTAAATATTGCTCAACAGCTGCATTCATTATTGATTAAAAATAATCAATATGTGTACAGATACTTTGTAACCAAGCATTCCATGCTGAAAATACAGCGCATCTTGCGCTTAGGCTTTTACTCTATGCCATTTCAGGAAAATCCCGCAAGCGCGTTAAGACAATTGTCTAACAATTCCGATGAACTGATTGGTCTTCAATCCAGCAGCCTGATTGCGTTCTGCGGGCAGCCTGATCAAGCTGATGGGCAATGAAAAGGGCGCCGCAGCGCCCTAGTCAAAGATTCCATTAAGACCGTGATTTTACTTTGCCTTTATTTTTGCTTTTGACCCCGCCAAACGGCTTTTTATCGCCTGTTTCACGCGGCGGCAAACCAGTATGCTGGGTCAAAATCTGCCCTTTTTGCGGACGGCCGGAAGAATTGCCATTGCGTGATTGCGAACGCGCGGTATTTTCACCGGTGCGCTTTTGCGAATCGCCTGCAATGGTGGAATTTTTCTTGCGCGCAGACTGATACTGCCCTTCAGTTCCCCCCGCAGGCTGATAAGTCGGAATCAGGTGCTGCTTGGAATTGCCGATCAAGTCCTGACGGCCCATCTCTTTTAAGGCTTCACGCAATAACGGCCAGTTGTTCGGATCATGATAGCGCAGGAACGCTTTATGCAAGCGGCGGCGCTTCTCGCCTTTCACGATGTCCACCTGTTCGGTATAGCGCGCCACTTTGGCCAGCGGGTTTTTACCGGTGTAATACATGGTGGTTGCTGTCGCCATCGGTGACGGATAGAAAGTCTGCACCTGATCAGCGCGGAAACCATTCTTTTTCAGCCAAATCGCCAAGTTCATCATGTCGTAATCGGTGGTGCCCGGATGCGCCGCGATGAAGTAAGGAATCAGATACTGCTCCTTGCCCGCCTCTTTGCTGAAGCGCTCAAACATTTGCTTGAAGCGGTCATAAGTGCCGATGCCCGGTTTCATCATCTTCGACAATGGGCCTTTTTCAGTATGCTCCGGCGCAATTTTCAAATAGCCGCCGACGTGATGCGTCACCAATTCTTTGACATATTCAGGGTTCAAGACCGCCAAATCATAGCGCAGGCCTGAACCGATCAAAATCTTCTTAATGCCTTTAAGCGCACGCGCTTTGCGGTACAGCTGGGTCAGCGGCGCATGGTCGGTATGCAGGTTTTGACACACACCCGGGAATACGCACGACGGCTTACGGCAATTTTTCTCAATTTCAGGGTCTTTGCACGCCAAACGGTACATATTGGCCGTTGGGCCACCTAAATCGGAAATAATCCCGGTAAAGCCCGGCGCTGTATCACGGATTTTTTCCACTTCACGCAGAATCGACTCTTCCGAGCGGTTTTGAATAATGCGGCCTTCATGTTCAGTAATCGAACAGAAAGTGCAGCCGCCAAAACAGCCGCGCATGATATTCACCGAAAATTTAATCATGTCGAATGCCGGGAAACGCGCTTCGCCATAAGACGGATGCGGCAAACGCGCATACGGCAAGTCAAACACGTAATCCATTTCTTCCGTGGTCAGCGGAATCGGCGGCGCATTCAGCCACACATCGCGCTCGCCATGCTTTTGCACCAAAGCCCGCGCATTGCCCGGATTGGTTTCCAAATGCAAAATACGGTTGGCATGCGCATACAGCACCGGATCATCCGCCACATCTTCAAATGCCGGCAAACGGATCACCGCCAATTCGCGCGGCGGCAATTTATGCTTAATCGCTTTGGATGAGGGCTGCAGCTGCACAATTTGCGTATCCGCATCTAAGCTGTCGCCTGCACGCACAATCGGATTGGCGACCGCTTCTTTTTGGAAATTCTGATATTGCGTTAAAGAATTGCCTTTTTCTTTCTCAATTTCACAGCCGTCCAAATCTTCCGTCATCACATAAGGGTTGATGATCGGATCAACACGGCCCACCGTATCGACATCATTCGATGCGATTTCGACAAATTGCGCTTTCGATGCGCGGTTATTTTTATTGACGATAAACGCGGTTCCGCGCACATCCGTAATCTCGTGGATTTTTTCACCTTTGGCCAGACGGTGCATCACTTCAATAATTGAACGCTCGCCATTGCCGTACATCAATAAATCGGCTTTGGAATCCATCAGCACCGAGCGGCGGACTTTGTCTGACCAGTAATCATAATGCGCAATGCGGCGCAGGGAAGCTTCAATCCCGCCCAGCAATACCGGCACATCCGGAAATGCTTCACGGCAGCGCTGGCAATAGACGGTTGCCGCGCGGTCTGGACGCTTGTTCGGCGCATTGTCTGGAGAATAAGCATCATCGGAACGGATTTTGCGGTCGGCTGTATAGCGGTTGATCATGGAGTCCATGTTGCCCGCCGTCACGCCCCATGCAATATTCGGCTTGCCTAAAGCTTTAAACGCTTCCGCAGAAGTCCAGTCTGGCTGCGCAATAATGCCGACACGGAAACCTTGCGCTTCCAGTACGCGGCCGATAATGCCGGATACAAAAGACGGATGGTCAATATAGGCATCACCGCAGACCAAAATAAAGTCACAGCTGTCCCAGCCAAGTAAATCCATTTCTTCGCGCGACATCGGCAAAAATGGCGCAGGATCAAAACACGACGCCCAATATTTGTCGTAATCAAACAGCGCTTTCGGCGCAGTCTGCATGGTATAAGCAGTAGACATGGCTAGCAATTCTCGGCTGGCAGATGGAAGACCTGAAAATCAGATCAAAGATGAAAGCCGATCATTTTACCATGAATTCCATTCATCTTGCCTGATTATAATTTATACAAAATCCATCCATTGATAATTAAAAATGCATTTCATCGATAAAAAAAGCACCCTTGCGAGTGCTGAAAACCGAAACCCATTGCAATCTCAAAATTACTGCACAGTATTGCGCGCGGTATATTGAGCTGAATGAGCCTTGGTGGCTAGAAACTGTTCATATTTGATCTGCATTGCAGGCAAATAGTGTTCAATGTTTGCCAGGCTGCATGCAATGCGTCACTCATCAGCGGCTTAATATCAAACGCCTTGCGGCTGTTGCTTTCTTGCTGGAATTTGACCCAAAAATTGACTGCGGCTTTTGGGTTATAGCCGGCCCGTGACATAATATCCAAAGCCATCACATCGGCTTCGGCTCCCAAGTTCCAGCCTTGCGGCATGATGGCCGCCTGCCCTGCCGCGCTGGCCGCAGCAGCACCCGCACCGCCTGTGGCCGCAAGAATGACCGCATTGCTCGCCAACATCATGGATCTTTTTCACGGTTATGCCCCCCACAGCGAATGCGCAATCACAAAAACCTATTCATCCTGATTCAGCTTTAAGCCCCAATACAGGCCTATATTGATGATGATTTTTCCGCCTGGCAAACTGTGCTTGTTCAGCTCGCCGTTTAAATTGCCTTTGATCTCCCAATTCCACTGCTTTGCGCCTGTACGGAAAAGACCCGCCTCACTGCACAGCTGCTGCAAAATTTGATCCAGTTTCGCGTCAATCACCAAAATCTGTGATCTTTTGCCTGATTGACAAAGCGTTTATAGGAACGTTCTGATTGCGCTGTCCATGCCTTTTCAGGAATCAGCATTAATTGTTTACTTTCACTAAATGGGTTGTACTCACACATCCAGTGCATAATAATAAACAGCCAAAGCATATTGTAGAAAACAATAATTTTTTCATCAAATACCTCAGCTGTTAAAATAAATGATATTTATTCTTTAAAAGAAATTGAAATAAAAATCAAAGCCATTGATCGGAAGATCACAAATAAAATATTCTTAAAAAGAGTATTATTTATCAGTTATTTAAATTCTATTTAAAATCAGATTAAATTGATGGAATTCAAATTTTAAGCGCAGTTATTCAATTTATTTTAAGATAATATGAATCCAATCAAGCTATTTTAATATCCATGGCAGCAGAAATATAAATTCAATATTTATAGGCAATCGATCTCATTGATTCTGGCTGATTGCATATTCAAGCCTCCCTTATCCCAGCTTTAGCTTTATACAGAGCCATTTTATTCAACAGCAAAAAGATTCTGCTCATGCCCTTCGCAAGTGAAAAGATAAAACTATTCCCAAAGCTAAAATCAGACCAATAAAAACGGCAACCCCCATCCAGCCCCAGTTTTGCCAAACCAATCCGCTAGAGCTGCCCAGCACGCTGGAACCGAGATAATAAGCAAATAAATACAGAGAGGACGCTGTTGCTCGGTATTTCAAAGCATGGATCGAAACCCAGCTGCTGGCCGTTGAATGCGCTGCAAAAAATGAAAAAGTGAAAATCAGCAGCCCGATAAGGATTGCGGGAATAGATGCCAGCTGCATCATGAACAATCCGACCAGCATCATCAGCAGCATCCAGATCAATACTTTAGCCCGGCCAAACTTCCTGCTCCACTTCGCCGCCCGAGGCGAACTGTATATTCCAGCAAGATACACGACAGAAATTAAGCCAATCCAGGTTTGCGACCATTCAAAATGGCTTTTGCAGCAAATGATAGCTGATGTAATTGAATACAGAGACAAAACAGCCCATCAAAATGAACCCTTGCACAAAAAGCAAGCGCAGCTTGGGATCAGCTATATTTTGATGCAATGATTCTGTAAAGCGGTTCAGCCGGATCGGATACGCTTTGAAATGCTTGGATTTTGGTAAAAGCATGAGGAAAATCAGCGCAATCGCAAAATTCAGCAGGCCAATCATCAGCAGCGCCGTTTGCCAAGTAATAAAATCCACCAGAATCCCCGCAATGACCCGTCCGCTCATGCCGCCAATGGCTGTTCCAGAGATGTACAGTCCCATAGCAAAACCCACATCCTTTGCTGCGATTTCTTCTCCAATATAAGTCATGGCCACGGCTGCAACACCGCTGACCGCCAGCCCAATAAGCCCCCGAGTAAAAAGGAAAATATGCCAGACCGGAAAACAGCAGCCCTACCGCCAGTGCAATGGTTGAAAAAGACAATGGAAAACTGCTGTGCGCAGGCGATACAGAAAAAAATTGCGCAAAAACCGGCATCATCGGCTGTACGCAATACAGTGATGAGAAAATAGCAAAGCCGGCTAGAAATAAAGAAAATAGAACAGCTATAAACTGTTTCGAACCATAATATTCAATATAAGCAGGCTGGGGAGAAGAAGCTGACATGAAAACTCCATGTAATACCCATTCAGTATACATGGCTTCCTTATTGGATCAAAAACTTGGGAAGATAATTAAGGATAACTAAGCTAAAACGCCTATATCCTAATTTCTCTAACTTTCTTGCAAAAAATCGAAGCAAAAAAAATCCCCCTCAGCCATTAAGCGGAGGGGGATTCGAATAATGAGCTGGCGATGACTTACTCTCACATGGGTAACCCCACACTACCATCAGCGCTAAGAGGTTTCACTTCTGAGTTCGGGAAGG
>NZ_JAYRTF010000006.1:0-152478 GCF_041919735.1 Acinetobacter sp.
TAAAAATCCACACAAGTTGTTCTTCATAATCTCTTAATGATCTTCTTGCTGACTCGTCATCAGCAAGCTAGGTCGGCTATATTACGCTTTCTTTTCAGAAAGTCAACCAGTAATTTCAGATTATTTTTAAACTTTCTTTCTAAAACCAAACTCAATCAAGTCCTTGTTTTATCAGAAGTTTTAATCTTCATCACCGCCGATGGATGTGCATTCTACAGCATTTCACTTGCGTTGCAACACCCTTTTTTAAATTATTTCACCGCATGTCTCTTTTTTAAACAAACCAATGGCTTTTCGTATTATTATGAGTCCGTTTCACCTTATATTACCCGCAATTTAAATTAATTTATTATTCACACATATAGCCATATCCTGAAATGTTCCGAAAATTTAACTTAAAAGCCGTATGTTTCAGCGTACTTCTTTTCAGCAGTTCCTGTTTTGCTGAATCCGCATCCTCGCTGTACAGCACCGTATTTTCCATTTTAAGCTATGCCCAATGGAATAATGCCGCGCCTGCCATTTGCGTGCTGGATAATGCTTCGCTGGCCCAGAAATTTAAGGCCCACTCTCCCAATCCCGCTAATTTTAAAATTTCAAGCATTCATAGCACTGACATAAAAAACCATGAGTGCCAAGTTTTAGTGTTTTCAAGTTTCTCACCCCAAGCCGAGCAGCGGTTTCTAAATACTTCAGTCCGCTTTCCAGCTCTATCCATCAGCACCAACAATACTGAATGCGAATTAGGAAGCGCTTTTTGCATTTATAAGCGCAATTCAAACTATGCATTCAAAGTTAATTTAAGCAGCCTCTCCCAGGCGAAAGTCCATGTCGATCCGCGAGTTTTATTGCTCGGCAAAAACATGGAGGCAAATAAATGAAACCGCTATATAAGCCCATTACGCTGCATCAATTATTTACACGCTCCCAGCTGACTATTTTTGTGCTGACATTCAGCATTTGCTCTGCAATTTTTCTGGTTATTTCAACCTACACAATGAATGCTTATGCAAAAAGCAGCCTTAAAATTTTGACATCGGCATTGAATGAACGGATTCAGCCTGCGGTTGTGTTTAATGATCAGCTCACGATCAATCAAATTCTGAATGAATATATTCAGGAATACCCAATACGCACCATTGAAGTGGATACCGCTGATCATGATCTATTTGTGCATGTCCAGCAAAAAGACTTCCATCCGTTTTCCAGCCAATCATTTTTAGATCACTTGTTTTACAGCCAGCCGATCAATATGGATATCAGCCATAATCAACACAATTATGGCAAGTTAACGGTATACGGCAATTCCTCCGAATTGGTTGTGTTCTTCCATAAAATTTTGATTGCCTTGGCCATAGGCTTTGTTTTATTGCTGGGCACTGCATATTGGTCTGTAAATTCGGTCTATCAATACCTGATGCAATCCATCCGCACAATTGCCGAATCCGCCCAAACCATCAGTGTTAAAAAAGACTACAACATGCGGGTGTCCAGTTCAGACATTCAGGAACTGCAAGCCTTGAGCACGGCATTTAACGGCCTGCTCAGCGAGATTGAACAGTCCAACTACAGCCTGATGAATGAAAACGACAAACTGCTTCATCAGTCCAAGCATGATCCGCTGACACATTTGCCGAACCGCAATTTCTTTTATCAAGAGTTATTCAAGCTCTTTGAAGGTCAAGAAACCCAGCATGCAGCCGTTTTATTGCTGGACTTAAACGATTTTAAAAGCGTCAATGAAAAATTCGGCCATTTGGCCGGCGATGCAATACTTCGGGCTGTTGCTTACTGCATTAAACAAATTCTGCCTGCCGATGCTTTCTTCTCACGCTTAGGCAATGATGAATTCGCCATTATTATTCCAAACATCAATGTTTCGGCCGAAATTGCTCAGCATTGCCAGCAAATTCAAGACTGTTTCTCATCCACTTTTATTTTTGAACAGCATCAAATCTCTCTGAGCGCAGGCATAGGCGCAGCATTTGCTCATAAAGCCAAAACACCGGAAGAGTTAATTGCCAATGCGGATCACGCGCTGTTCAAGTCAAAGCAAGACCATGAAAAATGGTATATTTATCCTAAACCCGACCATAAATAGGCTTTTTATGTTAAAGAAAACAGCAGTCATTTGCTTAATTTTTACATTAAGCGCAGTGTTAAGCGCATGCATGAGTTTAGGGAACTTAAGCTACAAACAAGCAAAAATGCTGAAGAATGAAGGTTTTGTATTAACCAATGACGGATGGACACTGGCCTTGCCAGAACGCCTTCTGTTTAATTTTGATGATGCCCAGATCAAAAAGCACCAGCAAACCAACTTAATTTCACTGTCTAACCAATTGCACAAATACAATTTAGAAAAAGTAAAATTCGTGGGCCACACCGATAATATCGGTCAGGCCAGCTACAATTTACAGCTTTCTGAAAAACGCGCGCAAAGTGTAGCGAATATTTTCTTAAACAACGGCTTCAAGGCGAACAATATCCAAATTATTGGCCGCGGTTCTGAATTCCCTATCGTCAGCAATGACACCGAAGAGCACCGCGCTCAAAACCGCCGAGTGAACATCACCATCATTCCTTAAACGCTTCACGCATAAAAAAAGCCTCCAATCATTGGAGGCTTTTTTATAGCAAAAATTCTTTATCAGCGAACGCGTACTGAATACCACCAAATTTCAGGCATAAAAAAACCGCTTAACGCGGCATCTTTATTTGACTACTTCTTAGAGAAGTGGTCGGAGCAGTAGGATTCGAACCTACGACCCCCTGGTCCCAAACCAGGTGCACTACCAGGCTGTGCTATGCTCCGAATTGGGGTGAATGATGGGATTCGAACCCACGACAACCGGAATCACAATCCGGGGCTCTACCAACTGAGCTACATCCACCGTCACATCGCTTTCAGATTCTATATATCAAGCCCACCAAATGGCGCGCCTGACAGGATTCGAACCTGTGACCATCCGCTTAGAAGGCGGATGCTCTATCCAACTGAGCTACAGGCGCATGCTCGATGATACAAAATATCATGCGATTATATTGCCTTGAAGAATTGGTCGGAGCAGTAGGATTCGAACCTACGACCCCCTGGTCCCAAACCAGGTGCACTACCAGGCTGTGCTATGCTCCGATTCATCTCAGCTTTCGTATCGAACATCTCGTTCGGTACGGGGTGCATTTTAGGCGCGACGCCCAAGGACGTCAACACCTATCTTTAAAAAAAGTTAAAAAAACGCTTCAACCGCTTATTTATCAAGCATTTTACGCGTTTTTTAATCAATAATCAGCGTTTTAATCCAGCACTGAAGTTCAGCATGCGGTCTAAAGGCAATTTTGCCCGTTCAGCCAGCTCAGGATCGACGAATATTTCTTGATCGCCGCGCTGCAAAACCTGCAAAATGCCATCCAGCTCATTCATTGCCATCCATGGGCAATGCGCGCAGGAACGGCATGTCGCCCCTTCTCCGGCCGTAGGCGCCTCAATCAAGGTCTTATTCGGCACCGCCTGCTGCATCTTGTAGAAAATGCCGCGGTCTGTCGCCACAATTAAACGCTCATGCGGCAACGTCTGCGCAGCTTTAATCAATTGCGAGGTGCTGCCCACCGCATCCGCAATCTCCACTACCGATTCAGGCGACTCTGGATGCACCAGCACCGCCGCATCCGGATACAGCGCTTTCATATTGGCAATGCCGCGCGCGCGGAACTCTTCATGCACAATGCAGGCGCCATCCCAAAGCAGCATGTCCGCGCCGGTTTTCTTCTGAATATAGCGCCCTAAGTGCTGATCCGGCGCCCAGATAATTTTTTCACCCAAGCTGTCCAGATGCTCAACAATTTCAACGGCGCAGCTGGACGTCACTACCCAGTCGGCACGCGCTTTCACAGCGGCAGAAGTATTGGCATACACCACAACCGTATAATCCGGATGCGCATCGCAAAACTGGGTAAACTCATCGACCGGGCAGCCCAGGTCTAAAGAGCAGGTTGCTTCCAGCGTCGGCATCAGCACGGTTTTTTCCGGCGATAGGATTTTAGAGGTTTCGCCCATAAATTTGACGCCAGCCACCACTAAGGTTGTTGCTGGATGATCCCGCCCGAAACGCGCCATTTCCAATGAGTCAGACACGCAGCCGCCGGTCAGCTCCGCCAATTCCTGCACTTCAGGATCACAGTAGTAATGCGCCACCAGAACAGCATTGCGCTTTTCTAGTTCCGCCTTAATCAATTCAAATTTTGCAAGCTTAACTTCTTCAGTTAAAAGATGCTCCTTCACCTCACCCAAACGATCTAAATGCGCCTGCACAATGGATTTTGCTTCATTGGCAATTAAATTATTCGCATCATTCATAACAAGAACTTCTCTATCCTTATCGTCCAATCTCTAGAATGGACTTGACTCAACTTACTGATCAGCAATGGCTCATGGCTTTTTGACCAGTCATTCAAAAGTTTCAGCTGCAAAAAAGCCTCACGATGGAGGCTTAAAAATTAATGGTTAAGAACGGTAATCTGCATTGATCTTCACATAATCATAGGAAAGATCGCAGGTATATACCGTATCTTTTGCGCTGCCGCGCCCTAAATCAACACGGATGGTGATCTCCGCTTTCTGCATCTCGGCCGCGCCCGCTTCTTCGGTATAATCTGCAGCTGCGCCGCCATCTTTGCAAATCTGCACATCACCCAGCCAAACCTGAATATGTTCAACATCCAAATCAGGCACGCCGGCATAGCCGATGGCAGCCAAAATACGGCCCCAGTTCGGATCTGAAGCAAACAGCGCTGTTTTCACCAATGGCGAATGCGCAATGCTGTACGCCACATCGCAGCATTCCTGTGTATTGCCGCCGCCCTCTACAGTGACGGTAATGAATTTTGTCGCACCTTCACCATCACGTACAATCAGCTGTGCCAAACGCTTCATAATGCGCGTCAACACGTCTGCAACAGCGGCATAGCGCGGATCATCCTGCGAGGTGATCTCCACGCCGCCAGCCTGGCCTGTCGCTGCAAAAATGCATGAATCGTTGGTTGAGGTATCCCCATCAATGGTGATGCGGTTAAAGGACACATTGACCGCATCCTTAAGCAGCTGCTGCACCAGCGCGCGGCTGATCGGCGCATCTGTAGCGACATAGCTCAGCATCGTCGCCATGTTCGGGCGGATCATGCCTGCACCTTTAGAAATGCCGCTCATGCTATAAGTGATGCCATCCAGCACAAACTGCTCAGATGCGCCTTTCGGTGTAGTATCCGTGGTCATAATGCCCGCAGCAGCATCGGCCCAAGCATTGTCATTCAGTGAATCCAATGCCGGCTGCAAGCCTGAAAGCAAACGGTCAATCGGCAATTGCTCGCCAATCACGCCGGTTGAAAACGGTAAAATTTCTGAAGCCTGCACACCGGCCAATTCAGCCAGCTTGGCGCAGGTTGCTTCAGCATTGGCCATGCCGATTTTGCCTGTGCCGGCATTGGCATTGCCGGTATTAATCACCAAGTAACGCGGATTGCCTGCTTGCAGATGCGCTTTAGACACATGAACTGGGGCAGCGCAGAACGCATTTTGGGTAAAGACGCCCGCAGCTTGAGTATCTTCTGAAAATTCAAAGATGACTAGGTCACGTCGGTTCTGATAGCGGACATACGCTTCTGCCGAACCAATTTTTACACCTTTCACCGCATGCATGTGCGGCATAGATACGTCACCAACTGCCATTTTTCAAATTTCCAATTCAGTTTGATAGAAAAAATACAGCTTAGAGCAAAATACATAAAAAATCGAGCGTCAGCCTAGTTTTAAGCCGTTTTTATTGCGCCGGTTATTTCCATAAAAAAACCAGCCTGCCGGCTGGTTTTTTACATGTTCATGCAATGCATCACTGCATCTATCAGTTGCGCGCCAATTGGCCTGCGCCATCCAAGAGCGCCTGTTTTGCGCGCTGCTGACTCGCTTCAGACAATGCTGGATTGGATGCCACAATACGGTCTGCATTGGCTGAGTTTGCCGCAGCAATTTTTGCAGTCTGCATGACGATTGGACGGTTTGGATTTGCAAAAGTGTAGCGGATGCCGGTACGCGGGCTGGCAACAGTCACTTGGCCGTCAGCGCCCACTTGAACTTGCGCGGTCTGCGCACCCATAGCCTGCTTCACTTTTTCCGGTGTCGTCGTTTGGGTATTCGCAAATGCACATACAGGCATTGCAAGCATCGCAATCATGAACGGCTGTAATACTTTTTTCATTGTCTGTTCCGTTTTCCAGTTCTCATTCAAACACTAAATAACACTTAATCCGGCGAACTGCAAATACAATTCGCAGCCATCCAAATCCTGCTGCAGCATCCATCACGGCCAAATGGCCCTGATGGATTGAAACAGAACTTAGATTTTACCGTGGCACTGCTTGTATTTCAGGCCTGAACCGCAAGGACATGGTGAATTTCGGCTTTCCGGTGCGATAATTTGATCATTGGATACCGGAGTAAACTGCGCATCCACTTCAGCAGCAGAAGAATCTTCAGCCAATAAGCTGTCAAATTCAGCATGCGATAAGTTCAGCTGCATAGCGTCAGCCTGAGCCTGCTTCTGCGCTTCCATTTCCGCCAGCTCTTCAGCAGTCGGCACATGAACACGCGATAGATCGGTTACAACATCCGATTTGATGACCGCCAGCATATTCACAAACAAGTTGAAGGCTTCTTTTTTGTATTCCTGCTCCGGGTTCTTTTGCGCATAGCCGCGTAAATGAATGCCCTGACGCAGGTAATCCATCGCCGCCAAATGCTCTTTCCAGTGACGGTCCAATGCGTTCAATACAAAGTAGCGTTCCAGCTGAGCTGATGACTCTTCACCCATCTGCTCACGGCGCGCATGATAGCGCGACAGCACTTCATCGGTAATGCGTTCGACCAGGCCCTCTTCATCCAGACGGCGGTCCTGCTCCAGCCATTCATTGATCGGCAGATCAATCGACAAATCTTCACGCAGCGCGGCTTCCAGGCCTTCGATATCCCATTGATCATGAATAGACTCTGGCGGCACATAAATTTCAATCACGCCTTTCATCACATCACGGATCATTTCTTCAATGTATTCCTGCAATGAATTTTCCGCCAGCACATCATCACGCTGTGAATAAATAATCTTACGCTGCTCGTTGTTGACGTCATCGTATTTCAGCAAGTTTTTACGGATGTCGAAGTTGCGGGCTTCCACTTTGCGCTGCGCATTTTCAATTGAGCGCGACACCATTTTATGTTCAATCGCTTCATCTTCTTTAAGCCCCATTGCGCGCATCATGGCCACCACACGGTCGCCAGCGAAGATGCGCATCAAATCATCTTCCAAAGACAGATAGAAACGCGAAACGCCTGGGTCACCCTGACGGCCCGCACGGCCGCGCAGCTGGTTATCAATACGGCGTGATTCGTGACGTTCAGAACCGATAATATGCAAGCCGCCAGAGTTCAGCACCATGTCATGGTTTTGTTCCCACTCCGCTTTCAGGCGCTGTTCATCTTCTGCTGTCGGTTCTTCAATTTTTGCCAGCAAAGCTTTCCAGTTGCCGCCGAGCAGAATATCGGTACCGCGGCCCGCCATGTTGGTCGCAATGGTGACTGCGCGCGGTGAACCGGCTTGCGCGATAATATCCGCTTCACGTTCGTGCTGCTTCGCGTTCAAGACTTCGTGCGCAATACCGGCTTCTTTCAATTTATCAGACAGAATTTCCGACGCTTCGATGGTGGCGGTACCAATCAGAATCGGCGCAACACCGTCTTCATGCACACGCTGAATTTCTTGAATAATGGCGTTGTATTTGCCATTGCGGTTCAAATAAATTAAATCGTTTTCATCTTTACGGATCATTGGGCGGTGGGTTGGAATCAGCACCACATCCAAGCCGTAAATTTCTTTCATTTCGGCCGCTTCAGTATCAGCTGTACCGGTCATGCCTGAAAGTTTTTTGTATAGACGGAAATAGTTCTGGAAAGTAGTGGTCGCCAGCGTTTGGTTTTCCGGCTGGATTTCCAAGCCTTCTTTGGCTTCAACTGCTTGATGCAGGCCTTCTGACCAGCGGCGGCCCGGCATGGTACGGCCGGTGTTTTCATCAACAATAATCACTTCACCCTCATGGATGATGTAATGCACGTTGCGCTGATACAGATAATGCGCGCGGATCGCGGCAGAAACGTGATGCACCAAGTTCAGGTTGGCGGATGAATACAGGCTTTCACCTTCGGCCAGCAAGCCCATTTGAATCAAGGCATCTTCTACAGTTTCGTAGCCGATTTCGGTCATTTCAACGGTGCGCTGCTTTTCATCAATCCAGAAATGGCCGCCATCCGGCACTTTCTCTTCTTTTTGCGGATGCAATGTCGGCGGAATAGAATTAATTGCGGCATACAGCTGCGATGAATCTTCACTTTGACCGGAAATGATCAGCGGGGTGCGCGCCTCATCAATCAGGATCGAATCGACCTCATCGATGATGGCATAGGTTAAGCCGCGCTGTTTTTTTTCGGCCAGCGAGAACACCATGTTGTCACGCAGATAGTCAAAGCCGAATTCGTTGTTGGTGCCGTAAGTAATGTCCGAGCGGTAAGCCTGCGCTTTTTCTGTCGGATCCTGCATTGAATAGATAATGCCAATGCTCAGGCCTAAAAATTCAAACAGCGGACGGTTCAGCTCAGCATCACGCTGCGCCAAGTAATCGTTCACAGTAATGACGTGGACGCCTTGACCGCTGATGGCATTCAGATAACACGCCAGCGTCCCCATGAGGGTTTTACCTTCACCGGTACGCATCTCTGCAATTTTACCTTCGTGAAGCGTAATGCCGCCGATCAGCTGTACATCATAATGGCGCATTCCCATCACGCGCTTCGCCGCTTCACGGCAGACAGCAAATGCCTCTGGCATCAGTTTATCTAGGCTTTCGCCTTTATTATAGCGTTGTTTGAATTCTTCAGTTTTAGCAGATAAGTCTGCATCGCTGAGTGCAGATATCGTCGGCTCGAGCGCATTAATCTTTTCTACGATTTTACGCATGCGTTTGAGTTCGCGCTCATTTTTTGTACCGAAGATTCCTCCGATCAGACTTGCCAACATGAATAGACTCTCTAAATCTTGCTTGTCAAATGAATATGTTTTCTTAGTCGTTATTATGGTGCTAGAAATTCGAAGTACAAGGGCTTTGCACAAAAAGCCATTAAAAAATCTGGTCTTTCATTCTAGCCCGATGGACATAAGGCAAAGTAATGTAGCAAATTTTATACAGCCTACATAGTCAATGCCCGATGACTCTCAGGATTTTTTTACGCTTTGGCGATGTCTGCTTTTTCACTTTATTCATAAAGAAATCAAAAAACAGTATTTTCCAGAGTAAAGAAAATCCGCCATATTAAATCGACATCAAAATACAACAATGCATTATGAGGCTTGAAAATGAGTTTACGCTTAGGAGACACCGCACCGGATTTCACTCAGGATTCCAGCGAAGGCAGCATCCGTTTTTATGATTTTTTAGGCGACAGCTGGGGCATTCTGTTCTCGCATCCTGCCGACTACACACCCGTCTGCACCACAGAGCTGGGCTATACCGCAAAACTGCAGGATGAATTTGCCAAGCGCGGCGTAAAAGCCATTGCGCTGTCGGTGGATGATGTCGAATCTCACAAAGGCTGGATTAACGACATTAATGAAACGCAAAACACGACTGTGAATTTTCCAATCATTGCTGACAAAGACCGTAGCGTGTCTACGCTCTATGATTTTATTCATCCGAATGCCAGCGAAACACTGACAGTTCGCTCACTGGTAATTATTGACCCAAATAAAAAAGTCCGCCTGATCATTACCTACCCTGCATCAACAGGCCGAAACTTTAATGAAATTCTGCGGGTGGTTGATTCATTGCAGCTGACAGACAATCATAAAGTTGCTACACCTGCCAATTGGCAGCAAGGTGACGATGTAGTGATTGTGCCATCACTCAAAGATGAAGAAGAAATTAAGCAGCGCTTTCCAAAAGGCTATAAGGCAGTTAAACCCTACCTTCGCTTAACACCCCAGCCTGAGCAAGGATAAGCAGAGCACTGCTCTGCCCTTGCGCAAGACGAGAAGCTATGCTTCGAGTAACAATCCTCAAAGCACTGCTTTAAGTATTCGCAATACAAACGAAGTGCATAGTCACTAAACGAAGCACCGCTCCATCCTCAAACAGATTAGGAGAATATATTTATCGAACAGCCAGTTATGAGATTTTCCACTTTTAAGATGGCATGACGAGCCACGTCTTAAAGATCTTCCCAGCCTGTCTTTAGACAGGCTTTTATATTCTACAGACAACAGCATCGAGCAAATTCAAATTGTTGAATTGATCCGCCTCAGTTATAAAGGAGGCAACAAATGCATAAAACTGAATACCGATAAAGCTTAATCATGATCTATAACATTCATCATTTGCATTGCGGCACTCTGTGCCCCTTATGCGGCCCGCTGTTCGGGCAGCGCGGCATGCATGCACAGGTGATTTGCCACTGCCTGCTGCTGGAAACAGATCAGGGCCTCGTCTTGGTCGATACCGGATTAGGCCTGCAGGACTATCTGCATACCAAAGCGCGCCTCGGCAGCTTGGTTGCTCGGACTGGGCGCATTGAACATAACTTAGAATTGTCTGCAGCAGCGCAAATTCAACGGCTGGGCTTTCAAGCCAAGGATGTCAAACATATCTTGCTGAGCCATTTGGATTTTGATCATGCCGGCGGTATTTCCGATTTCCCGCACGCCATGGTGCATGTGCTGTCCAGTGAATACAATGCCGCGCAAAACTTAAAATCCTTAAAAAATAAAGCCCGCTATAAGCCGCAGCAGTTTCAGCAGCACCGCTACTGGAATTTCATCGAGCCGCTGCAGGGTGAAAGCTGGCATAACCTGCACCGCGTGCAAGGCTTTGCGTTGTTTCAGGATGAGATTCTGATGATTCCGCTGCCGGGCCATACCCTCGGTCATTGCGGAATTGCCATTCGCAAGCCAGACGGCTGGATTTTTTTCTGCGGAGATGCCTACTACTCACACCTGCAGTTAACGGGCCAGCACTCGTTAAAAGCGCTGAATCAGCTGGAACGCTTTTTTGCGGCAGATAATGCGCAGCGGCTGGCCAATTTGGAAAAGATTCAGCATTTGGCGCGAACCGAACCGGCCATTGAATTCATCTGCGCGCATGACCCCGCTGAATTTAAAAGGTATCAAACATGATGAAATCTACCGCATTGATTCTCGCCTGCACGCTCAGCCTCTCCGGCTGCATGACAGCGAAGGCTTGGCCAGATCAGCAGCGCCCTGCAGCGTGGGGCAGCGTGCTGAACAAGCAGGCGAATTTCTATCAAATCAGCCCTTTCGTTTACCGCAGCGAACAGCCGGATGCTGAACTGCTGCCTTTGCTGAAAGCGCACGGCATTCACATGGTCATTAATTTAAGATCAGGCAACGCGGATGAACGCATCCTGCCAGCTGAAGACTTTCAACGGGTGCATGTGCCCATCAATACATGGGCAATTTCAAGAGAAGACCTGTTGCAGGTCATGCAAAGCATTCAGCATGCCCAGCGCAATAAGCAAAAGGTGCTGATCCACTGCTATCACGGTTCAGATCGGACGGGTGCCAGCATCGCCATGTACCGGATTATTTTTGCAGGCTGGGACACTACTGATGCGCTAAATGAAATGAAATATGGCGGTTATGGCTTCCATCCCATTTGGAGCAATATCGAAAAATTATTCAGCGCCGAAAATATAAAATGGATCCGCCAGCAGCTGGCGGATCCATCTTAAAGTCTTGCTCATTAAGGCTTTTTGATAAGGTTTGTTTAATTTCGCTTGTCTAGCGGCACCCAATCAATTACCCAAGCTGATTTCATGCCTAAGCTGGCGTCAGAAGTGATTTTCTTACGCGCAGCATCAGCTGCTTCACGGTCTTTTGACGGGCCGACCATAATCCGGATGCCTTTAGAAGTCGGGCTCTTAGTCACACGGTAGCCTTTGGCTTTCAGCTTGGACGCCACGGCATCCGCATTGGCTTCATTGGCGGCCAGCGCCACTTGCACCATCCACTGCTTATCGCCATGCTCCAATAAATCGCGGGCTTTTTCAGCATCCGCCTTTTTCTTCGCTTCTTCTTTGCGTTTTTCTTCCGCTTTGCGCTTAGCCTCAGCCGCCTGCTTTTCTGCAGCCTGCTTATCCGCAGCTTTCTTCTCGGCAGCTTTCTTCTCGGCAGCTTTTTGCTCTGCGGCTTTCTTTTCAGCCGCTAAGCGTTTTTCTTCCGCTGCCCGCTTCTGTGCATCAGCGGCTTTTTTGGCAGCGTCCTGCTTCGCTTGATCAGCCTTTAGCTGCGCTGCTGTCTGCTGTTCCTGCTTTTTTTGAGCCGCCAGTTTATCCTCAGCAATATGCTTTTGCTTAGCCGCTTGATCTTCAATCAGCTCAGGCGGGATATTGTCTGAACTTTGCTGCGCTGAACGGCGCGCATTCAGCTCCGCATATTCTTCAGCCGCTTTGCGGGCAGCATCAGCTTCGGCCTGCTGCTGCATCGCCAAGAACTCGGCAGCGCGCGCTTCCTGTTCAGCAACGGACTTTTCGCGGGCTTGACGCTGCGATTCCAGCAGGCGCTTTTCAGTTTCAACATCGACTGTTAAGCCCGCTGCGCTGTTTGAATTTTTTTGCGAGGCTTCCGCCGCTGTTTCTGGCACTTGCAGCTGATTTTGATGAATCTCTTCTTTGCCTTTCAGGAGCAAAGCTGCCAACAAAACACCGCCGCTTAATAAAACAACACCGCCCATCCAGCGCTGTTTGTTATTCATTGACATTCTTCCAAATACTCCCATACCGCTTCTAAGGTATGAAATGAACCGCACACTAAAATCAGCTGATTATTCTTTGATTCATCTAAGGCCGATTTAAAAGCTAATTTCACACTGTCGAAGTGCTGCACTTCAAGCCCCTGCAGTGCAGCATCCAATTGTTGGATCTCAGCAGCGCGCGGAACAGTTAATGGTGCAATTTTCCACATTAAAACAGTATCTTTCAATAAGTTGGCGACAGAATTTATATCCTTGTCCGACAGCATCGAGAAAACACTGATCACTTCTGTGTACTGTTTATTGTATTCTAAGAATTTTCGCAATTGCTTTAACAAAAAATCAACGCCATGCGGATTGTGTCCCGCATCAAAAATGACGGTTTTTTCAGCAATTTTCCGTATTTCAAAACGCCCTTGCAGCTGGGCATTCTGAATGCCCTGCGCAATGGCTTGCTGGGAAACCGCCAGCCCGCTGACTAAAATCGCCGCCACTGCAGTCGAGATATTTTCCAGCGCCAAACTGCCCAATGGCAGCTTTAAAGTGATGCCTGGAGATGCAAACAGCCAAGATTGGCCGTCATCGGCATATTGATAAAAATAATCACGGTTCACCGCATGCAGCTGAGCATGGTATGCATCGGCTTTCTCTTGAATCGCCTGCGGCAACGCCTGCTGGCCGCCAAAAATCACAGGAATCTCTGGACGGATAATGCCGGCTTTTTCGAAGGCAATTTTTTCAATAGTATCGCCCAGCCAGTCGGTATGATCCAAACCGATATTGGTAATCACCGCCACATCAGGATCAATCACATTGACCACATCCAAACGTCCGCCCAGACCCACTTCGAGCACCCAGACATCGCACTGCTGCTGTTTAAAAATCACCAAAGCAGCCAGTGTGGTGGCTTCAAAAAATGATAAAGATAAATCACAGCTGCGGCGCGCGTCATCGACCGCTGCAAAAGCATCAATCAGCGCTTGATCACTGACTTCAATGCCTTTGAGCTTTACCCGTTCATTGAAGCGGTAGATATGCGGTGACTGATACAGCCCAACCTTATAGCCCTGCGCATTTAAAATCGCCGCTAAAGCTGTGGTGGTTGACCCCTTGCCGTTGGTTCCCGCTACTGTCAGCACTTTGGCTTCCGGACGGGTCACCCCAAGCTTTTCAGCCACAGGAATGACACGCTCCAAGCCTAAATCAATGCCCGTAACATGAACATGGCTCCAATAATCGAGCCATGTGTTTAAAGAATCGGTTGCAAGAGGTGCTGTGTTCAAGACAAGTTCATCAATTTACTGATAATGCGGTATACAGTATCACGTAATGCGTGACGGTGAACAATCTGATCGATTACACCATGATCAAGCAAATATTCAGCGCGCTGGAACGGTTCTTCCAGTTTTTCGCGTACAGTCTGCTCAATCACGCGCTTGCCGGCAAAGCCGATCATCGCTTTAGGCTCAGCAATATGCACATCGCCCAGCATCGCCAAAGATGCCGTTACGCCGCCGTATACAGGGTGAGTCAGCACGACCACATAAGGCAAGCCTGCTTCTTTCATTTTTTGAATGGCTGCAGAGGTGCGCGCCATTTGCATCAATGACAGCATGCCTTCCTGCATGCGCGCGCCGCCGGAAGCCGCAAAACAGATCAGCGGCTGTTTCTGCGCAATCGCGCGTTCAGCGGCCTGTACAAAACGGTCGCCAACCACTGAACCCATTGAACCGCCCATGAAATCAAATTCAAACGCGCAAGCCAGCATTGGAATATCTTTCAGCAAGCCCTGCATCACCACCAGCGCTTCAGTTTCGCCGGTTTTTTGCTGCGCTTCGCTCATGCGGTCAGGATAAGCTTTGCTATCGACAAATTTTAGCGGATCTTTTGCTTTGAACTCTTGTCCCAATTCACTTTGCACTTGGTCAAAGAACCAGTTTAAGCGGTCACGCGCCTTCATGCGCAAATGCTCATCGCATTGCGGGCAAACATAGGCATTGAATGACATGGCTGTACGGGTCACTAATGCATGACACTCAGGGCATTCAATAGTCGGCTCTGTAAAAGTGGCTTTCAGCGCCTGCTGCTGATCCGGCATGTGAATGCCCGGCACAGTGCGCTCCGTCCACGGTGTAGACGGGCTTAGAATTTTCCCTGATTTCGCGTCTTGACTCATACTAACTCATCGAGCGCTGCTCGAAGCTCCTTAACTTTATTCACCGTTGCTGTAACGGCTTGTTCTGGGGCTAAGCTTGCAAACTGTTTGACAAATGCGCTGCCGACAATCACAGCATCCGCAGCGGCGCCCATGGCTTTGGCAGAAGCCGCATCACTGATACCAAAACCGACACCGACTGGAATGTCAGTATGCGATTTGATTTTCTGGATGCGCTTAGCCGCTTCAGCCACGTCTAAGGTCGCTGCACCAGTCACCCCTTTCAGGGAAACATAGTAAATAAAGCCGCTCGCCTGCTTCACAACATGCTGAATGCGTTCATCTGTAGATGTTGGCGCCAGCAGGAAGATTTGATCCATGCCGTATTTTTGCAGCACTTCATCCAAATCTTTTGCCTCTTCTGGCGGCAAGTCCACCAAAAGCAGGCCATCGACACCGCATTCATCCGCATATGCCACAAATTTTTCGTAACCAATCACTTCAACAGGATTCAGGTAGCCCATCAAAACCACAGGTGTTTCTGTGTCTTTTTGACGGAATTCTTTCACCATGTTCAACGCATCCAGGGTATTGGTGCCGCCAGCCAGCGCGCGTTCAGCCGCCAGTGCAATCACTGGGCCATCCGCCATTGGATCTGAAAACGGCAAGCCCAATTCAATCACATCAACACCCGCATCAACCATGCCGTGCAGCAGAGGGACGGTTACTTGCGGATGCGGATCGCCAGCCATAACATAAGAAACCAAAGCTTTACGCTTCTGAGATTTAAGTGCTTCAAAACGTGTGGCTAAACGTGACATAGGGCTTTACTTTCCTTGAATGGTTCAAAACGAGAGCTGGCTCGTGCAAAAATACAAGCCGCTGCAATACAAGACACTGCATTGTAACGCTATTTTTCACCCATTGAACAGGGTATGAACATTTCTGCCGGTATTTGTACAGTTTGCAAATCTTTCAGAACAATCCGAAAGCCACATTTACGGCTATTTCAGCATTTTTCACAATGATCAAAGATGCCTAATTTCACTCAATTACAAAATGTTAAGCTTTGAAACAAACCCAACCATGCGCACAAATAAATCATAAAAATAAAATACTTATACCAACAAATGTTTTTTCATCGACTTTGCAAAAGCTGTTTGATCTGCCGCTTGGCGCAGCGGTTTTTGCTGAGGCTACGCGCTCAGGCGCCCTCAGCGCAGTTCCGGCCCGCGCCTGCATCCGCCTGGAAAAGATCGGCTAAGCAAGCGCTTTGCTGCATCAAATCTGCCGATGCAGAATGGCTTAACTTGTAGCAAAGCGTTGCGGCGCCCGCCAGCAATCCGCTGATTTAAATATTCAGCTTCAGCTGTTTTTTGCGCTGCATCAACGTTTGCCCTGCCGAAGCCTTATATGCCCGCGCTAAGGCAGACTGATCGGAATACCCCAGCTGCCGGGCAATTTCCGTAAACGCAATGCCTTGCTGCAGCAGCTGTTCACAGCGCTTCATGCGCTCTGCATCTAAAACCTGCTTAAAAGAACTGCCCTGCTCCTGCAATTTGCGCTGCAACGTCCGTACAGACAAATGCAGCTCATCGGCCATCTGTTCTATTTTAGGCGCTTGCGCACTCAGCCGCAGAGACTCTGCAACCTGCTGATGCAGGTGCTGCAAAGCATTTTCATAACGCGGCTTAGAGGCAATCGCCTCTTCCGCCTGTTTCAGCAGCAGCTGCATCAAGGATGGATCCGCCAATTCGGACTTTAAATCCAAACTGTCAGAACTGATGACAAATGAATACTGCGGATAACCGAAGATGACACTGCAGCCGAAAAACTTTTCATAATGATAGTGTGCCATTTGCGGCGCATGCGCGAATTGAATACGCAGCAGCTGCAGCGAAGCGGGAAAAATCTGTTTGGCTAAACGCGCCATGCAGGCCGTGGTCAGCTCATTGACCAGCGCATATTTTTCATCATGCAGCGGCCAAGACAAATGAATTTCCCCATCCTGATGGCTCATGCGCATTGGCGACACTTCCGCACCGTCAATCACCAGCCGGCTGAAGCGCACAATATAGCGCAGCGCCTCCGCCACGCTGCTGCAGCGCGTCGCCATATAGCCCAGCACGCCAAAATGCTCTGCCCGAATAAACTGCGCCATTTCAAAAATCAGCTGCGGGCAATCCAAATGCTGCCGGGTCAGCTCCATCACCGCAGAAAAAAAAGAATACGGCGACTGCGAGTCGATCGGCAGGGACAGCACATGTTCCAGCTGGCTCTGATATGGCGTCAAAAATGCCAGCTGGCGCCAATTCAGCTGCTGTTCGGTTAAATACATGTTCCACAGCTGAAAATAGCCATTGAGGATATGCAACTCCTGCATCCTGCACCTCGCACTTATTCTTTTTGGCTTTTAATTTTGACATGAGTAATTTTCACATTGGCGTTAAATGTATAAAAAATGGCAATAACTGTCAAAACATTTGCCTGAATCTTCGACATACTGCAAGCATCACCGGCAAATGAAGTAAAATAAAATGAATGCCTCTGTTCAATATTCTCAGGCCAGCCCTGTGGTGCGCACCAAGCTGAATTTCAAGCTGGATGAAGCGCCCCGCTTCTGGTTTGGCGGCGATCCTTATCTGACCCGCATGTTTGATGCCTTAAGCCTGACTTTTCCGGATGGCGAACGCTATTTTATTGAATCTGTACGTTTATTCCGTGATCAAATTCAAGATCCGGATCTCAAGCAGCGCGTTGCAGATTTTATCCGTCAAGAAGCCCAGCACGGCATGGCGCATGACAAAATGAACCAAGTCATGCGCGATCAAGGCATGCCGGTCGATGCCTTTATCCGGCGCCTGAATAAAATTTTTAAATTTGAACTGAGCAGGCGTTCGCCGCAGTACAACATCGCCATGACCGCAGCGGCCGAACACTTAACTGCCTTAATGGCAGAGACCTTTTTTAGTCAAAAACAAACCTTACAGAATGCACATCCTTATGTCCGTGCCCTATTTGCGTGGCATGCAATTGAAGAGATGGAACATCGTGATGTGGCCTTTGATGTAATGAAGCAAGTCGGCCATGTCCCAGAAGCAACCCGGAAATTTGCCCTGGCGTTTACCACCGCCATGATGCTGGGCTTCACCACCTACCGCGCCGATGTGATGCTGAAATATGACGGCTTTAATCGGATTGAACGCTTGCAAATGATGGCCAAAGGCTTGCCTTGGTTTTTTGGCAAAAAAGGCGTTCTATCGCGGATGCGCCAGCAATACCTGGATTGGTTTAATCCAAGTTTCCATCCAAGCCAGCATCCAATCATTGCTCAATACGACGTGTGGGTCAAAACCTTGGAAGAAACCGGCGATCCGATTCAAGCAGGCGACGCTTTTTGGCAGGCGGCGCAATAGGCGGATGCTTAAAGCAAACCTGAAAAGCTAAAACCTGCTGGCAGCGGCAACTTATTCGTTCTCAAAATGTTGCAAAACAGGCAGGCATAAAAAAACCAAATCTGAAAACAGCTTTGGTTTTTTATGCCTTGAAGCCAAGGCATGTCCATGCGCTCAATGCGAGCGCTTACCATTTTGCATAGTGCTGCTCCAGCAGGCCGTATTCATTCAGCAGGATAATTTCTTTATCCCCTTGCTGGATGGTGCCGCTGATTTTCGCTTGCCACTGGCTGAATTGGCTGCCCACCAGCCTCAAATTCAGATTTTCATAACGGCGCCATCCGGTGCTGACCATCAAATTCAGCTTATTGTCCAAAGAGCGGATAATCCACTGATGTTCATTTTCCTGCAAAAACAGCACATCTTCTAAGGGATACAAAACGCCATTCAGCCACAGGCAATTTTCATTGCCAAAGCTTTCATTGACGCCAGAGGCTAAATTCAAACCGATGCGGTTGTTTTCTGTATCCCAAAAGTTGCAGGACAGCCAAAACCATGCCGTTTCTGGACGCAAGAATCCGCAGGTATCATCCAAGGAGGCAAAGGTGCGCTCATTGAATTGAATCAGCTCGCCGCGCTTATTTTTAAAGAAGCCTTCACAGCCCAGCGTGGTGAGTTTTTGCGTATAGGTCCAGCCATTGATGCCCGTCGGGCTGCATAAGCTGAGCGGATCTGTGCCGGCGCAGAAAATGCGCGCGCTCAGCTGCAGTTCACCATACTTACTGACCTGAATATAGCGCACGCCATTAGCATGCTGAATATCCAGCTGAATGCCTGACTTAATAAAATGGCTTTGATTGTACTGCGGCTGTTCATCCAGCACAGTATTCACGGCCAGTACATTAATGGCGTTCCATTCAGTCACTTCATTGTGCATGTGGTCATAAACATACACAAAAGCATGCCCTGCCCAAGCGATATCGGCAATGGCTAAGCCTATGGTGTAATACTCATGCTGAATGCAGCAGAATTTGAATTTTTTGTATTTTAATTTTTTGCGCCAGCCATTCAGCTCTTTGCCATACGGGGTTTTATACACGTATTGATTTAAATCGATCTTCTGCGGCAATGCACTGAAACGGCCATAATTCGGCTGTCCATTCGGCTGTATTAAATCCATTTATTCGTATCCGTAGAATAAATTTGTCTGAAATTCCTTATACTTATTATGCCTATAATTTTTCAGCAAAACAGTTCCATACGTCTAATTTGCATAAAAATTCACAAAAATATTGCAGCAGGACAGCAAAACATAACATTCAGCACGGCCCCAATCCGGTGTTTGATCCAGATTCAGCAAGAAATGCTTCAGTGCTGCCTCATTCACCAATCGTAATATAAGTGTTTTCCCACTGCGCCGGCGCAAAATCTCCAGCAGCCAAATGAATATAGCGGCCGTGCACGCAATCAACCGCGATGCAGTCATCCACATCCAGCACGCGGTCTGTGTGCTGCTTCTGCCAGTCTGCGCCGAAAGAGGCTTTTCCGCGCTGTTTGGCCTCAGCGGCCTCTTTGCCAATCACCAGCACATAGCGGTGCTGTTCGCCATATTCACTGGTGATATAGCCGCCCAGATTAATCAGCCAAAGCTTCGGCTCCGACGGGTTGGGCGCTGCATCGCTGAATTGGATTTGATAGTTTTTTCCTTCAGAAACCACACCGCCGATTTTTGCCCAGGCATCGATATGCAGGCCTTGCTGTTCGCCAAACCATGCATTTCTGAGCTGCGGATAGACCGTTTCAAGTGAATCGCCAACTGCAAGAATGACATCATGCACTTCTACATTTGCGCGCGCATGCCGGCCGCCGAGCATCACCATGAATAAACTGGACACGATCTCCCCCTCAATTTCAAACAGCGCCAGCTGTCTGCAAGACTTTCAATAGAATAATGCCGCCCAGCGATAGTAGCGCATTATTAATAAAGTGAATCAGCAGGACATGCCAAATATTGCGCGTCCATAAATAGATTAAGTTCAAAAACAGCCCGGCAGTCATAAAACTGATTGTGGCGATAAGATTGCCGTCAAAATTATGATAATGAATCAGGCCGAATAGAATCGAGTTCAGCAGCACCAGCACAGTACGCCACAGCCAAGGCGGTACGAAGAGTTTTTGCAATAAGGTGTAGCGGAAAATAATATCTTCCAGCAGCGCGGTAAACAGCGGCCCCAAACTGATGATCAGCAGACTGATAAAGGCAATCTTGTCTGGATCAATCAGTGATTCCTTTTCACTGCTCTCACCATCAGGCAAAATACTGCGCGTCAGCGAAATCACTACTTGCAGTAATACAGCCCCGATAATAACTAACAGACTGGAACGCCAAAAGGCTTGTTTATATTTTTGCCAATGCTCGATCAGCATACTTTTATACAAGCAGCACACCACGATAAATAAGCCGCCGCGAAAAACAGCATCACCCAACGCAAGGTTGACTGAAACACCAAAGAATTGATTCAACAACCAGCCATTCAAAAAGATCAGCGGTAAAATGCACAGTGCAAAGGTGTCGCGCCATTGCCATGAAATGGTTTGAGGAAAAGGTTCAGCACGAACCAGTTGAGTAAAGGTCATTCTTTTCAAATATTTTAAAGTCTAGTGCTTAAAGATTATTGTCACGCATTTAACATTTTAATTCTGCATTGTTTTTGTAGATGGACGGGACAATCCAGTTCAGCGCAATAAAAAAATCGCGCGGAATGGCTTCTGCGCGATTTTTTAAATCTTCCCTTGCGGATTCAGAATATATTCTGAAGTCCTCACCTTTAACAAAGGAGAGCTTATCCCCCTCTTTGATAAAGAGGGCTGGGGGAGATTTTACATATCCACCATTTCCACGCCATCAATGCGGGCAACAGTCATCAAGTCTTTATCACCGCGGCCAGAAACGGTCGCAATAATGATTTGGTCTTTATCCATGGTTGGCGCAAGTTTGGTCACATAAGCCATCGCATGCGAACTTTCCAGTGCAGGAATAATCCCTTCAATATGAGTTAAATCACGGAAACCTTGTAGTGCTTCAGTATCATTAATCGGCACATAGTTCACACGGTGCATATCTTTCAAGAAGCTGTGTTCAGGGCCTACACCCGGATAATCCAGACCGGCAGAAATTGAATGGGTTTCAATGATCTGACCTTGTTCATCCGACATCAAATAAGTACGGTTGCCGTGAAGCACACCGACATGACCTGCATTCAGTGGTGCAGAGTGTTTGCCTGTTTCAATGCCGTAGCCTGCTGCTTCAACACCGTACATTTTCACATCTTCATCATTCAAGAATGGATAGAACAAGCCCATCGCATTTGAACCGCCGCCGACACAGGCCACCAAAGCATCCGGCAAACGGCCTGCTTGTTCTTGAATCTGTTTACGCGCTTCACGGCCAATGATCGATTGGAAATCACGAACCAACTGCGGATACGGATGCGGGCCTGCCACTGTACCAATCACATAGTAAGTCGAATCAACGTTGGTTACCCAGTCACGCATCGCTTCGTTCATCGCATCTTTCAATGTTTTTGAACCGCTTTCCACTGGTACAACTGTCGCGCCAAGCAGACGCATGCGGTAGACGTTCATGGCTTGACGTTTAACGTCTTCTGCACCCATGAATACCACACATTCCAGGCCTAAACGTGCTGCAATTGTTGCCGTTGCCACACCGTGCTGACCTGCGCCCGTTTCCGCGATAATACGTTTTTTACCTGAAAGCTTCGCCAATAAAGCCTGACCAATCGTGTTATTCACTTTATGTGAACCGGTATGGTTCAAGTCTTCACGTTTAAGGTAAATTTGCGCGCCACCGAGCTCTTTTGACCATCGTTCAGCATAATAAAGAGGACTAGGACGGCCTACATAGTAGGCGAGATCACGGTCGAATTCTGCCAGAAACTTAGGATCATCCTTCATTCGGAAATAAAGTTTTTCTAAGTCTTCTAATGCTGCCATTAGAGTTTCTGACACAAAACGTCCGCCATGGATACCGAAATGCCCGTGTTCATCCGGGAATTGGGTATAGTCAATCTTATTTTGCTGATCCACGTTGGACTCCTTGCATAAACTGTTCAATGAGTTTTTGATCTTTGATACCTTTTGCGGACTCTACGCCTCCGCTGACATCAACTGCATAAGCATTGGTGGTCTTTATAGCGTCTTCAATATTGTCAGGCTTTAAACCGCCTGCCAAAATTAATGGAATATCAAGTTTTGGAAATTGAGCCCAGTCAAAGCTGTGCCCTGTCCCGCCTTTGAGTTCAGGATGCCATGCATCTAACAGCACTGCACTGGCTCCTGCCTGCTGATAATGCTGAATTTCCGCAATGACGTCGAGCTCTGGTTTGACCTGAATAGCTTTATACCAACGGCGACCCACATGCTGTGCAATCTGCTGACATTGTTCAGGTGTTTCATCACCATGGAACTGCAAAATATCCACTGGCGCTTGCTTTAAAGTTTCAGCAATTTCATCCAGTGATGCATTCACAAACAAACCCACGGTCTGCACATAAGCCGGTACATGCTGAATCAGCACTTGCGCTTGCGCTGCAGTCACGCTGCGCGGGCTTGGCGCAAAAAATACAAATCCAATTGCATCTGCTCCTGCATCAACAACCGACGAGATATCTTGAATACGTGTAATTCCGCAAATTTTGGCACGGGTTCGCATATTTTTGTGGCTCTAGCTCCGCCCTATTCATAGCCTGTCTATAAATATAAGGGCGAATCATTGTAATGCAATTTATTCAGCTTGCGTAAAGTTCATCCTGAATATTTATTGGCATCCGTTGTTTAAGTCGCATACAGACTTTATACTGCGCCCAACTTGCTGCAAGTCGAGCTTAGGCTTAGGGAAGCTGGTGGAAATCCAGCACTGCCCCCGCAACGGTAAAATGAACCGCATATCTTGATAAACGCCCCAAGCGATTGAGGAATTTACACCACTGCATTTTTTGCGGGAAGGTGGATATGCCAGTATTGTTTTGACAATATTTATATTTAAGTCCGGATACCTGCTTGCTGCGTTCTTCAACTCAATCATTCACGTGGGGTGAATGTATGGAGCAAAGTATGTCACCTTTTTTCCAGCCTACAGCTTTAGTGGGCGCAATCGCGATTGCGATGGGTTTTTCCTCTTTTGTTCAAGCCGCAGATCAGACAACTGCAACGACAAAACTCGATACCATTGTCGTGACTGCATCACGTTCTGAAGAAAAAATTCAGGATGTTCCTGCGCGCATTTCAGTGATTGATGAAAAAACCATTGATCAAAATCCAATTCTGAATCTTTCTGATATTATTCAGCGAGACCCTTCCGTATATATCAAACAAAGCGGTGGCATGGGCCAAATTACTGAAATTGGATTACGCGGCACTAAAGCTGTCCATACTTTAGTGTTGAAAGACGGCGCCCGCCTCAACAGTCAAAATGAACTTGGCCCACTTTATCCAGCATTCTTAGATACGACAGATGTCGATCAAATTGAGATTTTAAAAGGTCCTGCATCCGTACAGTATGGCAGCGATGCGATTGGTGGCGTAGTGCAGCTGATCTCTAAAAAACCAACAAAAAATGGTGCTGAGCTAACAGGCATCTATGGTGAAAATAATACTTATAAAACTATTGCTAAAGCGAACGTAGTTACAGATCAGGGCTTTTACGCTCAAGTCGGCGCTCAACGCTTAGAAAGTGATGGTACACGCATCTTCGAAAGCCAAGATAAAGGGGAAAGAGCGGGCTACGATCAGAAAGGCTACAATGCTAAAGTTGGCTATTATCAAGAAAACCAAGTCGATGCTTCTGCATCAATCAGTGAAAATAAAGGCACTGGCATTTTCAGCAATGATTATGTAAACAATACATCACCTCGAAACTTTGTAAATCGCGTGATTAATGCCAAAGTCGATTACAACATTTTGTCTGATTTAATTATAGGTGCTCACTTTGCCAATGTTCAAGACAAACAAGATGTGCCTGCCTATGGGTCAAAATATGATACAGAAAATAATCAAGCTGATCTAAACCTGAAGTGGAAATTCACTCCGCATCAAAATATTCTGATCGGCGCGACTTACAATGATGCAAACTATCAAACCAATACCATCAGCAATGGTGATCAAAGCATAGAAAGCACTGGCTACTACCTGCAGCATCAATTTAAAAATGAGCTCTTTGATACTCAAGTTGGTGTCCGAGTAGAAGATAACGAGCGTTTTGGCACACATACTGTTGGCCAAGGTGCCGTACGCTATCACTTCCTGCCTAATGCAAGTGTTTATGCAAATATCGGTACTGCATTCCGTGCACCGACACTTAACGAATTGTATTCGCAATGGGGCGGCAATATTAATTTAAAACCTGAAGAAAGTACTTCTTATGAGCTTGGTTTTGATTATGACTTGACTCCGAACCTCTCAGCAAATCTGTCCGTCTACCATAATGAAATTGAAAACTTGATTTCATACGCGACTAATCCAGCAAGCAACATGAATGTTGATAAAGCCCAATTCACTGGCGGCGAAGCGGAAGTTAAATGGCATCAAGACGACTTATTTCTTTCTGCGGGCTATGCTTATGTAGATACGGAGAATAAGGGCACGGGCAAGGAAATTCAGTACCGTCCACGCCAAACAATGACATTGACTACAGGGCTAGAAAATGAAGTTTATGGCATCAGTGCATCTTTAGTTGCTCGTTCAAAAGCTTATGCCGACACAGCCAACACCTTGCGTGTTCCTGGCTATGCTACTGTCGATTTAAATGCATATTGGAATGTTCATCCTAATGTAAAACTGTTCACCAATATCCAAAATGTCGGTGATGTTGAATACCGTGAAGTGCTGAACACATGGCCGTCAACAGACTGGTACATCAATACTGGCCGTCAAGCATCAGTAGGTGTAACGTTTAAATACTAAGCTGCTCTTAGATCCATTCAAAACTTTGAGGATAATGTCATAACTATGGCATTATCCTTTTTTATTACAGACCCTAAATTTTCATCATTTTAAGGACAAACTATGGGCCACCGTTTAAGTAAAATTTACACCCGTACAGGCGACTCTGGTACAACAGGCTTAGGCGATGGTTCGCGCGTTGCCAAAGATGACCTGCGCATTGACGCATTAGGCGATGTCGATGAGCTGAATTCGAGCATCGGCATATTACGTTCGCAAATTGCTGTCAGCGCCATCGAAGATAAGGCCGTTTGGGATAAATCGCTCAGCCTCATTCAACATTGGCTTTTCGATTTGGGCGGTGAAGTCTGCATTCCAAACTTCCATTTGGTACAGCCTGTGTCGATAGAGTTTTTAGAAAATGACATTGACCGTATGAATGAAGCATTGCCAATGCTGAAAGACTTCATTTTGCCTGCGGGTACACTGGCCTGCAGCTTTGCGCATCAAGCCCGCGCTGTTTGCCGCCGTGCAGAGCGCAGTCTAATGGCGGTACATAGCCGAGACCAAAATATTCAAGCGCCTTCTTTACAGTTGCTGAACCGACTTTCAGACTGGTTATTTGTTGCATCACGTACTTTGCAGCGGGCAGAAGGCGGATCTGAAGTGCTTTGGCAAAAGAATATCAATGAGACGATTGAGCAATAAGTTAATTTTTTTAATAACGAACATCAAAGCCTTTGACCAATTAATAATCGATTTTTCATTGAAATAAATCGTCCGATCATTCTTGTAATTCAAAATGATCGGCTCAAAATAATAGTGTCATCCCCCTGTCATTTTTACAGGACACTATGCTGTTAACTCTCCTTTTCGCAGGCCTTGTATGCGCATAATCGGACACCGTGGCGCTCGCGGTGAAGCCCCCGAAAACACGCTGGGCGGTTTTCAATATATTCAGGATTTAGGCATCCGCGCGGTTGAATTTGACGTCCGCCAGCTTAAAGACCGTGCCTTAATTGTCATGCATGATGATCACTTCATGCGCACAACGGGCCAAGACAAATCTCTGTATGAATGCAGTTCGCAAGAACTTGAACCTTATAACCATGCCGTGACATGGTCAAAGTGGAATAAGGCCGAACCCACACCGCTGCTGGAGCAGACCCTTAAAATCATTCACAACTTTGAGCATATTGAAGTTGAAGTCAAAGCCGTAAAAACCCAAGAAGATGCAGACCAGCTGACCGAAACCTTAGAACAGCAGCTCCAAGGTTTTGAACAAGTGGCGGTCATTACCAGCTTTGACCCCAAAATCCACTGGGCCTTGCAGCAGAGAAAGTCAGGCTTCAAACGCGGCCTGCTGATTGAAACCGATGTGAAACTCCAAGCCATTGAGCAGGCCTTAGAACTCGGCTGCTGTCAAATTGGCTGGATGAACCAGCTGGCCAGCCCCGAAATGATTCAAGCAACCCAGCAAGCTCAGCTGGGAATCAGCGTCTGGACAGTCAATGACATTGACCGCGCCAAGCAGCTGCGGGACTTAGGCATTAACGGCTTGATTACCGATTTTCCAAAATTGATGATGCAGCATCTGGGTTAAGCCTGATGCTGTCTGGCAGACTCAGTCCATTGAAATTGAAAATGCTAGCTCAGCAGACCTTGTTCAAGCACAGCAACGAAAAGGATTGATCTTCACCAGCTGCGGCATTATTTCTACCGAACCCTAAACATTATTTTTTGGTGGCTTGCAGCAAGACTTGGCCGCTGCGGCTGCGCAAGGTTAAATGGCGGCCTTCAATTTGAAATGCGGCTGTCTGACCCAGCACATCCATCAGCATGGCTTCTTGCGCTAAAGCAGAATCGCAGCTGTCATAGCCCGCACGGGCCTGCATGCTCAGGGTGTGCGCAGCCACATTCATTTCATAATGTCCAGACAGCGCATTGCAGCCCGTACTGCCCTGCAGCTGCTTCAGCTGCGGATTGAACAGCAAGTAAGGCTGACTGTGAAAATACTGGGCTTTTTCACCTTGAATTTTATTCAGTTCCCAGCGGATGTCCTGCACGCCATCCATGCTCTGCATCAATTGCAAAGGCTGTTCTGCACTTGAAATATTTTTTGTGACGCGCCCTGCTGTTTCAACTGTATTTTGACAGGCGCACAGCAAAACAGCAGTGAAAAACATGACTGCAAATCCACTTTTTTGTGTATATTTTTTCTGCTTTTCCCTGCAGTATCGAACAACTGTCATGAACATGTCTAAACCTTCGATAAAATCGATAATTTGTCAGTCTTATTCTGTTACCGTTTAGAACAGGACAACTGTACAATAACTACTGTGAACAGATTTTAGCGCGTGCTATTATGCTGTGGCCTAAATCCATAATGTGTGTATGGATTAATTTTTTACTTAAGCCTCCCAAAGGTTCTAGGAGTACTGCTGGAGATGACCGCTCCCCTACCCAAAGCCCCAATCAACTGGATTGCTATATTCGCATTGATCTTTTTGCCCATTGTAGCAATCATTGCAATTCCGTTATATGCCTATCATCATGATTTCAGCTTAGCTGCCTGGATCAGCATGTTTGTATTGCTGGGCGTCAGCAGTTTGGGCATCACAGCAGGCTACCACCGCTTATGGGCGCACCGCGCGTATGAAGCGACATTGCCTTTGCAAATTATTTTAATGATTATGGGTACTTTTGCCGTGCAGAACAGCATTCTGTTTTGGGCGTCAGGCCACCGTACCCATCACCGCCATGTCGATGATGTCGATCAAGATCCATACTCCATTAACCGCGGCTTCTGGTTTGCGCATATTGGCTGGATGCTTCGCGACTATCCGTCTGGCGCGGCCAATTACAAAAACGCGCCGGATTTGCTCAACAGCAAACTGGTGATGTTCCAAGACAAATACTATGTGCCTTTAGTGATTGTCGTGCATGCCGCAATTTTGCTGCCGATCGGCTGGGCTGTAGGCGACATGTGGGGCGTATTGCTGCTCGGCGGCTTAATGCGCCTGATCCTCAGCCATCATGTCACTTTTTTCATCAACTCACTGTGCCATATGTGGGGTTCACGTCCATATACTGACGAGAACACTGCACGCGATAACTTTATTTTAGCGATTGCAACTTGGGGTGAGGGTTATCACAACTACCACCACATCTTCCAATATGACTACCGCAACGGCGTGAAATGGTGGCAGTACGATCCGACTAAATGGCTGATCTGGTCTTGCTCAAAATTAGGCTTAGCGAAAAATCTGCGCCGCATTCCAAGCTTTAATATTAAAAAAGCGGAATTGGCCATGCGGTTTAAATATGCGGAACAGGATCTGGCTATTTACGGTTTAAATGTCACTGACGATGTTGCCAATGTCAAATTGCGCATCTCTCAAGAATATGACGCTTTCTCGCAAACCTTAAATGACTGGGCCAAACTGAAAGAACAGGAAATTCAAGCCAAGAAAACAGCGGTAGCGGAAAAAATCCATCAAATGGATGACAAGCTGAAAGTTGAATTCCAGCTGGTTGAACAGCGCCTGTCTCATCACCGCCAAACCTTGAATCTGCTGGTCGACAACTTTAAAAAGAAAACCGTCAACTGATTCAAAATGGTCAAAAAAAAGCTCCCGATGGGAGCTTTTTTTTGCTTGAAATTCGGGAGGCCGATGCAGGTCAAAAGGACAACACAGCGCAAGAGGATAGAGAGGATAGAAATGCGCAATCCCCCTTTAGGCCTGACCAGCTTGAGGATAGACCAGCGGAGATGAAGTCGAAACGGAACGCTTTGAGGATGAACATGGTTTTGCCATTTGGCGCATATAGCGCTTTGGCACCATCCGCGCCCGAATCTTAAAATGTTCTGCAGGCTATAGGGCCAACCATACCGAACCGCACCTCTCTCATGCAGACCATGGCGCACGCCTATTCATTGCAGATTGATTCCACACCGCTGAGCACGAACTTAGCCCCCAAAGCCGATTAACGATTTACTGCATTTTGACGCACATCGCCATCTGCAACTTTGCTATAGTTTCAGCATACTCAGTTTCTGCCGTCCTCCTATGCACTTCAATCCGCGCTATGCCTCCCTTCCCGCTAAACTCTATCATCATCAAATGCCGGTACCGCTTAAAGGCGCAAAAGCGGGGCATTTTAATCAGGCCTTAGCCGATGAGCTGCAATGGTCGGCAGAAGATCAAGCGGCATGGGTGGAAATTTGCAGTGGTCAAAAAACCTTTGCGGAGTTTGAACCTTTAGCCATGGTTTATGCAGGCCATCAATTTGGACAATGGGCTGGCCAGTTGGGCGATGGCCGTGGTCTGCTGATTGCGCAAATTGTCGATCAAAACAATCAAACCATCGATCTACATTTAAAAGGTGCAGGTTCAACCCCGTATTCACGCATGGGTGATGGCCGTGCGGTGCTGCGCTCGGTGATTCGTGAATATCTTGCAGGTCATACCCTCAATGCCCTCGGTATTCCGTCTAGCAATGCCGTGGGCTTTACCAGTTCAGAGCAAAGCGTACAGCGTGAAAAATTAGAGCCCGGCGCCATGATGCTGCGCACCTCCGACTGTCATATTCGTCTGGGACATTTTGAATGGATCAATCAATATCAAGGCGATTTGCTGCCAGAATTCACCCAAAAATGCATCGAATGGCATTATCCAGATTGCCTTAACGCTGAACAGCCGATTTTGGCATTTGCTACACAAGTGATTCAACGCACAGCGGTGATGATTTCACATTGGCAACTGGTTGGTTTTGCACATGGCGTGATGAATACCGATAACCTGAACATTACCGGTTCAACGCTGGATTTCGGGCCGTATGGCTTTATGGAACGCTTCCGCCCGAACTGGATTAATAACCATTCGGACTATCAAGGCCGCTATACCTATCAGCAGCAGCCTAGTATCGGGCATTGGAATTTATGGAACTGGCTGAATAATCTGGTGCCACTCTGCCCTGCGGATTATGACAAATCCCAGTGGAAAGAGGATTTAGCCCAATGCCTCGAACATTTTGAGCCGACTTTCTTAGAACATTACAAACTTGGCTTGAACCAGAAAATGGGCTTGCCAAGTTTCCATAAAGACAGCTTTGACTGCGCGATGGCCTTTTTACGTATCCTGCAATCTGAACAGCTAGATTACACCCAAAGTTTTTTGCGCCTGCAACAGCATGACTATGAAGCGATCTTAGATGATTGCCTTGATCGTAGAGCCTTTGAAAATTTCTTAGCACAGTATCAAAGCATTCGTGAACATCAGGATACCGATGCGTTAGATACCGACATGGCAAAAGCCAATCCACAATATATTTTGCGCAATCACATGGCGCAAAAAGCGATTGAACTGGCAGAACGCAATGATTTTTCAGAAGTCCAACGTTTGTTTACGCTGCTCAGCCAGCCTTATACCAAACAGCCTGAATTGGAACAACCAGAAGATTTAGCGCCATTGCCAAATGATGTGCCTGAAGTCATGGTCAGCTGTTCGTCTTAACATTTATCCACAAATGCAGCGCTAAATCTGACTCAAATTGTGGATAATTTAAACATTATCCACAATGCCATAATGGATGAGCTGCAAATGCGCCTTATCCCAAAAATTAAAATGACCAGAAAACAAATCCTCTTCTTCAGTGGCATAGCTTCGCTCTGCATTGTTGTAGCCTGTGTAAGCTATCAAAAAATTGGAAAATTTCTGCCGACTTCTGCTCATGCGCTGTCATTTCCTACGGCATTAGGTGATCAGGAAATTCAGCAGATTCGTAGCGCGACACCCATCGACAGTATTCAGGTGTATAAAGATCAACGCTATTTGGAGTTAAAGCATCAGGATCAAGTCATCCGCCGTTATCCGATCCGCCTTGGTTTTGCACCGCTAGGACATAAAGTCCAAGAAGGTGATGGTAAAACCCCGGAAGGTTCTTATGTGATTGACTGGCGCAATCCACAAAGCGCATTTTATAAATCACTGCATATCTCCTATCCCAATGCAGCCGATCAGCAAAAGGCAGCGCAGCTGGGTGTTTCTGCAGGCGGTGACATCATGATTCATGGTTCTGCCAACAGCCTGCAAATGAAAGCGGCACCTCAACTTAAGACCTATTTTCCACAAAAAGATTGGACTTGGGGCTGTATTGCGGTGCGCAATATTGATATGGATGAAATTTGGCAATTGGTAAATAATCATACCGCCATTCACATTCATCCTTAGACGTGGAATCTGATTTGTTATTTTTTGGGTGATTTCCTATGATTTCTTTACATGCTAGCGCAGCCAAAACAGCGCTTGCCCTACCTGAAACCACATGCAGCCAGCCCTTTGGTGACGGCTGTGATGTGTACAAAGTCATGGATAAAGTCTTTATGCTGAGTTTTCATTTAGAAGGCAAAGCGGCAATCAATCTAAAAGTTCTTCCAAACCACGGTGCGATGCTCAGAGACATTTATCCCTATATCCGCACAGGCTGGCATATGAATAAACTGCATTGGATCACCGTCTTTGCAGATGAAGAACTTGAGGAAGATTTATTGCAAGATTTGGTGCTGAATTCTTATGAATTGGTGGTATCAAAATTAAATAAGGGGCTAAGAGAGCGAATTACACTACTTCGTACACTAACCACCAAAAATAAAAAACTCCCTTAAGGGAGTTTTTTATTCAATATTATTTACGCCGAGGCTCCTCCGCCCAGCGTGAATACGCCTTTGTCGATTGCAACATAACCTGAGCTGTTTTTGAATATTGCGCTTTGCTTAACTGTGATGCCTCTGTATCTCCATCTTCTCCGCCTGAATTGACAGTCTCATCAAACAGCGGAAAAGTCCCTATTTTTTTCTGAATGACAATATCATCAATCATCCAGCCGCGAAAACCATTATAGAGATGATCTATCGTTTGGAATTGGAACTTAATCTGTACTTTAGCATTTCCTGCATATTCATCCAAAGAAATTGCTTCCTGCTGCACTGCAGCTGGCGCTAGGTTAAAGCCCATATTGCTGTAAGGAATCGGTGCGCGCTCATATTCAGTAGATGGATCAGCAAGCGGGTTTAATCGTGCAACTGTTTTAAATGTCTGACCACCATCGGTAGATACTGAAATATTCATCAGATCAAAACCTTGATTATTTGGATTCACAGACTCGATTTCCCACCACGTTTTAAAACTTAGGCTTAGAGGTGCTTTCTGCTGGCTTAAGTCTATAACTGGCGATATGAGTTCGCCCATATTTTCTTGTTTTGACCGTCCTCCATCAAAACTAGAATCCTCACTCCCACTTACAGCTAATTCACCAACGAAATTGCCATTTACCTTATCCCCATACCAATAAGCATAATTCCCTTGCAGCACTTCTGGCACTGCACCTTGGCTTTGGTCATTTGGCGCGAGATGGACTGTTTTTTCTATTTGACTGTTAATAATGCCGTGACCTTTGCTTAGTAATTGCCAATTCACATTTTCTACCATTGGAATAGCGACAGTCCAAGCATTGCGGGTTGCTGAATCAACTTCAAAAGTTTCTCGCCATACAGCATCCATTTGTGATGTTTCAGGCAATACTTCAAACTGATAGCCCGATGCAGATGATGCAATCACTTTTACTTTTTTGATAATGGTTTGATAGCCTGATCCACTAATCGTAAGGGTTGCATTTTTTAGTGCATTCAGCAATTCATTAGACACGTTGAAGGACAGTGTAAAATAGCCATTCACATCAGTAATAGCACTTACAAAAGCGCCATTAGTTGCCGCACCACCTGACAGTGATACCTGCACATTAGGGGCAGGTTTTCCTTTAAAAACAATCTGCCCAGAAAGTGTTCCAATGACTGCATCATTTACTGGATTAGCACTTAGGGTCTGGCACTGTGTATCCAGACAATTGAGCGCTGTATTAATTACAATTTTTTTATTCGTATTCAATGAAGAAATTAGAAATGCCGAAACATTTGACTGTCCATTTTTCGTGATTAATACATAGTAATTGCCGGCAAGCAATTTTGGCAACTGGACGATCCCTTGAGCATTGCTCATATAGCTAGGCCCTGTAAAGGCCTGTGCAGTTGGTAGATTGGAAACGGATGGAAATAATGATTCTCCTTCATCGCTAACCATCAACATGGCCGCTTTAGGCTGAGCAGCTTGAAGCTTTTGCCATTCTTCCTCAGTTAAGATTTGGATAGATGCCCCATTTAATGGAATGTTATTGACATCTAAAATAGCAACTTCTTCCACATTCTTTTGTACAAGCGCCTCCGTAGATCCTGATGTAGAAGATGAGTCTTTATCACTTTCGCCACATGCCGTTAAGCTTAAAACTCCAGCTGCAAGCATTAATTTAACTATTTTCATGTTTCCCTCTGCTCGGTTCTTAAAATGTTTTAGTAATTATTGTGTTCGCTTTAAAATTTAAATTTGCACTCTTTTAGAGCCTATATTTTAAATGATATAAATTTAATTTTGTCATTTACTTGATTATTACACTTTTAAAATGAAATTTTTCCGCTGAATAAAAAATTCAATTTCACTTAATTTACCCATTGCGGTGATACATGCTTCCAGACCATGGCGCGATGCTCAGAGACATTTATCCCTATATCCGCGCAGGCTGGCATATGAATAAACAGCATTGGATCACCATCTTTGCAGATGAAGAACTTGAAGAAGATTTATTGCAAGATTTGGTGCTGAATTCTTATGAATTGGTGGTTTCGAAATTAAATAAGGGACAACGGCAAAAGATTGAATTACTGAGGAATATTAAGAAACTTGAAAAATAATACTTTTATAAAATTTTAATCAATATGAAATCCATTTGATCCAAGATTCATCATTAGACGGCTTTTAATAACAAAAAAATAAATATAGAATAAAAAAAACAATCAATAAAATTTATATAATAATTTTTACGACATCAAGGATCGGTATTTAAATGTTAAAAAAATATAAACTCAGCCACTACCTCGTTTCATTCATGCTCGGCTATGCGTCCATGGAGACTATGGCTGCGATTAATATCTATGGTCCTGGCGGGCCAGCACCTGCAATGCATGAGGCCGCAAAACAATTCGAAAAGAATACGGGGATTGAAGTCAATGTTACGGCTGGGCCCACACCGCAATGGGCTGAAAAAGCCAAATTAGATGCAGACATCATCTATAGCGGCTCTGAGGCTATGATGTCTGATTTTGAGTCTGTTTTTTCTGAACAAATTATCAAAAATTCAGTTGAGCCGCTTTATTTGCGTCCTGCTGCCATTTTAGTCAGAAAGGGAAATCCAAAAAAGATTAAAGGCTTTAAGGATTTGGCGAAACCAAATACCAAGGTTTTGGTTACGCATGGCGCGGGGCAAGTCGGGATGTGGGAGGATATTGCCGGCAGAACGGGGAATATTGAATTAACCAAGGCATTTCGAAAAAATATTGTGATGTATGCGCCCAATACCGGCGTTGCCAAAAAGAACTGGCAGGAAAATAATGATTATGACGCATGGTTAGTCTTTAATATTTGGGGAATCAGTAATCCCAATATTGGACAAATCATTCCGATCGAACCTCAATTGGTGATTTACCGTGATACGGGTGTTGCATTGACGCAACATAGCTTAAAGAATCCTGAGGCCCAAAGTTTCATCACTTTCTTAAAATCCAAGCAAGGTCTGGCGATTTTTAAAAAATTCGGTTGGAACAAATAGGTCATTTTTCTAAGATCGGATGTAAATAATCTGTATAGATACCATCAGTCAGCAGCTTTTATTGCGCCGTAAAAAAGGACTCATTTTTGAGTCCTTTTTTAATAACAACTAAGCTTTTCTTGCCTGCATAATTTTAAACAGCACAAACAACAGTAAGATCCATACAGGCTGCATCATTACCGACAGCTTAAAGCCTTGCATCCACATGATGTATAAAATCATCAGCATGAAAGCCAAAACCAAATAATTGGTAAATGGTGCAAATAATGCGGGGAACTTGGTCTGAATACCCTGCTGTTTCATAGCTTGTCTAAACTTCAAATGAATTAAGCTAATCAAAATCCAGTTCAATACTGCGGCACTGACCACGATATAAATCAGATAACTCAAGGCTTTTTCAGGCAGGAAATAATTTAGCAGCACACAGCCGAAAATCAGCACGGCAGAAAATAAAACCGCCGCAATCGGTGTACCGTGTTCATTCACTTGTTTAAATAGCTTCGGCGCATTGCCCTGCTCGGCCAGACCCAAAAGCATACGGCTATTGGCATACATCCCGCTATTACAGACCGACACAGACGCCGTCAAAATAATAAAGTTCAGCAAATGCGCGGCCCAATCAATACCAATCTGCTTAAAAATCAGCACAAATGGACTATGATCCAAACCACCCAATTGCAGCTGATTCCACGGCACCAATGACAGCAGCACCGCCAAAGAACAGATATAGAACAGGAATACGCGAATCACGGTTTGATTCACCGCTTTCGGAATATTTTTATCGGGATCTTCTGTTTCTGCCGCCGCCATGCTGATCAGCTCAATACCGCCAAAGGCAAACATCATAAAGGCCAACATATAAAATAGACCTTCAAAACCATGCGGGAAGAAGCCACCATGCGCCCATAAATTGCTGATCGATACCGATGAACCTACCTCTGCCGTCAACAGCAAATACGCCCCGAAAATAATCATCGCGACAATCGCCAAGACCTTAATCATCGACAGCCAAAATTCAGATTCGGCATACAGTTTGACATTGGCTAAATTGGCCAAGGTAATCACGGCAAAGAACACCAAAACCGACACCCATGCCGGAACATGCGGCCACCAGTAATTCACATATTTACCAATCGCCGTCAGCTCGGTCATCACCACCAGAATATATAAAATCCAGTAATTCCAGCCGGTTAAAAAGCCGGAAAATTTGCCCCAGTATTTAAAAGCAAAATGGCTGAATGACCCCGTTACCGGTTCTTGTACAATCATTTCACCCAGTTGGCGCATGATTAAAAACGCAATGATGCCGCCGATCAGGTAACCTAAAATAATCGAAGGCCCTGCCGACTCAATAATATGCGCTGAACCTAAAAATAATCCTGTTCCAATCGCACCGCCCATGGCGATTAATTGGATATGGCGGTTCTTTAAACGTCGCTGCAGTTGGGGCGTTTCGCTGTTCAAAACAAACTCTCATCATGTATAACATGGAGAATTGTAAAGGCTTCATGCCTTCGAACCTAGCCCGTGAGCCTTCATCCGTCTATCTTTTCGTTCATGCATGTTTTTTATTTTGTGTTTAATCAATGAATAATGAGGAAAATTAGGCTTAAAAATAATTGAGCTTTCAATCTAATCATCCTAAAAAACATTCAACCTGCTTCGACTATTGGGTCGCATTAAAAGCCGCTGAATATTGAACATCGCCTTGCGGAAGGCTATCGACAAATGTGATGGCCTGAAAATATTCTTTCGGTACACCGGCTAAGTTCAGCTCTGGAAAAACTTGAAAGCCAAAACGCGCGTAATAATTGGGATCGCCCAATAAGACACAGCCTGTAGCACCGATATTTTTTAGAGCCTGCAACGCCGCTTGCATCAGCTGTGTGCCAATACCTAACCCTTGCTTACTCGGTAACACCGAAATCGGGCCTAAACCATACCAACCGGCCTCACCACTCGATAAACGAATCGGTGAAACAGCAACATGTCCCACAATTTCCTGTTGTTCCTCTGCAACCAACGAAAGCGTTAATTGATGATCTTTACGCAGTTGATTAACAATAAAATGCTCGGTATGGCTGCTATGTGCAGCATGTAAAAATGCAGCTTGAGTGACGGCTTCGATCGCTAAAATATCATCCAAGCGCTCATTTCTTATCTTCATTTTCATTTACAATTCCTCAGCTTCAGCGTCAATAAAAAAAGCGGATCAGTTCACACTCATCCGCTTTCATCCATTTCATCGAATATTCCTTATTCTTCAGGATATTCAAAACGGTAGCCCACACCATATACCGCCTGAATCCACTCATGGCGGTTGCCCGTTTCCGCTGCATCCGAAATTTTACGGCGCAGGTTTTTAATATGGCTGTCAATCACCCGATCCGCCACTTCAAAACTGTCCGGGTTGATATGATCAAGCAATTGCGCACGTGAATACACTTGTCCGACATGCTCTAAAAACAGCTCCAGCAAGCGGAATTCCGTCGGGGTTAAATTCAGCGATTTTTGCTGATACCAAATGCGCTGCTGGCCTTTGTCCATACGGAACAAATCATTGCTTTCAGGTTCAGTCTTGCGCTCTAAACGACGTAAAACGGCTTGTACACGCGCAACCAGCTCTTTCGGGCTGAATGGCTTACAGACATAGTCATCTGCGCCCATATTCAGGCCCAATACGCGGTCAATTTCTTCGGTACGCGCAGTCACCATAATAATGGGAAGATCTGACTGCTCACGGACTTTACGGCAAATGGTCAAGCCATCCATACGCGGCACCATCAAGTCCAAAATCATCAGGCTTGGTTTTCGTTGGGTGAAACTGTCATAGGCTTCTTGCCCGTCATGAAACATGCTGACCTCAAAGCCTGCCGCTTCCAGATAATCACGCACCAGTTGTGCCAATTCCACTTCATCTTCAACCAACATGATATGTTTCATGCATGCTTCCTTTTATTGTTTCATCTGTTTGGGGAAGGTCAATTTGCAGCGCAAACCGCCCAATGGAGAGTGCTCAAAACTCAATTCTCCGCCCATCGCTTTCGCCATTTTCACCGATAAGGCCAATCCTAATCCGGTACCGCCGGTTGCGCGCGTACGTGAATCATCCACCCGGTAGAAACGCTCGCCCAAACGCGCCAGCTGCTCATCAGTCAAGCCGTATGGACTGTCATCGACATAGACCGTCCACTGTGTATCATCCTGTGCTGTATGCACATGAACCTCGCCGCCAGCTTCGGTATAGCGAATGCTGTTGCCCAGCAAGTTGACCATAATCTGTTTAAAACGGTCTATATCTAATTGTAATGATGTGCCGTCACCTGCCGCAGTAATGTTCAATTGCGCCTGCTCAAATTTCGGCTTAAAGCTTTCCACTTCCTGCAGCACCACATCCCACGGATTTACCGCAGTGAAATAGCAGTTCAATTGCTGCGCATCGGCTTGGGCTAAATCGGCTAAATCTTTGGTCAGTTTTTTCAGACTGCTGACCTGATTCAGCATCGACGCAAAATGTTCAGGCGTTGGCTTGCGGATACCATCCTGCATGGCTTCAATTTGCGCCTGCAAGACGGCCAACGGGGTTTTTAATTCATGTGAGGTATCGGCCACCCATTGACGGCGTGAAGTTTCATGCTGATCCAGAATCACCGCCAATTGATTCAGCTCGTTGGATAAATCACCCAGCTCATCGTTGCGGTTCACCGTCACTTGATGCTGATAATTGCCTTGGGTCAGCTCGCGTGTGCCGTTCAGCAAGCGCTGAATCGGCTTTTTAAAATAAGTCGCCAGCAGCAAGGACACAATCAAGCTGGCAAAAAAAGACAGTCCGTAAACCAGCAGCAGATAGCGCTTTTGATTGCTGAAGAAGTTGATGCTCAGCGCATCGTCCTGATCCAAGACCGGTTTCAGCCCTAAATAGCCCACCACTTGATTATTCACCACAATCGGCCGATAGGACACCTGATCATCCGACTGCTCCCCCACCACAAACTGATGTTTGGCGTCATATAAGGATAAGCGTGAACTTAAGCCCAAACGGTCCGGCAGCTGAATAAACTGCTTCTTGCCCTTGCTGCTACGCACCATCGGCGCAGCAGGCTGCTCTTTTTTGCCGTCTTTGGCATTCGGCGGGCGGAACACATTCTGATTCTCGCTCAGCGGAAATTTCAAGCCGTCAAAAGGCTGAAATTCTGAGGGCAGATTCAGCTCCAGCAGCTTCAGTTCTTCAGGATCGGCTTGATGCTTATTTTCCCCGGCATCGATATTGTGCACCGTAAATAAAGGATTGGTATTGTCTTGAAAATAGCGCTGCTGCAAGGCAATATCATACTGCCGGCGCAGCCACCAGCGCGACAGGCGGTCATAATCATCCGGGCCAGCCTTGCCCTCGATCTGCAGAATCTGCGCCTGAATTGCATTGCCCCAGTCATCATAAACTTTGTAGACCTCTGCTAAATTCATAATCAGATGATCCAGTTTCTGCATTTCCACATCAGAAACATAGCGGGTAAAATTGCGTTGCATATTCCAATGAAGCACGCCCAAGCTGACCGTGGTGATGAGCAAAGTCGTCAGCAGTACAGTCAAAAATAAGCGCAAGGCGATCGGGATACGGCGGGTTTTCAAGAGCACAACTCTATTTTTCTTCTATATTCATTATTGTAGCGAACACTGAATCAAAAAACTCTCCATTGTTTCTTCATCTTTATTATTTAATCTTATCTGTATCGAACAGAATCTATCAGCCGTTAGGTATCATTATGAATAATATGACAAAAATTGCTTTAGTCGGCGCCAGTATTTTATCTGCAGGCGCGCTGACCGCATGCCAATCCACTGCTGCACCGAAAGATGCAGATCATGGCCAAATGATGAAACAGCATCATGGCGATCAAGAACGCAAAATGACGCCTGAACAGCGCGAGCAGATGAAGCAAATGCGCGCAGAACGCCATGCCATGATGAAGCAAATGCAGCAAGCCTGTGACGGCAAAGCGGTGGGTACCGCTATGCAAGTGAAAGCAGGCGATAAAACCATTGACGGCACATGCCTCATGACCTTCAAGGCGGATCACAAAGCCCGCGGCGAGCATAAGCCGATGCGCGGCGAACACCGTCCAATGCATGCTGGAATGCACGGCCAAATGCAGCGCGGCGAGCCGCTGACAGATGCAAAGCGCGCTGAACTGACCAAACAGTTTGATCAGCGTTTAGCTGAGCGCCAAGCCAAACAGCAAGCGATTGCCAAAGCGTGCCAAGGCAAAACAGATGGCACAGCCGTTGCATTTAAAGTCGGTGAGCAGCAAATCAACGGTAAATGCGCCGTCCGCTTCCAGCCCAATGTTGTTGCGCCAGCAGCAGCAAAATAAAATTAAATGATGTTTGCAATTCAATTGCAGCAAAAAGGCGCTCTCTGGAGCGCCTTTTTTATTGGACATATCTTTTTACGCTTTTAGACTATTTGTGTCATTCCAAATAGTCTAAAAGTGTTTACACTCAATACACTTAGCATTTCCAACAGATAATTCTTTGACTTTACAGTCACCAAGAAATACCCTTGGAATGCTTGTACCCAATAAGAAGATGTTGCACGATTAGAACCATTCAGACACGTGTCATTGAAGATACGTTCCAATGTTTATTTAGGATTATTAACGCTGGTAAAAACCAGTATTGAGGAAAACGATATGCCACAATACAAAGCGCCTTTACGTGATATGCAATTTGTTCTGCATGAACTTTTAAACGCAGAAGAACATTATTCAAAGCTTCCTGCATTTTCTGACAGCGTAAGTCGTGAGTTGGTTGACCAATATCTAGAAGCCGCTGCAGACTTCTGTGAAAATGAACTTTCTCCTCTAAACCAAGTCGGCGACCGCGAAGGCTGTACTTGGAACGACGGTGTTGTAACTACACCGACTGGTTTTAAAGAAGCGTACCAAAAATATATCGAACTCGGCTTCCCGTCCCTTTCTGCTGAAGAACAGTACGGCGGCCAAGGCTTGCCAGTGTCTCTAGGCAACGTGATCTCTGAAATGGTCGGCACCTCAAACTGGGCTTGGGGCATGTATCCTGGCCTGTCACACGGCGCTGTGCGTACTTTAGAGCACCACGGTTCACAAGAACAAAAAGACACTTACCTGCCTAAACTGGTTTCAGGCGAATGGACCGGTACCATGTGCTTAACAGAATCTCATGCAGGTTCTGACTTAGGCATCATCCGTTCTAAAGCTGAACCGCAAGCGGATGGCAGCTATGCCATTTCCGGCGAGAAAATCTTTATCTCTGCTGGTGAACACGACATGGCGGAGAACATCATCCACATCGTGCTTGCCCGTCTTCCTGGCGCGCCGAAAGGCACCAAAGGCATCTCGCTGTTCATCGTGCCGAAATTCAATGTCAATGCTGACGGTTCAATGGGCGAACGCAATGCTGTACGCTGCGGTTCGATTGAACACAAAATGGGGATCCATGGCAACGCGACTTGCGTCATCAACTTTGACAACGCCAAAGGCTTCCTGATTGGCCCTGAAAACCGCGGCCTGAACTGCATGTTCACCTTCATGAACACAGCGCGTATCGGTACTGCTGTGCAAGGCCTTTCTGCTTCTGAAGGCGCGTTCCAAGGCGCGCTTGCTTATGCTAAAGACCGTTTAGCGATGCGTTCACTTTCAGGTCCTAAAGCGCCTGAAAAAGAAGCTGATCCAATCATCGTTCACCCTGCTGTGCGCAACATGCTGCTGACGCAAAAAGCATTTGCTGAAGGCGCGCGTGCATTGGTTTACTTCTTGTCTCTGCACGCTGATGTGGTTGAGCAAGGCGCAACTGAAGAAGAGCGCAAAGCATCTGACAACATCTTGTCTTTATTGACTCCAATTGCCAAAGCATTCTTAACCGAAACCGGTTCTGAATCTGCAAAACACGGCGTTCAAGTCTTTGGCGGCCACGGCTTCATTTCTGAACACGGCATGGAGCAAATTGTTCGCGATACACGCATCTCTTGCTTGTACGAAGGCACCACTGAAATTCAAGCGATTGACTTGTTAGGCCGTAAAGTGCTGGGTACGCAAGGTGCAATGCTGAAAGATTTCACCAAGATCATCCACAAATTTGCCGAAGCCAACAAAGACAATGCGGCAATGAAAGAATTTGTTGAGCCGCTTGCTGCGCTGAACAAAGAGTGGGGCGATTTGACCATGCAGATCGGCATGAAAGCGATGCAAAACCCTGAAGAAGTGGGCGCTGCAGCAGTAGATTACCTGTACTTCTCTGGCTATGTGACGCTTGCTTACCTCTGGGCGCGCATGGCGCTTGTAGCGCAAGAAACCTTGGCTGCCGGTACAACTGACGTTGACTTCTACAACGCCAAAGTGACCACTGCCCGCTTCTACTTCAAGAAAATCTTGCCGCGCGTCCGTTCACACGTAGAAGTGATCGCTGGTGGTCTAGATCCATTGATGGCATTGGATGCAGAACACTTTGCATTCTAATGTGAATATCTAATGATATTTAAAAAACTGTACTCATGAGTACAGAAATAGGGAAAGGACGGTCATAGCATTGGCGGTCCTTTTTCTTTATAAAAGATGCAAGCATTCCCCTTTAGTTGTCTAATAACTTAATTTTTCAAGTATTGGACTCAACTCGACTGAATTGAATTTAAAAATAAACAGGTGACACTATGCCAATTTATAACGCGCCGCTCGCAGATATGAAATTCATCTTAAATGATGTTTTTAAAGCAGAACAATTCTGGCAAAACAACGAAAATCTTGCTCACGTTGATGCAGCGACTGCTGAAGCGATTCTTGAAGAAATGGCCAAATTTGTGCAAAACGTGACTCACCCTTTAAACCGTACGGGTGATGAAGAAGGCGCATCTTTCAGCAATGGCAGTGTTAAATCTCCTGCAGGTTTTAAAGAAGCATTCAAGCAATACGCAGAAGGCGGCTGGATTGGCCTAGGTGCCGACGAAGAATGGGGCGGCCAAGGCATGCCGAAAATGCTGACCGTTCTTTCTGACGAAATGCTGTTTGCCACCAACCCATCCTTCATGCTCTATCCCCTGCTTTCTGTCGGCGCGGGCATGGCGCTGAACAGCTATGCATCGCAAGAGCAAAAAGAAACGTACTTGCCAAAAATGTACACAGGTGAATGGTCAGGCACCATGTGCTTAACTGAACCGCATGCAGGTACAGATCTAGGCATTATCAAAACCAAAGCTGAACGCAATGAAGACGGCACTTACAACATTACCGGCACCAAAATCTTCATTACTGGCGGTGACCACGACCTTTCTGAAAACATCATTCACTTGGTATTGGCAAAAACGCCGGATGCGCCTGCCGGTTCACGCGGTATTTCCCTGTTCATCGTGCCTAAATTCTTGGTGAATGCTGACGGCTCTTTAGGCGAACGCAACCATGCAGGTCCAGGTTCAATCGAACACAAAATGGGCATTAAAGCGTCTGCAACATGCGTGATGAACTTTGACGGCGCCAAAGGTTACCTTGTAGGTAAAGAAAACGAGGGCCTGGCTGCCATGTTCGTGATGATGAACTACGAACGTCTGTCGATGGGTATTCAAGGTTTAGGCGCATCTGAGTTTGCGTACCAAAATGCGGCGCAATATGCGACTGACCGCCTGCAAGGCCGCAGTGCATCAGGTGTTCAATCACCAAGCAAACCAGCGGACAGCATTTTAGTTCACGGCGATGTACGCCGCATGCTGCTCAACGTGCGTGCGAACAATGAAGCATCGCGTGCATTTGCGGTATACGTGGGTCAGCAGCTGGATATCACCAAATTCTCTACGGATCCTGAAGCCGTTAAAGCTGCCAACAACCGTGTTGCCCTGTTAACCCCTATTGCCAAAGCGTATTTAACAGATACTGCATTCCAAGCAACCCTAGATGCGCAAATGTGCTTTGGCGGCCACGGCTTTATCCGTGAATGGGGCATGGAGCAATGCATCCGTGACTTGCGTATTGCGCAAATTTACGAAGGCACCAACGGCGTTCAGTCTCAAGACTTGATTGGCCGGAAAACCATTAAGTGCAATGGTGAATTCATTGCCGAATACATCCAAGAAATCCGTGATTTTGCCAATGGTTTAGACGCAAGCCTGAACTTCATTAAAGATGCCACTTTAGATGCTGCTGCAGAAGTTGAATCTGTGACTCAATATGTACTGGAAGCAGCACGTGAAAATGCAGAATTCTCTAACTCTGCAGCGGTTGATTACCTGCATGCTGTAGGTCTATTGAGCTTCGCTTATATGTTTGCGCGCATTGCCAATGCAGCCAAAGACAAAGATGGCGAGTTCTACCAAAACAAACTTGCACTCGCATTGTATTTCACTCAGCGCATCCTGCCTGAACTTGCGCTGCGTATTGCAAAAGTCAAAGCGGGTTCTGAAGTGATCATGAACTTCTCTGAAGATTACTTCACCAATCAGGCTTAATGCTTTATAGATTGTAAAAGAAAAAACGCCCGATGATTCGGGCGTTTTTTTATAGAATTTTTTTAATTTAATTTTCAATATTCGTTTTGGCACCGGCACATTGATGCACCCAAATACTATACTCACCAACAAAGTAAGTGTGTGTATTTTCAACTTCTAGGTTATACACCATTGTGGTGACATAGCCTTCACTCTCATCCCATTGAATGGTTTCAGGGTTCACCCAGTCTCCCTGACTAAAACCATGAAAATGTGCATTGGCTCTGTCTTCCTCAGAGAGCTGCTCAAGTAAATCTTCTTTCCAATGGATATTTTTACTATAAAGTTTATTTAAAGTTGGGTGATCCTTAACAACCTCATCAATTTCAATCCCTTTGATTAAATCAACTAAAACAGCATCAAAACGATCTTCAGATCCATAGTATGGCATTAGGCCATGATTACTCTGATTGATTTTATAAATATTTGCCTGCGCTTTGGCATTATATCCAGCAGCTGCCGCAATATATTTATTTCCATCTTTATCTACGACGATATCTTCTGTTGTTAGCTGGTTTGCAGTAACCCAACCTTTCCCTTCTACCCAAAATGGATGTTCAGAAGTAACAACATATTGTATATATGGAAGTCCAATACCCTCTATACCAAACTTAGCTCTAACCACATCTCTAGCCTTAAGTCTTTAAAAAAGCGATAGTTTTGAATCTATTTGATATCTAAACTCTATAAAAATAACAGGCTGATTTTCGGTTTTTATCACTTTCGTTACAGCTTGATAGCTTTGCTGCCCAGTTATTGGGTCTGCACTAAGTACTCGCCCCCCAATTTTAATATCTTGTAGCTGTACTAAACCTCGCTCAGCATGAACCAAAGCACCACCAACAAAACAACAGTGATCAAATTTATCGAATGCCTGTATTTTTTGATTATCCTTGGTCAAACCATGATTATTTTGCTGTTCTAACTCTTCTTTAAGCATCTGATTTAAGACCAGTAAATATATATTCACAATGAAATCAACAGAATTTTATGAATAAAAATAGCGCTATTTCCAGTCATGAAATTTTGTTAAATAAACCAAGTCATTTTATGATTTAGGATAATATTTCCGCACCGAATCTGCCATATCAGGATGCCCATTTTCCAAAGCCTTCGCTACCTTTTCAGCATCTGCAGCGCTGCGATTTTGACTGACTTTAAACTTACCCACAATTGAGTCTATTTCGATTTCTATCGCAACAATTTTTTCCAGCTGTTCTTGAATAAAATCTTCAGGTGCATCACCCATTTTCCAAGGCAAGGGTTGGCTAGCTTCATGTTGACGCGTCAAACGAGCCAGAATCCCCCGCAAATATTTTTCATCTGCAACTTTACGTATCTTACCTTTGACATGCACCACACGGTAATTCCAAGTCGGCACCACACGGTGGTGCTCCTGCTTTCCGGCATACCAATTGGGTGAAATATAAGTTTGGTCTGCATGAAACACCACATACACCTCACGCGCATCATTCAGCAGATCAAACATCGGATTGGCTTTGGCAATATGCCCGCGCAGCCGACCGAATTCACCTATTTTTGCATCATATTCCAAAGGCAGATGATTCACTTCCAATGCCCCATCGGGGTCTATCATCACCAGCGTCGCTAAGGGATATTGCTGGATAAGTTCAATCAACCCGGCTAAATCTTCATGCTGAAAATACGTAGGTAAATACATGTTTTTCTATTCATTTGGAGATAAATCAATAGCAACAACTTAACATTAAATGCGTGAGAAGCTGAGTAAAATATTTTGGTCATTTCCATGTCATGTGCATGAAATTTGCTTGTTCTTTAATGAAGAAGCTAATGATCTGTACAGGAGGAAAAAATGACCCGCCATAATCCTAAAATCGAAAAATTTGAAGCCCTCCTCGACCGTTTCGGCAATTTGGCCGTAGAAAGCTTTCATTACATTGCTTTATTTATTATTGGCTGTATGGTGATCTGGTCTGCTGGACATACTGTCTTTGAAATTCTGACCATAAAACAATTTGCCACCATTGACGATATTTTATTACTGTTTATATATTTAGAACTCGGAGCCATGGTTGGTATTTACTTTAAAACCAATCACATGCCAGTGCGGTTTTTAATTTATATTGCCATTACCGCCCTTACCCGCCTGTTAATTGCCGACATCCAACATACCCATAAAGCCAGCATGGATTTGGTCATTATTACAGGTTCTATTTTAATTATGGCTTTTGCTATTTTAGTAGTGCGCTATGCATCGTGGACCTATCCATCAGTAATCCGTGACAAGCATTCAGACAAACCGTTGCCTGAAGGCAAAACCCCACGTCCGCAAGATGATGAACTGGCTTAAAGTCTTAAACACAAATCCTCATCAATCCCCCTTGGCTCAAGGGGGAATCTGCCGAGGTTATAAAGAACTTATCGGTTCGGCACTAAAACATAGCGGCCATTTTCAAAAATCCAATACATGCCGCTAGGCGGCGCCGGCAAGCCGATACGGCGCCAGTCTGTAATCACGGCCTGTGTAGAACTTTCAATATAGGCCACATTCGGATCGCCATTCACCCAGCTGTAACTTTGCGAATTTTGAATAACCGTGGTTGGCGCCTGATAATGAATACTGACCCCGCTTTGCGGCATAGGCGGATACGGATGGTTTGGATACGGCGGATAAGGCCGGTTCGGGTAATGAGGATGATGCGGGTAAATTGGACGCTGGCTTGGATGCATCGGCCGATTGACAGGCGGCTGCGGACGGTGCTGTTTTAAGGTGTCAACACCGCGGTAATTGCCCCATTGATTGTCTGCCATGGCCGAAGCGCAAGCACCGAAAAACACCATACAGCCAGCAGCACATGCCACAATTGCTTTCATTATGCAGAACTCCAAACACGGAATTTATGCTTTATTGTAACGCTCAGTTTAAGATAAAAAATGAATGAAAATCCAGCAAATGCAAAGTTTTGTAAAGCAGATGAATTCACCCGACCTCTGCCGCGGCAAATGAAGAAATGCCGGCGCTTATGCTAGAATGCGGTTTTTGTGACTGAGTCATCCATTGTGGCAGAACTGAATTTTGATCGGCTATATGCATATTTTTGCAAAGTCCCGAGTGTGCAGAAGAATTTAATTGATGCTTATGGCACTGATGGCCAAAAAGCATGGTGGTTCAAATTTCAAATCAATGTTGAACATCCGCTGGCATGGCAAACCGTGCAGGAACTCGGCCATGTGCTGAACTACATTTCTAAAAATGAGCGCCTGCCGACCCAGTTTTTGCCGGTTTCTCCTCCGCCTTATATGAATGGCGAAGCCAAAGACTTTCTCGCTTGGGTGATTCAGTGCAATCATGCAGACTTTCCGCCAGATGTGGTCTGTGACTGGCTGGAAGCGCGCCTGCCGAATCCGGTGGAAGATGAAAGCAAATGGAAAATCAAAACCGATTTGCATGAGCTGGATAAAATCAGCGACAAAGATTTAGATAAGATGCTGCCGCCAAATCCCGAACCGAAGAATTAAAATTCATTAAATCCCTCCTAACCTCCCTTTTTAAAAGGGAGGAAAGTCCCTCTTTTTAAAAGAGGGATTTAGGGAGATTAAAACAACAATTCTAAAACGTCGACAGCCCGCTCCATTCCATAAAACGGTACAGCGCATATTTCAATTTTGATTCATCGGCATATTGACTGTACGGCACGCTGACCTGGCGGCCGTTTAAGTTGGACCATGCGCCGTTAAAGTACTGATTGGCATCTTGGAAAACTTGCGCATCCCGCGCGCCCAAGACGCGGAAATCTGTTTCCAGATTATAGTTTTTCAAATTGCGTGCAGTGAAATTGGCCGAGCCCAAAATCATGTCGGTTGTGTGCACATCCCGCTTGATGATCATTTTGCTGTGGCACTGTTCGCCTTGTGTATTGCACCAGCGCACATCTACCCCAGCATCATTGAGTTCTGAAGCCACAGGACGGTTCGGAATGCCGTTTTTTGTGCGGCCAAACGCATCTTTATTCGGATCGAGCAGCACCCGCACTTTTACTCCGCGTTTATGCGCGGCGATCAGCTCCTGGATGATTTTCCGTTCCGATAAATAGAACATGGCGATATCAATTTCAATGCCCGCTTTTTGCGACGAACTGATCATCTCCAAAACGTGGTCATAAATCGCTTTTTCGGTCAGCACCTGCACTTGCGGCAGATTTTTAGCGCCGTCAAACTCCCCCATAATCACTGCAGGCATATTGGCTTTGGACATAATGCCCACCGACTGCTCGGTTTTCAGCACATCCATCGCGGTATTGCCGGTCACGGTCAGTGCCACATTGGAATGGCGGGAACTGCCGTCATGCGGATTCATCGACGTGACCAGCGTTTTCCAGCCGTCGAGCGTATCCACCGTCAAAGTTTTACGGTGATTGGCCTTAAAATTGAATAAATTCAAATAACTGCGGACAGTAACTTTTTCTGCACCAAAGGGATTCGGCAGCCAGCCTTTTTCTGTGGTATTGCCAATGCCCTGGCAGCATAAATACCATAAACCCGACCATGCCGGATTCGACGCGCGCAGCGGGGTTAAATCGGTTTCAATCACATCAATGCCGGCTTGGCGCAGCTGATGGTACTGCTCGGCATAGACGCCGCCGTATACCGAGTTGATGGGATCGGTGATGAATTTAATTTCAATATTCGGGGTGTATTTGCGTTTCTCAATCAGCGCATCGGTCAGCTGCTGCATCAAAGCCTGATGCGGCACTTTGGAATCACCGATTTCTTTATTGAATAAGAACATATCCAGCACAATCGTGGTCTGCGCCTGTTCAATCAGCTGCAGCATTTGCTTGAAAATATGCTGATCCAGCTGCTGCTTGCCTGATGCATCAAGATAGGTCTGATCCGCGATAAACTCCACCTTGGCATGCCGTAACTTTCCAGTGTAGTCCAGCCCTTCCGGCAAGGGCTTATACATCTGATACACGGCAGAAGAAAGATAGCCAAGGGCAAACAAGCCCATCACCACACCAAAGTATTGGCGGCGTGACCAATTTAACTTGCCGTGAATTCGCTCAATAATACGCATAATAAAAAACCTAATCCAATGCGCTCAGACTAGGTTTTATCCTGTGAATTTTCAAGAGGATTTCTGTGATTCAGCCTGCTGCGCGCATAAACTCTGCCAGCGGCTTAGAAACCGAATTCCACCCCTACAGTAAAATTGCGGCCGACTTGCGGAATATTCGATAAGAATGACGCATGTGAATAGACCTGATCATCCAGCAGGTTATTGGCATTGAAATATACGCGGTAATTATTGCCTTGGGCGTATTGCCCTGCATAAGACAGGCCTAAGTTCACCATATTGTAGCCTTGCGTTTCGGCTTCATAAGCTGCAAATTGCTCCTGATTGAATACGTGATAATACTCCGCCATGCCCGACCAGCCGCCGCTGAATCCAGCATTCACCCGCATGCCTAAACGGCCGGCAGGAACACGCGGCGCATTGGCGCCCTCAATTTTACCGCGCACATAATCACCAAATAGGCTGACTTTATACACATCATTCAGCTGATAGCCGGTTTCCCCTTCCACACCGTAAAACTTCGCCTTGTCCTGTGTGTAGTCGACTAAGCGGAAGTTTTCATCTTGGTCGGTTGTAGCAGCATAAATATAGCTGTCGTACCAGTTATGATAGACATGCACATGATAATCCAGCCTGTCCGCTGCATAATGCAAGCCCAGCTCTAGATTATTGGATTTTTCCGCACCCAGATTTTCATTGCCGCGCTCATAGGTATTGGTGGCAAAATGCTTGCCGTTAGCATACAGCTCCTGCGCCAAAGGCAGGCGCTCTTGATGCGAAGCCGCCAAAGACAATTGATAATCCGGCGCAAAGACCCAGTTCAGCGCAGCGGAATAGGAAACAGCATGATCGTCAAAGTCTTTTTGAGCAGAGTCAATATCAATCTTCTGCTGATCGAAACGCGCGCCCAATTCCACATGCACATCGCCGAACTGCTTATGCTCAACACCAAACAGGCTCCACTTTTGCGTGGTGTTCGGATTCATCAATGACTCTTCGCCAGTGATGTTTAATTTTTGACGGCTGTATTGTGTGCCGACCACACCTTCCCAATCGGCAACCGGGTTATGAACCAATTCTAAACGGCCATCATAGCCTTTGCTTTTAAAGGTGGTTGCGGCTGTACCAGCTTCAATTTCGTCATGCTGATAATCGGTATAGCTGGCATGCGCGCGCAGTTTTTGAAAACCGGCAAAAGGCTCCGTCAGCTCGCTACGTAAATCATAACGCTTAGACTTTAAATCAACCCAAGGCCCAGCTTGATCTTCATCGTCATGGCCATGCCCGCCGCCTGCGCTGTGGTCGTGGCAGTCCAAAACATTGCCATGCGGGTGGCAGTTTTCATATTCGTGATTATGCCCCGGCAAGCCGTATTGATCTTCACGCTGGCTGAAAGACAGCCCGACAAAACCGCGGTCATGAATCCATGATCCGCCAATATTGACTGTCTGCCCTTCAGCAAAGGTATTGTCTATGCGTTTGGCTTTTTCACGATGCACTTCTTCTATGGCATTGCCGTTAGCATCTTCTTCATGATGCACATGTTCAGCATAGTAGCCCGCAGGCGCAATGTAATTATTGGCTTTGCGTTTTGACGCTTCAACACGGATGGCAAACTGATCGCCGAGCACAGCGGTCACGCCGGCACTGGCTAGCTTTTCATCACTGCCGGAGCTGTAGCGCAGCCCTGCTTGGCCTTCATAGCCTTTTTCCGGCATCTGGGTCGGAATTTTTTGATCCGTGACATTCACCAAGCCGCCCACAGAGCCTGCGCCATATAGCAAAGTCGATGGCCCGCGGATGATTTCCACCTGCTTGGCGAGAATCGGATCGACCGTTACTGCATGATCTGGTGACAAACTTGAGACATCTGCCGGCTCAGACGCATGCTGCAGCACTTTCACCCGCGGCCCATCCTGACCGCGGATGACGGGCCGGCTGGAACCCGCCCCGAACTGATTGGATGCCACGCCCAGCTCGCTGGCCAAAGCATCGCCAATGGTTGCAGGACGTTCAGCCAATTGCTGCTGATCGACTACATGATCCGCCGCACCAAAGTCTGCCGCCGTCTGTGCTAAAGGATGTACTTGTATTTGTATGGTTTCCAGCTGCTGAACCTGCGTTTTATGATCATCTGCAAAAGCGAAAGGCGCTGTTGCTGCAAGCAAGGATGCTGTAATTAAATTTTTTTTAAAAAGATGTTCAGAAGACATGGACAAGCTCAAGCTGGCTAATTTTTAGTTTCGTTATAATATAACATTTCATTTTATTTGCAATAAAAAACATTTTCTTGCCTGAATTTGATTTAGACTCAGATCCATTCCTTTGTATTTATTGAACAATTTATTTTAATTCAATGCCTTTTACTATTTCTCATGCCGTTCTTGCACCGCCGATTTCCAAATTGACTGGCGGCCGCCTGCCGATTGCAGCTCTAGCTATTGGAGCGATGGTTCCGGATTTATTCCGCTTATTTACCAATGCCGATTACAACGGCTCGCATCAATGGTCCGGCTTGATTATTCCCAATTTATTGCTGGGATTATTCTTCTGCTTGCTGTGGTATGTTTTTTACCGCCCAATGCTGCTGGCTTTTTTCAGCTTAAATAAACCGCTCAATCTTGACAGTGTGAACCGCTTTTGCGGCTTCATGATCGGTATGATTCTGGCCGTGATTATTGGCACAGCCACGCATCTTGTGTGGGATGGACTGACCCATGTCGATTTTCGGACCTTTGCCTTTAAAAATGTTCTATCGCAGCCCGTAACTCTGTTTCATCACACCTACCCTTTGCATCGGGTCTTGCAAATTGGCACCTCAGCACTGGCGCTGCCTGTCTTGGCATGGATGATCTGCCGCCATCACATGCATTACCGCAGCGCTGAGCCGGCCAATCAAAAGGTTAAAATTTATGTGCATGCGCTGTTCTGGCTGGCATTGCTGGCAGGCATCACCAGTTATGTTTATTTTGCGGAAAGCGTTTATTCAGAACAATTTGCACATGATTTGTATAGCTATGTCGGCAAATCGATTAATTATTTTTTCCGCGCATTTTTAGCCATGTTTACCGCAGGAAGCGTGGTGTTCCTGATCTTAAAATCAGCAACCGGTATTTTCTCAAAATCATCTCGATAACCGGCTTTGAAACAGCGAAAAGCCAATCAATTTACCGTTTTAGCTATAAGTCCTTGTGACAAAATAGCCAAAAAGAGGCATAATCTCCCATTCGAATAAAAGCGGTACGCTGTTTACGTATTCGCTGACCTTAACCCATATAGTTGGATTTCTAACGCTATGATGCGAACTCATTACTGCGGCTCACTTACTGAAGCCCAAATTGACCAAACCGTTACATTATGCGGTTGGGTTCACCGTCGCCGTGACCACGGTGGTGTAATCTTCCTTGACATGCGCGACCGTGATGGTCTTGTTCAAGTGGTGATCGACCCTGATACGCCTGAAGCTTTCGCGACTGCCGATAAAGCACGTTCAGAATTTGTATTAAAAATTACAGGCCGTGTACGTCGTCGCTATGAAGGCACAGAAAATGCCAATATGGTGAGCGGTCAAATCGAAGTTTTAGGTAAAGACATTGAAGTTCTTGCTGCGTCTGAAACTCCTCCATTCCCATTGAATGATGAGAACTCAAACATTTCTGAAGAAGTACGCCTGAAATATCGTTTCCTTGATATTCGTCGTCCAGAAATGATTGACCGTTTACGTTTCCGTTCTAAATTAACCAACCTGATTCGTAACTACTTCGAAGAAAATGGTTTCTTAGACGTTGAAACACCTGTTTTAACACGTGCAACCCCTGAAGGCGCGCGTGACTATTTAGTGCCAAGTCGTGTCTCTAACGGTAGCTTCTACGCACTTCCACAATCACCACAATTGTTCAAACAGTTGTTGATGGTGGGTGGTATTGACCGTTATTACCAAATCGCGAAATGTTTCCGTGACGAAGACTTACGTGCGGACCGTCAGCCAGAATTCACCCAAATCGACGTTGAAACATCGTTCATGAGTGACGATGACATTATGGATTTGATGGAAACGTTAACAGTCAAAATGTTCAAAGAACTGTTAAATGTTGAATTCGACAAATTCCCACGTATGACGTATGCAGATGCAATGCGTGACTATGCATCTGACAAACCAGATATGCGTATTCCTTTGAAACTGGTTGACGTTGCAGACATGATGCAAGACGTTGAGTTCAAAGTATTCGCAGGTCCTGCTAAAGATCCTAAAGGCCGTATCGTTGCGCTTCGCGTACCGGGTGCTGGCGCACTTCCTCGCAGCCAAATCGATGAATACACGAAATTTGTCGGTATCTACGGTGCGAAAGGTTTGGCTTACATCAAAGTCAACGAACTTGAAAAAGGCATCGAAGGTCTTCAATCGCCAATCGTTAAATTCATCGAGCCGATCGTGCTTGATCTGTTGAAACGTGTTGGTGCTGAAAATGGCGACATCGTATTCTTTGGTGCAGACAAAGCCAAAGTTGTAAACGATGCAATGGGTGCGTTACGTATCAAAGTCGGCCACGACATGAAGCTTGCGACATGCGAGTGGGCGCCGCTTTGGGTTGTTGACTTCCCAATGTTTGAAGAAACTGATGATGGCAAATGGACTTCTGTTCACCACCCATTCACACTGCCAAAATCAAGTGTTGAAGAAGTGAAGAACAATCCAGGCGCTGCACTTTCAGTTGCTTATGACATGGTGTTGAACGGTACTGAAGTTGGTGGTGGTTCACTGCGTATCTTCAATCTTGAAATGCAAAAAGCGATCTTTGAAGCGCTGGGTATTTCTGAAGAAGAAGCGGAAGAGAAATTCAGCTTCTTGCTCAATGCCTTGAAATTCGGTGCGCCTCCTCACGGTGGTTTGGCATTCGGTCTTGACCGTCTAGTGATGTTGATGACCGGTGCATCTTCAATCCGTGACGTGATTGCATTCCCGAAAACCAAAACTGCTGAATGTCCGTTGACTCAAGCGCCTGCACCTGTTGAACCTAACCAATTGCGTGATTTGGGTATTCGCTTACGTGAAAAACCAAAAGCAGAAGAAGCTAAATAATTTTTTAATTCCTTCTTTTTCTCCCAAAGGGAGAAATACAAAGAGGAAATAAAAAACCCTGCAATTGCAGGGTTTTTTATTGGATTATTGCTGCAAAATTTAATGACTAAAATGTAAAAAATGCTTAAATCGGATTTTGATTGATTGAGTTAATCTGTAAGATACAAACTGCGCTATGATGTAGCGCATAACAGTTATGTAAGCATAACTAAAATGATATTGCTGTATTTATTGATTTATTCTTATTTTTTGTTCTGTAGATTCTTATTCTTTTTGTGCCGTTTTTCTAAAAGTGCATAGTCTCTTGGCAAAATTTCCAACCAGTCACCTCTTAAAACAACCGAGACTCGCACACTGCAATGTATTTCATCTTCAAAACACTGGCGCTATTGCCTTTAAGAATTTTACAAGCCGTGGCTTTGTTCGCCGCATATGTGCTTTATGCATTCAATTCATCCATTAAACGCATCACCACAATCAATATTCGGTTGGCCTATCCCGAATTAACACAAGATGTGCAGCAGCAACTCATCAAAAAAAGCATGCAAAGCCAGTTCCTGACCTATGTGGAATTTATTAAATGCTGGGGTATGCCGCCCAGTTATAGCTTAAATTTATTTAAGCATATTCATGGTGAATCGGTTCTAACCGAAGCTTTAGCCAATCAAAAAGGCGTCATCGTTGTCGTGCCGCATTTTGGCAGCTGGGAGATGCTCAATGCTTGGCTGAATGTCTATACCGCACCGATGATTATGTACAAACCCAACAAAAACAAAGGCATTAACCGTTATATGCTTGAGGCGCGTCAAAAATTTCATGCGGCCTTAGTCCCGACCGATGAAACCGGCATCCGCGCTATCTTCAAGCATTTGAAACAAGGTGGATTAACGGTCATTTTACCGGATCATCTGCCCAAAGTTTCAGGCGGGATCTATTCTGAATTTTTTGGCCAAAATACCCTGACCGTGACTTTAGTATCAAAACTTGCTGCCAAAACACAGTGCAATGTGATTGGCTTAAGCTGCATTCGCAATGATGATTTATCCAGTTTTGACCTGCACTGCACCACGCTTTCTAATGATATTTTATCCAAAGATTTACAGCTTTCTGTGGATAGCCTAAACCTCGCGATGCAGGACATGATCAATCAAGCTCCGGAACAGTATATCTGGTCGTATAAGCGCTTTAGAAATTGCTATGGCGATATTAATCATTACCGTCAAAATAAACGTTAGATCCAATGATCAAATTTAAAAACATGCGAATGGGCTGACTAAAAACTATTAATCAATTGAATTTAATTGGATTATTCTTATTCAATTGAGAACAGTTTTCAACAGTGGCATAATAGCTGACACTTTCCACTTTGCTGTGAATCTCTCCTATGGCTATGCGTCCTGAAGTTCGCCGTCGTGCAATTGTCTTAATTATTTTTGCTATCGTGCAATGGATTTTCATGCGTTACATTGTGGACAATCAGCTGTTCAACTTAACCACCTATAACCGGATTTTGATTTTCTGTGTCAGCAGCTTAGGCGGCGCATTGCTGATCTTTGTTGGATTGATTTATATGGTGTTGAAGGGGAATGCGGATAAGGTAGATTAAACCATCAAACACTGCAGAATGTAGTAAAAACAGGAATAGATAAAATTCCTGTTTTTACATCATCTAATTATCTAGACTCTTCAGTAATAACATTTCTGAGATCGTGGATAAATTTTGGTACATTATGAATGTTTTTAATATACTCAATTGCTTCTATTGATGTTTTCTCTCGTTGATCATTATCCATTAATAAATGGTTAATTGCATTTACATATAAATCAACCTTATCAAAACCATCACCTAATACATCTCCCACGTGAACCCCAAATTTAGAAGTTAGATCTTCTGGATTTCTATTACTAACCAATAATGTTCCATAAGATAATGCCTCTAAAAATGAAATTGGCAAAGCTTCATGAATTGAGGTATTAACTAAAATTTTTGCCTCTTTTAAATATTTTTCCTTTTCCTCACCTTCTACATGACCTGCAAAATGTAAATTTGGAATAGCGTTATAATCAGACATAATCTGAGAGTTCCTACCCTCTTCTCGATGAGTCTTACCCAATATATAAAATTCATAATTAGGCATCTTTTTTGCAATTTCACAGAAAAGCCAACCACGTTTTACAGACTCTATTCGACCCAAGAAAATAATCATATTTTTCTTTGGAAATTTTTTTACATCAAAACTATCATCCACATTAATTGGGTTTGGCAAATATTGTATGCTTATATTTTGCTCTAAATTATATAAATCAATAGCCTTCTGATTTAAGAAATACCCTTGTGAAATAAACTTTACACGCCCATTCTTATACCAGTCATGGACTAAATCATAAATTTCCTGATTATAATAATTATATTCAGGAAATAATTTTACAGTTTCTATTTCATCCCATTCGTATTTAGGTCTAGGATCTTGTATCCATAAGATTAATTTCTTATTTTTATTTGGTTCATTTAACAGAATGTAATTATCTGTCAACTCAATGCTCAAATAAACATCATAATTTTGCTTTTTAAGCCACCTTCTTGCAAACCATTTTCTTCGAGGCAAACGAAAAGCGCGAATATTGTCAATATTATATTCTTCAACACAGAGTTTCTTCGAACCCTTCCCTAGCAAAACATCAATTTGTATATCCTTATTCGGAATGTACTTAGAGATGTATTCTCGCGCTAAAAAACCATAGCCACCAAAAGCAGTTCCAGCTCCACCAAAGAATTCGTCAATGATTAATCCAACTTTAAGCATACTAACATCAATCCCTATATTTTATTATTTAGCAATAAAGCTAAAGTAGACTTCGAATCAATACTTTCTAAATCTATACCTCGTAACATTTCATTATATAAATGAATAGCCAAAGTACGTGACGTTGTAAGCTCTTGAATAGTTAAATTTGGATCACACAATTGACTAATGCATTGATAATGAACTGGGTAAAAAATGTCTATAGGCTGGACATTGTTTTCTTGCTGATATGACCGTACATAGTATGTAATCGCTTTGGGACCGATCACCCCCCAAGGCATATCAGCTAAACTTGTACCTATACCAAAAACTTTCCTTATTTTTAATCTAAACTGACGACTTTTTGAATACCATGGCGGCACAAATTGCGGGTCATATGCTGCATTCAATAAACTTTCTAACAATGGGCTATTTTTTGGTATTCTTAATATTGCACCATTAATCCAGTTATCATCTTCGAAACCTAAAACATACCCATGTTCTGGGATAAATAATGGTTTTAAGCAATAAACATCGCAATCAACATAAATACCATCTACTTTACGCATCAGCTCATAACGAAAAATATCTGAAAATAAAGCATAACTCCCTGTTTCGTTATGCTTTATAATTTTATCGGCAGAAATAATTAAATTAGCATCTACTTGATTCACACCGTCAGGCAAGTCTTCAATATCACCATAGGTATGTAAGTGAACTTCATGACCTCTCATCACAAAGGATTGGAGACAACTTCTAGAAATTGGCCCCAATTTATTTCCAATCCATAATGCATGAATTATAGGTAAGTTAATTGACATTGCTTACAATCCTATTTTCTTTTATCTTTACAAACTAAAATATGTGTTAACAAGAAACGTATCTACTATAAATATAGTGATTACTCGTGATCAAGAACAAGCATTGCTCCTTGATCAGCCACAAAACAGTCTAAGACTATCAACCAAGCGTAGTGCAGTATAGAATACCTTAACTGTAACATTTCAAGTTAAATCAGCATGAAAAAAATTCTTATCTTATGTGTATCTTTAAAAGATAGTTTAGATCGACAAGAAAAAATTAAAGGCCAACTTCTTTCTCTGCGAGAACACGTTCAAGATATTCAAATCGAATTTTCTTTTTTTGATGCAATCTACGGAAAAAAATTACGTCCAGAATATGTATGTTTTTTAAATTTAAGTCGCCAAATTGCTGAGCGATGCACACATGAATTAGGACCAAGTGAATTTGGTTGTTTTTTGAGCCACATGATATTATGGCAACGACTGGCTCAAGGTGATTATAATAATTTTGATCGCGTGATTATTATTGAGGATGATGTTATTTTTAACTTAAATAATATCAATGAAAAATTATTATCATTAATCAATATAGACCCTTCATTTGCTTTTTTAGGGGGTCATACTGAACCATCAAGAAGACGTATTCGAGGGTATATAAGCCATGATAGCCTATCATTTAATATGACAGGCCCTAGAGACCTTTATACTTCAACTTATGCCTACTCACTAACCCCTGATATTGCGAAAAAATTTATTTACAAACAAGTTAAGTGCTTAACATTTATTGATGACTGGAAATACCTGCTTTCAGACAAAATAGTTATACCCTTTTATTTTTGTTTTGAACATGATGAAGAACAAATAAGCAACATAGCTAATGATCGTCAAAAGTATATGAAAAAAACTAATAGACTCAAAAAAAATTTAAATAAAATGAAAAATGATTTATTTTCTAGAATCATATCTTTATTTTTATTAAAGAAAATAATTCGCCTTTCTAGTTTTTTAAAATCTGAACAATAATATCTTTGGTATTAATATTATGCTTTCATCCCGTACTCTATTGAAAAAATGGTATAAATTTAAACAAAAACAGCAAGCTAAGAAGTTTGATTCACATTGGTATATGCGTTTTGGCTGGCTAGATCAACCTTTAAAAAGCCAAGAACAACTCAAAGACCTTTTTGAAATTCATTCGTCACATAATTTCACATTTGCCGACTGTTTTTATGCACAGGAAAATGACCGCCATTTCATCTTCTTTGAAGAAGTGGATGATATTCATCCTGTCGGTTTTTTATCTGTTTTAGAAGTGTTTAAAGATGGTTCTTATACTAAACCACAGACTATTTTAAAACTAGACTATCACCTATCTTATCCTTGCGTGTTTAAAATTGAAAATGACTGGTACATGATTCCAGAAACCTTAGAAAACAAAACCATTGAATTATGGAAATGTCTCGAGTTTCCTCAAAAATGGGAAAAACATTCTAATATTCTAGAAGGCATCGAAGCTGTCGATACCACCCCTTTCTATCATGAAGGCATGTGGTATTTATTTACATCAACACGAAGAAATTGCAAAAAATTTGGTGACCGCTTAGATTTATTTTTTACCGAAGATATTTTAAACCCAAACTGGCACGAGCATCCACAAAACCCAGTCTGCACAGGTCATCAACAATTCCGTATGGCAGGTAAACCTTTTATATATGATGGAAAATTAGTACGCCCAAGCCAAGACTCACTCAAACGTTATGGCGGTAATATGGAGTTAAAGGAGATAATTGAACTTAACCAAACAACTTATAAAGAGCAGCTTTTAGAAGTTGTGTTACCCGACTGGAAAACGGAGGATGATGGCTGTCATACCATCAATGCCAACGGTAATTTTGTAGTTTTAGATGCAATTCGCTTATCCCTAAAAAACTAAAGACATTCTTTATAAATTTTTACAGTTTCTTCAACCATCTTGTCGATTACCAAATATTTTTCGGCTTTTGCAAAAGACGAATTGAAATCTTGGCGTAATGAACTATAGTTTGTTAACGCCAATTCAATTAACTCATGTAGTTGTTTAGCATTATCGACAGACGATATATAAGTTGGGGGAATAAAATCCTCAACCATTCCTACATCTGTAGAAATAATTGGCTTATGCATTAATAACGCTTCTGCCACCACCAATGGCCCACCCTCTCTCCGAGAAGAAACAACCACAAAATCACATGCCGCTATATGAGAATGTACATTCTCAACAAAACCAATAAGCTTAACTTTATTCTGTAATTTATATTTTTCTATTAACCTACTTAGTTTTTCAAAATCCTCGCCATCACCTAATATTTCTAATTCTGCATCCACTCCCTGCCATGCTTCAATTAATAAATCAAAGCCTTTAACCGAATTCAAGCGACCTATCGCTAATGCTTTTATAAAACAGTTATTTCCATGATTATAGTAAGATGAACAAATCATAGATGGTTTTTGAATTCCATTATAAACAATATGAACAGTACGATATTTCTCTATTTTTTGTGCAGCTTTTTTACTTACCGCTATTACTTTATTAAAACTCAAGTAATCTTTTATATTACTCTTCATACCATGAATTGTAGCTATAGTAGGAGTTTTAAAAAAATTGGATAAAAATGAAATAATTTTACTTGCCTTACCTCCTTGCGCATGAACAATATTTGGATTAATAAACTTTATAGTATTATTCAGTTCAATCAGTAAAAAAAAATTCCATCGACTTCTTGTAAAATCTAAATAGTGATAATGAAGATTTTCTACATGCTTCATTTTTCCTTGATACTTTCGCCCTAAGATTAAATGTACTTCATTATTTTTAGCTAACTCTTTTGATAATTCAAAAGTATGATTCTCTATTCCGCCCCAGCTTCCTTCCATCGCCAAAACTTGAACTATTTTCATGATACAATTATTTTCCTGATCGCTGATTATTTTCCTGATCGCTGATTATTTTTCAAATAGTGTTCAAATAATTTAGCTTCTTTAGAAAATGCATAGAACGCATTAATTGTACTACCGACAAATCCTCTCCAACCGTTTAAAAAATTTCTTCTAATAATATAAGATTTTAAAAATGTGACAGGCATAACAAGCAATAGTTTTATAAGATTAGGTTTTTTTCCTTTATTGAACTTTTCTTGAGCTTTTAAAGTTGAGTATTGATTACTTTTTTCAACCGTAAAATGAATTGAATTTTCACCATAATGATAAATATCATAATGTGCTCTACATACTTTTCCATGAATAATTACACTTTCATGTGCCTGATTGGTTAGATCATAGAAGCCTTTTTCTTTTCTGAAAAATCGTACTTTTGCATGTTTCTTAGTAAAATTATGATTCGGAACACCTAAAAATGCATCATTAAACGGAATTACAAGTGCATCACCAGTATTTAAATCAATAAAGTTGGCAATTTCATCTTTCAACTCAACAGATAAAACCTCATCTCCATCTAAATTTAAGACCCATTCATTACAGCACTGTTCCAACGCTAAACTTTTCTGTTTCGCATACCCCATCCAATCTTGATGGACAATTTTTACATTTTCAAACTTTTGAGCAATAGCATAAGTGTTATCTGTGCTTCCTGAATCTAAAATAATAACTTCATCAAATTCTTCAACACTTTTCAACGTTTGCTGCAACCATTCGCCACAATTTAAAGTGATGATATAAACACTACACGGAATACTCATAATTTGTAACGTCCTTTTGCTAAAGCAATACGCATTTGGATTGCATTCATCATACCACTTGCACTAATACGAGGAAGTTCAAACCGATTATTTTCCGAATAACACTCTATTTTTTTACGTGTGGAAACTGCATTTTTAAAACCAATTTCTCTTACCATCTGCTGATGCTTTTTATTATATCGACCAAATGGATAAGCAAAACTTGGACAATGACCAACAAGCGCCTCAATATCTTGCTTCGACTTTAAAATTTCCTCATAAGCCTCACTATCAGAAGTTTGAAGCAAGTTAATGTGGTGCTGAGTATGCGCTCCAAACTCAATGATGCCGAAATCAGACATTTCCTTAATTTGCTCAACATTCAACTTTTCAATGCCTTCAATTTTCGTCGCTAAAAAAATTGTTGCTTTAGCATTATATTTTTTTAATAAAGGGTATGCATACTGATAATTATCCATAAAACCATCATCAAAAGTTAGAGCTACAACATTTTTTTTATCATGAAATTCATCAATTTCTGATACAAAACAAAAAACCGTTTGCTTCTTTACTAAATATTGTAGAAGCTTTTCAAATTTTTCTGGAGGCATATTCATGCCCGAGGCAGGAATATCAGGAGTGATTTGGTGCAGCATAACAAGGCGCGGGAATTTTTTAGATCTAAAAGGCAACCAAAACGTATAATTACCTAATAAATACAACACTAAGACTATGATAATTAACGAAAAAATAACATACCACACTATAAACTCACCCTATTGATGCAATCAATTCCCAGAGCTTTATTATAACACTAAATACTTCTTATCACTTTAACCCATATTCAAGGCGATGCTTAATTGTTCTTATTGAATCTTTACCGCTTATTTTAATCCGTTGCAATTGCATAAAATCAGGATCCAAGCCATCGATTCCTTCTTTTGTAGTTACGGCATTGTTATAACCAGCTTGTTTTACCATTTCCACATCACGCTGTGAATAAATCCCAAATGGATAAGCGAAACTTGTTACCAATTTAGTTGTTAAATTTTCTAATTGTTGTTTAGATTGAGTTAACTCTGCTAAGCACTCAGCATCATCTAATTTACTTAAATTGGCATGAGTCATGGTGTGTGAACCAATTTCAATAATACCGCTATTTGACAAAAACTGGACTTGTTCATCATTGAGTTTAGCTTCACGTGCCAATTCACCACTATTATGATGTGCTTTCTTATACGTTGACCAATCACGATCATGACGATCCACAACTACATAAATAGTGGCTTTGGCTTGGTATTTTTCCAAAACTGGATAAGCATTTTCTAAATTATCTAAATAACCATCATCAAAAGTAATTGCTACTGTTTTTTCAGGATGATTGCCCCAGTTTTCCTGCAATTCCTGCATCGTAATAAAATAAAAGCCCTGTTCTTTCATCCATAAAATTTGTTTTTCGAATTCTGCTGGCTTTACTCTAAGCTTATTAAATTTTGCATTTGGAATATGCTCACGCACCATATGATACATTAATATCCTTGGAGACTTCCATGACACTTTATTTCGCTTGTGCTTATTTTTATAAATCAATAAACTTAGTAAGCTTAAAACCAGCACTAAAATCCAAATCATTACTTTGTCCAAAACTCTTGATTAATAAACATAGCTTGCCCACTCATACTTTTCAGAACATGTATCACCATAGATGGTCTCCAACATAAACTTAGTTACTCTTTTACAATTATATGCACGGTGAGTCTTTTCCCAGCCTTTTTTTGCAACTGAGCGTGATAAATTTATATCCTCACTATACACTTTAAATTTTTCAAGTAGATCCTGAGCATTTTCAAAATAGACAAGTTCATCATCTGTATACAATAGGTTGAAATTTGGAATATTAGGACAAAAAGTAAGTAACCCATTCCCAGTTAACTGGGCAATACGGTCTGAAGAATATAACTCTATGTCATTTCTACGAGAATAATTTAATCCCATTCTCGATTGAGATAAAACCTTAATATATTCAGAACCATAAACAGAATTATTTTCAAAAGTTCCAAAACATTTCATCTTTATCCCAAGATTCTGTGCAGTATCAAAGATAAATTTTTCACGCAAAGAGTTCTTCTCAATTGTCCCCAAAAAAACTAGTTCATTTGCATAATTATCCTTTTCAAATTGACGTAAACTTTCTACCGCTGAATTAACCATATTTGGAATGTATGCAACTTTTTTATTATCAGTTTTATATTGCTTAAGCAACTCACCGCCTGTAGTACAAAATATTGCATCAGCATAAGGTAAAAAATCATAGATAAAACTGCTTTTAGGTTCCTCACACAACCAGTCAACATACCAAAAAGCAATTTTTGTTTGTGGATAACGTTGTTTGATTTCTTTGAGAACATTCGGACTCATCAAGTCACTATGTCCCACTAAAACCAGATCCGGCTCAAGATTATCAACCACCTTTAAAACTTCTTTATTGGCCCAGTTTGCGCCTAATTTTTTGGTTTTAAAAATGGTGCCCATGCGCGCCATATCACGGAAACTGAAGTCATAAACAAAGTGTCCATTTTCAGTTAAACCCGCGGAAATTTTACGGTCTGTACAATAAAAATGGGCGCCTTGCTTATTAAAGCCAAAATTCGCAATATGTAAGATTTTCATAAATCACTCAAAAACAATCTGCTGGGTGCTGCCCGGTGCGGCATATTCCAATATTCAGCTGAAAAGCATAGCATAAAGCGCTTTTCAGGACAGTAATTAACTTTTCCTTTTGGCTCTAAGTCTTTGAAATGCTATACAGCTCTTATTTATTATCTGGGTTTGATTTGCATAGCTGCTGTGCGATTCGCGCCGCTTCTTCAAAGGCTGCTGCCGCAGTTAAACCGGTTAATTTAAACTGCTTGGAAACGATTTTTTTCTCCAGCAGCGCATCGACAGATTTCACAATCCGGTCTGCCTTCAAACGGTCTATTTCAATAATCCCCACACGGCAGCCTGCCGTCAGCGCTTCATAAATCATCGAGACACTGTCTTCTGTCACCCACACGGCTTCCGCTTGCTGCATTTCTTCAAATATCCAGCCTTGCGGAGTCTGTTCGACTGGAAAAATCTGCATCTGCGAGGCAAAAGACTGCTGCTGCAACTGCGCCAAAAACTCAGCCGGCGTTCTGCGCGAAGTGGTCAGTATCATTTCAGCATCAGCATTTTGCGCAATGATCTGCTGAAGCGCCTGCAGCACTTTGGCATCATTCCACTGGTGGCGTTTCGATGAACCACCCAAGGCAATTAAAATTCGATTTGGCTGATGGCGCTGTTCATTGACGATCGGGTTTAAAGCGCCTTGGCTCAGCAGCACATTGCCCTGCGCAGGAATCCCATCATGTTCAGGAATAATCACATGATCAAACCAGCCGAATGGAAAATTCGGCTTCATCAAAATAACAGTTTTCGCAGCAGGATACACTTTGCTGAGCAGCAGCACTCGAGACTGGGTATGGCTGCCCACGCCAAAAATGCAATCCGGCGCTTGGGCGCATACAGGCATTTGATGCTGGAATATCGCTTTAATGAGAGATAAAACCGGCAGGTCATCGATTAATATTTCCTGAAAAGCCACCTGTTCTACGGACTGTCTTTGCATAGCCTTATAGAGGCCAACTGCCTGTGAGCGATGCCCTGCCTTACCATCACTGACATACACAATATGCATAAACACTTTCCCGAATTTAATCCAATAAAAAAGGCGGAACTTCTGTTCCGCCTTTTCATCTTAACTGATCAGCTTATTTTACGTAAGTTAACCAGTGCGCATATTTAGGATCTTTGCCTTGAACCGCATTGAAGAATGCAGTTTGGATTTGCTCAGTGATCGGGCCGCGCTTGCCTTCACCGATTTGACGGTCATCGTATTCACGGATTGGCGTTACTTCTGCAGCCGTACCGGTAAAGAACGCTTCATCGGCAATGTAGAATTCATCACGGGTAATACGGCGTTCAACCACATCATAGCCAAGGTCTTTGGCAATAGTGATAATGGTTTGACGCGTAATGCCGTCCAGCGCGCCGCCTGCGATATCTGGCGTATGAATCACGCCGTCACGCACAAGGAATACGTTTTCGCCAGAACCTTGGCAGACATAGCCTTGAGGATCGAGCAGCATAGCTTCATCATAGCCTGCATGCGCCACTTCTTGGTGCGCAAGAATAGACAAGGTATAGTTGCCTGATGCTTTTGCTTTACACATAGTCACGTTCGGGTGATGGTGTGTAAATGATGAAGTTTTAACACGAATACCCTTCGCCATCGCTTCATCGCCAAGGTAAGCGCCCCAGCTCCATGCGGCAACAACAGCATGAATCGTGTTGTCAGTGGCTGCAATACCCAGTTTTTCAGAACCAATGAAGATAATTGGACGCAAGTAGCAAGAAGCTAATTTGTTTTCACGAACCACATCAATTTGCGCTTGCTCTAAAGCCGCTTGATCAAACGGAACTTTCATTTGATAAATTTTTGCAGAGTTCAGCAGGCGCTTAGTGTGTTCTTTTAAACGGAAAATCGCCGTACCATTCGGAGTTTCGTAGGCGCGGACACCCTCAAACACACCCATACTGTAGTGTAAAGTATGTGTTAAGACGTGAGTTTTCGCTTCACGCCAGTCAACTAATTGTCCATCTTGCCAAATAAAACCATCACGATCAGCCAAATTCATGGCACACACTCCAAATTTTCATACACAGTCATTTTTATCCAAGGCAACAGCTGCGCTTGGATCAATTAATCTTTGCCATAACTTGCAAACGACCTCTCGGGTATCGCGCCAGTCCGCTGCATTCACTTGCATAGATTGATTTGCAAGGGCTAAGCGGTGGCTCTCGGCTCGTTCACGAAGATAAGCTTGAATCAATGCTGTCGCGTCGTTACTGGATAAGCAACTTGCTTTTGCGGCGTCTTCAAGGATTCGTACGTTGTCGGAGTAATGAGCGAGATCTGGATTCGCCCCACTCCATGCTAATACCGCATACTGTGCCATAAATTCAATATCAACGATACCACCTGCATCCTGTTTTAAATGAAAAATCCCTTCTTTTTGCTGCTCTTTGGAAGAACCCAAGTGATCTTTCATTTTTTGACGCATTTTCAGCACTTCTGCACGCACATTTTTTTCGTCGCGCTGCTGAGTCAAAATCCGGCAGCGCAGCTGTTCAAAAACCGCCCGCAGCTCCTCTTCTCCGGCGATTGAACGCGCGCGCACGAGAGCCTGATGCTCCCAGACCCAAGCGCTCTTGAATTGATACTGTTCAAAGGCTTTCAAGCTGGTCACCAGCAAGCCGGCTTCACCGGAGGGACGCAGGCGCGTATCAATTTCATAGACCCGGCCATCCAGCGTTTGCGTGGTCATTAAAGACATGAATTTTTGCGCCACGCGCATGGCGAATTCAAAACCGCTGATCGGCTTGAGGCCGTCTGTATCAGCCTGTTCATCCATACAATGGATAAACACTAAATCCAGATCAGAACCATAGCCCAGCTCAATGCCGCCCAGCTTGCCGTAGCCGGCCACCGCAAAAGCGATATGATCCAAGGCGCAGCGCCGGCCTTCTGCATCCAGCGGATAGCCGTGCTTTTTCGCCATCATTTGATAAGCCAAATTCAGCGTGGCTGCAACCGAAACCTCTGCAATATCAGTCAAAGCATCCGAGACTTTCATCAGCGGGCTTTCCGCCAAAACATCGCTGGCGGCAACGGTCAGCACATTGGATTTTTTAAATAGGCGCAGCACCCGCATCAAATCTTCAACTTCGTCCAGCTCAATGCGCAGCAATTGCTGGCGCAGCGAATCTTCCAAATCCTTGCGTTTCGGCAGCTCAAAATCCATCGACAGGAATTCATCCAGCAGCACAGGATAATGGGTCAATTCTTCACAGATCCACGGGCTGACCGTCGCCATTTTCACCAAGCGCTGCAGCGCGCCTTTGCTTTCAATCAGCATGACCAGATAAACCGTGCGGCGCATGACAGATTCAACCAACGGCATCAGGCGCAATAACGCCACTTGCGGTTTATCGGACTGCAATACCGCTTCGACCAAATGCGGCCAAAACTCTTTTAAACGCTGCACCGCTTTGGCCGGCAGCTTCTTAATGGCATGGCCGTGCCAGAATTCATGAATCAGGTTTTTCGCGCCATCATCCAGCACCGCATTCAGCTGGGTTTCCAGCTGGCCAAAGCTTTCAGTTGGCGAATCCAAGCCTTTTTCTTTAATCAGATGCTCAAACTGGAAGGTCACTTTGACGCGCTTTTCATTCAGGAACTGCATGAAGCTGTCCCAGCTGTCAAAACCCAGCGTATCCGTCATGCGCTGGCGCAATTCAGCTTCGGTCGGCAGCGACTGGGTCTGCTGGTCATTCAGCGCCTGAATGGCATGTTCCACACGGCGCAGGAATAAATAGGCATCTTCCAGATCGACAACCGATTGCTGATCCAGCAGGCCGACTTCACCCAAATGATGCAGGCTGACCAGGCATTGGCGGTCTTGCAGTTCCAGCTTGGAACCGCCGTAAATCAGCTGAAAGACCTGCACAATAAATTCAACTTCACGGATGCCGCCTGCGCCCAGCTTAATGTCTTCTTCAATATTGCGGCGCTGCACTTCGCGTTCAATCATCGCCTTCATTTCGCGCATCGCTTCAAAGGCGGTGTAATCGACATATTTGCGGAATACGAATGGACGGGTCATGTCCAGCAGCTCATCGCCCTCTTTGCCGCCGGTCACAATGCGCGCTTTAATCCAGGCATAGCGCTCCCACTCACGCCCGTGCTGGCTGAGGTATTTTTCCAGCGCGACATGGCTGATGGCCAAAGCCGAACCGTCGCCCCATGGACGCAGGCGCATATCAACACGGAACACAAAACCGTCTGCGGTAATATGATCCAGCAGGTAAATCAGCTTCTGTCCCCACAAAATGCAGAACTGCTGCACGTCAATGCTTTTGCGGCCATTGGTTTCGCCCTGCGCATCAAAGGCGAAAATCAGGTCAATGTCGCTGGACAGATTCAGCTCTTGCGCACCCAGCTTGCCCATGGCAATCACAATTAAGTCCTGAACTTTGCCGTTATAGCCCATCGGCTCGCCATGCTTGGCTTTCAGCGGCTCATAGGCAAACGCTTTGGCTTCACAAATCGAAGCATCGGCAAAATCGGAAAGTTCGCGCGTCAGCGTCACCACATCGGTCAAGGCATTGGCATCCTGCCAAATCCAGCGGAACATCAGGCGCGCGCGCAGAATGCGCATTGCCCGCATCCATGAAGCCTCATCACTGATATTGTCTAAAGCGGCATGCACCAAGGCTTGAATATCTGCGGTGCCCAAAGGCGTTAAAAACTGGTCAACTGCATAATCTTGTTCTATTAAATCACGGTGTATGCCCAGCACTTGTTCCGCATACTGGCTGGCGCGCAATGTTTTTTGCAATTGTTCCACATTCATTTTCAAACCCATCACCGAGATTTTTTTCTAGTTATATCAGCTGAAAACCAATAGTGGAAAAGAAATTGAAAACTTTAAGCAAAGAATAAAGGCTTTCAGGCGCGCAATTAGACGGTTTCTTGCGGCTTGTCGCCATGCTGGCTGCGTGTTTCCAAAGCATGATGGCTCAGCGCCAGCGGGAAAGTGACTTGAAATAGGCTGCCTTCGCCCTGCTTCGACTCCACGCTGATCTCGCCATGGTTCATTTCAATAAAGCGCTTGCACAGAATCAAGCCCAGCCCCGTGCCTTTTTCTCCCGATGTGCCTTTGGCGCTCACGGTGATTTTAGGATCAAACAGCTGTTCCAGCTGCTGCGGCGTCATGCCCAGCCCCGTATCCTGAATGGACAGCCGAACCCCATTCGACGCCAAGCAGGCGCGCAGAACCACTTTGCCTGTACCGTCCGTATAGGTAAATTTGAGCGCATTGGAAACCAGATTTTGAATCACAGAAGTGACCATATTAATATCTGCGTAGATCTTCAGGCCATCAGGCACTTCATTCAGCAGCTGAATATTTTTCTTGACTGCCAAGCTGTTTAGAACATTGCTGACAATGTTGACCGATTGGCTCAGCTCAAAGTTAATCGGATGATAGGCAAAACGGCCGCCCTCAGCGATAGCCCAATTCAGCAAACTTTCCAGCAGGTTATAGGTCGACTGCGCTGTGTCATGCAGATAGTCGGCAATATTTTGAATGCTGGAATCATCCAAAGTGTCGCGCTCTTGCGCCAGCACTTCGGAAAAGCCCAGCAAGCCATGAAACGGTGCGCGCAGATCATGCGCAATAATTTGGAAGAATTTGGTTTTGCTGCCATTCAATGCGGACTGCTGTTCATACAGTTCTTTCAGTTCTGCATTTTCAAGCCGGAGCTTAATAATGCTGATCAGGCTAAATACAAACTCCTGCACAGCTTCTTTTTGCCTGGAATCAAAACTGGCTGACTGCGCATCAAACAGCAAAACCTGTCCAATCGGAAAATCACCATCGTTCAGGTTAAAGGCCAGCAGGCGTTCATGCCCTGCGCCAAAATCATAAATCTGCTGTGAAAAAGCCTCATAGTTTGCATGCGAATGGTCAATGCAGTCTGCGCCGGCAAAATAAGGCACCAAATTGGTCTGCTGATGGGCTAAAAACGGCTTGCATCCAGCATCTGAAGAAAACCAGATATACGGCTCATCCTGGAAAATAAGAATTGCGTTTTCCGTTTGCATCATATTGCGTGTAAATTTTAGAAAATCTGCAATCCGGTTATCTTCGGTAAACACCCCCATCAGCAAAGCCAGTCTGCAGGCCGCCAATTGGTCTGTCTGGGTCCCGATCTCGAGCAATTCTATCGCCATGGTGTTTCGCCTGTGTTTGCCTGAAGTTAAACCAACTTTCACACTCAACTTTATTGTATTTTAATTAACAAAATTAAACAAACAACTCAATCACCATAACGATCAAACGGATCAAAGGTCAATGAAACACGCAGAAACCGGCAATCTATTTTTATACACTTTATGTGATGGGAACAGCATTAAAAAAACTGAATCAAACCACTGCATCTGCATCGTTAATTGATAAAAATTGATGGATTTCACACAATTGCCAGATTCCGTTTTCGAAATACCCGTTCAAGCTGAGAGCCGCCTACGCATCATTGCTCTGCCGGCTTCCTGCCGCTCACTTAAAACACATGCCGTTCAAAGGCATTTTTAAGCACGATTCAGCTTTTATTGAACGATTTTTTAGCTCAATTAAAAAATTCCCTATTTTCAAAAATCAAGCGGCCGTCCCGCTTTTGCCTTGCGGCATGAATGACTGATCGGGGCAAAAAAAAGCGGCGCAGATCACTATACAATGATTTATTTCCATGATACCCAACATGTTGCAAGTAATTAGTTTCCATTTTCGCCAAACTGGCTGGCTGGATTTTCAGCGAAATTCAACCCAAAAACAACACCTAAACATTTGATATTTATAAATTACATAACACAAAACCCGGCCTGCAGGGCAACTTGAGCAAAATTGCCATTTCCGGCCAATTCAGCAGCCTCCCCCCTTGCCAAATTCGAAAAATGGTTAAATTTCACGTAGAATGTTGCCATCAGTGAACAACACTGACATAGACGGATTTTTTTCAGCCAAAACCAATATGCAATGATATTGCTGTTTGGCTGAGGCGCCATTGGCGCCAAAAACTTTCAATGTTTTTATTTAAGCAAACCGGTTCTCAGGACTAAGCCAAAAGCTCGGTCCAGACACACTCAATCAAAGCAAGGGGCTATATATGGCTGGTGGAAAGTCAACAATCATTTACACTTTGACCGATGAGGCGCCACTGTTAGCGACCTATTCTCTGCTGCCGATCATTGAGACCTTTACTAAGCCTGCTGGCGTAGAAATCGTAAAAACTGACATCTCTGTGGCTGCTCGTGTACTTGCAGAATTTTCTGAATATTTAACTGACGAGCAAAAGGTGTCTGACAACCTAGCTGAACTAGGTCGTCTAACTCAAGATCCAGATACCAACATTATCAAACTCCCGAATATCAGCGCGTCTGTTGCTCAATTGACTGCATGCATCAAAGAGCTTCAATCAAAAGGATTCGCACTCCCGGATTACCCAGAAAATCCGACAACTGATGAAGAAAAAGCGCTTAAAGTACGCTATGGCAAATGCCTAGGCTCAGCAGTTAACCCTGTTCTTCGTGAAGGCAACTCTGACCGCCGTGCGCCTGCTGCTGTTAAAAACTATGCGAAAAAACATCCGCATTCCATGAACGAATGGAAACAGTGGTCTCAAACTCACGTTTCACACATGGACGAAGGCGACTTCTATCATGGCGAAAAGTCAATGACTTTAGACCGCGCGCGCAATGTGAAAATGGAATTGATCACTAAGTCTGGTGAAACTATTGTTCTGAAGCCAAAAGTTGCGCTTCTGGACGGTGAAATCATCGACTCAATGTTCATGAGCAAAAAAGCGCTTTGCGACTTCTATGAAAAAGAATTAGCTGATTGTAAAGAAGCTGGCATCCTGTTCTCTTTGCACGTTAAAGCGACCATGATGAAAGTTTCACACCCGATCGTATTCGGTCACTGTGTGAAAATTTACTACAAAGACGCATTCGAAAAACACGGCAAACTTTTTGATGAGCTGGGCGTTAACGTCAACAACGGTATGGCTGGCCTGTACGAGAAGATTGAAACACTTCCAACGTCTGTACGTGAAGAAATCATTGCTGACTTACACGCTTGCCAAGAGCACCGTCCTGCGCTTGCAATGGTGGATTCTGCAAAAGGCATCACCAACTTCCACTCTCCTAACGACGTGATTGTAGATGCTTCTATGCCTGCAATGATTCGCGGCGGCGGTAAAATGTGGGGTGCTGACGGCAAGCCTTACGACTGTAAAGCTGTAATGCCTGAATCGACTTTTGCCCGTATTTACCAAGAAATGATCAATTTCTGCAAATGGAACGGCAACTTCGATCCACGCACAATGGGTACTGTGCCAAACGTAGGCTTGATGGCTCAAAAAGCTGAAGAATACGGTTCACATGACAAAACTTACGAAATTTCTGAAGCGGGTGTTGCCAACATCACCGATTTGGAAACTGGCGAAGTATTGATGTCGCAAAATGTGGAAGAAGGCGATATCTGGCGCATGTGCCAAGTGAAAGACGCTCCGATCCGTGACTGGGTAAAACTTGCTGTGACTCGCGCACGCAACTCAGGCATGCCTGCGATCTTCTGGCTTGACCCGTACCGTCCGCACGAAAATGAATTAATCAAGAAAGTTCAAACTTACTTGAAAGATCACGATACTGACGGCCTTGATATCCAAATCATGTCTCAAGTACGTGCAATGCGCTACACACTTGAACGTGTTGCTCGCGGCCTTGATACCATTTCTGTAACAGGCAACATCCTGCGTGACTACCTGACAGACTTGTTCCCAATCATGGAATTGGGTACTTCTGCGAAAATGCTGTCTATCGTTCCGTTGATGGCTGGCGGCGGCATGTACGAAACTGGTGCGGGCGGTTCTGCGCCTAAACACGTACAGCAGCTGGTTGAAGAAAACCACTTGCGTTGGGATTCTTTAGGCGAGTTCTTGGCGCTTGCTGTTTCTCTTGAAGAAATGGGCATTAAAGAAGATAACGCGAAAGCGAAGCTTCTTGCGAAAACACTTGATGCTGCAACTGGCACATTGCTTGACAACGACAAGTCTCCTTCTCGCCGCACAGGTGAATTGGACAACCGCGGCAGCCACTTCTATCTTGCGAAGTTCTGGGCTGAAGCGCTTGCTGCTCAAGACGAAGATGCTGATCTTAAAGCGAAGTTTGCTCCGCTTGCGAAAGCATTGGCTGAAAACGAAGACAAGATCGTTGCTGAACTTGCTGCTGTTCAAGGCAAAACTGTGGATATCGGCGGTTACTACGCAATTGATACAGCTAAAGTAAATGCAGTCATGCGCCCAAGCGAAACTTTGAATGCTGCACTTGATGCTGCTCAATAAGTTAATGCTGAACTAACGCAAGTTAGGGATATAAAAAAACCAGCGCTTCGGCGCTGGTTTTTTTATATCATTATTTATTATTCAAGGACGGGTACGGCAGAATCAAAAGACCATAGATAATGAGTGATAAAAAAGAACCCTTAGGAGTTTTTTATTTGACAATTATAGGAATTTCTAAAATTTCAGGATGAGCATATTCACCGCAAATATATTTAATTTGAATTATACCCTCTCTTCTCATAAGCGGGAATAAATAAAAATTTGTAAAAAATTCATATTTTGAATGCAATAAAGAATCTATATGTATATGAATAATATTGTTATCATCTACTCTATTTTTTAAATTTTTACCAAAATTAAAAGTATTCAAATTTTGATGAGATATGGATAACCTATCATCAAAACGATAATGCATAGAATTCTTTGATCGTTCCTCAGGTGTATCAATTACAATTAAATTTTCACTGAATTTATCACGATAGTATTCAATGCCTAATTTATCATCATTATCAATAACCATGAAAAATTGAGGAATTGTTATTTCCAAACTAATATTTGTTGCTAAAAATGTCCCGATATTACCTATCTTAGCTTTGAGCTGAAAAAGCCCATGATCCAATTGATATAACAGCTGCATGCTCTGATTATGAGTATTAATTTTTAGCTCAGTTACAGCATCAATATCAGCATTATATTCATCGTAAAATTCTATGGGATCCCTCCCTCCAAAAATGCTAGATAAGGGAGATTTTACTACAGGAAATTGAGCTGGATTTATACTTCTTTTTTTCGGCAGTTGAAATTTTATTGCATCAAGGATAATTGGGAAATTAATTACAATTTTTGAGGCATTTGCAAGAACATCATTTAAATCAACATTTAGTTCAGGTTTACGAATTTCGGAAGTTTGTTTTAATTTTTCATTTTCTTCACGGAGTCTTCTATTTTCCTCACTGAGTTTAGCAAGTTCTTCTGCAAGTTGACCTGAAACTTGATTTCCTCTCACCCAGCCAGTTCCGCCGTGCTTTCTCATGTTTTTATAAAGTGAGTGCGAAATTTTATGCTTTAAATCATCTACAGAATCCCAAAACTCGCAAAGCCTATTTGTTAAAACTTTATCGCGGAAAAGCTTTAATTTATCTACGTTTTCAGAATTTAGATCTCTCTCATATGGATGTGTTGCAACATTATCATCACGAACAAAACATATAAGTTTCAAACCCTTATTGATAGCATAATCAAATTCTTTTTCAGTAAAGCTAATACCATCTTCTTTGGATATAGAGCCATAACGATGACCAAGGATTAAAATATAAAAATCACTTGAATCAATTAACTCTTTGATAATTGTCCATTGCTCATCATTATCAGCACCAAATAACTCCATACCCACTGGAAAGTTATAGGATTCTAAAACAGTATTGATTGCAGCACTTCGCGCTTCTATTAAATCTGTATATGTTGAACTAATAAATACTTGGTACTTTGTATCTTGACTCATTTTTTCTTTAAATAATAAATACTTCTTAGTTAACACTTATATCATTACAATTTTGCTGGATAAATATTTAATTCAAAAAAAATCTTTAGATATAAAAATCACTAAAGGAGTAATCACAATCTTAATTCCCCCCTTCAACTTGAAAAATTTTTAAATTAGAAATAAAACAGTATTCTCAAGCAATAAAAAACCCCAAGTCTTAATAAGCTTGGGGTCTTTTAGAATTTTGGTCCCGAGGGTCGGACTCGAACCGACACGTCATCGCTGACAGTGGATTTTGAGTCCACCGCGTCTACCAATTTCACCACCTCGGGAGTGGATGAGGGCTATAATACGCTATTTCTCAGCACTGTCAATAACAGATATATGTGTTTGATTAATTTTAAATCAACTGATATTTTTTCGTCTTAAAAATAAGCAAAATCAGCCGAAAAACCGAAAACCGCATATAATAGGCGCAATTTATTCCCCTACCGTTTTAAACATTTCTCATGCAACTTTCTGATTTCAGTTTTGATCTCCCAGATGAGCTAATCGCTCGCTACCCTCTTGAAACCCGCAGCGCATCCCGCCTGCTGCACCTCGATGCTGATGGCCAATATCATGACCATCATTTCACCGACATCTTAGACCTGCTGCAGCCGGGCGACTTGCTGGTGCTGAACGACACCAAAGTGATGAAAGCGCGCCTTAAAGGCAAACGCGCAACAGGCGGCGCTGTAGAAGTGCTGGTTGAGCGCATGATGGATAAATACGTTGCGCACTGCCACATCAAAGCCAGCAACTCACCGAAAGAAGGCGCAGAACTCTTTATCGGTCCTGATGAAGTTAAAGTGACTGTAAAAGGCCGTCATGAAAATCTATTCATTGTTGAGTTTTCACAGTCTATTTTAGATGTCTTGGACAAATACGGTGCGCTGCCGATTCCGCCTTACTTCAACCGTGAAGCCGAAGCCATTGATACTGAACGCTATCAAACGGTATTTAATGACCCAAGCAAATTGGCTTCTGTTGCGGCGCCAACCGCCAGCCTGCATTTTGATGACGCGCTGCTGAAAAAACTGGAAGCCAAAGGCATCAACAAAACCTTTGTGACGTTGCATGTGGGCGCAGGCACATTCCTGCCGGTACGCACCACCGATATTGAAAACCACATCATGCACAGCGAATGGTGCGATGTTTCTGATGAATCGATGGCGCTGATCCGCGAAACCAAGGCGCGCGGCAATAAAGTCATTGCGGTCGGCACTACCGCAACCCGCGCCACTGAAAGCGCAGCCCAAGCCCATGGCGGCGAGCTGAAAGGCTGGACCGGCGATACGCAAATCTTCATCTACCCAGGCTATGAGTTCAAAGTCGTTGACCGCCTGATCACCAACTTTCATTTGCCGGAATCCACCCTGCTGATGCTGGTGTCGGCGCTGTCCAACCGTGACAACATTTTGAATGCCTATCATCATGCTGTAGACAGCCAATACCGTTTCTTCAGCTATGGCGATGCCATGCTGATCGACAACATCAACGCAAAATAATCTCCGAGCCAAGCCATGCCGATCGATTCCGTTAAGCACTCAATTCATATTCGGCGCAAGAAAAATGAAGTGGTGTTCCGGAACATCGCCCGGCTGTGGGATCTTGGACGCAATGCGCATTCGCATCAGGACATTTTAGATGGCCTGCATCCATGGAATGCGCCGATTACCCTGCGCTTTGAAAATTTGCTGCCGCGGCTGCTGGCGCTTTGCGGGGCCATCTGCATCTTGCCGGCATTCTTTCAAGGCTCGCACCTTTGGGCGCAGCTGAGTTTTATTGCTGGGCTGATGATGGTGTTTTGGGCCTATCTCAGCTATGAGCAGGATGACCCGATTGAAGAAGTCATTCAGTTCTTAGAACGTGAAAGCATTGCCAAAAAATATCAGCTGCAATTCGGACGCCAGCCGCAGCATATTTCAGTGCCCATGAATCAAGCGCATTTTATGGCGCATTTGAAAAACCTGTTTCCAGTGTTTAAGCAAGGTTCCATCTTCAACGATATCAGCAACTACGCCAGCACGACATGGGCAGATGAAGACGGCCGGCAGCATCAGGTTTTGGTTTTTCAATATCATTACATCAATGAAATTAAAGTGCGCGATAAAGACGGCCAAGAAGTCCGGCTGAAAGAAGTGCATAAGGACTTATGGGGCGTGTTTGTCTTTGATGTCGACATGCAGGGCCTTGCCATTACCAGCATGAACACGCCTTTTTATTATCCTTACAGCTTTCCTTGGCACAGCAGCGACATTCAGATCAATCAGCGCCTGAAATTTTACGGCAGCGATGAAATGCAGACCGCCAAACTGATGAGCCCCGGCTTTGTGCTGCGCACCGCTGATTTTTTTCAGCACCGTCAGGGTGATTTAATGTTTCACCCTAACAGCCATATTCTGTGCTTTTTAGGCCCGCAGGATTTATTTAAAGTTTCCAGCAAAACAGCCGAAATTACTGATATTTCAGCATTGCGCGGCCACCTCAGAACGTTTAAATTAGCAGCATTAGAAAATTTAGAACAAGATCTGACGCATTTTTTAAAATAAGCCGTTCAACGCTTTTTATTCACATGCTGAAATCTTTTGGGGTAATTCAATGGGCATGCTGATCTTCTTTTTACTGATTATTGCCGCGGCCGCGGGCTGCATCATCATCCGCAACAATATCGTGCGCCATCACAACGCCACCATCCGCGCATGGTCAGATGTCGCCAGCTATGAGCGTCAAAAAATCAAGATCCTAGACGGCTTGCAGCCTTTGGTCGAGCAGTATTCCAGCTTTGAACAAGGCACGTTGGAAAAAGTGACCGAACTGCGCCAGAACATTATGGATCTGAACCTGCAAAGCACCGATGTGTCTCAGCTGCAGCACATTGAATCGTTAAACAAAGACCTGATGCGCAGCCTGACGGCCGTGGTTGAAAACTACCCCGAGCTGAAGGCCAATGAAATTTATCTGAAAATGATGAATGAAATTGAGGAGCAGAATGAAAACGTCGGCGCGGCCATCGCCATTTTCAACCGCAATGTCGAATTGTTCAATAATCACATCCAAGTATTTCCGAATAACATTGTCAACACCATGACACTGGGCAAAAAAAATATCCGTCCTTTCCGGGACAGCGTGGCGGCGCAGAGTTTTGACTACCGCCCCAACTTTTAATTTTTAAGCGCAGCTCAGGCTGCACTTTGCTTATAGGCAATACGCCATGCAACAGCATCTCAACTTATTAAAAAAAGCATTAATAGAAGAATTTCAGCCGCTGTATCAGCGCCATCATCAGGACGGTATCTACGGCTGCGCGCTGGTTTTCAATGAATATATGCAAATCAGCCATCTGGCCTTATCGACGCAGCGCAGCATTTATGCCGAGCATGAAGACCACAGGCAGTATTTAACCGTGCAGGAACGCTGGAATATCGGCAAATGGCGCTATCTTTCGCGCCCAGCACAACGTTCTGCCCTCAGCTGCTTCAGACCGGTTCTGACTAATCTGTGTGAATCACAGCAAAGCCTTTCCAGCCTGCCGCTGCCGCTTGCTTCACAGCCGGAGAATCATCTGCAGCTGCTGCTGGATGCGTTTAAACAGGCCCAAGAGGCGCTGATTGAAACCTATGCGCTGCATGCGGAAAACATCTTATTTCTGATCAGCAGGCCTTCACAGCCAGCGCTTGAAATCCATGCCGCAGCATATTTGAACCCGCCCCATGCTGCGCTGCGCTCTTTTCTGGCTGAACATGAACCGAAGCTGCAGGCCGTCCGGCATTTGCACCGTTTCAAGCTGTCGCAGAGCGATAAAGACCTGCTGATTGACTTGGCGCAGCTGACCGAAGCGGAACCCTATGATGAGCTGCATGTGGCGCATGCCGCCTATCTGCTGACGCTGGAGCCGCATTTCATAGACAGCAATGCCTATATTCAGAAACTGGTGCAGACCATCGCCGCGATGGCGACCGGCAGCAAAGAAAGCTGCGCCATGCAAAAAGATGAAATTCTGGAGCGCATCAATCAATTTTATCATGCCTCAAATTTTGCATCGCAGCCTGCCAGCTGAGCCTTGCAGCCCAAATGTGAATAAAATCCCCGCGAAATTTACAGCCTCAGTACGCTCCAGCGCTGGCGTTTAGCTGCGGAATCAAGGAAAATAGCGTACTTTTAGCACTGATGATCAGCGAACTGTTTTTTCGCCTTGATTTGGATTTTGTATGAAGTTTGAAAAATTAGCGCAGTCGGGCCGTGCCCGCCGCGGCCGCCTGACGCTTGAGCACGGCGTGGTGGAAACACCGATGTTCATGCCTGTGGGCACTTACGGCACCGTGAAAGGCGTGCTGCCGCGCGACATCAAAGAGATTAAATCTCAAGTGATTCTCGGCAATACCTTCCATTTATACCTGCGTCCGGGCCTGGATGTAATCCGCGAACACGGCGGCCTGCACCAATTCATGAAATGGAACAACCCGATTCTGACCGACTCCGGCGGCTTCCAAGTCTTCAGCCTGGGCGCCATGCGTAAAATCAAAGAAGACGGCGTGACTTTCCGCTCACCGATTGACGGTTCAAAAGTCTTTTTATCACCTGAAATTTCGATGGATATTCAGCACACGCTGAACTCTGACATCGTAATGATTTTTGATGAATGCACCCCCTATCCTGCAACGCATGAAGAAGCGCAGAAATCTCTGCAGCTGTCTTTGCGCTGGGCGAAACGCTGCAAAACGCAGCATCACGACGTCCTGAAAAACCGCAATGCCCTCTTCGGCATTATCCAAGGCGGCATGTATGAAGATCTGCGTGATGAATCGCTGAATGGCTTGAAAGAAATTGACTTTGACGGCTATGCCATCGGCGGCCTGTCTGTCGGCGAGCCGAAAGAGGAAATGATTAAAGTCCTGGATTATCTTCCTGCCAAAATGCCTGAAGATAAGCCGCGCTATTTGATGGGTGTAGGCAAGCCGGAAGATATCGTCGAAGCGGTGCGCCGCGGCGTCGATATGTTCGACTGTGTAATGCCGACCCGCAACGCGCGCAACGGCCATTACTTCGTGACCGGCGGCCTGGTGCGTATCCGCAATGCCAAATACCGCCACGATCAAAGCCCGCTGGATGCCGAGTGCGATTGCTATACCTGCCAGAACGTCACCCGTTCCTATCTGTTCCATCTGGAAAAATGCGGTGAAATGCTGGGCGCGATGCTGGGCACAATTCACAACCTGCGCTATTACCTGCGCTTGACTGAAGCCATGCGCGATGCGCTGGATCAGGGAACCTTTGAACAATTTGTGCAAGACTTTTATGCCCGCCGCGGTGAAGAAGTTCCGCCTTGTCCGCAAGATTAATCTTTCAGCATTTGCGCTGGACAAAAAGACAAGGTAAATTGCAGAACAAGCCAATTTATTATCATGTAATTGATATACAGTTTTATTAGTTTAGGAAATTGAAATGAGCCTTTTTATTTCTACTGCACATGCAGCAGGTGAAGCAGCACAGCAACCAAGCATGATGGCAAACATTCTGATGATCGCCGTCTTTGTTGCGATCTTCTACTTCTTGATCTGGCGCCCGCAGTCTAAACGCGCGAAAGAACACCGCGCGCTGGTAGACAGCCTGGGCGTTGGCAGTGAAGTTGTGTTTGCAGGCGGTTTAATGGGTAAAATCACTAAATTGGAAGGTGATTTTGCAGTGGTTGAACTGAGCCGCGGCGTAGACGTAAAAATTCAGCGCGCAAGTGTGATTTCGGTTCTTCCTGAAGGCACGTTAAACAACCTTTAATCAAAAAAACAGTCGTGCATCCGCACGGCTTTTTTCATTTTAAGAAGAAAACAAATGCGTTACCCAGCATGGAAATATCTGCTGATCCTAGTGGTTTTAGTGGTCAGCACTTTATATGCCCTGCCAAGTTTGTATCCAGATGAACCTGCTGTTCAAATTTCGGGCGCCAAAGCCGGCACCCAAATTGATCAGAGCATGGTGCAAAAAGCAGAGCAAATATTAAAAAGTGAAAAAATTGCAACACATGACAACAGCTTCACCAATAATGCTGCCTTATTGCGCGTAGATTCAAGCGAAGCACAATTAAAAGCCAAAGATGCCTTGCGCCGCGGTTTAGGTGATGATTATGTTGTGGCATTAAACCTTGCTCCGACCACACCTGAATGGCTGCAAAAAATTGGCGCTAAGCCAATGAAATTGGGTCTGGACTTGCGTGGCGGTGTCCACTTCCTATTAGAAGTGGATATGGATAAGGCTATTTCACAGCGTATGGAAACATCTGCTGCCGACCTGCGCCGCCAGCTGCGTGACAGCAAACTGAAATTCAACAGTTTATCGCTGAACAATAACGCGATTACCATCCAATTCGCCAACAATGACGACCGTTCTGCAGTCATGGACTTCTTGCGCCGCAACGGCAACGAATACACGCAGCAAGCGGTTGCAACCGACAATGGTTCAACGCTGCGCTTGACGTATACCGATGTCCGCAAGCAGGAAATCCAGTCTTATGCGGTCAACCAGAACTTGACCACGCTGCGCAACCGGATTAACGAGCTGGGCGTGGCGGAAGCATTGGTGCAAACCCAAGGCAGCAACCGCATTGTGGTTGAACTTCCGGGCGTGCAGGATACCGCTGAAGCCAAACGTGTGCTTGGCCGTACTGCAAACTTGGAATTCCGCCTGGTTTCAGATTTGAATGACCAATACATTGACCCGTATACCGGCCAAGTCAAAGGTTCACTGCCTCCGGGCACAGAAGCCTTTGCCTATGAATCTTTAGACAGCGGCCGTCAGCTGCTGCTGAACCGCAACCGCATCTTAACCGGTGAACGCGTACAAAATGCCTCTTCAGGTTTCAGCCAGGATTCTGGCGGCGCTGAAGTCAACATTACCTTAGACAGCGCCGGCGGCAAGCTGATGTCTGAGGCGACACGCAATGCAGTCGGCAAACGCATGGCGGTGCTGTTCATTGAAAACAAGCAAAAGATCAGCTATGTCAAAGACCCTGTGACTGGCGTGCAAACTGAAGTCCGCACACCGTATACAGAATCTGTGATCATCAACGCAGCCACCATTCAAGCGGTGCTGGGTTCACAATTCCGCATTACCGGCCTGTCTTCTCCGCAAGAAGCGTCTGAACTAGCGCTGATGCTGCGTGCCGGCGCGCTGGCTGCGCCGATGTACTTCGTTGAAGAACGTGTGATTGGCCCAAGCCTTGGTCAAGAAAACATTGATAAAGGCGTACTTTCTGTTGAAGTCGGCTTTATCCTGGTTGCGATCTGGATGGTGGTGTTCTTCCGCCTGTTTGGCCTGATCGCCAACTTTGCCTTGGTCATCAACTTGGCGATGATTTTAACCTTCATGTCTTGGATTGGCGCCTCCCTCACCCTGCCGGGTATTGCCGGTATCGTGATTACGATTGGTATGGCAGTCGATGCCAACGTCCTGATCTGTGAGCGGATACGGGAAGAAATGAAATGGGGCGCATCGCCTAAACAGGCCATTGTGGCCGGTTATGACCGGGCGTATAACACCATTCTCGACTCCAACTTAACCACTTTCCTTGTGGCGTTTATTCTGTTCGCGATTGGCACAGGCCCAATTAAAGGCTTCGCTGTCACGCTGATGATCGGTATTATCTGCTCGATGTTTACTGCAATTACAGTAACCCGCGCAATTGTACAGCTGATCTACGGCAAAAAACGCAACTTGCATAAGTTGAGCATTTAAGGAGATCGAAGATGACTGAAAATACTCAACTGAAAACCAAAAAGTATGGCCGTCCAGACGACGAACGCGTCATTAACTTTATGAAAATCGCCAAGCCGGCAGCGATCATCTCGATCCTGCTGACGGTGGCCAGCATTTTCTTCATTTCCACCAAAGGCCTGAACCTCGGTTTAGACTTTACGGGCGGCGTATCTGCTGAGCTGAACTACAGCCAGCCGGTGAAAGCTACTGAAGTGACTGATGCGCTGGCAAAAGCAGGATTTAAGGATTCTGTGGTGCAGACCTTGGGCTCTAACCGTGATTTAATGGTGCGCATGCCCGTACAGGAACATGCTGAAGCGGAAGATTTAACCAAAGACATCACCGCTGCCGTGCAGCTGCCGAACAACAAGGCTGAAGTGCATAAAGTAGATGTGGTTGGCGGTCAAGTTGGCAACGAGCTGTATGTCCGTTCTGGCGGTGCAGTAGCCTTGGCGCTGCTGCTGATGCTGGTTTATGTTACCATCCGCTTTGAGTTCAAGCTGGCGCTCGGTGCTGTCCTATCGTTATTCCATGACATCATTGTGACTGTCGGCATTTTCGCAATGATGCAGTGGCCATTTGACTTAACCGTATTGGCTGCGATTCTGGCGCTGCTCGGCTTCTCGCTGAACGACAACATTGTGGTTTCCGACCGTATCCGTGAGAACTTCCGGAAAATCCGCGGCGCGCCGCCTTTGGAAATCGTCAACATTGCCTTGACTGAAACATTGCGCCGTACCATTCATACCTCAATGACGCTCTTGCTTGTGGTTTTAGCCATGATGTTCCTGGGCGGCGAAGGCTTGCACTGGTTCTCTGTAGCCATGTTTATCGGCGTGTTTGTCGGCACCTATTCTTCAATCTATATCGGTACAGCCTTTGCTCTATGGCGCGGCCTGAACCGTCAAGACTTTATTGTTCAAGTGAAGCCTGAATTTGAAGAAGAGAATGAAATTCCGCACTGATCAGCATAGCTGACACAGCCAAATCAAAACCCATCTTCGGATGGGTTTTTTTATATCCACATTAAAAATAAAATGGCCATGCGGGCAACGCGCCGAGGCGTTTAATGCTGTATCAATTGAATCTGCGGAAAGGCAAAGCCGGTGCAGGACAGCGCAGAACGCCATGCCACCGTAATCATGACATGCGCCAGCTGATAATTTTGATAGGCAAATACGCCCAGTTCCGGATGGCTGCAGATGCCGCCATTGTGCTGCGGATGCGCCTGTGTATCCAGTTCATCCAAGCTCATGCGGATGCCGAGGCCGGAGGCTTTCAAGATGGCTTCTTTGGCGGTCCAGACTTTAAACCAGTATTCTTCCGGACAGTCCGATGCTTCCCATGCGGCCAATTCACGCGGATGAAAAGCATGCCGCGCCAAAGCCTCAAAACGCACCTTGCGCGCTAGATCTTCGACATCGACCCCGATATCCTTGAGATCACGGCTCATCGCCAAAGCATAATTCTGCTGGCTGTGTGAATGGTTAAAGGCAATGTTCGGGAAATGTGTTAAATACGGTTTGCCAAATTCAGTGCTGCTGAAATCGCCGTTCTGTATAGGCTGCTGCGCCAGCTCAGCCAAGTGCTGATTGCGCTGCGCATAGATTTGCTGTTTTTTATAGTGCTGATAGCCGCGCATATCGGCAAAAACCTCGCGCGGCAAAGGCGCGAGCTGAGGCAAAGCATGCACATCCACTTGAATCATGCTGATCTTCGGCATTCTGTACTCTGCATATTTTCTCAGCTCGGTTCATTTAAGGCCTAAATCCCCTTAGAATTTTACAATATCGCCTTTTAATGCTACGCCAGCCACTGCGGTGCCTTTCGCACATTGATACGTTGTGGTGCTGCGGGTTTCATTCGACTTGTAGTAGCTGACCAAGTTGGTCACCGCATTTGCGCCTTTGGCTTTTGCGGTGTTCTGGAATTGAATCAGCGCCGAACGCAGCACATGATCACAGGCATTTTCTGCAGTTTTCGCAAAACCATTGGTTTTTTTATTGGTCACTAAGCCCTTTTGAATGACTCTGCCGCCGGACTTGGTGCCCGCCAGATAAAATTTGACCGAACCATCCAGTGCGCCATCCGCAACAGCGCGGTCGACCGCTTCTTTAAAATTAAAATCATGCATAGCATCCGCTGCATGTACTGCGGCTGTTCCGCTGACCGTTAACACCGCAGCTGCACATAAATTTTTCAATAGCATTGTTATAACCCTCGTCTAATTTAAACTTGTTTAAAAATCAAGGAGGTATTAATTCCTCCAAAAGCAAAGTTATTGCTCATAATGATTTGCGTTTCTGCTGAGCGCATCTCATGCACAATATAATCTAAATCGCCGCAGTCACTGTCAAGCGCATCTAAGTTTAAAGTCGGCACCAGCTGCTTGCGGTGCATCATTTCAATGCTGAGCCAGGCTTCAATCGCGCCGCAAGCGCCTAAGGTATGGCCAAAATAGCTTTTTAATGAACTGATCGGCTTTTTACCCAAAATCCGCGCGGTGGCTTGCGACTCCGCCACATCGCCTTGATCGGTTGAGGTGCCGTGCGCATTCACATAGCCAATCTCTGAGGCATCAATTTGCGCATCCTTCAGCGCCAGCTGCATGCAGCGCCCCATCATTTCAGAATCCGGGCGCGTCACATGCTGGCCATCCGTATTGGTGCCATAGCCGATGATTTCCGCATAGATTTTGGCGCCGCGCGCTTTGGCATGTTCATATTCTTCTAAAATCAGGCAGCCTGCACCCTCGCCCACCACCAAGCCGTCACGGCCTGCATCAAAGGGCCGCGGTGTTTTTTCAGGATGCCCATTTTGCGTACTGGTCGCCAGCAGCACATCAAAGACCGCCGAACCGGCCGCGCTCAGCTCTTCTGCGCCGCCAGCAATCATCACGGTCTGCTTGCCGTATTTAATCGCCTCATACGCCTGGCCAATCGCCATAGAGCCTGAGGTGCAGGCACTAGAGGTCGGCAGGGTCTGTCCTTTCAGGCCAAAATACACAGTCATGTTCACTGCGCTGGTATGCGACATCATACGGATGTATGTCGTCGCATTCAGCTTGTTCATATTGTTATCGAGCAGCATGGCGCCAAATTCACTGACCGCATCAACACTACCTGCAGATGAGCCGAAAGCCACTCCTGCATTACCGCTCTGCAGAATTTCATGCTGCAGCAGGCCGGCATCTTCCAGCGCTTTTTCCGCACAGACCACTGACATGAGTGCGACACGCCCCATGCCGCGGGTGACTTTGCGGTTAAAGTGCTTCGGCACCGTAAAATGTTCAACAGGCCCGCCTAATTTACTGCGCAGATCACCATAAACTTCCCAATCCGGCATGTAGCGAATGCCGCTTTTACCGGCAGAAAACTGTTCAAAAATCTGATCGGCGGTTTCCCCCAAAGAGGTAATACCCGACATTCCCGTCACTGCAACGCGTTTCATCAGATCAATCCTCCATTCACCGAAATGACTTGGCGGGTAATATAGCTGGCGTCATCACTGCATAAAAATTTTACGGTTTTCGCCACTTCCTCCGCCTGCCCCATGCGCTGCATCGGGATCATTTTCAGCGCATGCTCTTTCACTTCATCGGTGACCATTTCGGTTTCAATTAAGCCTGGCGCAACGCAGTTGACGGTAATTTTACGTTTGGCCAATTCCAGCGCCAGCGCTTTGGTCGCGCCAATCAGGCCAGCTTTGGCTGCGCTGTAGTTGACTTGGCCGCGGTTGCCCATCACGCCGGAAACGGAAGATAAAGTGACGATGCGGCCGCCCTGCTTTAAGCGGATCATCGGCATCATCAGCGGCTTCAGCACATTGTAAAAACCATTCAGCGAGGTCGATACCACATCATCCCAATCGTCATCGGTTAATGCGGGGAAAGCGCCGTCACGAGTCAATCCAGCATTCAGCACCACACCGTAAAATGCGCCATGCTCAGCCACATCCTGCTCTAAAATTGAGGCTATATTTTCACGGTCATTCACATCAAACATCAGCACATGGCTGTTTTGACCCAAAGCCTGAATGCTTTTTGCCACCTGCTCTGCATCCTGCTGACGGGAGCGCGCATGCACCGTGACATCAAAACCGGCGTTGGCCAATTCCAAAGCAATGGCTTTGCCTATGCCTCGGCTGGATCCGGTCACTAAAATTCTTCTGCTCATGCCTGCACCCCGATGCTTTCTTTTACATTTTCTGGTTCAAATACACTCAGCATGGCGCTGAATTGATGTTCTTGATATTCAATTTGGCAGCTGAATTGCCCTAAACCTTCGTGCAGATAGCTCTGCTCCACCCGAATCCGCACAGTGCTGCCCAAAGCAAAATAAGCGCAAGGCAGCTGCATTTTACGGGTGCCCAATAAAAAGCCGATTTTCGGCGGCAGGCCCTTGCTCTGCCCTTTATGGCCTGCATACGCGCTGATGGTCTGCGCCATCAATTCAATGCTGCTCCATGTCGGCAAGCCTTCCGCTTCACAGAACATCAGCTCAGGGCGAATCTGCAGCTCGGCAACCGCATAGCTGTCATTGACTTCAATCAGATGATCGACAAACACCATCGGCTTTTGATGCGGAATAAACTGTACGGCATCCATCATGGCAAAACGCGTCCTAAAATTAAACTGATATTGCTGCCGCCAAAGGCAAAGGAATTGCTCATGGCATAGCGCATCGGCTGCGGCAAACGGCTGTCCCGCACGTAATGCTGATCCGCCAGCGCACTGTCCAGCTCACCCGCATGATGCAGCGGCAGCCATGACTGATCCAGCAAAACCTGCTGGCAGATATACGCTTCTATCGCGCCGGCTGCGCCCAGGCAATGCCCGGTTTTATGCTTGGTGCTGCTCAGCGGCACGTGAACATCGACAAACACGCTCTGCACGGCTTTAATTTCCATGGCGTCATTTTGCGGCGTCGAAGTGCCATGCAGGTTTAAATAGCCAATATCAGCTGCGCTTAAACCCGCTGCATTGAGCGCTTGTTGCATCGCTTCAGCCGCGCCCTGACCTTCGGGATGCGGCGCAGAAATATGCCATGCATCCATCGATTCACCGCTGGACAGCAGCATGACCGGCGCAGGCGCTTTAGACAGTAAAAATAATCCAGCCGCTTCACCGATATTGATGCCGTCACGGCTGGCGCCGCAAGGCTGGCAAATGCTGCTGGACAGGCTTTCCAAACTGTCAAAGCCATTTAAAGTCAGCTTGCATAAGGTATCCACGCCGCCAACCAGCACGGCATCGGCTAAATCGGCATTCAGCAGGCGCTGGCCCGCAGCCATGGCTTTGGCCGCCGAAGAGCAGGCGGTGGAAATGGTATAGGCCGCGCCTTCCCAGCCTAAATGTGCCTGCAAAGCTTTGGCCAAACTGCCCATTTCCTGCTTTTGATGCAGCACAGGCGTGCTGGACTGCTGCTGAAAGCGCGCTTTCAGCATGCTTTCGTTGTCGGCAATGCCCGAAGTCGATGTGCCGATCACCACCGCAAGGCGCTGTTTCGGAAACTGAGCCGTATAAGCACGCACATCGGCTTCAATTTTCGCCAAAGCCGTTAAGGCAAAGCGTAAATTGCGCGAGCCTGCATCCTGCAGCTCAGCAGGCACGTCACTGCTTAAAGCCTGCGGATACGCCCCCACCCAGACACTGCGCCCGGCAATGAGATCTGTGCGCGCAGACAAAGTGCTTTCATCCTGTGTCAGGGCATTTTGCAAGGCCGCGGCATCCTGTCCCAGTGCAGACAAGGCTGCGCTGAATTGAATACCTACGGCTGAGGATAAATTCGGCTGCTGATCAGTGCTCATCGGCGTCCCCATTATTTGCTCTGGCATCGTTTTCCACACCATCGTTTTCCGAGCCATCATTTTCCAGCGTATTGCTGACTGGGCTGATCACCATCTGATACGGCACCTGCAGGTTATCCAGCTCAATGGCCTGATTCTGCTGCGCAATCTTCAGCACCGGCTGCTGCTGAATATAAATGGTTTGCCCCGCAGAGCTTTGCTCAACCTTGACCTGCTCCGCATGCTGAGCCGCAAAATTCGGATAGGTCGCGTACAGCAGATCACGCACCACATAATCAAAAGGCAGCGCTTTCATTGGATCAATGCGCTGTTCCACGTGGACCCTCTGCCCATCAAAAGCCAGCTTAAACAGCTGCTGCCCGGTCAGGCTGAGCGCCAGCATCTTTAGCTGCTGCCCGTGCTGCTGCTGATACAGTAAAAAACTGAAGCCATGTGTTTTCCACTGCACTTCAATTTGATCCTGACGCTGATAACGCTGATTTTGATCACTCTGCGCAATCCATGCCGGCGATGCCAAGCCCTGCGCTTTGGGCAGCATTTTAGGCACTAAGCTTTGACAGCCGCTGCACAGCACAGCGCCGGCTAAAAATAGGCTGGAGAATTTCAAACTCAGCTTAAGTTGCATCAGTTAACGCTTCTTTTTGCTGCGCTTCACGGCAATATTCCGCCAATGTGCTGAGGCGCTGTTTGGCATTGCGGTGAATCGGATTTGCGGTATCCCATGCATAGCCGGCCAGCAGTGATGCAATCATGCGGCGGATTTTTTCATCTTGGTTTTTGGAAAACACCACATCCTGAAATTCGCCGGTGTACCAAGATTCCACATAAGCGCGGAACACTTGAATGCCTTTGCGCAGCGGTTTTTCATACTGCTCCATCCAGTCCACCGGCTGGCCTTGCAGCACTTGATCGACCAGAGGAATGGCCAAGCTGGATGATTTCAGCGCAATGGTCACGCCAGAGGAGAATACAGGATCCAGGAACTCGCCGGCATTGCCGAGCAGCGCATAATTAGGCGCAGCCAAATGCTTCACATCTGCCGAATAGCCGACCAAAGTGCGTACAGGCATATCGTGTTTGGCATTGCGCAGCACTTGCGACAAGCTGGCATCATCCGCCAAAATGCGTTTTTGCAGCGCTTCCAAATCATAATCTGGGCTGCCGTCATAACCGTATTTTTCAAAAAAGTCCTGTTCCGCCACAATCCCGAATGATGAACGGCCATCGGCAAAGGGAATCAGCCAATACCATGCGCGGTGATCTTTTTCGTGCACGGTGATCAGAATTTTTTCCCGGTCGAAATCAGGATCATCCAGAATGCCGTCTTCAATATGGGTAAACACGGCGCGGCGCACTGGAAAATCGGACGGGCTTTCCAAATCTAGGAATTTCGGCAAAATCCGGCCAAAACCGCTGGCATCCAGCAGGAACTTGCCTTGAATTTGATAAGGCTGACCTTGTTCATCTTTCACCGCTAAAATAGGATGCGCGCTGTCTACATCCACTGCGGTCACTTCGTGGCCAAAGCGGATATCTGCGCCCATTTTCCCGGCCTGCTGCGCCAGAAGATGGTCAAAATTGGCGCGGCGCACCTGCCATGTAGTGCCCGGCCCTTCACTGAATTTTTGGGTAAAATTATAGAAACTGCGCTGCTTGCCTTTTAAAAACGCGGCGCCATTTTTAAACTGAAAAGCATATTCATCAACATGCGCGCGCACCGTATCCAGCAAACCGGCTTCTTCTAAAAACACCATCGACTGCGGCAACAGCGACTCACCGATCGAAAAACGCGGAAAATACTGCTTTTCAATCACCGTCACCTGATAGCCTTTTTGACGCAGCAGCGCCGCAGCGGAACTGCCCGAAGGCCCTGCCCCAATAATTAACACGTCTGTTTGCTGAATAGCGCTCATAGCACTGCACCTTCTAACTTCTTATTTCAGCTCTTTGGCTGATACTGTTGAACCACAGTATGTTTCTCATCGGACGATGTAAACAGTGTGGCGTAAATAAATGAAAAAATAACCCCCAGCAGCACCGTCAGGCCGAAACTGTGGATGGCGTAGGTATGGCTGAAGGACAGCAGGCCAAAACCGAAGAATGTCGACATCATGCACAGGAACAGCGCCATGCCGACCACTTGCGGATGGTCATGCCCGTGGCGGTAGAAAATCGCATAGTCCACACCAATGCCGATGATCAGGAATGTGCCCATGATGCTGAATAGATTGATTTCCACGCCCAGCCACGCCTGAATCGCAAAAGTGGTCATCAGCGCCATGCTGACCGGCAGCACCAGCGGCAGGATGGATTTTTTCCCATACAGCAGGCCTAAGCCAATGGCTAAAAGCGCCAAAGCGCCGATTAATAAGCGCTGCGCATGCTCGCGGTGCTGCTGGAACAATGCTGACAGCTGATGCACCGGCCGCAGCAGCTGTGCATTTGCACTATTGAGCTTTTCTAATGCAGGCATATCGTTGACCTGCTGCAGCATCACTAAGCGTTCAGTCGGACTGATTTGCAAAAAGTGCAGAGGATGATGCTGAAACTCGGCATCTGACAGTATCGGCTGATCTTTCAGCTGGGCTTGCCACTGCAACACCTCTGCGGGGTTCAGCTGCATGGCCTCGGCATATTTGCTTAACGCGGATGCAGGAACCGCCTGCAGCAAGGCGATATTCTGCCGTTGCTGCACTGCAGAGGGCAGCCATTGCCCCAAAGCCTGCACACCTCGCAATTTGCCCTGCTGCTGCAGCACAGACAACTGGCTCAGCAGCTGCTGTTCATGGCGTTCCAATTCTGCAGGCGTTTTACCGCGCACCACAAAATAATCACTGCCCTGCTGCTGCATAAAGCGCTCGCGCACATACTGATCTTCCTGCTTTAAGCGTTGATCCATACTTTGCAAGTTACGGATGTCATCATTGCTTTTTAAGAACAGTAAGCTGCTGCCGGTCACGGCAATAATCAGCGCCATCACGGCATAGCGCAAGCGGCTGCGTGCTTGAATAAAATGGCGCGCTTGGCCAATAAAGCTGAGCACACGGATTGCCGGTTCAGCATTCAGCGCAGGCAGGCGCGGCAGCAGCAAAATACTGGTGATCCATGCCGCGCTCAGGCCGACCATGGAAAAAACGGCAATCTGCCGAAAGCCGGGAAATGGGGTAAAGCTCAGCACCACATAGGCCAGCAAAGTGGTCATTAGACCGACAAACAGGCTCGGCAGCAGCGGCTTGAGTACGGCAAATCCATCCAAGTGCCGATGCTGCGACTGCATGGCCATAAAGTAAAAAGAGAAATCGACACAGACCCCGATCAGGCTGGCGCCAAACACCAATGTCATTAAATGAATTTCACCGAAAACCCAATAGGTCACGGCAAAGGCCACCAAACTGCCGGTACTGACCGCGACCATTTCAGTCAGCATCGGACGCGCCGAACGGAAGCCAAACCAGACCAGAAGCAAAATGCCGAGAGTTGAACCCACGCCAATGGTGGAGATTTCTTCCTTGGCGGAGTTGGTGCCAAATTGCGCAAACAGCAGCGTGCCCGTCCAGTGCGGCTTGACCTGCAGCTGGCTGAATTGCTGATTCATCTGCTGGATAAAGGCCGCGGTCTGCGCTTGATAGTCAATATTATAGGGGCTGTTTTTCAGCGCCAAGACCATAAGGCGGGACATGCCGCGCTCATCACGCAGGGTGGCAAAGCCCTGTTCGAGGCTGATATCCGCATTATCCTGCAACGCACTCAAGCCCATGGCATAGCGCGGAAACAGCAGCAGCGGATCCTGCTTCAGCAGCTCTGCCGTGACCGGCATGCCCGGACTCATCAATTGCAAGAGGCCTTGTTCTGTTAAAGCCGCGTAATCTTTCTGCTGCAGCAGCTCGCGGTCCGTTTGGGTCAATAAGCCCGCCTTATGCTGATACAGCACACGGGAAAACTGTTCATAATCCAGCTGCGGCTGTACCGGCTGAAACAGCTGGCTTTGATCGGCCTGCTGTTTCAAGGCCGCGGTGGCCTGCTCCAGCTGGTGATCATTCTGCGCATCCAGCACCACAAAAACTTTGTCATTCAGCTGGCTGCTGACATAATTCTGCGCACGCTGCAGATTCGCATCCTGATGTGTTTCTGGCAGCAAGGCAAAAATATTGGTCTGAATTTTAATGCCATTGTTCAGCCATGCCGTAGCTAAAACGACCGCAATGACACAGAGTACGACCAGCCAAAGGGCGGTAAATTTATTTTGCCAATTGGAAAAGCGCATTTTCCGCAGCCGTTAAAGTTTGAGGTTGAGCACTTTGCTGACTAAAACGGATGACAGTGCTGTTATTGGCTTTTTCCTGAATCGCAATGCGGTTGACGTAGCGCTGGCCTTGCGCATCAACCCGGACAAATAGCTTCTTAAACAAGCTGCTTTTCGGGGTCAGCACCACATTCCACTGCGCTGGGCTGTAATTGGCTGAAACCACGTTAAAGTTTTTCGCCAGCGCGGCTTCATTGCCGGACATCAGCTGTAAAAACATGGTGGCAACAGAGCCGTATGGGGTTTTATCCACTTCAATCTGGCTGGAAGTGCGCTGCGTTTTCTGCACCAGCTTGCGCGGCGTCACGATTAAATCAGCTTTGACAGGGCTTTGAATCTGCCACAGCACGCCCTGATTTTTACTGAACAGCACTTCGCCTTTCGAAACATAGGTTTTATTCAGCGAAGCCAGTTTTTTCTGCTGTTCAAAATTGGCGCGCACCACAGGCACTGCGCCCAGCTGGCTGAAAATCTGCTTGAGTTCCGTATTCTGCGCCTGTGCTGCCGGAGCAAACAGCGCTGCAGCCGTCACTGCGCAAAACAATAGTGATGAAATAGACCGATTGTGCTGAAGAAACATATTCTACTCCACTTTAAATTCAGGCCATGCCTTCAGGCAATCGAATAGCACCTGCGGCGACTGGTAACACATTTCACGTGTCGCAATCTGCACCGCCACTTGCGTGGTATAGCCTTTGGTGAGGCGTCTGCCCGAAACTGCATCAAAAATCTGATACTCAATTTTCAGGCGGTTTTCCCATTCTTTTAAAATTGCGCGTACACGGATTTTTTGTTCAAATTCGATGCCCTGCACATAGCGCACATGGCTTTCAATCACCGGCCAGGCATAGCCGGAATCACGCATTTGCGTATAGTTATAATGAAACTGATCCAGCAGCTTACAGCGGGCAATTTCAAAATATTTTAAATAATGCCCATGCCAAACCACATTCATAGTGTCTACATCATGAAAAGGCACATCAATGATCACATCTGCATGCATCGCTCTATCCTTCGCTTATACAGCCATGCTGTTTAAAAGTTCTAAATCTTCAAAACGGTCCACCAGCGCCTGCAGCTCGTTTTGTAAAGGGCGATCTTCCTCCACATAGTTGAAGCTGTGAAGCACCCACTGTTGAAATGCTGTTAATACAGGACTGAGTTCTGTATCCAGCCCTTTCAGTTTCACCGCCTGCACCGCTGCACAGCTCAGCGCCGCCATGACCTGTTCAGTCAGGGTGATTACGCGGCTGGCATCACGGGCCGCAATGGTGCCCATGCTGACCTTGTCCTGATTGTGGCATTCGGTTGAACGGGAAAAAATTGACGCGGATAAGGTCTGTTTCAGCGCTTCTGCTGTCCATGCCGACACCCCGATCTGCACGGCTTTAAAACCATGGTTCAGCGGCAGGCGTTCCGGGCTTGAACCGGTCAAGTTGCGCGGCAGGCCGTTATTCATTTTATAGTCGACCAATTGCGCCAGCTGACGGTCCATCAGGTCGGCAATATTGGCAATCATGATTTTCAAGCTGTCCATGGCTTGCGCAATATGGCCGCCATAGAAATGGCCACCATGCAGTACACGCAGGTTCACGGGATCAATCAATGGATTGTCATTACTGGAATTCAATTCATTTTCGATAAACTGGCGCAGCCACACTTTGGAATCTTCAAATACGCCGATAATATGCGGCGCACAACGCAGTGAGTAGCGATCCTGCAGGCGTGAGCTTTGATGCTCCGTCTGCACTTGGCTGTTTAGCCAAACTCGCAGTTGAGCAGCAATCTGCTGCTGGCCCAGATGTGGTTTTTGCGCAAACAGTACTTCATCAAAATGGCTAGAATTACCTTCCAGCGCCAACACATTCAATGCCGTCACCATGGTGCTAGCCAAAGCAATCTGTTCGGCTTTTTTATAGTTCAGGCACGCAATGGCGGTCATGACTGCCGTGCCATTCATCAGCGCCAAACCTTCTTTCGGACGCATCACCAAAGGCTGCAGGCCTTTTTCAGCATACACCTCTGCAATCGGTACAATCTCGCCTTGATAATACACATCACGCTCACCGACCAAGGCCCCAGCGATATAAGACAATGGGGTTAAATCACCGCTGGCGCCGACCGAACCTTCAGAGGGAATCACCGGAATCACATCTTCATTCAGCATCCATGCCAAACGCTGCAGCAAGGCGTGCGATACACCTGAATAGCCGCGCGCCAGCGAACACAAACGCACTGCGACCACTGCACGTGCAGTGATTAAATCCAGATTCTGCCCCATGCCGCAGCCGTGAAAACGCGACAAATGCAAAGGCAGTTCATTCACTTGATGCGGTGGAATTTCCACTAGGCAAGAATCACCATAACCCGTGGTCACGCCATAAATTACGCCTTCGTCTTGCAATAACTGATCGAGAAAATCTGCACCGCGCTGGATCAATGCATTCCATTCATCAGACGCTGGCAGCGCCACTTGATGCTCTTTTCTAGCAACAGCCACAATCTCTTCAATGCTGAGCGGTGTTTCCCCAATCGTTAACACAAGACTTATCCTTTATTCCAAAAATTATAAAAATTAAACCATTGATACGGCGCGCGCATGCAGTGCTGTTCCAGCAATTGCACATATTGCCGTGTGGTCTGTTGCATGGCCTGCATGCGCTCTTTGCGCGGCCAATTCAGCTGATCGGCCACTTTATGAATATGCACTTCAAAATGCGCCTGCACCTGATAGCAAAACACCGCCAAGACGGGCGCTTTCAGCAGGCTCGCCAAGATCCACGCGCCTTGCGGCCACAAAGCATCTTCACCCAAAAACTCAACAGACTGCACACGGCCTGACTGCACCGGCACCCGGTCTGCCGCCACGATCACCCATTCACCTTGATCGAGCTTATCCTGCAAAATCAGCGCGGTTTCGATACCGAGCTCATCCACTGAAACCAGATTGACATCGGCATGCGCATTCAGCTTTTTTAAAAATTCATTAAATTTTGTCGCGTGCTTTTGATAGACCAGCACATTAATTTTCTGTGCATGCGCTGACTTCACTGCACGCAGCAGCTCAATATTGCCAAAATGCGACACCACAATCACTGCGCCTTTTTGGTAATGCGCGCGGAAATACTCATGGCCATGCAATTGCAGCTCCTGTTCAGCCACATTGCCCAGCCAGCCTTCAATTTTATCCAAGATGCATTCACCGAACTGCATCAGATGCGTATAGGTCTGCCCCATCTGCGGTTCGGAGGAAAAAGGCGACTGACTGCCCGCAAAATGATGCAGCTTTTTTAAATACAGCAGCGATGCCTGGCGCGCTGTATTGGAAAACAGCCAATACCATAAAATCACAAAATACAGCACCAGCCGGCACAGCCAGCGGCCGCCCAAGCGGTAAAAGCCCAGCATCAGCATCAGCGGCAGCATGCCGCCGCGCTCTTTCACGGCGCTCCATTTCTGCATATGTTTCTCTGACCGCCTCAGCCTTTGACTTTCTGATAAATCAGTTTGGGGAAACGCAGCAGCATGCCGCCCAGTAAGCGGCTGTGCGCGCGCGCCATGCCCAAGTTGTCCCGCCAGACATCAAAGTGTGAAATGCCGTTTTCAGGATAGATCACCCGCGTCGGCACATTCACAAAAGGCACATTCTCCCATTTCAAACGCACCAAAATCTCGGAGTCAAACCCCATGCGCGGCTGGAATTGAGCGCCGTTCAGCACTTTGACTGTTTGCGCCAGCGGATACACGCGAAAGCCGCACATGCTGTCTTTAATTTCAAACGACAGGCTGTTAATCCAGACCCAAATATGCGTTGCATAGCGGCCATACAGGCGCTTTTTCGGCACAGACGCATCAAACACCGGCTGGCCGATGACCATCGCTTCGGGGTGCATGGCTGAAGCATCTAAAAACTGCTGAACGTCATTCCAGTCATGCTGGCCATCTGAATCCAGCTGCAAGGCATGGCTACAGCCCTGCTTAAAAGCATGCTGCAGGCCAGTCATCACGGCTCCGCCTTTGCCTCGGTTCGCATCATGCTCAACCAAATCGATCAATGGATTCTCGGCTGCGAGCTGCCGCAGCACAGCTGTACACACCTCATCACTGCCGTCATTCACCATAATGATCGGCAATTGAAAAGCGGTTAAATGCGCAGTCAGCGCCGCCAAATAATGCGGATGGTTATACACGGGAATTACAAAGCACGGTTTCATTGCGCTGCCTCGCCTTATGCCTGTTCAGATGCCGCTGCAAACAGCAGCCGGCCTGAAGCTAACGTTTTTTCTGCATGTTTGAGTTCAAAACTCACTTTATGCGCTTTACGGCTTAAAGCCAATTCGACACATTGATAAGGCCGGATCAGGTCTTGAAATTTTAACTGCTCAAAACCATTGCACCAATGCAGATCTGCCCAATGCTGTTTGGCAAAATGCTGAATGAAGCCGATTTGCCCGACTCCCGGATAAATAGGGAAATCCGGGAAATGCCCCTTAAAGCATTCCAGTTCTGGGCTAAATTCCAAATGGTACTGAATGTGTTCAGACGCGATTTGCACACCCAAGACCACTGGCAGCTGCATCGGCTGAAACAGCGATTTGAGGTACTGCTTATTCAATTTCGACTGCGCATTTTGCGGCATTTGCGTCAAGAAGCGCCATTGCCGCGGAATTGCAATGCTTTCCAATTTTTCACTCAGCTGTTTTTTCAACTGTGCCGTAAAGACGGCTTTACCCATCTGCTGCAAGCGCTGACGTGCTTCATCACTGAGCACGGCCACGGCAGCCAAAATTTGACGATGTTCTTTTTCATAAACCAGCGCATGGCACTGCAGCACAGCATCCAATTCAGTAATTTTGCTTTCAACCGCATCGAGGCTGAGGCGCTTTTCTTCCAGCTTGACAATCCGGTCTAAGCGCCCGAGCAGGCGGAATGGACTCTTTGGATTTCCCGCTTCGGTTAATTCAATTTTATCACCGGTTAAAATCCAGTCAGTGCTGAACGCATGATTGGTTTTGACGGCCAGCTCCTGCTGCTCTGCGGCTTGAATATCCACATTGGTAAACGGTGTCCACAAAGCATCATCTTTCTGGCGGTGCGCAATCCCGCCAGTTTCGGAGCTGCCGAACACCTCAGTAATCGGGCTGTTCAGGTACGGCCGCACACCCGCCTCCAGCTTGCCGCCGGAAGAATACACGGTGATGCAATCCTGCAGGCGCACATCATCCGTCCAGCGCTTCAATAACGCTGGGCTGGAAATTACATAATTCGGCAGCTGCAAAGGCGCGATGTTCTTTTGAATATCTGCCACATCTTCCGGAAATGCCACTTGCTGCTGATAAAAACTACGCCCACTGGCTAAGGGCCACAGCAATTTGAACAGCAAGCCATAAATATGCTGATGGCTGACTGTCGCAATCGCAACGGCCTGTTCCGGCAAATCAAAACTGGCATGCAGGCCGCAGACTTCATTAAACAGCTGCTGCAAGGTGCGCGGAATTTTTTTCGGCTGGCCGGTCGAACCCGAAGTATAAAAATACACCTGCGCTTGGCTTAAAAACGCCTCATCCAAATGAAAAAAATCTTCCAGCGCTTGAAGCGGCCGGCTCTCTGCAGTCCGAGGCTGGCGCTGCAGAAAATAAACCTGCTCTGCGGCCAGTTCTTTTTCCAAATCACTGACCCGATTCGGCGGCAGCAGCACTTGTTTGCCTGCCTGAAGCGCCGCAAGCAGCAGCACTAAAAACTCATAGCTGTCCTGTTCCCATAATGCCCAAACTGGCGTCTTCAGCTGGCGGATGTACAGCGACTGTTCAGCTGCATCGCGCCAAAAATCCTGAAATGTGATCTGCTGCAAATCCGGCTGAATGCACAGTGTGCGGGAAGAATTTAAATGGTGCTGAAAATGACAAGACATAAAATTTGTTTCTAAACCGTATTTCTAATATCTAGAGTAAATGTTGTATTCAAAACTGCTATTTTTGCATTTGATGAATGCACTGCTGGCGCTTGCGCAAAATAAACTCGCCCAGCATCAATAGGCCCATCAGCACATAAGATAAAAAACCGTTATACAGCACCCAGATTTTCATCGGCATCCAAAAAACCGTGATCAGCGCGATCGCGGCATTTAGACAAAAAAATCCGCACCACACTTTGGTGACCAGGCGCGTCCACGCTACGCCTTCCGGCGCTAAATCAGGCTCCGCTAAACGCGCAAAGCGTTCAATCATGGACGGCGGCTTGATCAGCGTTGAGGCAAAAATGATGAAAGCGCCGATGCTCATAAACACCGGATACAGTTTCAGCCAGGCATGATCTTTTAAAATCAGGCTGAGTCCGCCGCACAGAATGGCAAAGCCAGTCAAGGGCCACAGCAGCGCATTACCTTTGCTGAACAAGCGGAGTACGCCCAGCGCAATCAAGACCGCGCTGACCCAAATATACTGGCCGCGCGACAAAGCATAGCCGACAAAAAAAGGATAGAGGATCAAACCGATCGCTGCTATCCCTTTTAAAACTGCGTTCATTCAGCCGACATATGCTGAATGACGGCAACCACATCCTGCACGGTGCGGACATTCTTAAAATCTTCCGGATTGACCTGCTTGCCGGTGAGTTCTTTAATTTTTACAACCAGATCAATCGCATCAATACTGTCGACATCGAGATCGGTGGCTAAATTGGACTCGAGCTGGACATCTTCCGGAGCAATTTCAAACAGCTCCTCCATCCATTCACGCAATTTTTCGAGTACTGTTTCTTGTGCAAGCATAGCAACCTCTTATGCTGTTTTCTGTGCTTCAACCAAAGCCACCAAGCTTTGAATTGATTTAAAATGTTCTTTGGTGTCTGCTGACTCGGCATTCAAATGAATGCCGTAGCGTTTCTTCAGCGCCAACCCCAATTCCAGGGCATCAATCGAATCTAAACCCAAACCATCGCCAAATAAAGGCGCTTCAGTATCAATATCGTCAATACTGATGTCTTCCAGGGCAAGCACATCAATAATCATTTGCTTTAATTCATCAGCAAGATTGCTCATTTAAGGATAACTCTTGGTTAAAAAACTGCTGTAATTGTTGATTTAATTGACGTACATTTTTTGGATTGACGGTGACATCATCCAATACGTCTTCCACTCGGACCGCATCCAGCACTTTCACATGGATATGAAAAGGCTGTTCCGGGATATGGTACCATTTTTCATTTTTCGTCAGGGTCGATGGTGTGCAGCTAATCAGCACAGGCCGGATCGGCACCCCTGCGCGCAGCGCAATATTGGCCGCGCCGCGCTGAAAATCGTTCAATTGCGCATTTTTTTCAGTGCGCGTCCCTTCAGGGAAAATCAGCAGTGAAGCGGCTTTGTCCTGCTGCAGCTTGTGCACGCAATCCTGAATAAACTGCTCAGACCCAGCATTCAGAATATAACCCGCACTCTGCACCGGCCCTTTGGTAAAGGGATTGGACCACAGCGCCTGCTTCACGACACAGTTGGCTTGTTCCATTAAACCGATTAAAACCACCACATCAATCAGCGTCGGATGATTGGCAATCACCAGCTCCTGCTGGCTATGCTGCAGCTTGTCTAAGCCTTCAACCTCATAGCTCATAATGCCCAGCTTCACCATCATTTCGGTAAAGCCTTTAAAACTGTGCTTGATCACCTTTTGCGCGCGCTGTGTACGCAGCGCTTCATCTTGAGTGCTGAGTTTCACCAAAGGCGCAATCAGGCCGCCAATCGCAACACCGCCAATGCCGAAACTGGCAAAACTGAATCCCGTCGCGCCGACGCGCCAAGCATAATGGGCTTTTTTCTTGATCTGACTGAGTTTCAGCATTTGCACCACACATCACATTCAGTTTGGCTGCTGTCGTTCCAAAATTGGGCAAACGTTAAAGCCTGTTGAAAATAAGCAGCCTCTTGCGCAGCATGCCCCAAATTCAGGGCTAAATTTTCCGGTGTTAATGACACCATGGCTGCCATCGCAAAGGCATGAAATGGCTGGTGCTCTGCATACAGTTCCGGCAATGGCTCATCATAATACACCAGCAAAACCTGACGGGCTTCCGGCATTGTTTTTAACCATGCGTAGGCTTCAATCAGCCCATCATTCCACGAACCCGCCACGCTGACTGCAGGCGCAGCATCTTGAAATAAAATAGAATACAGGCCAGATACCGCGTTGTGCACCGAAGTTGAAAACTGCGTCGGTGACGGCGTTTCATCATTCAGCACATCTTCTAAAATTTTCAGGGTCTTATGTTCATCGCCATACTGCGAGACCCAGACAATGTAATCAGCATGCTGATCCGCCAAAGCGCGTATCGCGGCGTCCATCGCCAGCTTCGCGATCACAGACAAACGGCGGCGCTGCATTGCTGGAATTTTTTCTAAGGCAGGAAGTACATCATCTGCCCGGCTGATGACCAGCCTAGACACATTCATTTGCACCATGCGCTGTATTTTCCTTAGCCTAAAAACGTATCATAATTGCGCGGATTATAGCATCGCCCATATTTTTTTTACAGAATAGATCTTGATCTTTTTCAATATCATATATTTAGTTTTATTTTTCAATTGCATGACCAAAAACCGGAAATAAAAAAGCCTGCACAGCGCAGGCTTTTTTATTTCAGCGGGTGAAAAATCAGCTGCCCTGAATTAAACGGCGCGCGCTGATAATGCCTGGCTGCTGCTCCAAGCGCGCCAGCAGGCGTGATAATTGCGCCAAACCTTTGACTTCAATCAGCAGCTTCATGTTGGCAATGCCGTCGGCTTCCGAAATGGTGTTCACCTGACGGATGTTGATTTGATCTGAGAAAATTACTTGCGTCAGATCTTTCAGCAGGCCGCGGCGGTCATAGGCTTCCACCACAATCTGCACGCTTTGGCCGCGGGTCGGCTGCATTTCCCAGTCCGCTTCCACAGCGCGTTCAGGTTCTTGACTGATCATGCGCACATAATCCGGACAGGCCACCTTATGAATGCTCACGCCGCGGTTCAGCGTGATATAGCCGGCAATCGACTCACCATGCACAGGCTGGCAGCACTGCGCCACATGCAGCTCAACGTTGTCCAAGCCGTCAATCAAAATGCCGTGCGCAGACAGCGTATGGCTGGCGCGCGGATTCAGCGCCGGCTTCAGCACCAGTTCAGGTTCATCCTGATCCAAATGCATATGGCGGTTGACTTGATTCATCAAGGCATGCAGGCTGATATCGCCGCTCACCAGGCTGATCAAAATATCTTCACCGGATTTCACATTGAAATGATTGCAGTAATCATTCAAATCAATGCTTTTCGGATGAATCGCCAAACGTGACAATTCTTTATTCAGAATTTCACGGCCCACTTCAAGATTCTTGCTGCGGTCCTGCTGGCGGAACCAATGGCGCAGCTTGTCACGCGCACGGGCGGTTTTAATGTAGCCCAGCGAGTTCACCAGCCAGTCGCGGTTTGGTTCACGGTCTTTCTTGGTGAGAATTTCGACCTGCTCACCGGTTTTCAGGGTATAGGTCAGCGGCACATAACGCTGGTTGACCCGCGCCGCATAGCACTTATTGCCTACTTCGGTATGCACGTGATAGGCAAAATCCAGCACAGTCGAACCGCGCGGCAGCTCTTTAATATCACCGTCACGGCTGAAAACATAAATCTTTTCAAAACCTTCGAAATCCTGAATTTGCTCAAAGTTTTCTTCAGATTCATCATCTTTATGCGCGCTGGCGTCATTGCGCTCCTGATAGTGCTCCAGCACGGCGCGCAATGAATGCAGGCGGTGATTGAACGACTGATCGGTATTTTTGCTGCCTTCTTTATAATTGAAGTGCGAACATACGCCCAGCTCAGCTTCTTCATGCATGCTGACTGTACGGATCTGCACTTCCAAAGATTTATTTTCCGCAATCACCGCAGTGTGCAGTGAACGGTAGCCGTTGGCTTTAGGATTGGTAATGTAGTCATCAAACTGATGCGGAATATGGCGCCAGATTTGATGCACAATGCCCAGCGAGTGATAGCACTCAGGCACGGTTTTCACCAAGACACGGACGGCGCGGATATCATACAGCTGGTCAAAGCTGAGGTTTTTGCTTTTCATTTTCCGATAAATCGAATAAATGTGCTTCACCCTGCCGCTGATTTCAGCCTCAATGCCGTGCTCAGCCAATTCCTTGCGCAGTTTATCAATTACAAACTGAATATAATGCTCGCGCTCCAAGCGCTTTTCATTCAGCAAGGAGGCGATTTCTTTATAGCGCTCCGGCGCTAAATAGCGGAACGCCAAATCTTCCAGTTCCCATTTCAGCTGCGCAATGCCCAAACGGTGCGCCAATGGCGAATAGATGGTCAGAATTTCCCGCGCCACACGCTCTTGACGCTCACGCGATGCCTGCGTCAGCTCACGCAAAGCGTAGGTCCGCTCCGCCAGCTTAATCAATACAACGCGGACGTCTTCGGTGACCGAAATCAGCATTTTATAAATGCCGCTTAAATGCTCACGCTGGTTATTATTAAAATGATCTTCCAGGCGCTTATTCTGTTCAATCAGTTCAGAGAGCTTACCCATCGCCAAAGTGCCTTTGACCAAGCCATGCACCTGCTCGCCAAATTTTTCCAGCACTTCATCCAGCGGCATGACGCCTTCACGCACGCAGCGGTACAGCATGGCGGCAGACAGCGTATCTTCATCCACATACAGATGCGCCAAAATATCCGCCATTTCAATACCGGTATAAAAAGTATTGGAACGGTGGCTGACCGTAGACTCCAGCTCTTTTTGCAACGTAAGACGCGCAACTTCTTCAAGCTGCGTCAGAGGCACACCCAGTAAGCTGCGTACACGGTCCAGCCATTCAGCCATATCGTGCAGCGCTTGATCGGCATGTTCTACAGTCGCTTCCTGAGACAGTTCATTGAGACGCCCCGGGAGCTGTTCACGCACTGTGACCATACCCTACTCCTACTTTTTTACTCTTCATTATAACTTAAATCATTCGGCTTATTATCTTGTTCGAACAAGGCTATTGATTCGACATGGCCGGTATGGGTAAACATATCCATCACACCGGCTTTTTTCAGCAGATAGCCTTGCTGCGCCAATATTCCTGCATCTCTAGCCAAAGTCGCAGGATTACATGAAACATAAACGATTCTTTGTGCACCAAATTTGGGCGCATAATGCATGATTTCCTCTGCGCCTGAACGCGGCGGGTCAATCAATAATGCATCAAAACCCTTTTTTGCCCAAGAATGATGCGAAAAGTCTTTTGTTAAATCTTGTGAATAGAAAGTCAGCCAGTCCATGCCATTCTTCAGCGCATTCTCTGCACCGCGATGAACCATTTCCGCACTGCCTTCCACCGCAATAACTTGCCCTGATGCGCCCACACAGCGCGCCAAAGGAAGCGAGAAATTGCCTAATCCGCAAAATAAATCCAGAACCCGCTCGCCTTGCTTCAATTGAAGCAATTCACATGCCAGCTTGACCATTTGCGGGTTAATAGTGGAGTTCACTTGCGTAAAATCCAAGGGACTGAAGGCAAAATCGGCATCAAATTCGTCCAGACGGTAATGCAGGCGCATTTCATTGCTTTGGCCATCTGCACGGACAAGGCTGTCCGGCCCAGCCGGCTGCAAATACAATTGCCAGCCCTTCTGTAACGCAAACTGCTGTAATTGGTTGACATCCCCGTCACATAATTTTTCAGTATGGCGTACGACTAAGGCGACATCCTGATCACCCATAGCCAATTCTATATGACCAATGTCCCCTTTGCCCCTTAGACTTTGGATTAACTGCTTCAAGCGGGTAATCGAGCCAAAGTGCTGATCCAGCACCATGCAGCGGTCAATCGAAGTCAGCTGATTGCTGGCATTTTCGCGGAAGCCCACAATCAGCTTGTCTTTATTCGGCAAATAGCGCACGCCGATCCGCGCTTTGCGGCGGTAATCTTCCCGCGTAGAACGCAGCGGTTCCAGCCATTCTTCGGGCTGCAGACCGGCAAAATGGGTCAGATGCGATTTCAGCACATCCTGCTTCAAGCGGATCTGCTCATCGGGATGAATATGCTGCATGCTGCATCCGCCGCACACGCCGAAATGCGGACAGGCCGGCTGCACGCGCATCGGCGAAGCTTCACTTAACAGCTCAAGGCAATCGGCTTCTTCCAGGCGTTTCGCCTCATGGGTCATGCGCACACGGACGGTTTCACCCGGCAAGGCGTAGCGGATAAAGACTTTTTTGCCGTGCTTTTCTGCAGGATGGTCCGGGTGAGAACCAAAATGCGCGATGCCCCGCCCCTCATGAGAAAGCGACTCAACCTGAAAAATATAATTGGGCTGCTGGGCTTTGGCGGGCTTGGCTCTATGTTTCATGCGGACCTGATGCTATTGGGGAGATGGAAAATCAAATTGGGTAAACGCAGTCTGCTGTGAAGTTTCACGCCAGACCGACAAGAATTCAGCATGCTGCGGCAAAGTCTGCAGATACTGAATGGTGCTTTGCACCAAATGCTGATGATCAGTCAATTGCAGCTGGCCTTTCAGCAGCAGCCAGCGCAGGTAAATCAGCCACGTGTTCAGCACATCGCCTTCACAGTAGCTGCTGAGCGCCTGCCATTGCTGAGTGCAGACATATTCGGGCACGTGATAGGCGCCGTCGCCGCGCTTGCCGGGAAAACCCAGCAAATGCGCGGCATCATCCAGCTTCATAAAATGCCGGCCATTGAACATGGCCATCACATCCATCAAATCAACATGGCGCTGATGGTAGCGGTTCTGATAGTTATTATAGCGCTTTTGCGTATCAATCTCGCCCTGATCAAACAAACTTGGCGCAGAAAGCCCATGATACATGGCGCGGAATAAAATCACCGGCAAATCAAACTGCGAGCCGTTCCAGCTGACCAGCGTCGGATGGCGCTTGTCAAAAATCGAGAGAAACTTGGCTAAAATTTCCGCTTCCGAATACTGTTCACGGCTGAAAGAAAACATTTTCATGCCGTTTTCGTCCAGCCAAAGCCCTGAAATGCAGACAATTTCATGCAGAGGCAGGCGCTGAAAATCTGTACCCGCGTCCTGACGGCGCAGCTTGGCCAGCGCCGCCTCCAAATCTGCCTCAGGCAAATCCAGATGGTACAAATGCGCACCCGACTTCAGATCAGTCAGTGTTTCGATATCAAAAGTTAAAACGGGTAAACGCATTAGAGACTCACACAAAATTAAACAGCAATTCAGACCTTAATCTGCATCCACGACAGAGAAAAGGCCAGTCGACAAATAACGGTCACCGCGGTCGCAGACGATGCAGACAATCACAGCATCTGGGTTTTCTTCCGCCAGCTGGATTGACGCCCAAACCGCGCCGCCGGAAGAGGTGCCGGCACTGATGCCTTCGGTACGCGCCAGTTTACGCGCGGTTTTTTCCGCTTCAATTTGCGGAATATCGATAATGCGGTCCACGCGTGACGGATCGAAAATCGTCGGCAGATATTCTTTCGGCCAGCGGCGGATGCCGGCAATATTGGAGCCTTCAGACGGCTGCAGGCCGACGATTTGAATCTCCGGATTCTGTTCTTTTAAGTATTTTGAAATGCCCATGATGGTGCCGGTGGTGCCCATCGCGCTGACAAAATGGGTAATTTTGCCGCCGGTTTGCTGCCAGATTTCAGGGCCGGTTGTTAAATAATGCGCTTCTGAGTTGTCCGGGTTGCCGAATTGATTCAGCACTAAGCCAATGCCGTCTTTCTGCATTTGCGCCGCCATATCGCGCGCTTCTTCCATGCTTGAAGATTCAATCAATTCTGCGCCATAGGCACGCATGGCGTCTTTGCGTTCCTGACTGGAGCTGGCGGGCATAATCAGTTTCATCTGATAGCCGCGCATCGCCGCGACCATGGCCAACGCAATCCCTGTATTTCCGCTGGTCGCTTCAATCAACGTATCGCCCGGCTTGATCTGCCCGCGCTTTTCCGCCTGCATAATCATGTTGTAGGCTGGGCGGTCTTTGACAGAACCCGCCGGATTATTGCCTTCGAGCTTGGCCAATACTGTTGCTTGAGTGTGATTTGCCAGACGCTGCAAACGCACCAGAGGAGTGTGTCCTACATAGCGGTCTAACAAAAATTCGTCTGCTTGGAAATCAGGAGATGTGTTATTCATTATGTGCACCTATATCGAGGTGCGCCTATTGTATGAAAAAATGACTTTTACTGCACCCATTTACGGGAGCTTTTTCGTGAAAGCGATTAAAGCGCAATCAGATTTAAATAATCCATGCTAATATGCCAAGCATAAGGAATAAACTGCTTGCATCATGTCAAACATCAACAAAAAGCTTTTTAAACGCCTGCACTTAAATCATGCTTATGGACAATTGATCGCACTGATTTTTGTGCCGATTACGATTTTGGCATGTGTAGGCGCAGCGTTGGTAATGACTGAAACGTCAAATGCAGCCAAAGCGCAGCAGCGTCAAATGGCCATCGCCATCCTCACCCGCTACCAGCCAACGGCTGAAGGCGCCATGAACCTGCTGCAGCATTACCCTTGGCAATTTGATCAAGCGCGCTTCAGCATGCAGAACATGCTGAACGAAAAACACCTGGTCCGCTCCGCCATCATTGACAGCAAAGGCCGCAACCGCCTGAACATCGGCCCGGAAGACCAAGACGCCTGGCCTAAAATCACCAGCAAAGCCAGCTTTTCCGGCCCAATTAAATTCAACAAAAATAACGTTTATGCAGCCAAATTCAATGATGAAGCCAATACACCGTATTGGCTGCTGGTTGAACTGGACAATCAGCCTTTAGAAATTGCGCATTACCGTGTCTTGATCGTGCTGATCGCCACCGGCCTGCTGACCCTGCTGCTGCTGCTGCTGTGCCTGAATTTCTATTCACGGCGCTGGATTGCGCCGATGTACGAGATCCGCATGCAGCTGCAGCGCCTCAATGCCGACACGCTGGATCAGCACATGATCATCAACAGCACCGGCGAACTGCGCCTGCTGCAGCGCGACATTGCCAATGTGGTAAAACGCCTGCATTTCAGCTTTTTGGAGCTGCGCGAGCATACCGAACAGACCGAGGATGACCTGCGCAGAACCTTAGACACGTTAGAAGTGCAAAACATTACTTACCGTCAGGCGCGTGACCAGGCGATTCATGCCAATCAGTCCAAATCGGTCTTTCTGGCCAATATTTCGCATGAACTGCGCACGCCGCTCAACAGCATTGATGGCTTCATCCACCTCTTGCTGCGTCAAGGCAATCTCAGCAATGAGCAGAATTTATATCTGCAGACCATCCGCAAATCTTCCGCGCATTTATTGGCGCTGATTAATGATGTGCTGGACTTTTCCAAAATTGATGCCGGCAAGCTGGAGCTGGAAACCGCGCCCTTTGATTTAGAAGAAGCAGTCTTTGATGTGATGGATATGCTGTCGCCGCTGGCCGCGCAGAAGCATATCAATATGACCTTCTATTATGCCGATCAAGTGCCGAAACAGGTCATTGGCGATGCGCTGCGCTTTAAGCAGATTTTGACCAACCTGATTTCCAATGCCATCAAATTCACGCCGGACGGTGAAATTATTGTCCGTGTGCGCATGGAGCATGATGATATCGGGCAATGCCTGCTGCATTTCAGCGTGCAGGACAGCGGCATTGGCCTCAGCGGCACAGACCGCAAAAAACTGTTTGAATCCTTCTCGCAAGGCGATGCCTCGGTGACCCGCCAATTTGGCGGCACCGGCTTAGGCTTGGCGATTTCCAAGCAGCTGGTCAGCCTGATGCAGGGGCAAATTGGCTTTGAAGACAATCAGGAGCGCGCGCCAACCGAAAAAGGCTCGACCTTCTGGTTTACCGCGATGTTCAGCGTCAATGAAGATGACGCCGAGGTTCTGGCGCCGCGCTTTGACAGCGTCCAAGTGGTGTCTTATCTTGCGCATCCGGCCACCGCCAATGTGCTGCGCCAGTATTTGGAAAACTACGGTGTGCAGCATATTGAAGCGCAGTCGATTCTGGATCTGTTCAGCCGGCTGAATCAGCTGCGCCAAGCGGAAAACACATGGCTGATCGTCGATCACAGCGGCGATACCGAAGCCATGCTGAAAGAAATCCGCACCCGCTATACAGGCCATCTGGCTGTTTACGGCTATCAAATGCTGCTCGATCCAAGCATGCTGAGCGAATACCGCGCCCGCCCGCTGCATCAGCCGCTCAGCCGCAGCGCATTGATTCAGCTGCTCAGCAATCAGCCGTTTTTTGATGAGGATGAGCATGAAGACTTTAACGGCCAGGGCCTGCATGTCCTGGCGGTGGACGACCATCTGCCGAACCTGATCGTGCTGGAAGCGCTGCTGTCAGAACTGAATGTCACCACAACCAAAGCCTTGAGCGGTCAGGAAGCCATTGAGATTATTCAGTCGCGCTATGAGCAGGGGCTCAACGCTTTTGATTTGGTCTTCATGGATATTCAAATGCCGGTGATGTCCGGTGTCGATACCACCCGCGCCATTCGCTCATTAGAGTCAACCTTGGAAAATCATAAGCGCCTGCCGATTATTGCGCTGACCGCGCATGCCCTGTCCGATGAAAAGAAAAAGTTGATGCAGGTCGGCATGGATGATTATGTGACCAAGCCGATTCAAATGGATCAGATCATCCAGATCCTGACCCATTGGACCGCAGAAAATTTCAAAAAAGTGCCAGTGCTGGAACGTACAGCGTTTATTGATACGCTGGATCCGAATATTCTCGATTGGAAGCAGAGCCTGCATTTGGCCGCCAATAAAGAAGATCTGGCCACCGATTTGCTGAAAATGCTGAATGACAGCTTTGATCAGGAACTGCATGAAATTGAACAGCTGATTGAGCTGGAAGATTATCCGCAGCTTGAACATGTGCTGCACCGCCTGTACGGCGCGACCCGCTATGTCGGCACGCCTGCCTTGCAGAACAGCACCGGTGGTTTTGAACAGTTTGTTTCAACACTGCGCAAAGAACGGCGCAAGGCCGATGAAGCGTTCATTCAAGAAGTGTCAAACCGCTTGGATGAGCTGAAAACAGTGATTGCGCAAGTGCGGCATGCTTCGGAGCAGATTTTAAACAAACCTGAAAGCTGAAAGCCTGCGCGCAGCGCGCTTGATTTGGCCGTATTGCCGAGAATTTGTGACTGCCCTGTCATGATTCGATCAGCGCTGCATGCTATGCTCGAGGCAAGTCAAAAAATAAGAGTTTTTACGCATGGCACTGGTTAAACTGGAAAAAAATAACGGCATTGCAACAGTGACTTTAAACCGTCCGGATAAACGCAACGCCATGAGTTTTGCATTGCTGAAAGAACTGGTGCGCATTGCCAACCTGATTAAAAAAGACCGCTCCATCCGCTGCGTCATTTTGACGGGCGAGGCGCAGGTGTTCAGCGCCGGCATTGACCTGTCCGATCTCAATGATCCGAAAAATAGCGCCTATGCCGCTTGGGAGCTGATCAAACCCGGCCAAAGCCTGTTTCAAAAAGCCTTCTTGGTCTGGCAAGAACTGCCAGTGCCGGTGATTGCCGCGCTTGAAGGCTTTTGCTTTGGCGCTGGCATGCAGCTGGCGCTGGCGGCAGACATCCGCATCGCCCATCCGAAAACCCAAATGTCCATTATGGAAAGCCGCTGGGGCTTGGTGCCGGATATGGGGCTGACCCGCTCGATTAAAGGCATTATCGGTCTGGACTTGGCCAAAGAACTGTCGCTGACTGCACGTATTTTTGATGGCGAATACGCCAAAGAAATTGGCCTGGTCACGCATTTAAATGAAGCGCCGCTGCAGCAGGCTCAAGCGCTGGCGACCGAAATGCTGAGCCGTTCACCGGATGCGCTGACTGCAGTCAAACGGGTGCTGGATGCCATGGAGCATGCCCCAGCCAAATCCCTGCGCTTAGAAAAAATTTGGCAGCTGAAATTGCTGCTGGGCAAGAACAGCAAGCTGGCGCGCAAAAAAGACAAGAACCCTGAGGTTCAGTTTTTACCGCGTCAATACCATTAAAATCGAATATCCAGCAAACAGGCAAAATCAGTATTATCAGGCAGCGAAGACTGAACATCCAATCTGCTGATATTTGTATCATTCAGCCTTAGCGCTCAGTTTCAGCATTCAATCTTCGCCCGAATGATTGACCACACAGGCAGAGGGACAGCATGAGTTTTGACCGCAGCAGCAAAATTGCATTCTTGGGCATGGGTTTAATGGGCAGCCGCATGGCTGCGCGTTTGCTGCAGGCCGGTTTTGAGGTTTCTGTTTGGAACCGCACCGCCAGCGCCTGTGATGAACTGGTGGATATGGGCGCAGAAGCCCTCTCGCTGCAAGACATCGGCCGCTATCCAATCATCCTGACGTGCTTGGCGGATGATCAGGCGATGGCATCGGTCTATGCGCAGATTCAGCCCTTCCTGCAGGCACAGCAGATTATTGTCGATTTCTCCAGCCTATCTGTCGCGCAAACGCATTCCCTGACGGCGCAAGCCCTGCAAAAGCAGGTGATTTGGATTGACTCGCCTGTCTCAGGCGGCACAGCAGGCGCTGAACAAGGCACTTTGGTGATTTTTGCCGGCGGAGAGGCCAAGACCATTGAAGATTTAAGCTTGGTCTACAATGTACTGTCTCAGCGCGTGACCCGCATGGGAGCAACAGGCGCAGGCCAAGCCACAAAAATCTGCAATCAGCTGATCGTGGCCGCCAACAGCGCTTTGATTGCCGAAGCAGTCGCCTTGGCGGGACAGGCCGGCGTCGACACCGCATTGCTGGCGCCTGCATTGGCGGGCGGTTTTGCCGACTCCAAGCCGTTTCAAATTTTAGCGCCGCGCATGGCTGCGCACCATTTTGAGCCGGTACAATGGAAGGTGCAGACTCTGTCTAAAGACTTAAACAATGCCGTTCAGCTGGCGGCCTCGCATCAGCTGCGGATTCCTGTGGCTGAACTGGCGCTGCAGCAGCTGAAAGACCATCAGGCCAAGGGCTTTGCAGAAAAAGATTTAGCCACGCTGATTGAGCATGTAGTAAAAGCATAATCCTGTTAAGCTGAAACGGATTCCAATTGCATAAGGGGCCATGCATGATCAAACTCGCTGTCAATCTCTCGATGATTTTTACTGAAGTGCCGCTGATCGAGCGTTTCGCCTTGGCGCGCGCGCAGGGATTTGAGCATGTAGAAATTCAGTTCCCTTATGAGCTGAGCATTGAACAGATTCAGACTCAGCTCACAGTGCACGGCCTGAGCCTATGCCTGATCAATGTGCCCGCCGGCGATTTAATGCAGGGCGGCAATGGCCTAGCAGGCATTCCCGGCAAAGAAATTGCATTCCGCCAAGCCGTGGATCAAGCCATTTTATATGCCAAAGCGCTGAATGTGCCCAGCGTAAATATTTTAGCCGGCAAGCAGCCGCTTGATGCCGATCTGCTGCCCTGCCTCAACACCTTGGCGTCCAACCTGAAAATGGCGTGCCAAATGTTCAATGCGCATGGTATTCAGCCCGTTTTTGAGATGATTAACAGCACCGATATGCCGCGCTTTCTGGTGCAGAATATTGCGCAGGCGCAGGAAATTTTAGAAGCCGTCCGCCACCCTGCCCTGAAGATGCAGTATGACTGCTATCACATGGCGATGATGGGAGAAAACATTCTGGAAGGTCTGCAAGAAAATATTGATTCTATTGGACATATTCAGTTTGCAGACTGCCCGGCCCGGCAAGAGCCAGATACAGGGGGAATCGATTACGCATCGATTTTCGCATGGCTGAAACAGAGTAATTATGCAGGTTTCACTGCGGCTGAATACCGTCCAAGCCAGGCCTCAGAAAAAACATTTGCTTGGAAAGACAAATACTTCGCATAAATTCATAGCTAGGATGAAGCGCTGATTTGAAATTCGGCGCTAAAACCGCTATATTATATGTTGAATAACTGTCAGGAAATCAGACCCTCCATGAATTTAGAACCATCGCCCAGCGCTTCTAATTCTCACGATTTAACTCTCAATACCCAAAAGAAAGACGTACAGGCTTGCTTAGCTGTGGTACGTGAAGCACTTGAAGATGTAAAAGCAAAAGAAATTGTTGAACTGGATGTCAGCGCAATCAGCAATGTCGCAGATGCGATCGTGATTGCCAGCGGCACATCTACCCGCCATATCAAATCTCTTGCAGACAATGTTGCTGAAGAAGCCCGCAAAGCCGGTTTCCGTCCGATTGGTGTTGAAGGCGAACGTGATGCTGAGTGGATTCTGATTGACCTTGGTCTCGTCATTGTGCACGTGATGCTGCCGACAGCCCGTAAATTTTACGATTTAGAAAGCCTTTGGCGTACAGCGCCTGAGTCTGTCGCTTAATTACAGCCGTTCTCACGGCTTGCAAGCGAAATAAAAAAAGCGGTCCATCTGACCGCTTTTTTATTGCCCGTACAATTGGGAAATAAGACTGCCGCAGCTGATTCCAATCCTTTCCTAAAAATCAAACTTTCACTTTCAGCGTAGTTTGCACATAAATGCAATCTGCACGCATTGCGTCATCAAGCTCACCATAAAACCTCACAAAAACCTCATCCAGCACGGTAAGAATGGCCGCAGAACGGGGCAACGCCGCGGCCCGTGCAAATTCAGCGCTGCTGATGAAATCAAGAAAATTTCCAAGGAAGCCCTCAACATGCTGTGATTGAATTTCATTCTCTAAATTGCAGCGGCACATCCCCAAAGATGCTGTGAATCACCCTCAAAAAAGAGCTTAAACAATCCAGCTTCAACCGACTTGGATTGGCAATAAAAAAACCGCCCGAAGGCGGTTTCAAACTTTCAAACCCCTCTTTTCAATAAAGAGGCCTTAAAAGCTGCGCTTAGTGTCCGCCGCCATTAATGGCTTTGGTCATATCTTCCACAACTTTCTTCGCATCACCGAAGATCATCATGGTTTTTTCGTTATAGAACAAGTCATTGTCTAAGCCTGCATAACCGGTCGCCATAGAGCGCTTGATCACCATAATGGTACGCGCTTTATGCGCTTCCAAAATCGGCATGCCGTAAATTGGCGATGTCGGATCATCTTTGGCTGCAGGATTCACCACGTCGTTTGCACCAATCACCAGCACCACGTCAGTTGCCGGGAAGTCCGAGTTGATTTCGTCCATTTCCAAAATATCTTCATACGCCACGTCTGCTTCTGCAAGCAATACGTTCATGTGACCCGGCATACGGCCAGCAACTGGGTGAATCGCAAAACGTACTTTTACGCCCTGCTCTTTCAAAATTTCACACAGTTCTTTGACCGCATTTTGCGCACGGCCTTGCGCCATGCCATAACCCGGTACAATCACCACGCTATCCGCATTTGACATTAAGAAGCCCGCATCATCTGCAGAACCTGAACGGTGGTTACGCTGCGCTTGTTCGCCTTTATCCGCAGAAGCCACTGCCGCACCGCCCATCGCGCCGCCAAACAGCACGTTGATGATTGAACGGTTCATGGCTTTACACATGATGTAAGACAGAATCGCACCTGATGAGCCAACCAATGAACCTGCAACGATCAGCATATTGTTTTCTAAAGTGAAACCAATACCTGCAGCCGCCCAGCCAGAGAATGAGTTCAAAAGCGAGACCACAACCGGCATATCGCCGCCGCCAACTGGCGCAATCCACACCCAGCCAAATGCCAGCGCAAGTGCTGTCATTGCCCAGAACGCATTCATGTTGCCTGTGGTGAAGAAGTAAATACCGCAGACCAGCATTGCAATGAAAATCAACGCTTGAACCGGTTTTACCCAGCCGCCGGAAATGGTTTTCGCCCATTTTTTCGCAGCCAATTTACCGTAAGCAAAGACAGAAGCTGTGAAGGTAATCGCACCGACGAAACAGCCCACAAACAATTCAAATAAATGAACTTTGCTCATGTGCGCATGTTCAACGCCTGCTGCAGTCAATGCCGCTTCATTTTCAGCAAATAAAGCCGTCAGCTGGTTGTTGTGCAGAATGGCAGCAATGGCAATCAGTACCGCAGCCAAACCGACCAATGAGTGCATCAATGCTACAGTTTCTGGCATTTGCGTCATCGGCACAGTACGCGCACGGGCAATACCGACAATCGCACCTAGCACCATCGCGCCGCCGATCATCCAAACCACTGGATTGTTGGCTACAAAGAATGTGGTGATGACCGCAATCGCCATGGCGATCATGCCATAACGGTTGCCTTGAATCGCTGTTTTAGGACCCGATAGACCGCGCAGCGTCAAAATAAAAAGAACGGCGCCAATCAGGTAGAACCAATCCGCATATTCTCGAATGAATTCCATATCTTAGCCCTCTTTTTTCTTTTGCTTCGGCTTAAACATTTCCAGCATGCGCGCAGTCACTGCGAAACCGCCGAAAATGTTGATGCTTGCTAAAAATACCGCAACAGCGCCAAGCACGCTGACGACGTTAATGCTTTGGAATTGCACATTGGCCTCAACCAAGCCTGGGATGCCGACGGTTTGCAGCATTGCGCCCACAACAATGATCGAGGACAGCGCATTGGTCACCGCCATCAGCGGTGTATGCAAAGCTGGTGTTACGCCCCAAACTACGTAGTAGCCTACAAAAATAGCGAGGACGAAAATCGTAATCGTTTCAACCATGATAAGTCTCCTTAACCGCGCTTCAGCAGCACTTGACCGCCATGAGCAACCAGTAGGGCTTTTTGAATTTCTTCTTCTGGATTCAATGCGAAGTTTTTCTCTGCATCAAATAATGTGTCTAAGAAGTTCAAAACGTTGCGTGCATACAGTGCCGAAGCTTCAGTCGAAACTGTAGAAGGAATATTAGGAATGCCGAGAATTTTCACGCCATTGGCAGTCACGACAGTTTCACCGCATTTCGAGCCTTCAACGTTGCCTCCGGTTTCTACCGCCATATCTAAAATGACTGAACCCGGTTTCATTTTGGCAACGGTTTCCGCTTTAATTAAACGCGGCGCGTCACGGCCTGGAAGCAATGCTGTGGTGATCACGATATCGGCATTAGACACCGCTTTATCGACAATGATTGCTTGATCGCGGATGTAGTCTTCACCCGGCATCCAGCCATAACCGTTTTTCGCCGCATCGGCTGCTTTTTGCTGTTCTTCAGCAGACATTGGCACGTCTAGCCATTTGCCGCCTAAAGACTCGACTTGGTCACGCGCTGTCGGACGCAAGTCTGTCGCTTCAACTACCGCGCCTAAACGCTTCGCAGTTGCAATCGCCTGCAGGCCTGCAACACCCACGCCCATAATGACCACGCGCGCCGGTTTAACCGTACCCGCTGCGGTCATCAGCATTGGGAACATGCGCTGATATTCTGCAGCCGCAAGCAGTACAGACTTATAGCCTGACAGATTGGCTTGGGAAGAAAGCACATCCATGTTTTGCGCACGCGACAATGTCCGCGGCAAAAGCTCCAACGCAAATGCAGACACTTGCTGAGCAGCAAACTGGTCTAACTCGGGATTGCGGTATGGGTCAAACATTGCGATGACTGCCGTATTTGGCGCCAGCTTTTGAATTTCCTCACCCTTAGGCGCGCGGACTTTCAAAATAATTTGACTGCCGGTATAAGCATCATCTGTAATTTTGGCGCCAACCTGTTCATATGCGCTATCGATGTAAGCAGCGTTCACCCCTGCTCCACGTTCAATAACGACAGTATGACCAGCGCTGATCAACTTCTTTACTGTCTCTGGCGTCGCAGCGACGCGATGTTCACCGACGACAGTTTCGGCTGGAATTCCGATTTGCATGAGCGTCCCTCAAGCTAATTTTTCTTAAGTAAGCACCGTTAAAAAACGATGCCTCCCCTCAGGTGAGTTCTTGTTGAATTTTTGGATTCTAATTGAACTTTTTTAAATTACCACCCAATATTTATTTAATAAATACCCATATTTTGAACTGATGATTCATAAAAATTATGATGCCATAAAGCACTTATTCATTTTTATTTTTAATGGTATGAATATTTTTTATACGAAATGTATAATTTCAGCTCAGCGGCTTGGCATTTTTTGGCCTATTCTGGAAAACAAAAAGCAGCGGCCATCGGCTCATTGATGATTTTGACAATTTCCCGCGCCATGCAGGCCCGCGTTAAAATTGCACTGAACGAACGCGAACCCTTAGGATTCGGCCCATTTGAAAAAGCGCTCTCCCAATATTGGCTTGGCTGACAAAATCAGCAGGATTTATGCGCAGAAAACTCAGCTGAAATTTTGATACTTTTGGTCAATTGAGCCAACACCCTGGAACAGCACACAAAAACGCAGTGATTTTGCATTTTAGATGCTTTATATTCATTTTTCTTATACTACTTAAGTCTAATTATTTAAAAAAATAATAATAAAATAATTTTTTGAATATTTTGCATCATGATGACCCCAACCTGCTTCGGGCTATTTTTGCCATTTTCGCATCATATTGGTGCATAAATAGCTTATTCCGATTAATCTTTAAGGTTTTACCTATAAGTCAAAAGCCCAAAATCTGTCTTTCAAGCGAATTGACCTCAGCAGTTCAAACCTTTTGGCCTTAAATGGCAGCGCATTCCACAATTCAATATGCTTTTTTGGAATGGATCGCATGATTATTTTACATTTCAACTTTTAAATCCGGGCTTTTATACTGTCAGCATGTCCGCCCAAAGAAGAATGATCGAACCATGCAGCCATTTTTGACCCGCAGCCAATTCGGTTCTCTCTGCGCCATCTGCGCAGCCTTCTTGTTCAGCACCAAAGCGATTTTCATTAAGCAGGCTTATGCGCTTTCACCCAATGTGGATGCCACAGTATTGATGGCGCTGCGCATGGGAAGCGCCCTGCCGTTTTTCCTGCTCATCAGCTGGTTCAGCCGAAAAAGCTATAGCGGCATTGATTGGAAAGACTGGCTGCAGCTGACCGCTGCCGGCTTGCTCGGCTACTATTTCGCCAGCTGGCTGGATTTTAAGGGACTGATGTATATCAGCGCCTCCTTGGAACGGATTATTCTGTTTTTATATCCAACACTGACAGTGATTGCATCCAGCGTCATTTTCCGCCAGCGGCTGAGCCTGCAGACATTATTTGCGATTGCGCTGAGTTACGGCGGCACAGTGATTGTGATGCTGCAGGAACAAAGCAATACGCCGCATGAAGGCAGTTTCTGGCTGGGCGCAAGCCTGGTCTTTGCCAGCGCCGTCGCCTTTGCCGCCTATTTGCTCATGACCCCGAAACTGATCATCAAATTCGGTTCCTGGCATTACAATGGCCTTGCGCTCAGCATCGCCTGCCTGGGCACATTGGCGCATTTTACATTCGCAATTCCTCAGCCGCTACAATTGGTTGCCGCACTGCCGCTCAGTGTCTGGGGCTACGGTATCGCATTGGGCTTCTTTGTGACTGTTCTGCCGACGATTCTCATGATGCAAAGCATTGCCCGGCTTGGCGCTGCCCAATCCGCGATGATTGCATCAATCGGCCCGATTTTAACCATTCTGCTGGCTGTCGCCTTTTTAGATGAACATCTGAATGCCATTCAATGGTTTGGCTGTCTTTTAAATATTGCCGGTGTGCTGATGATCACGCTGTCCAAGAAAAAACTGGCAGGCTGATGGCTTGGACGGCGTCAAAATCATCTTGAAATCATCCCGGCAGCACTAGGCTTAGATGTTCTCATCCGAACAGTCTGGCGCAATATTTTTCAAGTTCATCAGCACCTGTTCAAAGTGTGCGCCAGCAGACGCTAAACCCAGCTGATCATTGGGGTTTCGCAACGGACACTGTTCAAGGGACAGGCAGCCGCAGCCTATACATTGATCCAACTGCAAACGCAGCTGCAACAAATGCACAATTTGCTGATCCAGCTGTTGTTGCCAACACTGAGACATCTTCTGCCAGTCGGCTTTAGAAGCAGCTTTATGCTTGGGTAATACTTCAAATGCTTCATGCACATGCTGCAAACTGATACCAACTTGCTGCGCTATTTTAATAATTGCCACACGGCGCAGCATCGAACGCGGATAACGGCGCTGATTGCCTGAAGTCCGTGTACTCCAAATCAGATCTTTATCTTCATAAAACCGCAGCGCACTAACCTTTATGCCGCTTCTGGCGGCTAATTCCCCGATGTTCAGCCAAAGTTTTCCAGCCTCAGCGTCCCGAGCTTGAGCATCCTGCATTTTATTCTTGACCTCAAGTTAACTTGAGCTTTGATACTAGCAAAATTCTGATCTCGCGGAGCAAAAACATGTCGGCATTCAATACCAATACACTTAAACCGTCTATACAATTTATCAATCCTGAGACGCTTTATAATCCTGAGCCTAATGGGTATAGTCACGTGGCAGCGGTTCATCCTATGCATAAAGCAGTGCATATTTCCGGTCAAGGCGGAGAAAATGCGCAAGGCCAATTGTCCAGTTTTTTTGAACAGCAGCTGCGCCAAGCATTCAGGAACCTTCAACTGGCGCTGGAGGCGGCAGAAGCTCAGCTACATGATATTGCCATGCTCAGAGTTTTAATTACTGATTACAATCCAGAGAAACATCAACGGCTGATTCAATGCATGCAGCGGCTGTGGGCAAATCAGGCGCTTCCTGCATGCACCTTGATTCCTGTTCCCTGCCTTGCTTTGGCCGGCATGCAGATTGAAATTGAAGCAACAGCATATTGCCACGACAGCAACAGTAAGGATCAACATGAATACACCGATTGATATCAGCAGCAATAAAACACTGCTCATCCTCATGGCAGTGGCCTGCGGGCTGTGTGCAGGCGCGAACTATTATTGCCAGCCGTTAATCAATTCCATTCAGCAGTCCTTTGATGTGCCTCAATCTCAAGTGGCATTGACCGTCACCTTTGCGCAAATTTCCTATGCCTTGGGCCTGCTGTTTATTGTGCCCATGGGCGATATTGTCAATAAAACCAAATTCATTCCGATCCTCATGCTGGGCGCCGCAGTCGGCTTGGCTATCTGCGCGCTGTCTGCCAACTTGACCATGCTGTGGATTGGCACAGTGATTACCGGCTTGTTTTCTGTGGCGGCGCAAGTGCTGATTCCGCTGGTGACCGTTGCTGTACGCCCGGACAAAATTGGCCAGACCGTTGGATTTTTGATGAGCGGCCTGCTGGTCGGCATTCTGCTGTCTACCAGCCTGTCTGGACTGCTGTCCAATTTAATCCATTGGAAAGCCATCTATGTGCTGAGCGCTGTACTCATGCTGCTGATTGCCGCTGTACTGATGCGCCAGCTGCCTCATATCAGCATCACCCACATGCGCTATGCCAGCATTTTTCAGTCCATGGCCCAGCTTCTGTATCAAGAACGCCGTCTAGTGTACCGCTCCTTGATTGGCGGCTGCGCCTTTGCAGCCATGAGCATGCTGTTTTCAACCATTGCCATGCTGCTGACTGCGCCGCCTTTTTCTCTGGCAGACATCTGGGTCGGGGTGATCACGCTGGCCGGTGTTTTTGGCGCGCTCTCGACGCAATGGGTCGGCAAATGGGCTGACCACGGGCACAATGCCAAACTGACTTGGGCGGGCTGCTCAATCATGGCGTTCAGCTGGCTACTGCTCTATATAGGCGCGCACTCCCTGCTGAGCTATGCCCTTGGCTACGGGGTCATCAGCTTAGGCTTGGCGATGGTTCACAGCTGCAATCAAAATATTATTTTCCAGCTCAACCCGCTGGCCCGTTCACGCATTAACTCCATTTATATGACTGCCTATTTTGTCGGCGGCGCCTGCGGTTCAGCCTTAGGCGTTTATGCCTGGCATCATGGCGGCTGGCCCGCCGTTTGCCTGGCGGGATTAGGTTTGGCTGCAGCTGCTGCCGGCTTTGCTTTGCTGGATCAAAATCATCAGCGCCGTCAAACCTTAAAACAGGCCTAACCTCTCAACAGCGCTTGGACTGGCCTCATACAGCAGGATGGCGGATCAGCAGACTTGCGCGGCTGGATAAAAAGGCTTGCCGAAGTCCATCTCCTGCGCATTTTCCATCAGCAGCAGAATCATCACAGGCATCAATGCGCCCATAATGCGGCAGCCCAGCTGCACATATTTACCATTCACCGTGCTGCCATAAACCATGCCGCCATGCATCAGCTGCAGATTCAAGGTCTGCAGCCGCTCAAACAGCAGTGTCAGCACTGCTGCAGTCTGCCGATGTTCAAAAGCTTCCTGCAGCTGCTGCCGATCCTGCGCCAGACGGTCTTTGCAGCATTCCATTGAAATTTTTTGATTCTGATAATCCCAGAATTCCTGATGCAGCGTTTGCTGGTTCAGCAGCTGCTGTATAGGCTGGCTGTATTTTTGCCAAATCATCTGGCCAAATTTATTTTCCGCATCTTTTAAGCACAGCAGATTCAAAAAGTCTGCCACGGTGTAATCTTGCTGGGCAGCATCTTGCGCATAGAGGGCATGAAAAGCCACCCAAAAACTTAAATACTGCAAGTCCGGATCATCATTCAAGTCATTGGCTTTTTTCAGCCAGCTGAGTCCGCGCTGAATCCGCAGATTAAAGCCTGCCGAATTGCCCGCTTTTTTGTTTTTAAAAATTTCTTCCAATAGCGTCATTTTTCATCTCATCCTTTATTATTTTTAAAGTTAAAGATCCTTAATTTTATAATATGTACCACACGATCAAAGATTGATAAACGGGTTTGATCATGCAGCGGCATGATCAAAGGCAAAATCAAACCCATTCATTCCGGATAATCCGGATAAAACAGCGGCGATTTAATCCGCCTAATTTTCATTAATGCTGAAGACTTGCCCTTCATGGCATCAGCCACCTGACATTAAAAAACAGCCCTCTATGTTTACACCGTCAGCGGACAGCTTAAAGCCCTGCATTCTGCTTTAAAAACGGAACCTCAGTTTTTTATGCGCAGCGCAAGCTATTGCTACGCCTCGCTGTTTCCCCTTAAATCAGCAGCTTCACTGAGGCTGAAGCCAAACCACAGCCATTAAAACACTGAGCGCTGATCCAGATAATCATCAATATCCGCCAAGCCCTCTATGCATTTGGCATGCCCCATCAGACTGCCTTTTTCCAGCCAGCTGCGGGCCGTTTGAAGATTGCGTTCAACCCCCAGGCCATGGGTATAAAGATGCGCCAAATTGGCATAAGCATCTAGATTCAGACGCTCGGCCGCCTGCTGATAATAAGCCAAGGCCTGCTGCAGATCCTGCGCATCAGGCCTGCCTTGTTCATAAAGCTCGCCGCAGCGGTTCAATGCTCCGGCATGGCCTTGCTCGGCTGCGGCCTGCAAATACGGCAGCGCCTGCTGCGGGTCATCGTCTAACTGCACGAGCGCCAACTGATATTGCGCCTCGGATTGCCCGCTGCGGGCTGCGGCATGCAAATAAGCTTCAGCCTGCGCCGGATCATAGAACTCTGCGCTGGATATTCCCGCAAACAGCTGGGATAAAGCATACTGCGCATCGGCATGCTGCAATTCCGCGGCCTGCATTAAATAGATCAGCGCCTGCTGATGGCTTGGCGCCGGATAGGTCGGCTGGCTGCAGAACAATCCCAAAATGTACAGCATATCCGCCTCAGTGCGCACATGATAATTCCATGCGCTTTTGGCCGCCTGCTGGATCAATGGCAGCGCTTTGGTGAGTTCTCTTGGAGCGCCGCGGCCGGTGTAATAGCACAGCCCCATGCCCAATTGACTGTTGGCATGCGGCTCAATCCTGTCTGCATATTGATACAGTTCAAAGGCTTTAGACGGTTCATCTGCCACTAAATAATGCTCAAAATACAAACCTGCAATTTGGCGCAGCGCAAAAGCATTCCGGTCATTGGCCGCTTCAGACCAAAAACGGAAACCCACGGTTTCCTGATGCTCAACATACCAGCCATGAAAATGCGCTGTGCCTAAAATCGCTTTGGCTTGCGGATTCTTATGCACTTTGGCGGCATCCAGCAGATCATGGTAAACCCGCTGGCGCTGGTCGGCATCGATATCGCCTTTTAAAACCGCCAGCTGGTACTCCGTCAGCCCTTGCGCATCTCCCAGCAGCAGGGCGCGCTTGCTCAGCTGCAAGGCTTTACTTGCATCTTGCGCCAAGAATTTGCCCATGCGGTAATCCTCAGCCAATTCCTGAATGGCTTTGAGATGATCCTGCGCCGCCGCTTGAAATAAATAAGAGACGCCGAGGCTGATCTCCTGATGTTCGGTTTCCGCCAAATAATGCTGCGCCAATTGATACTGTGAAGCGGCATGCCCAGCTTCTGCATGCTGCTGCAGGATTTTAATTTTTTGCAGCATCGCGGACTGCTGATCATCCGGCTTCAATTCGGCAATGCGGTACTGCGCATCCAAATTGCCGCGGGCAATCGCATGGCGGTACCAGTACAGCGCCTTATCTTCATCCTGCTGCTGCTCAAAAACCTGCCCGAGCTGATAAGCGGCTTCGTCACCGCCCAGATGAAAGGCTTTTTCCAGCAAGCCAATGCCGCTTTGCAGATCCCGCTCACGCCCCAAGCCTTGCACATGCATCAGGCCCATGTGCATATAGGCCTGCGGCAAATCATTTTTTTTCGCCACTTCACTATACAGCTGATAGGCGCGCGCATAATCCGGCTGCACCGGATCTGAACTCAAACGGGCGGCGTATTTCATTTGCGCATCCATTTGATCCAGCCATAAATCGCTTTGGCCTGCCTTTGCCTGATCACGCTTGACAGGATCCGGACGTTTCCACATCCAGAAAGCCAGTGCGCCAATCCCCAAAATTAAGATGAATAAAAACCACATAGCCGCCCCATACGGTTAATTTTTTATTTTAAATACTGCTGTTTATTCTAAATCCAGCTGTAAAAAAAAGCACCGTAATTGGTGCTTCAGTTTGCAAAAGAATGCGCGCTGTTTCAAAGTTTGCTGCGTTTTGCATCGAGTTTTTTCAGCACTTCCGACACCGCCACCATAGCAAAGCTTGAAGTGACCACCACCGCAGAGCCATAGCCGCCGCAGCGCAGCCCAGCGCTTGGGCAGACATCGGCGCTGGAAAAGGGGTTATCGATGGAATATACGCAAGTAATGCCGAATTTTTCTTTCGGCTTTTTGCAGATGCCTTTGCTGCGCAATTGCGCGCGCAGTTTTGCCAGCATCGGGTCCTGCTCGGTTTTGGACAAGTCCGCCACCCGGATTTTTAAAGGATCAACTTTGCCGCCCGCGCCGCCGGACACAATCAGCGGAATTTTATTAAAACGGCAATGCAGCATCAGCGCCAATTTAGCTTTCAAATCATCAATGCAGTCTAAAATCAAGTCCGGCGTTTGCGCCAAAAGTTCTTTTAGATTGTCCGGCGTTAAATAGTCATCAATCAAATTCACTTTGATTTTAGGGTTAATCGAACGGCAGCGCTCGGCCATCACTTCAATTTTTTCCATGCCCAATGTTGCAGTCATCGCCGGCAGCTGGCGGTTGATATTCGACGCCGCAACTACATCCATATCCACCAAGGTCAGCTCGCCAATGCCGGTGCGCGCCAAAGCTTCAACCGCCCAAGAGCCGACACCGCCAATGCCGATCACCATGACATGGCTCTGCTCATAATGACTGAAACTGTCCTCACCATAAATTTTGGCCACGCCGGCAAAACGGCGTTCATATTCATCATCTTGGAGCAAATCAGTCATGCGTCAGCTAAATCATCAATCGGAATAGGACGCCATTTTAGCAAAAACAGCCTGGAAAATGGATAAGCTTCTTATGAATGTTATTGGCAGTGCGTCATGCATAACAGCGGACATCAAAAAAAGAGGCGCTGGGCCTCTTTTTCTGAATCACGCAGAATCAATCTTTATTCATGATAAAGAAATATTCACGGTAATATTTCAATTCTGCAATCGAATCGCGGATGTCATCCATCGCCAAGTGAGAAGCATTTTTCTTCAAGCCGCTCATGATTTCCGGACGCCAGCGTTTTGCCAATTCTTTCACTGATGAAACGTCCAGATTGCGGTAATGGAAATACTGTTCCATTTCCGGCATCAAACGGTGCAGGAAGCGGCGGTCTTGGCAAATCGAGTTGCCGCACATTGGCGATGATTTTGGAGTGACCCATTTTTTCAGGAACTCCAAAGTCTGCTGTTCGGCATCCTGTGCGGTCAATTTGCTGCGGCGCACGCGCTCAATCAAGCCTGATTGGCCATGCTGGCGGGTATTCCATTCATCCATGGCATTCAGCACGCGGTCTGATTGATGCACAGCCAATACAGGACCTTCCGCCAGAATATTGAGGTTATCGTCCGTCACAATAGTTGCAACTTCAATAATTTGATCGTTATCCGTATCGAGACCTGTCATTTCAAGGTCAATCCAAATCAAGCGGGTGTCCGGTGTGCTGCTCATAAATGTGCAATCTTATTAGGCTGTAAAACGGCTATAGTAGCAAATTTCTTGGCCCCGCGCTGTAAATAGACCCCGCTTCATGCTATTTTTGCCTTCTAGATTTCACGGTTTTTTTAGGATCTGAATGGCTTTAATCCGTAAGCGCCGCCTGACTGAACAGCAGCAGCGCCGCATTCAAAAACAGCACCAATCCCGTCAGGAAGAAATGGATACCTCCAATGATCTTGAAGGCTTGGTTGTGCAGCACTATGGCCGCCAGCTTGAAGTGCAAGCCCTATCAGTTCCAGAGGTGCATCCTGAAAAACCAGTGGTCGCTGAAGGTGAACCGGAACCCGCTTGGAAAGCGATTGAATTGGGCAGTGTCTGGCGCTGCCATACCCGCACCAATTTAGAAGCGCTGGTGACCGGTGACCGCGTGAAATGGCAGGCCGACCCAAATACTGGCTTAGGCATTATTACCGCCATTCACCCGCGCAAATCACTGCTGACCCGTCCAGACCGCTATCATAAAGTGAAGCCTGTGGCCGCGAATGTCAGCTTGATTGTGATTGTATTCGCCTCTTTCCCAGAAGTTGCGCCGAGCCTGATAGACCGCTATTTGGTGGCCTGCGCCGATGCCAATATTCCTGCACTGCTGGTGCTGAACAAAATGGATTTGGTCAAAGAAAATGATCCGATTCTTGAGATTGTTGAAGAATATAAACATCTCGGCTATGAAGTGATGCAAACTCAATCGACTGGCGATATCTCTGCACTGGCGGAACGGCTGGCGGGTGAAACCGTCGCCTTTGTCGGCCAGTCCGGTGTCGGCAAAAGCTCGCTGATCAACACCATTGTTCCGGATGCTGCGCAAAAGACCAATGTGATTTCTGAAAACTCGGCGCTGGGCCAGCACACCACCACTTCTACCCGGTTAATTGCCTTTGGTGAAAATGCGGCGCTGATTGACTCGCCGGGGATTCGTGAATTTGGCCTGTGGCATCTGACCACCGAAAGCGTGCAAAACGGTTTTACCGAAATTTCCAACCTGCTCGGCTACTGCCAATTCCGCAACTGCACGCATAAACATGAAAAGCAATGCGCCTTGCGTGAAGCGGCCGCCAAAGGCGAAATTTTGCCGCGGCGCTTGGAAAGCTATTTGCGTTTAATTGATGAAATTGCGGAAGCGCAGCAAAAAAATTAGTTTTTATTCCGGCTGAACCCTTGAAGCGGTGATTTTGATCACCATATTTATCAGCTATACTCTTGGCAGTTTTTGAATTGTGATTAGGTGACTTGTGGAACGTTGGTTCGAATTTATGGGGAATCACCCCTTTTTGTTTGGCGCACTTGCTGTATTAGTGGTGCTGTTCTTCCTTTTAGAAGGTCAGCGCAATGGCCGCAAAATTTCACCGCAGTCTTTGGGGATTTTGGTTAAAGCAAAAAATGCCATGCTGATTGATTTGCGTGATGCGAAAGATTTCCGCGAAGGCCACATCAGCGGCAGCCGCAACATTCCTTACAGCCAAATTACAAAGCATCTTGAAGAATTGAAAACTTCAGACCGTCCATTAGTATTCATTTGCAACTTAGGCCAAGTTGCAGGTTCTGCTTTGCAGCAAGTCGGCCACGCCGATGCTTACCGCTTAGATGGCGGCATCAGCAACTGGAAAGCCCAAGGCCTGCCGTTGGTTAAAGCGAAATAAAGATTTAAGGAGATTTTAAATGGCTGAAGTAACGATTTATTCAACTACTGTTTGTCCATACTGCATCCGTGCAAAACAGCTCCTTGAGCGCAAAGGCGTCGCATATAAAGAAATTAATCTATCGAATGAAGCGCCTGAAGTACGTGTAGAGTTGATGCAGCGCACCAACCACCGCACTGTGCCGCAAATTTTTATCGGTGAACAATTTATTGGCGGGTTTGATCAGCTTTACGCATTAGAACGTGAAGGCAAGCTCGACGAATTACTGGCTTAACAGCTCAATATCATCACATCTTCATATTAAGGATTACAGAATGAGTGAAGAACAAGTTCAGCCGCAATTGGCTTTAGAACGTATTTATACTAAAGATATTTCTTTTGAAGTACCTGGGGCGCAAGTCTTTACTAAAGAATGGCAGCCGGAATTAAACATTAATTTGTCTTCTTCTGCTGAAAAAGTTGACCCGACTCACTTTGAAGTGTCATTGAAAGTTGTGGTTCAAGCCAACAATGCCGGCGATACAGCATTTATCGTTGACGTGACTCAATCAGGCATTTTCCTGATTGATGCGGTTGAAGAAGAACGCCTTCCTTACATTCTGGGCGCTTACTGCCCGAACATTCTGTTCCCATTCCTGCGCGAAGCGGTAAACGATATGGTTACAAAAGGCAGCTTCCCGCAACTGCTTCTGACACCGATCAACTTCGATGCTGAATTTGAAGCGAACTTGCAGCGCGCTCAAGTTGCTGCAGCTGAAGGCCAAGCTTAATCGCTGAACCTGCAGACCTAAAAATGACCGCTATTGCGGTCTTTTTTATTGCCTTAAATTCCCTCTCCTCTTAGGAGAGGGTCAGGGAGAGGTCTTTTTTTCAAATACATGATTATTCCCCTCACCCTAGCCCTCTCCCAAAGAGAGAGGGAACTTAAAGAGAATTATTCAGCATCCAGCATCAAGTCAGCGCTCATGCCCACGGTGTTAAAGCCGGCATCCACATACATGATTTCACCGGTAATGCCGTTTGCCCAAGGCGAGCACAGGAACAGCGCGGCATTGCCGACATCTTCAATGGTGACATTGCGTTTTAGCGGCGCAACTTTTTCGTTCAAGTCCAGCATTTTACGGAAAGACTTAATGCCTGAAGCTGCCAATGTGCGGATTGGACCAGCCGAGATCGCATTTACGCGGATGCCTTCAGCGCCCAAGCTTGACGCTAAATAACGCACGCCTGCTTCTAAAGATGCTTTTGCCATGCCCATGACATTGTAGTTCGGCATCACACGCTCAGAACCCTGATAAGTCAGCGTCAATAAACAGCCTTGACGCGCTGCCAATAAAGGCTTCGCTGCGCGGGCCATGGCGATAAAGCTGTACGCGCTGATGTCATGCGCAACATTAAAGCCTTCGCGGTCAGTAACATCGGTAAAGTCGCCGTCTAAAGTATGCGCTGGCGCAAAACCGATCGAATGCACCACGCCATCCAGGCCATCCCAATGTTTTGCCAATTCAGCAAAAGCATTGTCAATTTCTGCATCGACCGCAACATCACATGGAAAAACCAAAGTTGAACCAAATTGTTCAGCAAAGTCATCGACACGCTTTTTTAATTTTTCATTTGGATAAGTAAATGCCAATTCAGCGCCTTCACGGTGCAATGCTTGGGCAATACCGAACGCAATAGATAGCTTGCTGGCAATACCCGCAATTAAAAAGCGTTTACCCGCCAATAGTCCTTGTGCCATGTGAATCTCACTTGATCAAATTTAACAGCATAATGCCAAGTCTAAAGCATTTTAGAAATTGCATAATGCGCCTTTTTTACAGCAATTCGAAAATCGCCGGATTTATATGTCCAGATGCAGCGCATCCAAAGTATTGCGCCACAGCTGCTCTGCCAATGCATCTTCATCGGCTTGCAGGCTCTGCGCCAGCCCTTGCAGCACATAGGGCAAGTTCACCGGCGTATTGCGCGTGCGCTGCCCAGTGCTGTGCTGGCAGCACAGCGGCGTCATATCCGGACAGTCGGTTTCCAGCACCAAATGTTCAGCACCCACCGCCTGCACCACGGCATGCAATTTTTTAGCATTCGGATTGGTAATTTGCCCGGTCACGCCAATTTTAAAACCCAGCTTGATAAAGGCTTTGGCTTCTTCTACACCGCCGCTGAAAGCATGTGCAATCCCACCAAGATTGAACTGCTGCGCCTTTAAAATTTTCAGCGCATCGGCATGCGACTTGCGGATATGCAGCAGCACGGGTTTCTGATATTGCTGCGCCAGCTGCAGCTGCGCCGCAAAAAAGCGCTGCTGCTTGGCCTGCGCCTCCGGCTGCTTATGCTGCGGCAAAAACGTATCCAGCCCGATTTCCCCCACCGCAATGCAGTCTTCCGTCTGCAGCAGATGCTCCAGATCCTGCAGATGCTGCGGCAGATGCTGCTCGATATAAAACGGATGCAGCCCGGGCGCCAAATAGCTTTTCGGCGCATGATTTAAGCTATTCAAAAAATGCTGGGTTTGAATCAAATCCTGAAAACGCTGCTGCACAAACCCGATCAGCACCAGCCCCTCCACTCCGGCTTGCTTGGCGGCATGCGCCAGCGCTTCCCGGTCAGCATCGAAATCCGGCACATCAAAATGGGTATGGGTATCAAACAGCGCTGGCGTCTTCCGCATTAAGAGGCCGCTTTGGCTTCAGAGGCCGGCTTGATTGCAGCCGCTGGAAAATATTGCGGTTTCAGGATGCCTTTCAGCGCATCATAAGGAATGGTGAGGCGCGGCAATCCGACCGCATAAGGCCCAATTTCATATTCGCCATATTGCAAAATCAGGCCATCTTTGCCCAAGAAATAATTTTCAGACAGCTTAAACTTCCATGCCTGTTCATATTCAGCGACACTGTCCGCCAGCTTGGAATCTTCAACCCAAACCGTAAAGGCTTCATGCGCCTTTTTCTCAAGCGCGCCGCGCTGCTTCGGCTCGATAATCTGATCCAGCCTGACCAGTTTTTTCGCTTGAATATCAAAATTGTAATACTGCTGCGATGATGAGCCATGCGCGCCGCCCAAATAGCTGCTGCTGTTCAGCACCACTGTCGCCAATGGCAATTCGGCATTGAGAATTTTCGGCTTAATCATCAGGCTGATTTTTTGCGCAGAATTCAACGCTTTCAGCTCTTGATCCAATTTGGTAAAGGCCTGCATATACGGCGCAGTCTGTTTTTCGAGTTTAATCTTGGGTGTTTCGACCTGCGCCAAGGCAGATTTGACTTCAGAAGCCGCCGCTGTTTCGCTGGCCGCGGCCTGCGCTTTTTCCTGCGCCGGTTCTACCGATAAAATCTGGCCCAGCTGTTTCAAAATTTCATCATCAATATAGCGGTCAATAAAGTTTTGATTGCTGCTGAGGCGGGAAATGGAGATTTCAGGGCAACTGTTGCCATCGCAGTCCGGCATGCTCAGCTTCAGCGCTTCTGAATCTCCAATCAGCTTCATGCTTTGATCCGGCACTTCGGCCTTCGGCTTCTCTTCCGGCTGCGGTTCAGCTTTTTGCGGCTGGCAAGCGCTCAGCGCCAGCGCAGAGCTCAAAATACTCATCACCCAAATATTTTTATGCTTCAACATGAATCGTCAGTCTCTCTTTTGGCCTATCTGCATCATTTTTCAATGCATTTCATGATTAGAACATATGCTGATATACCTCAGCTTTCAAGACCTGATGTGTTTGTTGTTTTGTTAAATAAATGTCCAGCTGCTTGCCGTCTTTGACAATTTCATGAGTGCGGTAATGCAGACCTATGCCTTCCTGATCAAAAAACCAGTCGGACTGCCCCCAATACAGTTTTTTCGGCGCTGCGCCGCGTACAGCGGCGTCCTGCTCTTTCAGCCATTTGGCATAGGCTTCCTGCACAATGGCATTCATCTTCGCCTGCTGTTTCGGATCGACAATGTCCAGCAGGCTCAGGCTTTTTTGCGCGCGGCGGTCGGCCACAAAAAAGTAATGGCGCTCTTTGACCTTGACATTTTCCTGTGCAGTATCCACCCCAACCTGCAGCAACACATATTGATTGCGCTGATAAGGAATGCGGGTATACATCGCCAAAGCATAGGCCTTGTTGCTGCTCAATTCTGCTTGCCATGCATCTGATTTTTTTACATAAGCATTAATCGCCTGCTGCAAGCTCATGCTTTGCTTCAAATCAACTTGATCTTGCACCACCAGCGCCTGATTGCGCTCAATCCAGGCATTCAGCCAGGCATCTGCGGTATGTACTGTTTGCACATCCAAATCGATACAGCTTTTATTTTCGCAAAAGGGCTGGGCAATTTTTGCCGGCTGCTCCTGAATATTCAGATACGGCAGCACTTCTTCTTTATTCTGCGCAAAGACCGATGCCTTCTTTTCAGTATCCTGCTGCGGCGCTTTATCAGCATTATCGCAAGCGCCCAGCAGCAACGCCATGCCAAGCATTGAAAAAGTAACGGCATCCTTGATGAGATTCATAATACGGATAAATAGGGGCTGAAAATAAAATTCAATTTAGCATAAAACAAAACAGCTTCATGTGAAGCTGTTTTGTATTTCTGTCCAATAGGAGACTTAATGCTCGCGGGTATTGCGGAATTGAATATCCTGATAGCGTTCCTGCATCAATTGCAGGTTCACACGGCTTGGCGCCAGATAAGTCAAATGGCCGCCGCCATCAACCGACAGCTGGTCATGGGCTTTTTTCTTAAATTCGTTGAATTTCCGCTCATCATCGCAAGTAACCCAGCGCACAGTGTTGATGCTGACCGGCTCATAAATGCAATCGACTTTGTATTCTTCTTTCAAACGGTAGGCCACCACTTCAAACTGCAGCACGCCGACCGCGCCGACAATCAAGTCATTGCTGTTTTGCGGCATAAAGACTTGCGTTGCGCCCTCTTCAGACAGCTCTTTCAAGCCTTTTTGCAGCTGTTTTGATTTCAGCGGATCTTTTAGGCGCACACGGCGGAACATTTCCGGCGCAAAGTGCGGAATGCCGGTAAAGTGCAGCTTTTCCCCGGAAGTAAAGGTATCGCCAATTTGAATTGTGCCGTGGTTATGCAGGCCGATAATATCGCCCGGCCATGCTTCTTCCAGATGCTGGCGGTCACCGGCCAAGAAGGTTAATGCATCACTGATGCGCACGTCTTTATCGGTACGCACATGCTTCATTTTCAAGCCTTTTTCATATTTGCCTGAGCAGATCCGCATAAAGGCAATGCGGTCACGGTGTTTAGGGTCCATATTGGCTTGAATTTTAAAAACAAATCCACTGAAGCCTTCTTCGGTCGCTTCCACAGTGCGCACTTCCGTCGGATGCGCTTTCGGCTCCGGCGCATAGTTGGAGAAAGCGTCCAGCACATGGTCTACGCCAAAGTTGCCCAAAGCGGTACCGAACAGCACCGGCGTTTGGCGGCCTGACAAAAACTCTGCACGGTCTAAAGGCTCATTGGCCATTTGCACCAATTCCAATGATTCTTCAAAGGCCGCCCAGGCCAAATCACCGACTTTTTCACGCAAGTCCGGATAGTCATAGCCATCACGTACTTCAATATCGGTAATCATCGAGCCGAAGCCCGCTTTATACACGTAGAATTTTTCTTCGATTAAGTTGAATACGCCGGCAAAATCGCGGCCTGTACCCAAAGGCCATGTCAGCGGCACGCATTTAATTTTCAGGACATTTTCAATTTCATCCAAAAGCTCTAAAGGCTCACGGATTTCGCGGTCCATTTTGTTGACGAATGAAATGATCGGCGTGTCGCGCATGCGGCAGACTTCCATCAATTTCACAGTACGGTCTTCGACACCTTTTGCACCGTCAATCACCATCAATGCAGAGTCAACAGCTGTTAAGGTGCGGTAGGTATCTTCTGAGAAATCTTCATGCCCCGGGGTGTCGAGCAGGTTGATCATTTTGTCTTTGAACGGGAACTGCATGACCGACGTCGTAATCGAAATGCCGCGCTCTTTTTCCATTTCCATCCAGTCCGAGGTCGCTGCGCGGTCGGACTTGCGGCTTTTCACCATGCCGGCTACCTGAATGGCTTGGCCCCATAACAGCAGTTTTTCTGTCATGGTGGTTTTACCGGCATCGGGGTGGGAAATAATAGCGAAAGTACGGCGCTGAGCGACCTGCGCCGCCAGTTCTTGTTTAAAACTCATGGAAAGACACCTGCTGCAGACTTACAGCGCAAAAGACCAGATTTGATCTATATCAAAAATTGGCGATATTGTAGCAGATTTAGAATAATTTTTAGTAATACACTTTTTGCGCCGCATGCATTCAATGCCTTCAGCATTCTGCTGTGTCATGGATGAAGAACCTACCTAGCAAATATAAAATCTTGCACGGATTCAAGGAACGTAAATATCTTGGATTACAAAATCAAAACTTTTATTTTTTTTAAAAACTTTTACATGCAATATTAAATCACTGCAGCCTGCTTGTTCCGTGGATAGCTCTACAATGACATCCCAGCATGACTCCAACCATCAAGATGGTGGAGCTTCCCAAGTCTCTTCAGGTAACTGATAAGTATTTCACCATAATCCAAAATATGAACAGCTGAAGTCAGTAGACTCTTATTTGATGTTGATGCTTCAACAAAAATACCGTCATGACTGCAACTGCAGAAACGGTCCCGCAAAATTAAGGCTAAAAGTACGAGCGGCCTTGTTCAATTCAACGTCTTTTTTTAAGCTTATAAATACTCAGAAGCTTCCAAACGCGCCACACCGACCGGCAAGCCCAGCAGATAGCCCTGCAGCTGCTGGCAGCCCAACCGGGTCAAAATTTCTGCCTGCAATGGCGTTTCAATCCCCTCTGCCGTCACCACCAGCCCCAATTTAATCGCCAGCTTAATAATGCTTTCCAAAATCATTTCTTCTTTGGAATTCGGCGTTAAATCGCTGATAAATTCTTTGTCAATTTTCAGCTCATCCACCGGCAGATTTTTAAGATACAAGAAACTGGAGTGCCCTGTGCCGAAGTCATCAATGGCCAGCTTAATGCCCATTTGGCGCAAACGCTCCAAGGTGCGGATGCTGCTGTCGATATGATGCATCGCCGTCGACTCAGTAATTTCAATCATCAAATAGCTTGGATCGACCTGATACTTTTCCAGCAGTTCGTCCAAGGTGGAAAACAGATGCTTATGCTCAAACTGAATCGCAGATAAATTGACCGAAATCGGCAAAAATTGCGGATGGCTGACTTCCCAAATTTTGATCTGCCTGCACGCCTCTTCCAGCGCCCAATAACCCATGCGGATAATCAAACCGGTTTTTTCCGCCCCGCGGATAAACATATTCGGCGTGAGCAGGCCTAAAGTCGGATGCTTCCAGCGAATCAAGGCTTCCACACCGCAAATGCCCCGCTCACAGGCTTTGAATTTAGGCTGATAAAAGAGCACAAACTGCTGGTCTTCGACTGCTTTATACAGATCGTTAATCAGCTTGGTTTGGCTTTTCGCCTCGTTTTGATCTGCGCTGAAGCAGAACACAGAATACGTGTTTCGCCCCTGATCTTTAGAGGTCAGCATGGCGGCATCGGCATTAATCAACAGATCCTGCAAGTTGCTGCCATGTTCCGGATACATCGCGATGCCGATACTGCCGGAAATATTGATTTCTTTTCCCGCGATGAGGAAACTGTCCTGAATTAATTCTAAAATTTTATCCGCAACAACAGATGCCTGCTCTGTAGTTGCATTTTCCAGCACCATTAAAAACTCATCGCCGCCAATACGCAGCAATTTAGAATGGTCATCCAAAAGGCGGTGCAGGCGGTTAGACAGCTGGATCAGCAGCTGATCGCCGACATGATGCCCAAATACGTCATTCACCGCTTTAAAGCGGTCTAAATCGATGTACAAAAATGCAATTTGATCTTTTTGATAGCGGAAATCGGTAAATAGAAAATGTGCATATTCTGCAAGGAACAGCCGGTTCGGCAATTTAGTCAAATTGTCCTGCACCGCCAAATTGGCCAGTTCCCGATTGGCTTTCGTCAGCTGCCGGTTGCGCTCTTCCAAGCGGCGTTCCAGCATCGCCACACAAAAGGCCACTGCAAGCACCAGGCACGTCATAAACACGGCCGTTAACAGCTGCAGATCAAAGCCTTTCACCTGTACAATTTTGGCCGCAGCATCGACAGGAACAAAACTCATAGCGGCCATAGCGGTATAGTGCATCACCACAATGGTCATGGTTAAGGTAAAGGCAACGGCAAATTTCAGCGGTGTTTTAAAGCGCCTCGCATGCTTATTGCGGAAGGCCAATAAAAAGGTAATCCATGAACCGCCGATTGCAATCAAAATTGAACAAATGGCCAAAATCGGATCATAGCGGACGCCATAGCCTTGAATGTTCAAAGCCATCATGCCGGTGTAATGCATGCCTGAAATGCCCAGCCCCATCAGCATCGCGCCCAGCGTCAAACGGATTAACGGCAGGGTAAAGCGCGTGGTCAGCCAAACGGCAAAAACAGATGCGGCAAAAGCAATAACATAGGAAATCAAGGTTAAGCCGGTATCAAAAGACTGCGCGCCTGGCATGCTGCTGGCCATCATGGCAACAAAGTGCATGCACCAGATCGCTGCGCCTAAAAGCGCCCCGCTCAATGTCAAAATCAGCCATTCATGCTTGGGTCTTGATCCGCGGAATAAGATCTGTTCTAAAGAAATGGCAAAATAACATGCCAGCAATGCAACAATAGCAGAGCCCAATACAAGACTATAATCATAGTGTATATGCGTCATAAACAAGATTCCGCACAAGCCTTTAATGTTATTTTGTTCAATTTAAATGACCAGTATTTTTAAGTTGATTGCCTGAAAATAAAGAGAAAAAATGCCGGCAAAAAATAAAATAATCGACCTAGAATCTTATACTCTTCCGCTTTGGTCAAGCATTTCTTCGATGTTTTGCTATCGCTGATCATTTTTATAAGAAAATAGGCGGGCCCGCCGCCGGCCGCTCAGAAATCTTGCCGCGCTTCTGTATCATCCGGTAAATACGCGGCCTTTTTGCATCAGGACAATTCATCGTGCATAAAAAAACCAGCTGGCCGAAGCGCGCTGGTTTTTGCAAAACAGGAAAAATGGGTTAAGGCGCTGTTTTTGCGCTGCCTTGCAGTTTTGCATAGTCCAGCAATACTGCGGCGGCCTCATCCACAAACGCTTCGTCCTCCGGCAAGGCAGGACGCTGAGTGGCTTTCATTTTGGCACGGGATTCAACCAGCGCATCCATCGATGCCTGATAGCTTTCCCAATTGCTGTAAGGCTTTAAGCCTGTCGCTTTACGGCGGCCATTTTCAGCGGCCAGCGTTTTTTGCTCCATCTCCAGCAATTCCGCTTTGCGCTTTTGCAAATCCAGAACAATCTGCTTTTGATCATCGGCTTTTTTCGCTAAAGCAGTACGCGCTTCCAAAAACTTGAACTGCGGATCGAGGCTGACACGCTGCTGCGATGATTTCACCAAATCCGGAACGTAGTTTTGAATGGCCCCCTCACGCTTAAACGGCGCGGTCGGAATCGTATCCCACTTCAGCGCATTTTTGGCTTTGCGTTCGCCGAACTCTTCATTGTAGATATCCACCAGCTTAATGTCCGGCACCACGCCTTTGTTTTGCGTACTGCCGCCTGTTACGCGGTAGAACTTGCGCTGGGTTAAGGTCGCCTGGCCATAAGCCAAAGAATCCAGCTGTACTTGCGCTGTGCCTTTCCCTGTAGTGGTACTGCCAATCACAATCCCGCGCTCATAGTCCTGAATCGCGGCCGAATAAATTTCACTGGCTGATGCCGAGGCCAGATTGATCAGCACCGCCATTGGCCCTGCATAGGTTTGCGCGCCGCCATCATCATCTTCAAAGACGCTGACATTGCCATTGCCGTCACGGATCTGCACCACTGGACCAGATTTGATCACCTGCCCCAGCATGCGCGCGACTTCTTCCAATGAACCGCCTGGGTTATTGCGCAAATCGACAATAATGCCCTCTACATTTTGCGCAGCCAGCGATTTCAATGCTTTGTTGGTGTCTTCAGATACTGAACGGTACTCCGCCCCTTCACGGCGCGCACGGTAGTTCAAATAGAACGATGGAATTTCGATCACGCCGAACTTATGCTTTTTGCCGTCACGTTCAATTTCCACGGTGCGCGAACGCACGCCCGCATCTTCTTCCTGAATCACATCACGGACAATGGTGACATTGCGCGCTTGGCTCATGGATGCGCCAGCGCCCAGTAAACGCAAGGTGACTTTGGTGCCTCGCTTGCCGCGGATGAGGCCAACAATTTCATTGCTCGGCCAGCCGATGACATCCACCATCTTATCGCCGTCTTGCGCCACGCCGATAATGCGGTCACCCGCTTTGACCTGACCGGACTTGCTGGCGGGGCCGCCTTCGACGATGGTTTCAATTTTGGTGTAGTCTTCATTGCCGCGGTCTGGGCGGATCGACACCCCAACCCCTTCCAGCTGCAGCGTGGTTTGACGGTTCAACTCCATCGCATCCACAGGCGGGAAATAGTTGCTGTGCGGATCATAGGTCAGCATCATCGCATTCAGGGTTTTATCCAGCACATCATCGCTTTTCAGACGGCTGACGCGTTCCAGCTGACGGCTAAAGCGCTTGGTCAGCGTCTGAACTGGCGTTAAGTCTTCCGGACCGGTCAGGTCTTGGCCATTGGCCAATTCCGGATTGTCCTTCAGGGCTTTTTGCTTCGCCTGATCTTCTTCTTTGCTAATGGTCAGGTTAATCAGCTGCGACACCAGCATTTTATTCCAATGCGCGCGCTGTTCAGCTTCGGACTTAAAGAACGGCGCTTTTTCACGATCCGTTTCAATATAAGTATTCGGCTGATTTAAATTTTGCGGCTTTTTTAGCTCGCTCAGCATAAAGCTGTAGAACTGCTTCAGACGCGCACGGTATTGCGCATGAATTTCATACGGGCCGCTCAAGTTGCCCGCTTTCAGATTCGCGCCGAAGCTTGCACCAAAACGCTTCTTATAATCCGCCACTTCAGAAGCCAAGAACAGCGTATGCTCTGGATCTAAGCTATCAATATAAAAATCCAGGATGCGGTTGGAGGTATTGGCATCCAAGCGCTGATTTAAATAATGCTGACGATCGACCAAGGTTGCCAACTGACGGGAAACCAAAGCTTGTTCTTGCGAGGGCTGAATCGCTGTTGAGGCTGCTGCATTGCTTTCGGCAGCAATTGCTTCATTTACAACATGAGTAAAAAATAAACCGCCTGTTGCTAAGGCAACAGCGCAAGCTAGAGTTTGAAGTTTCATAAATATGTCGTACTTCCTTGGTTCGCTAACCAAAATGCCGTGTCATTTTCCGACTTGAACTGAGTATTTTCAAAATCTTAAATGACTTAATCTGTTTATGTCGTGTAGTTTTATCATAATCTGTGCTGACAAAGTGTAGCAAAACATTGCAGAATTCAGGTATTGTTTTTCCTTAAAAATTCCAACACGGACCCTCAATATGATTGGCGCATTAATGCTCGACATTGCTGGCACAGAACTTACTCAAGAAGATATTGAACTATTGCAGGCTCCGCAAGTCGGCGGGATGATTTTATTTGGCCGAAATATCGAATCGCCTGAGCAAGTCCGCGCTTTGACCGATCATATGCGTCAAGTTCGTCCTGACATCTTGATTGCCGTTGATCAGGAAGGCGGCCGCGTGCAGCGCTTAAAAAACGGCTTCACCCTGCTGCCGGCTATGGGCAAGTTTGGCGAACTTTACTTAAGCCAACCTGAAAAAGCGCTGGAGCTGGCTGAACAATGCGGCTGGCTGATGGCGGCTGAAGTGCTGGCGGTCGGCATTGATTTCAGCTTTGCGCCCGTGCTGGATCTCAATGACATCAGCGATGTGATCGGCGACCGCAGCTTTGCCCAAAATATGCAGGATATTGTGCCGCTAGCCAGCGCTTTCCTTCAAGGCATGAAACGCGCAGGCATGGCGTCTACCGGCAAGCACTTCCCAGGCCACGGTTCTGTCAAAGCAGACTCGCATGTTGCGGCTGCGGTAGATTCGCGCAGTTACGATGAAATTTATCAAAAAGACATGCAAAGCTTTATTCAGCTGATGCCGCAGCTGGATGCCCTGATGCCTGCACATGTCATTTACGATCAGATTGATCCAAATCCGGCAGGTTTCTCTCCCTATTGGCTTCAGCAGGTGCTGCGCAAAGAATTGAAGTTTGACGGCGTCTTGTTCTCCGATGACCTCAGCATGCAGGCGGCCTGCGTTGCAGGCGGTGCGGATGCGCGCATTCAAGCAGCTTTAAATGCCGGCTGCGATATGGGCCTGGTCTGCAATAACCGTGAGTCCGCCTGCACCGCTTTGGCAGGCATTGCCGATTTGCCGATGCCGAACCAGCAGCGTCTGGAACGCATGCGCGGTCAGATCCCTGCGTTAAAAGTGGGACAGCAGCTGGATTTAGGTCAAAACTGGGCGCATACCCGTGACCGCATTTTGGACTTTAAAAGCCAATTCAGCGCTTAAAATATTTCCAATAAAAATGATAAAAGGAACACGACAGCGTGTTCCTTTTTGATTATGATGATAAAAACAGCAGATTCACTGCAGCAAAACGAAAATTAAAAGAATATCCAAGGTTTAGTTGTTATGACCCAAAATCTATCCGAACATCGGCATATTTCATTTACTGCGCATTATACCGGCTATATCTGGTACAGCATGGGCATTTCACACCCCGTTTTTGCGACAGCCAAAGGCAAGTTCTTAGCGAAAATTCTGCATCCGCTCGAAAGCTGGGCAGAAAAGCATGTCGGCGGCAGCATGCGCACCACCTTAAAGCAGCGCCACAGTATGATTGACCGGCAGCTGACAGCACTCATTCAGCAGCATCCTGATCTGCAAATTTTAGAGATCGCCTGCGGCCTATCGCCGCGCAGCTGGAATTTCCGGCAAAAATTCCCGCAGATTGATTACCGTGAATTGGACTTGCCGGATATGGCCGCCATAAAAACCCGCGCTTTGCTGGAACTGGATGCCCAATCCCCCGAAGTGCTCACCGCAGATATTTTCACAGAAGACTTTGAAAAGATTTTTCAGCGCTTTGATTCAAGCCGCCCGCTGGCCATTATCAGTGAGGGGCTGATTAATTACTTTGATAAAACCTTGCTGAATCAGCTGCTGCAAGGCATGACAGAATACGGGCAGGAGTTTTCAGAGCTGCATTATCTGACGGACATTTATCCAGAACCGGTCCAAAACAAATTGGCCAGCTTTATTTGGACCTGCAGCAAACTGCTGAAAATCATGTCACGCAGCTCGTTTACTTTTCATTTTATCAACCCACTGGAAGTGCAGACTTTTTTCAGCAATACCGGCTTTAATCAAGTGGATGTCCTGCAGCCAGCCGCCTTTTTTCAGGACGCAGCCGAAAGCAATCTGATTGCCTTCAAAAATCCGGAAGAACATGGCGGTGATCTGGTTTGGGTGATTCATGCCGTGCTAAAAAAACAGCGTTCATAACGCTGTTCTTTTTACACCAAAAGTTATTTTTCAGACCGCTTTCTGCATATGGTTTTGCGCTTTTTGCCATTTGACAAAATTCAGCAGTCGCTCTGCAACCTCGAAACTGCCATGCTTAAATAAAGCGCGCAATTGCGAACCGGAGCTTTCAAAAATCAGGCATTCAATTTTAAACTCGCCGGCTTCATCCTGCAGATGCAAGGCCAAATCACGCGGATATTGCATCGCCAGCTCTGCAGCGGCGCTGTCCTGCAGGTTCAGCAGCAGGCCAAAATAGTTTAAATCTGCAATTTCAACCTTCAATGTCAAATCTGAATGGCGGTGCGTCAGCTGCGTAAAAGGCTGCTGCACTTCAATGCGCTCTTCGCCGCGGCGGTCTATCTGCGCCATCTGTTCACGGCTCATCGGCAAAATGCCGTCCAAATTCTGAATGGATTCTCCCCGCAGATAAGTGGCAAACAGATTCATGGTTTCTTTGCGGCGCTGCAGCTGCGGCACATGGTCAGCATTGGCAATCATCGCGAACTGCATATTCGGGCATTGCAAAGCAAAGTTGGCATTTTCATGCGGCAAGGTAAAGCTGTCATATTGACCGCATGCCACCAGCACATCGCATTCTGGAACCGGCACATCGGTCAGGCGCAGCAGGCGGTTGCAGTTGATGTCATAGCGTTCCAGCTCGGTTCCGGCAAATTCCGCCATTTGGCGGAAGAATAGGCGCTTTGCGGTCGGCGACATGCGGGTCACGTCCATTTTGGCATGATTGACCAAATACAGAATCACCGCTTGGCCAAATTCTTCCATGCGCTGCTCGTTCATCAAGTACAGCGATTCTTCCAGCAGCATGCGCCAGCTCTTGCGGGTTTTCTGCATCACGCCCATCAAAATCATGCGCTCCACCAGCTCCGGACGCTGATGCGCCAAGCAGGATGCCACCACTGAACCCAAAGACATGCCCAAGACAGCAACTTTCTGCATCCCGACCATATCCAGCCAAGTGCCCAACATGCCGGCTAAGTCCTCCAGTTCCAAAGTTCCTGCGGAAAGGCCGCTGTCTACATTGGTAATTTGCTGGTTGGCGCCCATCGACGGCAGATCAATGAGAATGATGGGCCCCGCCGCAAACAGCTGTTCGACACAATATTTGTAGGAATTGAAATTCTGGAATGCCCCGCCAATGATCACCATGGGCGTCATATGCATGGTTTCCGGCCGAGCAATCGCCATGTACTCAACTTTCCAGCCATCGATCCATGTCGTTCGCGCGGGCTGCTTAAAGCTGTCCCGATCATATAAGTCAAAAAAATTGCACTGCATGCTTTCTGCGTGTACACCCGAGTCCATTTGGATAATGGAATTCATATCCTTTCCTCCATTCCTGCCTTATTTTTATTGTGCAGGAAATTAATGAGAGCGGCTTGCGGCAAGCGTCCTGCTCTTTTGTCTTTATTTGTATGACTTCAATGTCAGTATCGTTTCATTCTATACAGGAGATGATTTTACACGCAACTGCAATTGCCGCCGCTCATCCGCTTTCTGCATCAAAACAATTTCAAAATGTGAATGCGCTGTTCAAATAAGACCTAAATATCAGTGCAAAAGCTTCATTGTCCGCTGCGAGGCTGTTAATATCAGATGGAAATTTCTAAGTGATCAACCGCTATGCAACAGTCTATTGAACAATACATGCAAACGGTAGGACAGCAGGCGCGCCAAGCATCTCGCGTGTTAGCCAGTGCTTCTACTGAATCCAAAAACAATGCGCTTTCCGCAATTTATACGGCTTTGCAAAACAGTGAAGCGGCGATTTTGGCGGCCAATCAAATCGATATGGACAAAGCGCACAGCAATAATCTGGACAGCGCGCTGCTTGATCGCTTAGAACTGACTCCCGCACGCTTCAAAGGCATGCTGCAAGGCTTAAAAGATGTCATCGGCCTGACTGACCCCATCGGTGAAATTACCGATATGGCTTACCGCCCATCCGGCATTCAGCTCGGCAAAATGCGCGTTCCGCTGGGTGTGGTCGGCATGATTTATGAATCCCGTCCGAATGTCACGCTGGAAGCTGCTTCTTTGGCGCTGAAATCCGGCAATGCCATTATTCTGCGCGGCGGTTCAGAAGCATTGGCATCGAATCAAGCCATTGCGGCAGCCATTCAGCATGGTTTGAAAGCTTCCGGCTTGCCTGAAAATTCGGTACAGGTCATTAACACCACGGACCGCACTGCAGTCGGCTTGCTGATCACCATGCCTGAATATGTAGATGTGATTGTGCCCCGCGGCGGCAAAAGCCTGATCGAACGCATTACAGAAGAAGCGCGTGTTCCGGTGATCAAGCATTTGGATGGCAACTGCCATGTCTATGTTGAGGCGCAGGCGGATTTGCAAAAAGCGCTGCCGATCGCCCTGAATGCCAAGACTCACCGTTATGGCGTCTGCAATGCCATGGAAACCCTGCTGGTTGATGAAAAAGTGGCGGAAGAATTCCTGCCGAACATTGCCGAACTGTATGCCGAAAAACAGGTTGAATTGCGCGGCTGCGCTGAAACCCGCCGCATTTTGGGCGGACATGTGGTCACTGCCACAGAAGAAGACTGGTATGCCGAATATCTTGGCCCTATTTTAGCGGTTAAAGTGGTCAGCGGCATTGATGAGGCAATTGATCATATCAATACATACGGTTCACACCATACCGACGCCATCATTACTGAAAACTTCAGCCTGGCGCGCAAATTCCTCGCTGCGGTCGATTCAAGCTCGGTGATGATCAATGCCTCAACCCGTTTCGCGGACGGCTTTGAATATGGCTTAGGTGCGGAAATCGGCATTTCTACCGATAAAATCCATGCCCGCGGCCCAGTCGGCTTAGAAGGTTTGACCTCGCAAAAATGGGTGGTGTTTGGCGACGGTCAAATCCGTCAGTAAGCTGTTCGCTCCAAATTAAATAAAGCCCCGTTTACGGGGCTTTATTTTTGCCTGCCGGTGATCGGCAGAAAACAAATTTGCAGCACAATAAGCATGCAAATCCTGCTTCAATTAAAACGTAAATTTTGCAGTGCTGATGCGGCAGGAAGATTTATTTCCGGTCAATGCTTGATCGATTTGACTGTTTTTTAGCGCTATTGTGACATGAGGCATGAGAAAAAATAGCAATGGAACAGTCTCAAAAATGCTGAATTTTTAGGCTTTTTATGCGTAATTTCAGCATTTTTGGACAATACCGGCGCGGTATAAAGCGGCACGTTTTGCCTGCATGGCTCGATGCGTGTTTAAAATGAAGAAGAAAATCCATATTTTTTTTATGGTTTTCATAGCAATGCGAAACTTACATGTTATGTTCAATATTATTAACGCAAAGCATTTGATCCAGCAGGACTATTTTATTAATAAATGAAAAATATCAGCTGATAAATTTTAATTATTATTGAAAACTGGGTCGATAATGCTTAAGTCTAATCTCCTAAAGTCTATCTAGGATGGAAAAACAACCCATGTTAAAACATCATTACTGATCTAAATTGCACCAATAAAGCACTGCGTTCGGATCATGTCATGGATAAGTACTTTAATTAGAATTCGGGTAAAAAAACGTGTCTACATCAGTATTAGTAATTAACTGCGGTTCATCTTCAATTAAATATGCGTTGGTTTCTGAGCGTCGTGAAGACCGTATTTTCGGCTTGGCTGAAAACTTAGGCTCACCGGAAGCCCGAATTAAAGGCATCACGACAGGCGGCGCGCCATTAGAGCTGGCTATTCCTGACGCTGACCATGAAAAAGCATTAGAAATTATTTTAGAACGCTTATCGCATCATAATCCGCAAGCGATCGGCCACCGCGTTGTACACGGCGGCACATTAACCAAAGCGGAATTGCTGACACCTGAAATTATTGAGCGCATCCGCGAAGCGACACCGCTGGCGCCGCTGCACAATCCAGCTCACCTGGTCGGCATTGAAGCGACCATGCGCCTCTTCCCGCAATTGCCGCAAGTGGCTGTATTTGATACGGCATTCCATCAAACCATGCCGTCACATGCCTACCGCTATGCATTGCCGAAATTCCTGTACACCATGCACAACGTGCGCCGTTACGGCTTCCACGGCACCAGCCATGCTTATGTTTCTGAACGCGGTTCAGAACTGGCGGGCAGCTTCAAGCAAGGCGGCTGGTTGACAGCTCACCTTGGCAACGGCAGCTCAACTTGCGCTATTTGGAACGGCCAATCAGTCGATACCTCTATGGGCCTGACGCCGCTGGAAGGCGTGGTGATGGGTACGCGCAGCGGTGATGTAGACCCAAGCATTCACAGCTTCCTTGCATCAAACTTAGGCTGGGACATCTACAAAATCGACAAAATGCTGAACAGCCAATCTGGCCTGTTAGGTTTATCTGATTTGTCTAATGACATGCGCACACTGATTGAAGCGTCTGAGCAAGGCAATGAAGATGCAGCATTGGCGATTGAAGTATTCTGCTACCGCTTGGCTAAATCCTTAGCGGCGCTCAGCTGCGGCCTGCCGCGCATTGACGGCTTGTTCTTCACCGGCGGCATCGGTGAAAACTCGGCATTGATCCGTGAAAAAACCTTGGCTTACTTGCCGCACTTTGGCTTCAACTTGAGCAAAGACAAAAACGACAGCTTGAAACGCGGTACTGAAGGCCGTATTGACGCTGGCGCAGGTCCGCAAATCTGGGTTGTGCCGACTGACGAAGAAGGCCGTATCGCCAAAGAAACTCAGCATGTGGTCGAGCAAGAGGCCGACACAGCAAAAAAGTCTGAAGCGGAAGAAGAAGCGGTTGCTTAAGCAGCCGCTTCCAGCACGCTGTCGAGTTCAATATTTTATTTTTTAATTTAGATGCATTATGAAAACAATCTTACTCGTGCCAACTGGGGAAAGCGTCGGTTTAACCTCTGCATGCTTGGGCTTAATTTATGCGCTGGAATGCCAAGGCATTAAAGCCGGCTTTCTCAAGCCATTTTCACAAGAAGCGCAGTCTCCAGCGGACCGCACCACAGCTTTATGCCGTCATTTATTCAACAATGAAACCGTTGAGCCGATCAGCCATGCTGCGGTCGTCCGCCGTTTAAGCCGTGATGAAAATGACGAGCTGCTGGAAGATGCTGTCCGCCTGCACCGTGAAATTGCGAAAAAGCACGATCTGATTATTGTCGAAGGTCTGGTGCCGACCAGCCGCGATGCCTTTGCGTCTGAGCTCAATGCTGACCTTGCTAAAGCGCTGGACGCCAAAGTGCTGATCATCAGCACGGCAGATATCCGCAGCCCTGAAGCCGCCGTTGAAAAAATTGAAGCTCAGCTGCGTAATTTTGGCGGCGCCGGCAACGAGCGCACTGCTGGCGTATTGTTCATGCGCACCAAAGGCCTGCCGGATGGATCTGCGCAAGTGCCTGTGACCATGAACCCGAGCCTGCGCTTAATCAGCGACAGCAATCAATTCTCAGCGCAGCTGCAAAAGCAAAATGCGCAGCTGGGTTCTGAAAACTTCCCGGTCATTGGCTTAGTGCCTTTCAGCAACACCCTCAGTGTGCCGCGCATGTCCGATTTGGCCGCGCATATTTCCGCGCACTGGATCAATGAAGGCGAAGCCAAACAGCGCCGCGTCCTGCACAGCAGCCTGATTGCGTCAAACATTGAACACGAACTGCATAAATTTGTGGCCGGCGAGCTGATCATCAGCGCATCAGACCGCATTGATGTACTGCTGGCCAGCAGCTTGGCCAGCAGCAATGGCATTCCGCTGGCAGGCTTGGTGCTGACTGAGCATCATCAGCCGAATGAACATGTTCTGGACTTCTGCCAGACTGCGATTAAGCAAGGTCTGCCAATTATCCACACCCCGCTCAGCACCTTTGAAACGGCGCAGGAACTGGCAAATCTCAGCAATGAAATTCCAGTAGACGATACCGAACGCGCAGAACAGGTGATCCGTTTTGTTTCCAGCCATATTGACCCGGAATGGATCACTCAGCTGATCAACGGTTCTCACAAGCCGCGCCTGTCGCCATCCGCATTCCGCCATGAGCTGGTGCAAAAATCAATTGCTGCAAAAAAACGCATTGTCCTGCCTGAAGGTGATGAGCCGCGCACCGTGCAAGCGGCAGCGATCTGCCAGTCACGCGGCATTGCGCAGTGCGTGCTGTTAGCCAAACCGGAAGCGGTGATTGAAGTCGCCAAAGCGCGCGGCATCGAACTGCCGTATGACTTGGAAGTTATTGATCCGGACCTGATCCGCGACAACTATGTGGAAAAAATGGTTGAGCTGCGCAAAGGCAAGATCAATGAACTGCAGGCGCGTGAACAGCTGCAGGACACGGTTGTTTTAGGCACCATGATGCTGGCTTTAGAGCAAGTTGACGGCTTGGTTTCAGGTGCAGTGCATACCACAGCCAATACCGTGCGCCCTGCGTTCCAGCTGATCAAAACAGCGCCGGATTACTCACTGGTTTCATCAGTATTCTTCATGCTGCTGCCGGACGAAGTCTATGTGTACGGCGACTGCGCCATCAATCCAGACCCAACAGCTGAACAGCTGGCGGAAATTGCGATTCAATCTGCAGACTCAGCCAAAGCCTTTGGCATTGATCCGCGCATTGCGATGATTTCCTACTCAACGGGCACTTCTGGCGCTGGCGCAGAAGTTGAAAAAGTGGCGGAAGCCACCCGCATTGCGCAGGAACGCCGTCCAGATCTATTGATTGACGGTCCATTGCAGTATGACGCGGCATCAGTCGAAAGTGTTGGCCGTTCTAAAGCGCCGAACTCAAAAGTTGCAGGCCGCGCCAATGTGTTCATTTTCCCAGATTTGAATACAGGCAACACCACCTATAAAGCGGTGCAGCGTTCTGCAGATGTCGTCAGCGTTGGCCCAATGCTGCAAGGCTTGAATAAGCCGGTGAATGACTTGTCGCGCGGCGCTTTAGTGGACGATATTGTGTTCACTATTGCCCTGACAGCAATCCAGTCTGAACAGCAGGCTGCACAATAATTTAAAGCCAGCATTTTACAGTTGATACTCAGCGCCATCCAATCGTGAGATTGGGTGGTTTTTTTTATAAAAAACAGATCCATCAAATCAATACCAAATAAAAATTACGTTATTTTTCATTAATTTTCCAACTGTCATCATGCGGTCAATTATACGGCTTATTGTGAGCCCGCTTTTAATTTATTCCATACATGACTTCACAATGAAAAATGCCCCTCCTTTAATGAAATTATTGATCCCCGCTCTGGTTTTTACCTGCGTCAACAGCGCCTCTTTTGCTGCAGAGAACGCCTATCTGACGCCATTTCAGGCGCCAAACAGCCTGGAAATCCTGCCTGAACCGCCGCAGGCGGACAGCGCAAGCTTTGCAAGAGATCAGGCAATCTTCAAGCAAATGCGCCAGGACAAAAATGAACAGCGCTGGAAACAGGCCATAATTGATGCAGATGTTTCCAATGAGCATTTAGGCCGGCCCTTTTCTGAGGCTTTTGGTGTTGAAATTAATCAAAAAAATACCCCTGTGCTTTTTGAAATCTTAAAAAAGATTAAGCTGGACAGCCGGTATTCAACACAAACCGCCAAAAAGCATTACAGCCGCGAACGTCCATACGCGTTTTTCAATGTCCAGACCTGCACTCCGGATGAGGAAAATGCAAAGAACCAATTTGTCTCCTATCCATCCGGCCACACCACCATTGGCTGGACATATGCTTTGGTGCTGGCGCAGCTGCGTCCTGAACGCCAAAATGAGATTTTCAAACGCGGCATTGAATTCGGACAAAGCCGGGTCGTCTGCAATATGCATTGGCAAAGCGATGTCGATGCTGGCCGCCTGATGGGCGCAGCGCAATTTTCACGCCTGCAGGCGGATCCGCAATTTCAAGCGGATATGATCAAAGCCAAAACTGAAATTTACCGCTTAATCTCAAAAAATCACTAAGCACGGGCGGTTAACATCACCCTGCGCACTGGCCCACCGTATGGACGGCTGATCCACCGGATCAGCTTTATCTTCTTGCCATATATGCGTCTGCTTATTCCAGATAAAAATAAAGCGCTGAGATTGCTCCAAGCGCTTTATTTGACTCAGCATGGATATTGCTGCCGCCTCATTTCGAGGCAATCCGCTTGAGCTCCGGCTTACCATAGGCTACTTCAAAACTGGCGGCTGTCGTCATTTTTCCGCCGCGCTTTTCAACAAAATCCAGAACCTTTAAATCTGTGCGCATATAGTCTTTAAAAAAGTCCAAAGTCTGGTAGCCGCGCTGATCGTTAATGAATTGAATGTGCGGATTCAGCTTCAGCACATCTTCCTGCCCCGGACGAATCGGCTGGCCATTGCCGGTAGAGCTAATTGATGTGGTCAAAAATTCAGTGGCAATCGACGGGCTCTGATAGTCCTTCAAATCGCTTGGAATATTGGCCGCAAAGTATTGATGCAAATCGCCTGATAAAATCACGGTATTGCCGTGCGGCGCATTTTCCTTGATTGATTCGATCAAGCGCTCACGCGCATAAGGATAACCATTCCATGTGTCTTTGCCAAAATAGGCATTGCCTGATTTATTGTAGCGCACCCAAGGCATGACCTGAATCTGCTGCGCCAGCACATTCCAGCGTTTGTCATGGCGCATCTGCTTCGCCAGCCACTGCTCTTGCGCCTTGCCAAGAACTTGCTCATTTCGGCTGTTTTCCGTGCGGCAGTAATCCATTTGATCAAAACCGTCTTCCAGCTGAGCCTTGGTGCATAAAATGGGAGAACGGTACTGGCGCGTATCCAAAATATTCATCCGCAGCATTTTGCCGTAATCTAAAGTGCGGTAAGCGAGGATATCCGGGCCATTCGGCTTTTGCTGCAAGCGCACAGGCATGTATTCATACCAGGCTTGAAACGCTGCTGCACGGCGCAGCAGGAAAATGTCTTTCTTCGCCCCTTTTTCTTCAATATCCGCCGCCCAGTTGTTATCCACTTCATGATCATCAAAGGTGATCGCAAACGGCGCAGAAGCATGCGCCGCCTGCAAGTCCGGATCTGCCCGGTATTGCGCATAGCGGACGCGGTATTGCAGCAAGGTTTGAATTTCTGGCCCAATATGCTGGCGTGCAGGAATGGAAACGCGCAAGTCGCCGATTGCGCGGCCGCCGCCCTTGCCTTCAGGACCTTCATAGATGTAATCGCCATAATGGAAAACGATATCGATATCGTTTTCCTGGCTCAAATAATCATAAGCGGTGTAATAGCCGGTTTCATAATGCTGGCATCCCACCACGGCCACACGGATCTGATCAGGCATCTGATGGGCCGCCGGCGCTGATTTTGCTGTGCCGACTGGACTTTCATAACCAGCTAAACGGAAACGGTAATAATAGCGGGTCATTGGCGCTAGGCCGGCAACGTCTACATGCACGGTATGATGCAAATCCGGGTGCGCCTGCGCTTTGCCCGTTTTTACAATTTTTTTAAATTCAGCATCAGCTGCAACATCCCAATCAACCTCCACAGCTTCATTGGGCATGCCGCCATCAACAGACAGCGGGTAAGGCGCAATCCGCGTCCAGATCACAAAACCATCCGGCCAAGGCTCACCTGAAGCGACACCCAGCTGGAATGGGCTGATCGGAAACTTTGCACTGCCCCATGTGCGGACAGGACTGAGCCCGGAAAATAAAGCCAAAGAACCTGCGCCCGCCAAGCCTTTTAAAAACTGGCGGCGATTCGAATTAAAATTACTCATCATTTTTCTCTATGCAATTTGCGATGCGCCAGGCTTAAAAAAGCGGCAAAGTGTAAGTCATATAAATACGGGTCTGTTCTTGCTGCGTGCCGGTACTCTTCTTAAATTTGCCGTATTGCGCCGTAAATCCGAGGTTTTTAAATTTCCCTTCAGGCACTTTATAGCGCAAGGTATAATCAATTTCAGACTCGGTTGCGCAGCCGCATTTGCCGAAGTCACGGCCTTCGACTTTGAGGAATGAAATATTCAGCCCTTTCAGATACTGATCATTAAAATCATAGCGGTAGCCATACCAGGTCGATTTTTCCCCGGCGTTGGTAAAGTTCTGCAGCAAGCGGTTGGTGGGCAAATAAATAAACGTGCCATCCGCGCCGGTGCCTAAGCTGCCCTGATTCATATGCAGGAAATCACCATCATCACCGATTTGCTGCGCGCCGAATTGCAGCTGATGATTTTTGAATTTGTATTTAAAATCTACACTGGCGGTCTGGTTATCCACTTTAGCGCCGTAGCCTTCTTCACCGCGCTTATTGGCGCCTGTTGCCTGAGTATCAAATAGACGCAAGTCCGTATTGAAGCTCTGGTGTTCACTGAGCGGAAATTTATGCTTTACACCGACAAATTGCTGCACGTAGAAATCATCCAGCTCCCCCGCATAATACTGCAGCGTTAAATTTTTATTCGGCTTCCAGTCCGCACCGCCAAATAAGAAGCCGTCACTGGTTTCGGTTGCGCCTTTAATAGAGAGCTTCGAGGTGTCCTTTGATGCACGCGGAATCGCTTTCGTGACATAGCCGCCGGTCAGCGTCAGCCCTTTTACATCTTTAGAGGTCACTTGCCCGCCTAGATAGGCCGATTCAAGCAAGCGGGCGAAACTGCGGCTTAAAATCGGCAAATTCGGGCGCAGCTCACCCACACGCACATCAGTTTTCTGATAGCGCGCTTTGACGGTCGGAAATGCCCGTGTCCAGTAATTGACTGGCGCGCCGTCATCATCCAGCGGGAACATCAGCGAATTTTTGGCTTTATCTTGACTGCCGTCTAAACGGATGCCTACTGCCGCTGTCGCATCCAAACCAAAACCGACTGGACCTTCGGTAAAGCCCGATTGATAGCTCAATTCAATGCCCTGCCCCCAAACGGTCGAGTCTTTGTTGCTGGGCGCCTGATCTTGATCAAAATAATAATTTTTAAAGTCGATTTCAGCTTTGCTGTCTTGTATAAATTCTGCTTGTGCTGCCTGCATCGTCAGGATTGGGGCGAAAGCCATGCAGCAAAAGAGCGCTTTGTAATTCAACGTCTAACCTCTTAAGTCCTTGAGAAATCCAGCAACAACCTAAAGAAACTGTATGACAAAACACTTGCAGCTACATGACAATTATGTGAAAAATATAATATTTGTTAAATATAAACATTTGATAATATATAAATTTATCTAAAAATAATTCAGATAAAACTTTTGAAATCAGTGTTGATTCTTCAGACAAAAAGTATTAAATGCTGAAAACACAAAGACTTAAGCACCTGCAAATTTGAAGATTTGAAGATTTGAAGATTTGAAGATTTGAAGATTTGAAGATTTGAAGATTTGAAGATTTGAAGATTTGAAGATTTGAAGATTTGAAGATTTGAAGATTTGAAGATTTGAAGATTTGAA